>JAJYLT010000029.1:19918-47320 GCA_021787565.1 Acidobacteriota bacterium
GGAGTGAGGAGTGAGGAGTGAGGAGTGAGGAGTGAGGAGTGAGGAGTGAGGAGTGAGGAGTGAGGAGTGAGGAGTGAGGAGTGAGGAGTGAGGAGTGAGGAGTGAGGAGTGAGGAGTGAGGAGTGAGGAGTGAGAAGTGAGGAGTGAGAAGTGAAAAGTAAGAAGTGAGAAGTGAGAAGGGAAACGCAAACTTCCCCAATTCCCCAAATTCCGCGATTGAATTGCACTCGTAGGAGCGCCGCCCCCGGCGCGACGGACCGTACGCGGGCACCGCATCCTGGTCGCAGGGTCACCCGGTTCGCGGCGAGGCGCCGCTCCTACGCAGGCGTTGAGCCGCTATCGCGGAATTAGGGAATTCCAAATCCCCAATCCCTCCGCGTAATTCGCGTCTCCGCGGTGAACCTTTCTTTCCGCTTTCGGCTTTTCTCTCAAATCCTCGGTGCCTGGGGTGTGCTTTGTTCCTTCCGCCCTACTCCAGCCCTTGGTGCCTTCGTGTCGTGGTGGTGGTTCTTTTCCTCCCCGCCGTCCTGTGCCTTGCCCCCGCTGCGGCGACTTGCTATCCTGTCGGCGCGGAGGAGGGTTCCGCCGGCATCCTGGGGAGTCGCCAAGCGGTAAGGCACCGGTCTTTGGAACCGGCATGCGGTGGTTCGAATCCACCCTCCCCAGCCATTCTTCGCTTATGAAAGAGGGTGTGAGGCCATGGACGGACGCACGGTGGTACTGTCGGGGAGGGGGAACCTGGATCTGGCGGCCAAGATCGCCGACTGTCTGGGGATCCGGCTCGGTTCCATCAAACTCATGAACTTCTCGGACGGCGAGAACTACTGCCAGATCCTCGAGAACGTCCGGGGGCGGGACGTCTTCGTCATCCAGCCCACCTGCCAGCCGGTCAACGACAACCTCATGGAGCTCCTGATCATCCTCGACGCCCTCAAGCGCGCCTCCGCCCAGCGGGTCAACGCCGTGATCCCCTACTACGGCTACGCCAGGCAGGACCGCAAGGACAAACCCCGCGTGCCCATCACCTCGCGCCTGGTGGCCGATCTTTTGGAGGCCGCCGGCACCGACCGCCTCCTCTGCGTGGACGTCCACGCCGCCCAGATCCAGGGCTTCTTCAACGTGCCGGTGGACCACCTCTTCGCCGCGCCGGTCCTGGTGAACCACATCGCCAAGCTGAACCTCAAGAACCTGACCGTGGTCTCGCCCGACGCGGGAGGCGTGGAGCGCGCGAGGGCCTACGCCAAGCGCCTGGACGCCCAGCTCGCCATCGTGGACAAGCGGCGCGAGGTGGCCAACGTGGCCCAGGTGATGAACGTCATCGGCGACGTGCGCAAGCGCAACTGCGTGATCGTGGACGACATCATCGACACGGCGGGGACCCTCTGCGAGACGGTGAACGCCCTCCTCGAGTACGGCGCCAAGCGCGTCTACGCCGCCTGCACCCACCCCGTCCTGTCGGGCCCGGCCGTGGACCGCCTCAACAAGTCCAAGATCAGCAAGCTCTTCGTGACCGACACCATCCCCATCGGCGACAAGGACAAGCGCTGCAAGAAGATCGACGTCCTCAGCGTGGCGCCGCTCCTGGCCGAGGCCATCCGCCGCATCCACGACGAGGCCTCCGTCTCCTCCCTTTTCCTATAGAGGCGGCCCCATCGCGGAGATGGGGGGAGCATGGCAAGATAACCCGGCAACGAATTGAGAATCCCCGCCCCGTCTCCGACTTGTGCCCAACTCCACAGTCGCTTCTGGCGGGCTGTCTTTCGTTTCCCATCGACTCCTGCCTCCCTGGTCCGCGTGTTCCTGCCCGGAGGGCTACCATCCGCGATCGCAGCCGCAGAGGAGGGCTTGACAACGGAGGAGGAGATCGACGAGACGGGGCGGAAGCCGGTCCCGGCCACCTCGATCCGCCCAATCTTACAGATCCGGCAGATGGCTCCGAGGCGGCCGAGATCCCCCTTCTCCAGTTTCTCCCTTGTAACCCCGCTCTGCGCTCCCGTTTACAGCGGCCAGAAAGGCGAATAAAATCACGGTGAAGGCGTTGGACTCATGAAGGTGTTGTCCGGTTTGGCCCCTGGCGGGGCACGGCCCGTGCCCCGCAACCCGGACGGACGCCCCGGCGATGGAGAGTGAAGAAGGAGACAAGCCTCATGTCCGCTGAAGAAGGAACCGGCCCGGCGGGAGGCGCCGCGGCCGCGGTGGCCAACTCGGCCCTGGTCGAATCCCTCTACGAGCAGTGGAAGGCCGATCCCGGCTCGGTGGGCCAGGAGTGGCGCTATTTCTTCGAGGGCTTCGAGATGGCCACCTGCCCGCGCACCTGCGCGGCGGCGGACCAGGCCCACGCCCAGTCCCAGGTGGCGAGCCTCATCTACGCCTACCGGAGCCAGGGCCACCTCATCGCCCAGACCGACCCCCTGGGCGGCAACCCCACGAGCCACCCCGCCCTCGCGCTGGAGGCCTTCGGCTTTTCCGAGCGCGACCTGGACCGCGTCTTCGACACGGGCCACCTGGGCGGGCCGGAGCGGGCGCCCCTGCGGGAGATCGTCGGCATCCTCCAGGACACTTACTGCCGCTCCATCGGCGTGGAGTACATCCACATCCAGGACACGGCCGTGCGCCGCTGGCTTCAGGCCAGGATGGAGCCCGCGCGCAACCGGCCCGCCTTCGACAAGGCCAAGCAGATGATGGCCCTGGAGCGCCTCGTGGACGCGGAGCTCTTCGAGACCTTCCTCCAGAGCCGCTACCCGGGCCAGAAGCGCTTCTCCCTGGAGGGGGCCGAGTCCCTCATCCCCGCGCTGCACGCGCTGGTGGAGATGGCGCCCGAGCTCGGGGTGGAGGAGGTCGTGATCGGGATGGCCCACCGCGGCCGGCTCAACGTACTCGCCAACATCCTGGACAAGTCCTACGCCCAGCTCTTCTCGGAGTTCGAGGACAACCTCCTGCCCGACTCCTTCGGCGGCGACGGCGACGTCAAGTACCACCGGGGCTTCTCCAGCGTCCACCGGAGCCACCGCACGGCCAAGAGCGTCCGAGTCTCCCTGAACAGCAACCCGAGCCACCTGGAGGCCGTGGACCCGGTGGTCCTCGGGCGGGTGCGCGCCAAGCAGCGGCGGGAGGGCGACACGAAGGAGCGGCGCGAGGTGATTCCCGTGCTGATTCACGGCGACGCCGCCTTCGCCGGCCAGGGGCTCGTGGCCGAGACGCTGAACCTGAGCCAGCTCGAAGGCTACCGCGTGGGCGGCACGATCCACCTCGTAGTCAACAACCAGATCGGCTTCACCACCTCGCCCAAGGAGGGCCGCTCCACGATCTACTGCACGGACGTGGCCAAGATGATCGAGGCCCCCATCTTCCACGTCAACGGCGACGACCCCGAGGCCGTCGTCACCGCGGCCGAGCTGGCCTTGGAGTTCCGCCAGACCTTCGGCCGGGACGTGGTGGTGGACATGGTCTGCTACCGCCGCCACGGCCACAACGAGGGCGACGAGCCGGCCTTCACCCAGCCGGTCCTCTACAAGAAGATCAAGAGCCGTCCGTCGGTTCTGAAGCTCTACACCGCCCAGCTCGTGAAGGCGGGAACGCTGACGCCCCAGGAAGAGAAGGCCTTCGCGGACGAGTTCCAGACCCGGCTCCAGGCCGCCTTCCAGCAGGCCAAGTCGGGCGCCATGGAGCCCGACCTCTACGCCTTCGGCGGGGTCTGGCGCGGCCTCTCGGCCCCGTACTCCCACGACCCGGCCCCCACGGCGGTGGCCCACCCGGCGCTGTGCGACGTGGCGAGGGCCATGACCACCGTGCCCGAGGGCTTCGCCCTGAACCCCAAGGTGGCGAGGCGTCTGCCGGAGGTGCTCAAGGCGGTGGAGGAGCACGGCCAGGTGGACTGGGCCACGGCCGAGCTGCTGGCCTTCGGCACGCTGCTGAACGAGGGGCTTCCCGTCCGCCTGAGCGGCCAGGACAGCGCCCGCGGCACCTTCTCCTCCCGCCACTCGGTCTGGAGCGACATGAACACCCAGGAGAGCTACATCCCTCTCAACCACATCCGCGAGGGGCAGGCCAAGTTCTGCGTCTACAACAGCATGCTCTCGGAGGCGGCGGTGCTGGGCTTCGACTACGGCTACAGCCTGGCGGAGCCCCACATGCTGGTGATCTGGGAGGCCCAGTTCGGCGACTTCGCCAACGGGGCCCAGGTCATCATCGACCAGTTCGTCGTGAGCTCCCTGGCCAAGTGGCAGAGGGCGAGCGGCCTGGTCATGCTCCTGCCGCACGGCTACGAGGGCCAGGGGCCCGAGCACTCCAACGCCTATCTGGAGCGCTATCTGGCGGCCTGCGCCGAGGACAACATTCAGGTCGTCAACCTCACGACGCCCGCCAACTACTTCCACGCCCTGAGGCGCCAGCTCAAGCGGGCCTTCCGGCGTCCGCTCATCGTCATGGCCCCCAAGAGCCTGCTGCGCCACCCGAGGGCCGTCTCGCCCGTGGACGAGCTGGCGACCGGCCGCTTCCGGGAGGTGCTGGACGACCCGGCCCCGCCCGCCGAGGCCCGGCGCCTCGTCCTGTGCAGCGGCAAGCTCTTCTACGACCTCCTCGACCGCCGCGAGAAGGACGGCGTGGAAGGAGCGGCGCTGGTCCGGGTGGAGCAGTTCTACCCCTGGCCCACGGGCCCGATGGCGGAGATCGCCCAGAAGTACCGGGGCGTCTCGGAGGTGGTCTGGGCCCAGGAGGAGTCCCGGAACCGGGGGGGCTGGAGCTTCATGGAGCCCCGCCTGCGGGGGCTTTTCCAGGGCATCGAGATCCAATACTGCGGGCGCAGGGCCTCGGCGAGCCCGGCCATCGGCTCGCACCACGCCCACCAGCGGGAGCAGGATCAGGTAGTGAGGGCGGCCTTGGGTATCGAGAGAGGCGATGAAAGCCTGGAATCCAAAGGAGCGATCGCGCATGAGCACGCCAGTGACGGTACCGGCCGTCGGTGAATCCATCACGGAGGGGATCCTGACGGAGTGGCTGAAGGCCGACGGGGAGAGCGTCCGGACCGACGATTCCCTCTTCGTCCTCGAGACCGACAAGGTCACCATGACCATCAACGCCACCGCCGCCGGCCGGCTCAAGATCGCCGTCCAGGCCGGCGAGACGGTGAAGATCGGCCAGGAGGTGGGCTCGCTCGACGAGAAGGCCGCGGGCGAGGCTCCCCCCGCCCCGGCGCGCCCCCAGGCGCCCCCCGCGCCCGAGGCCCTGGCCGATTCGCGGCCGAGGGCGGCCGCGCCACAGCCGGGGGCGGATGTGGGGCAGGCGCCCCCGCCTGCCTTGCCACAGCCGGGGGCGGCCGCGCCACAGGCCCTTGAAAGCCTGGAGGGACGGGCGCCATCGCCCGTCCGAACGCCCCCGTTGGCCACACCCCAGCCCGGTTCCACCGTGGGGCAGGCGCCCTCGCCTGCCTCTTTCCCGGTGCCCCAAACCCTCGGCGCCCCGATGGTCGCGCCGGCCGGCCTGGCCCAGGCCCGAGAGAAGATCACCGCCCAGAGCGAATCCGGAACCCTCTCGCCAGCCGTACGGCGCATGGTGGAGGAGTTCAAGCTCGACCCGGCGGCCATCTCCGGCACGGGCAAGGAGGGCCGGATCACCAAGGAAGATGTCCAGAGGTACCTGGCGGGATCGCGGCCGGGGGCGGCCGCGCCACAGCCGGGGGCGGATGTGGGGCAGGCGCCCCCGCCTGCCTTGCCACAGCCGGGGGCCGCCGCACCACAGGCCCTTGAAAGCCTGGAGGGACGGGCGCCCTCGCCCGTCCGAACGCCCCCGCCTGCCACCCCGCAGCCTGGTTCCACCGTGGGGCAGGCGCCCCCGCCTGCCGACCGCCAGACCCGCACCCGCATGAGCCCTCTGCGCGCCCGCATCGCCGAGCGCCTCGTGCTCGCGAAGAACCAGACGGCCATGCTCACGACCTTCAACGAAGCCGACATGACCCGCGTCCTGGCGCTGCGGGAGCGCTACAAGGAGGTCTTCCAGGCAAAATACGGCATCCCGCTAGGTTTCATGTGTTTCTTCGTGAAGGCGGCCGTGGACGCGCTCAAGGCCGTGCCCCAGGTCAACGCCCAGATCCAGGGGGACGAGATCGTCCAGAACCACTACTACGACATCGGCGTGGCCGTCAGCTCGGAGAAGGGGCTGGTGGTGCCCGTGGTGCGCGACGCCGACCGGCTCAGCTTCGCCGAGGTGGAGCTGGCCATCGCAGCCCTCGCCAAGCGGGTGCGCGAGCGCACCGTCACCCTGGGCGAGCTCTCCGGGGGCGTCTTCACCGTCTCCAACGGCGGCATCTACGGGAACCTGCTCTCCACTCCCATCCTGAACCCCCCCCAGAGCGCCATCCTGGGCATGCACGCCATCAAGAAGCGGCCCGTCGTCGTGGAGGATGCCATCGTCATCCGCCCCATGATGTACCTGGCCGTCTCCTACGACCACCGCATCGTGGACGGCCGCGAGGCCGTCTCCTTCCTCAAGCGGGTCGTCCAGTGCATCGAGAACCCCGAGCGCCTGATGCTGGAGATCTGAGGACAGTGGGTAGGTGAGTAGGTGAGTAGGTGAGTGGGGGGCTAGGGACGAGGGGAATGGCAGAGATGGAGGCACGGAGGCCTGAAGCAGGCTGGAATGGGGGAAGAGGTTGAATCCGAAGGCGCATTCGGAATTCGGGAAGCGAAAAGCGAGGACTTCCGACGGCCGACCGCCGGCCCCTGTATGCGTCATCCTGAGGAACCCTTCAACGGCCTGCTCGCGTCATCCGAGGAACCCTTCGACGGGCGCTCGCGTCATCCTGAGGAACCCTTCAACGGCCTGCTCGCTCAGGATCCCGCCGTGAGGCAACCGCGCGGTCCTTCGTCAACGAGATTCCGCGTCAGAGGCCCGCTGGAGGGATGCCGCGGAATGACGCGGAAGAGGCCACGGTGAATGAGGAGTTGAATGATGGAAACCTATGACGTGATCATCATCGGAGCGGGGCCGGGGGGATACGTGTGCGCGATCCGCGCGGAGCAGTTGGGGCTCAAGGCGGCCCTCGTGGAGAAGGACGCGGCCCTCGGGGGCACTTGCCTGAACGTGGGCTGCATCCCCTCCAAGGCTCTGCTCGAATCGAGCGAGCTCTTCCACCAGGCGCGCCACGGCCTGTCCGTGCACGGCATCGAGCCCGCCTCGGTGAAGCTCAACCTGCCCCAGATGATGGCCCGCAAGGGCTCCATCGTGAAGGAGCTCACCGACGGCATCGCCATCCTGATGAAGAAGAACAAGGTGACGGTGATCAAGGGGACGGGCACCCTCAAGGCCCCAGGCCGCGTGGCGGTCTCCGGCGCGGAGGGCGAGAGGGAGATCGCCTCCAAGGCGGTGGTGCTAGCCACGGGCAGCGTGCCGGTGCAGCTCCCCTTCCTCCCCTTCGACGGGGTGCGCGTGGTCACCTCCACCGAGGCCCTCGCCTTTGACCAGGTGCCGCAGAGCCTCGTGGTCATCGGGGCCGGCGCCATCGGCCTGGAGATGGGCAGCGTCTGGAACCGCCTCGGCGCCAAGGTCACGGTGGTGGAGCTCCTCCCCCGCGTGGCCCCCTTCGCCGACGCCCAGATGTCCACGCTCCTGGAGCGCGCCCTCAAGGCCCAGGGCATGGTCTTCAAGCTCAACTGCAAGGTGAACGGCGCGTCGGTCGAGGGCGAGAAGGTCACCGTGAGCTTCCAGAACGACAAGGGCGAGGCCGAGAGCCTTCAGTGCGACCGGCTGCTCGTGGCCGTCGGGCGCAGGCCCAACAGCGGCGCGGCGGGCCTCAAGGAGGCCGGCGTGGAGCTGGAGGAGGCGGGCCGCGTGAAGGTGGACGGGCGCTTCCAGACCAACCTGCCCGGCGTCTACGCCATCGGCGACCTCATCCGCGGCCCCATGCTCGCCCACAAGGCCGGGGAGGAGGGCGTGGCCCTGGCCGAGATCCTGGCCGGCAAGCCGGGCTACGTCAACTACGACGCCGTCCCCAACGTGGTCTACACCCACCCCGAGCTGGCCTGCGTCGGCCTCACCGAGGAGCAGTGCAAACAGCAGGGGATCCCCGTGAAGACCGGCAAGTTTTACTTCAAGGCCAACGCCCGCGCCAAGAGCCTCGGGAGCGAGGAGGGCATGACCAAGGTCATCGCCCACGCCGAGACCGACAGGGTCCTCGGCATCCACATCGTGGGGCCGCGCGCCTCCGACATGATCGCCGAAGCCGTCGCCGTCCTGGAGTTCGGCGGCAGCGCCGAAGACATCGGCAGGATTTGCCACGCCCATCCCACCCTGAGCGAAGTCCTCAAGGAGGCCGCTCTCAACGTGGATAAACGCGCCATCCACGGCTAGTGGGGGCGTGGTGGAGGAGAGACGGTTTCACCGCAGAGCCGCAGAGAGCGCGGAGGGCTTCGGACTTGCTGCGGGGAGTCTCCCCATCGGGCGACGGCTCCCGCAACAGGGACTTCTGGTGGCATTGGGAGCGGGCGCTTGGCCGCGACTCGCGTCCGGTGGCCGGCACACCAAGGTCATTCCGGCTTGTCCGGACTCCCCCTCATCAACGTCATTCCGGCTTGTCCGGAATCAGATTCCGGGCTTGCTCTACTCGCTAGCATACCTCACGAGAGTGCCTCTCGCCCGTGAGGGATGAAAGTCCGTTATTTCAGAGGAGAAGAGAGGCCGAGGAGAAAGGGGGGAAAGCACACCGGCCTGGAAATATCTATGTTGAGGTTGCTGCCCCTCTTTTGGAAATCTCCGTCAACCCTCGCAAGGCTTCACACCCCGGCTCAGGCGCCCTGTCCCGCTCCCACCACACGGCTGTTGTCGGCGGCGGCAGCGGCGCAGGCCTCGCAGCCGCATTCGCCGTTACAGAGGACCCCCTTGCAGGGCTCCTCTCCCGTACAAGTGCAGGGAACGCCCCTGTAGAAACCATCCGAAGGCCACAGGAGGACACCCAACGGACTCGGCTCTCTCTCCCCTTTTCGATCTCTCGCGTCTTGTTGCAAGGCATTCACCCTTTCCTAAGACGAGTACACCGACGGCTCTCGATTCTTTACCATCCCAATGCGCTTGAGGCACATGAAAAGACCTCGCTTCCTGCCCAAGGATGCGCGGCCTCTTCTCGCGCCTTTTGCCAGAAGACATTTGCATGGCCTATGCCAAGAGCGGTTCGCCCAGAGTCGTCCCAGCCCCACCCATCGATTCCCGGCGCTCGGTGGCATGCACGTGCATCGGGTCGAACTCAGGCGTCGTGACGCTCGCGCTCGAAGCTGTCATCATTCTGATACAGGCTGTGCCATTCACGATACAGCTGATTCTTGCGCAAGACCATTCATGTCGCCTATGATAGGCTCGATGGAGATAAGGCACTCTTGGCGAATGATTGCGGGGGACCGCTTGGACAGACAAGGGGACCGCGGCAAGCCGTTTCGTCTGAGCATCATGCTTCCCTCGCGGCTGGCCTTCGACCTCTACCTCTCGGGGCCTGGGCCTTGGGCGGCGGGATCGAGCCTTGAGTGCGAGATCCCGCTGAGGGGAAGGTACATTTCGCGGCGGCACGTGGAACTGCGGCGCGCGGGTGAGGCACTGCGCTTTCGCGACATGGGCTCGACCAACGGCACCTTTCTGAACGAGGAGAAGCTTCCAGAGGGGGTGCTGGAGGACGGCGCGGTCCTGCGGGTCGGCGAGGCGCTTCTCCGGCTGGCGAATACGGCCACCGAGTCCGAGCCCGCCGCGGAGGCTCCTCCGGGGTTCCGCCTCCTGAGCACGGTGAGCCTGGGGCGGACGGGGCGGGTGGTGGCGGGCGAGGATCCCAACCGCCGCCACTACAGCGTGGAGGAGGTGGCCCGCCTGGTGGGGACCTTCCTCGCCGAGGAGAAGTCGGGGCAGGAGTGGACCATGCTCTGCAGGCTCCTTCGCGAGGCGCTCGTCTGCCGGGCCGTCCGGTGCTACCTGTGGCAGGGCAGCCTGCTCACGCTGAAGGGAGAAGCGGGCCCCTTCCCGGGGGCCCAGATCACGCCGGAGAGAGCCCAGCAACTGGCCGCGCTGCCCAGGATGGCCGCCGTGGAGCTGGCGCAGGGCAAAGGCCGTCTGGGCGTGGCGGTCCTGCCCATTCCCTTCGGCGGCAAGCGCGCCGTCTTCCTCGGCGTCTCGGAGGCGGACGGAGACCCGATGCTGCGCCATCAGGAGGCCCTGCCCGTGCTCTACGTCCTCTGCCGTCTGGTGCTGCACTGGGCCGAGGAGCTAGGGCAGCACGGGCGGCGCGTGGGCGAGCTGTCGGACCACATTCGGGCCATCGAGGCGGGTCTGGCGGCCGACCCCGACTCGGCCGAGCCCATCGTGGGCCAGTGTCCCGCCCTCCTGAGGGAGATCCGGACCGTGGGCCAGGTGGCCCCGACCGACGTGCCGGTCCTGCTCCTGGGGCCCACCGGTTCGGGCAAGGAGCTCCTCGCCAGGAGGACCCACCGGCTCTCCAAGCGGTCGGCGGGGGCCTTCGTGCCCATCAACTGCGCCTCCATCCCCGAGACCCTGCTGGAGAGCGAGCTCTTCGGCGTGGAGCGGGGCGCCTATACCGGGGCCGACCGGAGCCGCGCGGGCCTGTTCGAGAAGGCCAGCGGGGGCACGCTGTTCTTGGATGAGATCGCCGACCTGCCCGTAGGGCTTCAGCCCAAGCTCCTGAGGGTGCTGGAGGAGAAGCACGTGGCCCCCCTGGGGAGCAGCCGCAGCCGCCCCGTGGACGTGCGGTTCATCGCCGCCACCAACCAGGACCCCTCGGAACTAATCCGCACCGGCCGCTTCCGGGAGGACCTCTACTTCCGGCTGGCGGGAACGGTCATCCGCATCCCCCCCCTGTGCGAGCGGGACGGCGACATCCTGCTGCTCGCCAACTACTTCCTGCACGTAGCCAACCGCGAGTTCGGCAAGGCGGTGAGGGGCTTCGAGGAGGAGGCCGTCCAGACGCTGCGAAGCTACCCCTGGCCCGGCAACGTCCGCCAGCTCCAGGCCGTCGTGAAGCAGATGGTCCTCATGGGCGAAAGCCACGTCATCACCGAGGAGATGGTGGCCGCGGCGCTGGAGCGCTACCACCCGGGCAGCGGGCAGCGGGACCTCGGCTTGTGGCGGCTTCCCTGGTCGGAGGCATACGAGCGGTTCGAGGAGGAGTACTTCCTCCGGCGGATGGAAGGCCACCACGCCTCCATGGCCGGTCTGGCGCGCGAAATCCGCATGACCCGGCCCAACCTCTACCTGAAGCTCAAGAAGTATGGGCTGAAGCCGGAGAAGGAATAGGCGCGGTGAGTAGGTGAGTAGGTGAGTAGGTGAGTAGGTGAGTAGGGCAGGGGAGGCCGTCGAAGAAGGACCGCCGGACCTGTGGAAGGGATCGAGGCGCTTGCCGCCAAGGAGCGCCGTCATTCCGGCGCCCGCCCCCCTACAGTCATTCCGGCGCCCGCCCCTTGTATAGTCATTGTCGCGACCGCCCCCTTCACAGTCATTCCGGCGACCGCCCTTTTCACAGTCATTCCGGCGACCGCCCTTTTCACAGTCATTCCGGCGACCGCCCTTTTCACAGTCATCCCGGCGACCGCCCTTTTCACAGTCATTCCGGCGACCGAAGGGAGTCCGGAATCCTGCCTCTCGCCCGAACCTCAGAGCGATCCTGGACGCTCCAATTCCGCGATAGCGGCTCAACGCCTGCGTAGGAGCGGCGCCTCGCCGCGAACCGGGTGACCCTGCGACCAGGATGCGGTGCCCGCGTACGATCCGTCGCGCCGGGGGCGGCGCTCCTACGAGTGCGATTCCATCGCGGAATCTGGGGGACGCGCTTCGCTTGCTGGTGTGCTGTCTCAGTGATAGGTTCACAAGGGAAGCAGGCGACAGACAGCACACGGAGGGGTGCGGGGAGGAAACCTCCCCGCTCTTTCGGGGTAACAGCCCGCCGAAGGCGGGCGCCCTAGGGGCGGAGCCCCTTGGGAAGTATTGTGTCCCGGGAAAAGGCCATTGTAAACACATGACGGGGACACAACACTAGGATGACAGCCCAGAGAAGCCGTACCGGAGCGCCGGAGCCGTTTGGCCGCCATGAATCGCGGCCGCTATGAAGGCCCGTCCTCGATCTTCTCTTCAATCTTCAATTCGTCCCTTTCTCCGACCCTCAGCACCTCCTCGGTGAGCCCTGGCGTCTATCGGCTTGCCGCGACGTCCTCGATGAGCGGCTTCCAACTGGATGGAGCGAGGCGTAGCGCCTCAGCCTTCAGACGAGCGGCCTCGGCGCTCTGGCCGGCGGCCCGGTGGACGGCGGCGGTGCGGGCGAGGGTGATAGGGAGGAGGGCACGAGTCTGTACGGTAGTCGGGGCCTCCGCCCGCTTCTTGGCCAGGATGGCGTCGAACCGCGACACCACGAGCGCGGCCCTCGAGCCCTCGTTCCAGCGAAGCCATAGCTCGGTCTCGCCACCGTCGAGGTGGTCGGCGGGAAAGGCGGAGACCTCTTCATCCAGAACTTGGCGGGCCTCCTTCAGCTTGCCTTCACTGATGAGGGCCTGGACCAGCCACCGTCCGGGATCGGAGATGTGTCGTCCCGAGGAAACCAGCATGCCCCGGAACTGGGTCTCCGCCGCGGCGAAATCGCCCTTCAGAAAGGATTCGATCCCCTCGAAGAGGTCCGGCTCCCAACCATAGCGGCTGAAGCTGCCCGGGGCCAGCCAGTGGCTCACCACCGAGGGATCCCCGGAGTAGAGGGCGTCCCAAGCCGCGGTGATGGCCAACTCCGGCCTGTCGCTACGAACCTCGGCGGACAGGTTGTTCGCCATCGCCAGGCACTCCTTGTAGCGCCCGCTCAGGAAGAGGCTGTCGAGCTGGAACTGGTAGGCGTAAGGGGGGATGACGCCACCCCCTCCCGCCACCATCCCCGCATCCAGGAGGCGAATAGCATCGTTGTACCTCCCAAGGCCCATGAACGCCTGAGCCTGGAAGAGGCGGCCCAGCCACACGTAAGCCCCCTCGGCGCCCCGGGACCAGGCGCGGGCGTCAGGCAGGAGTTCCTCCCACTGCTCCGAGTCGCGCAGGGCGCAGAGGTTCGCCAGTCCCCCGTTCAGCCGCCCCAGCGACACCTCCGGCGGAGGCACCACGCCGGTGGGGCTCCGGAGGCCGCCGGCATCGTCCAGCCCATAGGCGGGTCCGCCCAGAATGGCCAGGCGCATCGGCTGAGGCGCTCCCGGGTCCGTCAGGGAGAGCCCCGAAAAGAGGCGGAAGGAGAAACAGCGTGTTGGACTGATCGTCCGTAGAGAAGACGGTGTTCAAACCGGCCGCCCAGGTTGTGGCGCAGGCCACGGCGGGCTTCCCGCCGGGGCCGAAGTGGCCGTAGATGGCCGACTGGATGGCCCTGGGCATCTCGCGAGTCCAGACCACTCCGCCCGAGGGGTCGCGGGCCTCCAGCGTCTTATCGTGGAAGGTCAGGGTGAGCGGGGCCTGGTAGGCCATCCAGCGGCGCAGGCCGTAGAGCCCGCCCGCGGCCAGGGCCAACAGGAGGGTCAGGGCCGCCCTCAGGCGCCAGCGCCGCGCCACGGCGAAGCCCGGCGAACGGCGCTCCAGGGCCTCCAGCACGGCTCCGGTCGAGGGGAAGCGGTCCCCCGGCTCGCGCTCCAGCAGCCGCGCCACGACGCGGGCCAGCCACCGGGGCACCCTCTTCTCCTTCAGCAGGTGCAGGGGCGGCCCCTCGCTAAGCTGGCGGCTCGCCACCTCCAGCGCCGACAGCCCCTGGTGCGGCAGGCGTCCCGAGAGCAGTTCGAAGAGCAGCACCCCCGTGCTGTAGAGGTCCGAGACGGCCGTCGCCTCACCGCCCCGGATCACCTCCGGCGCCATGTAGCCCGGCGTACCCAGGGAGGCCCCCGTGGCCGTCAGGCTGGCGCCCAGCTCCTCCCCCTTGGCCAGCCCGAAGTCGCCGAGCTTGGCGGTCCCGTCCGCGCCCAGCAGGATGTTGCCCCCCTTGACGTCCCGATGGACGATACCCAGCCGGTGCAGGTACGCGAGCCCCAGGAGGACCTGCCGCACGAGGTCCACTGCCTCGCGCCAGGGCAGCGCCCCGTCCCGTTTGACCTTCTCGCGGAGCGACTCGCCCTCCACCCACTCCATCACGAGGGCCGGCCGGTTCCCCACCAGGATGAGGTCGTGGATGGCCACCAGGTGCTCGTTCGGTGCCCGCTGTGAGGCCCCGATCTCCCGCCGCAGGCGCTGGAAGGAGGGGCTGTCCTTCTCCGCCGCCTCCCACAGCACCTTCAGGGCCACGCGGTGCTGGCGGAGCGTGTCCAGTACCCCGTAGACCACCCCCGTGGCCCCCGTGCCCAGGACCTTTTCGACCCGGAGCCGCCCCTCCAGGAGGTCGCCGGGGCGGAAGAGCGGCTGCAGGTCCCGCTCGCGGCCGGGCGGAACCGCGGTCCCCCCGCAGTGCGGACAGGAGAACACCCCCTCCGTCAGACTTCTCCCGCAACCGGAACAGACCCCCATGGCGATGATCATACACCCCCCCCTCAAACTCTTCCCCGTGGGGCGGGCGCCCCCGCCCGCCGCTTCGACGGACTTCATTCACCCGTAGCGGCCGATGTCCGTCATCGACCGTGCGCCCGTGGGGCAGCGGGTTGTTCGCGGTGACGCTCCCGGCGGAGGTATACTCGCCCCGGAGGGAATCCGCACATGGCTGGCGAAACGGGCTGGAGGAACAGGCTCTATTTCGGGGACAACCTGGTGATCTTGCGGGAGCACGTTCGGGACGAGAGCGTGGACCTGGTCTACCTGGACCCGCCGTTCAACTCCAACGCCACCTACAACGTGCTCTGAGCCACTTGATGCAAGGGGCGGGGAAAACGGGGCTTTCATGCCCTATAATGGGTAAAGAAGCACGGCATCAGGCCGTCCGAGACTTGGAACCGCCCGCGCTATGGCGCTGAATGGGATTTGAGGTGGAGGGGGCCCCGGGAGATGGCGATGAGCCGCGTTGGGGTGAGCCAAGAGGTTTTTCGCTGGGCGATCGGCCGCGGCGGTGCTGTCCCGGCGCGCCTTGAGAAGAAATTCCCGAAGATCCGAGAGTGGGAGGCAGGCGCCAGCCAGCCGACGCTTCGTCAGCTGGAAGACTTGGCGCGGGCCACACGCACACCGTTGGGGTACTTCTTCCTCGATACCCCCCCAGAAGAGCGTCTGCCCATTCCGTACTTTCGCACGGTTACTGAGGGTCCTCCCTGGCATCCGAGCCCGGAGCTACTGGAGACGGCCCACACCATGCAGCGCCGCCAGGAGTGGATGCGCGAATATCTTCTCGATCAGGGCGTGGAGCCGCTCCCCTTCATTCGTTCCGCCCGCCCCGAGGAAGCCCCTCGATTGGTTGCGGAGCGCCTTCGTCAAATCGTGAGGTTGGAGGTGAATTGGGCTGCAGCATGTCCGACCTGGGAAGAGGCGTTGCGCGTTTTCAGGACAGCCGTCGAAGAAGCTGGAATCCTCTTGGTCGGGAACGGTGTCGTCGAAAACAATACCCATCGCAGGCTCGACCCCCAGGAATTTCGAGGCTTCGTCTTGGTGGACGAAATAGCGCCGTTAGTATTTCTCAACACGGTTGACGCGAAAGCGGCGCATATGTTCACCCTTGCTCACGAGCTTGCGCATCTCGTTTTTGGGAGCAGCGCTGCCTTTGACTTACGGAGCATGGAGCCGGCCGATGAGCCCACCGAGCGTTCCTGCAACCGGGTCGCCGCCGAGTTTCTCGTGCCAGAGGATCAGATGCGCCAGGCTTGGCCTTCCCTTCGGCCTGACCCGGAACCGTTTCAAACACTTGCCCGCAGGTTTAAGGTCAGCCCGCTGGTCGCCGGTCGCAGGGCCTTAGATTTGGGTCTGATCAGCAGGGAGGCGTTCTTCGACTTTTATAACGCGTACATTCAATACGACCGGCGAAAAGCCGCTTCCAGGGCGGACGGAGGAGACTTCTATAAGAGCCAGAACCTCAGAGTCGGCCGCCGTTTTGCCTCCGCGGTGGCGACCGCCTTAGGCGAGGGCAAGCTCTTGTACTCGGAGGCCTATCGCTTGACCGGGCTTCGTGGGGCGGCCTTCGAGCGCTACACCCGCGCGGTGCTCACCGGGAGCTCGCGGTGACCGACGCGCCTCGATTCCTTCTCGACTCCAACGTATTCATGGAGGCGGCGCGTCGCTACTACGCTTTCGACCTTCTCCCACAATTCTGGGCGGCCCTGATCGAGCAGGCGCAGGCCAAGAGGCTCTTGAGTATTGATCGGGTGAAGGAGGAGATCGCCCGCGGGAAGGACGATCTGGCGGATTGGGCCAAAGGCGAGTTCAGCTTCGCTTTCGCATCCACTGATCGGCCGGAGGTCATTCAAGAGTTCAAGAGGCTCATGGGCTGGGTTAATGGCCAGGACCAGTTCTTCCCTTTCGCGAAAGAAGAATTCGCGCAAGTCGCCGACGGGTGGCTGGTGGCATTCGCAAAGGTCGAGGGTCTGACCCTGGTGACCCATGAGCAGTTAGAGCCGCAAACCCGAAAGCGTGTTCCCATTCCCAACGTCTGCAAAGTCGCCGGCGTTCACTGGGTGGACACCTTTCAGATGCTCCGCGCTCTCGGTGTACGGTTCACCTAGTGGGAGAAGGCATGGCCGATTGGAGGAACAGGCTCTATTTCGGGGACAACCTGGTGATTTTGCGGGAGCACGTTCGGGACGAGAGCGTGGACCTGGTCTACCTGGACCCGCCGTTCAACTCCAATGCCACCTACAACGTGCTCTTCGGGGAGAAGGGCGGGGAGAAGTCCTCGGCGCAGATCACGGCCTTCGACGACACGTGGCATTGGGGCATGGAGGCGGAGGCGGCCTTCAAGGAGCTGGTGGACAGGGCCCCGGTCAAGCTCGCGGAGCTGATGCGCGCCCTGCGCTCCTTCCTCAGCCCGAGCGACAGGGTGGCGTTCGCTGTTGATTGACCTAATGAAGTTTTCGGCGCACCATTCAGATCGAAGGAAGGGGCGTAATGGGCCAACACGGGCACTTGAAGATTTCTGCAAGCTTCGATCCATCGGCCGCCGCTATCTTGTATCAGGGAGACTGCCTGGAATTGCTCAAGCAGGTTCCGGATCGTTTCGTGAGATTGGTCGTCACCTCACCTCCCTACAATCTTGGAAAGCCGTATGAAAGCCGGCTGGACCTCAATGAGTACCTTGCCCAGCAGGAGAAGGTAATTCACGAGTGCGTTCGTGTGCTTGCTGACGATGGAAGCATCTGCTGGCAGGTCGGGAATTATGTGGACAACGGAGAAATTGTTCCGCTCGATATCGTGCTCTTCCCTATCTTCAATGGTTTGGGCCTCCATCTTCGCAACAGAATTGTGTGGCATTTCGGCCACGGTCTGCATGCGTCCAAGCGGTTTTCCGGCCGGTATGAAGTGGTTCTATGGTTCACCAAGGGCGATAAGTACATCTTTGATCTTGATCCGGTGAGAGTTCCGCAGAAGTATCCGCAGAAGAAGCATTTCAAGGGGCCGAAAAGAGGCGAACTTTCCGGCAATCCTCTGGGTAAGAACCCATCCGACGTTTGGGACATCCCAAACGTTAAGGCGAACCATGTTGAGAAAACCATTCATCCGTGTCAGTTCCCAGTGGAGCTCATAGAACGCCTGATTCTTGCCACTACCCGTGAAGGCGATTGGGTTTTGGACCCATTCAATGGAGTGGGGACAACGACGCTTGCGGCGCTAATAAACAATAGACGTGCAATCGGGGCGGAAATCCGCGAAGATTACGTTAAAGTCGCACTCGACCGCCTTATCCAAGCCGAACGCGGGGAGCTGAGGGTGCGACCAAAGGAGCGGGATGTATATGACCCTGATCTCCCTGGGAAAAGCGTGCCTCCGCGGCTTGTTCGGCTTGGTGACGTCGCAAAGCAGCCGCGATTGTTTGAAAGACCCGCGAAATACAATGCGAAGGAGAAAAAGGGGAAGAAGAAATGAAAATAGTATATGAGTACTCCCACTTGGGTGGCTCAGAAATTCTCAAGGTTCGGTTTCCTTCGCATGAGGCTGAGATTTACAAGGTCATCGCCGCCATCAAAGGGAAACGCACCAAGATCAGCAAAGAGAAAACCATGCGTGGGCGGAAGCTCATTGCGCCCATTGATATGAATAAGGACTTTCGGAAGGAGTTTCAAAATAGAGGATACAGAGAACTCAAAGACCGATACGCCGTGACCCTGCCTAACAGCGGAATCTCAATCAGCGGAGCATTCAAGCAGGTGGACTTCGCAAAAGACAAGGTACTCGTAGAAGTTCAGCTTGGAAAGTACGCCTTCATGTTTTACGACATGGCAAAGTTTCAGTACTTCTTCAACGAGAGCAAGGCCGATGTGGGTATCGAGATCGTTCCGTGCCATGCCTTGCACAAACAGATGTCCACCGGCACTTCTTACGGCGAGCAACTGGTCTATGATATCGAGCGGCTTAAGAGACACTTTCCTGCCGTTCCGGTCAAGGTCATCTTGATTGATCAAGACTAGGATATCGTGCAGGTCAAGAGCGGCCACGTGAAGAGCGGCGACATCCGCGACTTCAAGAGCGTCATCGAACGCGAGAAGGCCGCCGTGGGCCTCTTCCTCACCCTGGAGGAGCCCACCGACCCCATGAAGAAAGAGGCCGCCACCGCCGGCTTTTACGAGCCCGAGCACTTCCAGGGCCGCGGCGTCCCCAGGCTCCAGATCCTCACCATCGAATCCCTCCTCAACGGCCACCGCCCCGAACTGCCAAGATTCGCCCCCGCCGCAACATTCAAGCAGGCGCCCAGGAAGAAGGCCGACGAGAGACAGGGGAAGCTGTGGTGAGGGGGAGGATGCAAAGGAACCTAGCCGTCTGGGTAGCCCTTTGCGCGTGTCTCGGCGCCGCCTGCGCGGTGGCGCAGGAGAAGGGCGGGGCAGCCCCAAAGAAAGTGCCACCGGTTCGAGGGAGAGTTGTCGACGAGGCGGGCAACCCCGTCGAAAGGGTCCTTGTGGAGGTCTATTCCGAGCCGGGTCATGAGATCCTTGATCGGGCCACAACTTCTGCATCGGGCGCGTACGAGCTCGACCGCGTTCCTTCAACCGGGACGTTCTCCATGCGGCTTTCGGGAAAGAACTGCTTCATGATCGTCCGCAAGATGGTGACCCGCCAGCTCTTGCTCAACGAGGGCAATCGTCCCTGGACGATGATCTGCTGCGACCCTGGCATGGCCATCACACTGCATCCCAAGACCTCTCCCCAGAGCCCGGAGCACTACGCTGGCCTTTACAGGGTCCAGACGACGTGCAGGACGTGCAGCAGTGCGGGAAGCGTGGCCCTCCTTCTGGTTCATGAGGGCCCTGATGCTCGAAGGTGCACGTGCAGAGCACCCGGGCAATTGGCCATCCTCGGACCCAATGAAAAGTGTCCGAGCCGCGGCTGCTGGCGGGTGACGGCAGATGGGGCCGTGAGGGTGAGCTTCCCCTGCGATGGCATTAGTTTCGCGGCAACCGAATGGGTTCTCTGGCAGAACAAGGGTGTTCTCGACGGCTATACGACTGGCTGGACCGATTGCGGGTGCCCCCCTCCAACCTGCCAAATCACTCTGACACCTACGGTGAAAGAATGATGCGAGTCCTCAAAGGGCAACTCGTCACAAAGTGCACCGGAACCCGAAAGGACACGATGGACGAGAACTTGCGGCGCCTCCCTTTCGGAGGGGGTCACGGTCGAGGTGAAATCGGCGGCCTACGTGCAGAGCTGGCACGGGCGGCCCGGTTTCCTGCGCGCAATTGCGTCACGCCGTCGAAAGGGCGGCACCTGGGCGCGGCATCCCGCGCCCAGGCCCTTGAATCGGAAGTCGGAAGAATCCCGTCAGCGGCGCTTGGCCGCCTTGTGCCCGCCGTAGTGGACTGCCGGCGCCTGCCGAACCGCGGGACGAGAGTAGGAGGGGTGGTAACTGGGCCGCGCATAATTCGCCGGAGGACGGTACGCCGGGGCGTGGTACGCGGGCGGCCGGTAAGCCGGTGCCCGGTACGCCGGAGCATGATAGGCTGGGGCACGGTACGCGGGGCGGTTGTACGCCGGCCGCGAGTACCCTGCCGGGCCATGAGCCGCAGGGCGGCTGTACCCTGGGCGCGAATAGCCCTTCGGGCCATGCACCGCCGGGCGGCTGTAGCTGCGCCCCGCGTTGTAGCCAGTCGGGCCGTGTACCGCCGGACGACCATGGCTGCGTCCCGCGTTGTAGCCAGTCGGGCCGTGCACTCCGGCCCGGTTGATGCCGCGTTCCGGATAACCCGTCGGGCCGTGCATCCCTGGGCGGCTGGCGCCGCGAGCCGTGTAGCCCGTCGGGCCGTGAATCGCGGGAAGGCGTGCGCCCCGCTTCTCTATGCCTACGGGCCCCCGCACGCCGGCTCGCTCCATGGTGCGGGGCTGAAAGCCGCCGGGCCGGGCGCTGATCCCGTGGATGCGGCCGTAGCTTCTGCCACCATAGGGCGCACCGCTTCCTCCCCGGGCGTAGTTCACTCTCTCCGCGCGATCCGCGCGAGGAGACCAAGCCTGGCGGCCAAGACGGCCGTGCCAGTCGCCCCCGCGGTAGTAAGGAGTGTTGTGGTAGATGGCGTTGTTCACGATCACCGTGTTGTTCACGAAGACGCTATTGTCATTCCAGTCGCACCCGCCGAAGAGGATGTTGCCCGCGGCGAAGCCGAGGCCCCAGGCGAAGCCGTTGACGAACGAATACCCGGGCCACGGGGCCCACACGTCCGGGTAGTAGTAGGTGGGGTAGCTCCAGAGAGGCCCGTAGACGACCGCGGGCTGGTAGGCCGGGACGTAGATCACGTCCGGCGTGTAGGGCTGGATCACGATGTCCGGGCCCTGGACGACGACGCGCTGCTGGGGAGTGGTCTGAAGATAGCCGTTCCGGTAGGCTGCGGCGCGCAACGTCTGCGCGGCGTTCATCACGTCGGCCCTCTGGTTCAGGAAGGCGTTGCCCAGATCGGTGGTCCACGTGATGTTTTGCGCCATTCTGTCCAGGACGCTGGGGAACTTGCACAGCGCGATGACGCTCGGGTCCCAGGTGGCCGTCGCCAGGGCGTCATCCAGTTCGCTTCCCGTGAGGTTGGGGTTGGCCTGGAGCCACTGATCGGCTTGCGTGACCTGATCCGGGAAGGTAGCGGCCATCAGGACCTGGCTCATGAGCGCGTCGGGGTAGAGCGCGATGGGGGCCACCATCTGGTTGATCTGGTCGGGTGAATACAGGCTCCCCTGCGCGTGGAGCGACAGCCCCCCTGCCAGAAGAGTACAGGCAAGCAGGGTCGAAAGCAAAAATCGTGGGGTTCTCATCCTTGGTTCTCCTTTCCGGCCACCCTCTCACGCGTTAGGCCTCGGTGCAGAGCTTGCAATCATCATGCCGGCTGCCGAAGGCGCCAGAGAGATCATGATGCGCATCCGGCCAGAATGCCAGTACTGCAATGAGTTAGGTCACTTTGGCACTTGGTCGAATCGGCAGGCGAGGAGGCCATTCCCCCTGTCCGGCATCCCGGACTTTCCACCCCGGCCGCCACGCCTAACCGGGGCCGTCTTCCCCCGCTGGCGGAGTGAGACCCAAATTCCGCGATGGAATCGCACTCGTAGGAGCGCCGCCCCCGGCGCGACCGACCGTACGCGGGCACCGCATCCTGGTCGCAGGGTCACCCGGTTCGCGGCGAGGCGCCGCTCCTACGCAGGCGTTGAGCCGCTATCGCGGAATTGGGGTCCCGTCCTCCCTTGACAGGGTTGTCCCCGGACTCAATACTTCTCCCTGTTTTCAATACCTTGCCGGCGGAGGGCCATTTTGACGCAGGTGGGTCCGCCCTCCGACGGCGTGGCACGCTGGAGGGAGCCGTGACAAAAACCGGGGATAAGGGCACGGCATCCGGAAGAGGCTCAGGCGCCGCGGGCTCCCGCCGGCCCGGCTCCCGAAGCGGGCGCACCCGCGAGCGGGCGCTCCAGCGGGAGGCCATGACGCGCTCGGAGGCCAGCCTGCGAGAGCGCAATGCCTTCCTGGAAGCGCTGCACTCCGTTTCGGAGGCGCTGGCGGCGTCGCAGGGTCTTGAAGGGATCATCCGGGCTTCCACGCGGGCCCTCGGCGGCTTCGTGGGCTCTCCCGCCGTGGCCTTTTTCTGGGTCAACGAGCCGGCGGGGACCGCGGTTCTCGCTTACGCCGAGGGCTTTCGGGAGGACACCCTGAAGGCGGTCGCCTCCATGCCCCTCGAGGGCAGCCTCACCGGGATCGCGGTCAGGGAGCGCCGCGTGGTGGGCAGCCAAGACGTCGCCGGCGACTCCCGCCTCTATGCCGGCGTTCGGGGCTTTCTGAAGGCGGAGGGGATGCAGGGCGCCCTTTGCGTCCCCATCATGGCCCAAGAGGAGGTCATCGGCAGCCTCAACCTCCTCTTCCAGGAGCCCCCCGAGCTGGAGCCCCACCGCCTCGACACGCTCATGACCATCGGCCGAACCGTGGGCCTGGCCATCTCCAACGCCCGGCGGGCGCTGACGGTGAGCGAGAGCGAGGAGCGGTTCCGCGACCTCTTCCAGCGCCATCCCCACCCCATGTGGGTCTACGACCTCGAGAGCTTCCATTTTCTGGAAGTGAACGAGGCGGCGCTCCATAAGTACGGCTTCACGCGGCGCGAGTTCCTCGCCATGAGCCTGCGCGACCTGAGGCCCGAAAGCGAGTGGGATAGGCTAGACGAGGACCTCGGCCGGCCCAGGGAGGCGCTGGAGAGCTCGGGCCCGTGGGTCCACCGGCTCAAGAACGGCCGGCTCATCCAGGTGGAGATTTCCTCTCACACCCTGGAGTTCGACGGCAGGCCGGCGGCCCTCGTGGTGGCCCTGGACGTGACCGACCTCCGGAAGGCCCAGGAGGAGATGCGCCTCCTCTCCACGGCCATCGCGCAGTCCCACGAGGCGGCGTGCGTGACCGACCCCGCGGGTGGCATCCTCTACGTCAATCCCGCCATGGAAGCCCTCACGGGGTACAGCCGGGACGAACTGCTCGGACGCAATCCCAGGCTCCTCAAGAGCGGAGCGCAGGATTCAGCATTCTACAAGGAGCTGTGGGAGACGATCCTCTCGGGCGCTCCTTGGAGCGGCCGGGTCACCAACCGGCGCAGGGACGGCGGCACCTACGAGGCCCAGATGACCATCTCGCCCGTGTTGGACGAGGCCGGCGGCATCGCCGCCTTCGTGGCCACCCAGCGCGACGTCACCGCGGAGGTGGCCCTCCAACGCCGGCTGGAAGAGGCGCGGGAGCTGCAGACCATCGGCATGATCGCGGGGGGCGTCGCCCACGAGGTGCGCAACCCGCTCTTCGCCATCCAGACCGTCGTGGCGGCCCTGGAGCGGAAGCTCTCCGGCGACACCACGTACGGCGAGTACCTGGCCCACATCAAGGATCAGTCCCGGAGGCTCAACACCCTCATGGTGGACCTGCTGACCCTGGGTCGTCCGGTGAGGCGCGAGGAGTACACCCAGTTCGGCCTCCGGGCCCTCGTGAGGGAGGCGGTGATCCTGGCGGAGAACGGCACCCCGGACCTCGCGGAGAGCTGCCTCCTGGACCTCCCGCAAGAGCCCGTCCCCTTCACGGGCCACCGCGACAAGCTCACGCAGGTGCTCGTGAACCTCATCCAGAACGCCCTCAGCTTTTCTCCCGCGGGAGAAAAGATCACGGTGCGCCTCACGATCGAGGGCCCGGAGATCGTGATCCGCGTCATCGACCGCGGCCCCGGCATCCCCGCCGACCTCTTCGGCAGCCTCTTCGAGCCCTTCCAGACCCGCCGCACCGGCGGCACGGGCCTGGGCCTCGCCATCGTGCGCAGGATCGTGGGCGCCCACGGCGGCACCGTCCAGGGCGCCAACAACGACCCGCCCCCCGGCGCCACCTTCACCGTCAGGCTGCCCTCGGAGAAACCTCCCTCCGCCCCGCCCGCGGGCGGCGAAGCCTGACGAAGCAGCCTACCCGTCGCCGCCCTCGTCTCCTCGCAAGGAGGGCCCCGTGCACCGCCACGGACTCGCCGTTGACAGGCGGCCCAAGCGGCCCTATGCTTGCCCTGTTACAGGGGCAAAGGGGAAAAGGCTCATTCAGGAAATGACGGGGATTCGCGGGGAGACCCGCGGCTGCTGGCGTTCAGGAGCACGAGCGCGGGCGGAGAGGAACGAACGTCGGCCGGGGTCCGCGCCGCCGTGGCGCCGGACCCGAAGGCCTTGATCCTGGGAGGAGTGGGACATGGACCACAAGGGGATTCTCCACCTCATGAGGCGGGGCGAGCGGACCCGCGGGCACGGCCTTCTGGTCGCGTTGACCGCCCTGTTTTTCCTCGTCGGCCTCGCCCTCGGGGCGCAGACCATCACGCTGCTCCACGTGAACGACTCCCACTCGCACCTGGACCAGTGGGGGCCCAAGGATGACAACCTGGAGGGCACCCTGGGGGGCATCGCCAAGGTCGCCACGGTGATCGGGGAGACGCGGGCGACCGACGCGAACGTCCTCGTCCTGCACGCCGGCGACGTCTTCCACGGGGACTTCTTCTTCAACGCCTACTTCGGCGTCCCCGAGCTCCAGCTCCTCCAGCAGCTCGGCTTCGACGCCATGGCCGTGGGCAACCACGAGTTCGACTTCGGCCCTGACGTGCTGGCCAACTCGCTCAACACGGCCTACGGCTCCAACACCCTGCCGCTGCTCTCGGCCAACCTCGATATGACCGCCTATCCCGCCCTCGAGACCTGGATCAAGCCCTCGATCCTCAAGGACGTGGGCGGCGTGGAGGTGGGGATCTTCGGCATGACGGTGCCCAACGTTCCCACGAGCCAGCCTGCTCCCGTGGTGATCCTGGGCGGCGATGACCCCAACGTCCTCATGACCATCGCCGGCAACCAGGCGGCGACGCTCAGGGCCGAGGGCGCCCAGGTCGTCATCATGCTCTCCCACCTCGGCTACACCTACGACCAGGTGGTGGCCCAGAAGGTCCCGGGCATCGACCTCATCGTGGGCGGCCACGACCACTACGTCTTCCAGCAGCCGAAGGCCTTCACCAACCCGAGCGGCGGGCAGACCTACGTCGTCCAGGCCGGGAAGTTCTATCAGTACGTGGGCAAGATGCACTTCACCTACGCCGACGGCGGCATCACCATCGACGACTACCAGCTCATTCCCATGGACGCCACCGTGCCGGCCGCGCCGGAGATCACCGCCGTCGTGGACCAGCTCAAGGCGGGCATCGTCCAGCAGTACGGCGATGTCTACCAGACGGTCCTGGCCACGGCCGCCGCTGACATCACGACCACCTACGACCCGGCCCAGAAGCGCCGCGACACGGCCATGGGCGACCTGCTCACGGACGCCATGCGCCAGAAGACGGGGACGGACATCGCGGTGACACCCAACGGCCTCATCTCCGAGGGTCTCTGCCAGGGGCCCATCGTGGGTGACGACATCTTCAAGCCCGTGAGCTTCGGCTACGACGTGGCCACGGGCCTGGGGTTCAAGATCGCCACCTTCCAGATCACGGGCACCAACCTGCGCCTCGGGCTCGAGGCGGGGCTGGCCAACCTGCCCTACAGCGAGGACGCCTTCATCCAGGTCTCCGGCCTCACTTATTCCTACAACTCGAGGAAGGCCTCTCTCCACCGGCTCAAGCCCGCGTCGGTCAAGATCAATGGCAAGCCCGTCAAGAACAACAAGACCTACACCGTCACCGCCAACGAGGGGGTGGTGGCCCTGCTGCCCCTCTTCGGCATCCAGGTCACCAACATCCAGATGCTGCCCGACCTCGAATACGACGTCCTCAAGGACTACATCGTAAGCAAGGGAACGGTGAGCCCCGAGACCGGCACCCGCATCAAGGACGTGGCGGCGGGAAAGTAGAGTCGATCTGAGACGGGCGGCTCCAGCGAGCCCTGTTTCCATCCGGCGGCCCCGGTTCACCCCGGGGCCGCCGCTTTCCTGCCGGGGCATCGTCCCATGGCGAATGGCGAATTGAGAAAAGCAAACCTCAGAGACACCGAGGCACAGAGAATTGGGGATTTGGGGATTGGGGATTTGGGAAAAGACCCTTCCTCGGCCCCTCCACCCTCCACCCTCAAGCCGCCCATCACCCCTCATCCATTATCTTTCATCCATCATCATTCTTCCGCGGTTGCATCGCCTGGCCCCTTTGGGGCAGACTGGGCCGGCTAGGAGAGCTGCCCTTGCCGGTCGCACCCCCCTCCAGTCAGCCGCCGCCTTGGCGGACCGCCTACGAACTCCTGCCCAAGGTGTCTCGCACCTTCGCGCTGGGCATCGCCGGGCTGAAGGACCCGCTTCGCGGCTCGGTCTGCGTGGCCTATCTCCTCTGCCGCATCCTGGACACGGTGGAGGACACCCCGGGCCTGAGCGCCGCCGAGCGGTGGACGCTGATGGAACCGCTCCTCTCGTGCCTGGAGAGCGGAGCGCCGCCGCCGCCGGCCTCGAGCGCCCGGATCATCGGCCGGCTCGAGACCCGCGCCGCACCGGCCGACCTTGCGCTGCTCAAGCACACCGGCGACGTGCTCCTTTGCTACGGGGCGTGCGGAGAGATGGACCGCCTGAGCATGGCGCGCTGGGTCACGGAGATGGGGAAGGGGATGGTGGCCTGGAGCGAGCGCATGGGTGAGGAGCCCGGCGCGGTCAAGACGCTCCCCTCCCCCGCCGCGCTGGACCGCTATTGCTACTACATCGCCGGAACGGTCGGCTACCTCCTGACGGACCTCTTCTACATCCACGCGCCGTCGGTGGACAAGGCGCTTTTCTTCCGGCTCGAACAGGACGCCGAATCCTTCGGCCTGGGTCTCCAGAAGGTCAACATCTTGAAGGACCTGGCGGATGACTACCACCGCGGGTGGTGCTTCCTGCCGACCTCCCTTCTGAAGTCGGAGGGGCTCGCCCCTTCCGACCTCGGCCAACCCTCCAGGGGCCCCGCCATCTACCGGGCCGCCCTGCCCGTTCTCCTGAGCACGCGGGGGCACCTGGAGCGGGCCTGGCGGTACCTGACCCTGATACCTCTGGAGGAGAGGGAGATCCGGCTCTTTCTGGCCCAGAGCCTCTTCTTCGCGGTGAGGACTCTCGCGATGGTGGCGCAGGATCCGCTCCGCCTGGCGGCGCCCGAGAAGCTGAAGATCTCGCGGATGGAAGTGGCCCGGCTCGTGACCTCGCTCGCCCTCAAGATCTCCCGGCCCGATGCGCTGCACGGGTATTTCGCCGAGTGCGCCGCACCGCTCGCAACGTTTGGATAGATAGGGGTAGGAAGAACCGGCTGAGCCGGTTCCCCCTCCCTCCGAACCGGACTGGCGGATCTCCCGCATCCGGCTCTCCAGTCGGTGGAGTCCGCATCGGGACTGGCCGATGGCCGCTCGGGCTGC
>JAJYLT010000064.1 GCA_021787565.1 Acidobacteriota bacterium
CGCTTCGGCGTGACCCACAAGGAGAAGATCAAGCAGCTCAAGACCAAGGTGGACGTCCTCACCCTCACCGCCACGCCCATTCCGAGGACGCTCCAGATGGGGCTCTCGGGGATCCTCGACATGTCGCTCATCCAGACGCCCCCCAAGGACCGCCTCAGCATCCAGACCTCCGTCCAGCCCTTCGATCCGGATCTGGTCAAGGCCTGCATCCGCAGGGAACTCACCCGGGGCGGACAGGTGTACTACGTGCACAACAAGGTGGAGACCATCGCGGGGGCGGCCAGGAAGATCCAGGAGTGGGTCCCGGAGGCCAGGGTCACCATGGCCCACGGCCAGATGGGAGAGAGGGCCCTGGAGGAGGTGATGATCGCCTTCTTTCACGGCCGGTACGACGTGCTCGTCTCGACGACCATCATCGAAAACGGGGTGGACCTGCCTAGGGCCAACACCCTCCTGGTGGAGAACGCCCACGCCATGGGCCTCACGCAGCTCTATCAGCTGAGGGGGAGGATCGGCCGGAGCGACGTGCCCGCCTATGCCTACCTGTTCACCCCGCCGGGTCTCGCCCTGAAGGGCGACGCCGAGCGCCGCCTCGAGACCCTGCGGGAGTTCTCCGAGCTGGGGGCCGGCTTCCGGGTGGCGGCCGTGGATCTGGAGCTGAGGGGGGCGGGCAACCTTCTGGGCGCCGAGCAGTCCGGCCACATGGCCTCGGTGGGCTTCGAGCTCTACCTGAGGATGCTCGAGGAGGCGGTTTCCGAGGCCAAGGGTGAGGCGGTCGCCCCGGTGGTCCGGTGCGAACTAAACCTGGGGCTGGATTTGGCCGTGCCCGTGGAGTATATGGAAGAGATGCACCAGCGGCTCGAGTTTTACAGGAAGCTGTCGCTGGCCGCCACGGAAGCCGAGGTGGACCGGGTAGCGGAAGAGCTGCAGGATCGCTTCGGACCGGCACCGGACAAGGTGCTCGCCATGCTGGAGGCGGTTCGGTTGCGCCTGCGCGCCGAACGGCTGGGCATCCGTAGCGTAGCGGCGAGGAAGGGGGCTCTCGCCATCAGCTTCGATCCCTCGGTCCCCTGGGATCCCGCGCGCCTCGTGCGCTTCCTGTCCCGTCGCCCGGGAGTCCACCTGAATCCGGCCGGAAGCCTGGAGATGGGCCTGGCGGGAGGCGAGAGTTCGGTCCAGCTCCTCGGCTCCCTGCTGGAGGCGGTGCGCCCTTCGGGGGAGGCGTGGGGGTGAGGAGAGCACCCTGCGGCAGGGCCTCGGCGGCCCTCTCGGTCCTGCTTCTCCTGGCCGCCTGCGCCGACAGCCCCATGCGGCGCCTGGAGCGCAACCCGGACATCCTGGGCGTCGTGGGCCGCTACTTCATCACCCGAAACGATCTGGCGTCCGCCCTCACCTACAACCAGGTGCCGGATACCCAGGACCCCCTCATCCAGAGCCGGATCTGGGACGGCCTGGTGAACAGCGTCCTGATCCTGAACGATGCGGCCACAGGCCCCGTGCCTCTCGCTCCCGTAAGCCTGGGGCCCTACTCAGATCCCAAGGTTCGCGACGATCAGACCGGCGCCGCGTTGGAGGAGAACGTCTACAGCAAGATCAACGTCCTGCCCGGGGAGGTGGAACGCTACTACCAGCAGCACCTGGCCGACTACAGGCGGGGGGAGGGCGTGCTCCTGAGAGCCATCCTCGTTCCCGGTCTGAAGCAGGCCCGGGACGTGGAGAAGCTCCTTGGCGCGGGGCACGGGTTCGGAGACGTGGCTCGGCTCTATTCCGTCTCTCCCGACAGGGGCTCCCCTCAGTACTTCCAATCTTCGGAGCTTCCCGACTACCTTCGCGACCGCCTGGCGCAGGCGCGCCCAGGCGTGCCCACGGAGCCCATTCGCGTCTCGGACGAGTTCTACCAGATCGTGCTCGTGCAGGAGCGCTGCACGAGCTACGTGCTGCCCCTGGAGGAGGTGGCTCCCCAGATCCGGCTCACCCTCAGCGACGCGAAAGGCGACCGCCTGCTCAAGGAATACCTGTCGAGTCTCCGCCAGCGCTTCCAGGTGGTGGTGTTTTGGTCTAAACTACCCTTCCGGTACCAGAAGGAGACACCATGAAACGCCTCGTCCTCGTAAGCCTCGCCCTCTTCCTGCTGCTGCCCGGCGCCGCGCCCCGGGCCAAGGTGGTGGAAGAGATCGTCATCAAGGTCAACGACGCCATCGTGACCCGCAGCGAATACGAGCAACGCCTGAAGAGCACCATGGAAGGCCTCAAGAGGGAGTACAAGGGGCCTGACCTGAAGGAGCAGCTCAAAGAGGTGCCCCAGAAGCTCCTGGAGCAGATGGAGGACGAGCTCCTCCTCGTGGAGAAAGCCAAGCAGTTGTACAACGTCGATGCCATCGTGGATAACCAGATGGACGAGTTCATGAAGGAGAACCACATCCCGACCAAGGCCGACCTGGCCAAGGCCCTCCAGTCCGAAGGCCTGACCATGGAGGAGTTCCGCAAGCAGCTCACGCTCATCTACGTGCCGGAGTTCATGCGGAGCCGGGAGATCCGAAGCAAGATCTCCATCAGTACGGATGAGATCAAGGAATATTACGAGGCCCACAAGAGCCGTCTCGCGAGCAAGCCCCAGGTCCAGCTCGAGGAGATCCTCATCCTCAAGCAGGGCCATACCCTGGAGCAGGCACAGGCCATGGCCGCCCAGATCCGCAAGGAGTTCATGGCGGGCAAGTCCTTCGGCGACCTGGCCGAGGAGTACTCGCAGGCCTTCTCCCGGACCAGGAAGGGTGAGGCCGGCTGGTTCACCGCCGACGACCTGGCCTCGCCCATCGCCAAGGCGGTCTTCGCTCTCAAGGTCGGCGAGGTGACCGACCTGATCCCCACCGACGCGGGCTGGTATCTCTTCCGCCTGGAGAGCCGCAAGGACGCGACGGTCCCGACGCTCGACCAGTCCAGGGACCAGATCATCGAGGCCTTGAAGGAGGAGAAGTTTAAGAAGGAGTACAAGAAGTACATCGAAAACCTCAAGGCCCAGAACTACGTTCGGATCAACCCGAAGTACGTGTGAGGGACAGGGGACAAGGGACAGGGGATGAGGGAAATAGATGAGAGAGGGTAGATCGCTGCCGGCGGATCGAAGGCCGCCGGGCGGTCTCTTGGGCCTCATCGCTCGACCCTCGACGCTCGCTCCTCCCTCCGCCCGGGGAGGGGAGCGGGACGGCCGCTACCCGGACTGGCGATGCGCCTCGATCTCTTCTTGAAGAACACGCGATTGGTCAAGCGGCGCTCCTCGGCCAAGGCCGCGGTCCTCGGCGGGGCCGTGCTGGTGAACGGCCACCCCGGAAAGCCCGGCAAGGAGGTGCGGGCGGGCGACCTGCTCTCCATTCTGGAGGAGGAGGAGGCGCCGGTGCGGATCCGCGTCCTGCGGGAGGCCCTCCGGCCCGTGCCGAAGGGCGAAGAGGGAGATTTCTTCGCCGTGGAAGGCGGAGAGAGTTGAACCACGAAGACGCCAGGCCGGGAGGTGGGGATCGGGAAGGGATGTGGCCATCCCTCTCCTCCCTTCATTTCGCTTCCCCCGCCCCTCGTCCCCTCACCGCGCGATCCCAGTACGAAGGGGGCACGGGGGCGCCCCCGCCGGCCGATGGGTGTTCCGCGCTCCCGGGCTACCAGTTGGGCTCGGTGCGCGTCTCTCCGGGACTGGCGCTGGCGCCCATGGCCGGCCTCACCGACCTCACCTTCCGGAGGGTCGTCCGCCGCTGCGGGCACAGGGGCCTCGTGGTTTCCGAGATCCTCTCGTCGGAGGGGCTGATTCGCGGGCGCCTCGATCCCGCGGAGTACCTCCGCATAGCCCCCGATGAACATCCCGTCGCCCTCCAGCTCTCCGGGGCCGACCCCGAGCGGATGGCGGAGGCCGCGCGCTGGTGCGAGGGCGAGGGTGCGGACGTGGTGGACATCAACATGGGGTGCCCGGCCTCGAAGGTGACCAAGGGCCTCTGCGGAGCGGCCCTTCTCCGGGACCCCGCCCTGGCCGCCCGCGTCGCCGGCGCGGTGGTGCGGGCCGTCTCCCTTCCGGTGACGGTTAAGATGAGGCTGGGCTGGTCCGAGAGCGAGGTGACCTTTCTGGAGGTGGCGCGGGCGCTGGAGGCGGAGGGAGTGGCCGGCCTCGCCCTCCACGCCCGCACGCGGCGGCAGGGCTACTCGGGGGAGGCGGATTGGGACCGGGTGGCCCAGCTCAAGGCGGAGGTCTCGGTCCCCGTGGTGGGCAACGGCGACATCCGGGACCCCGCGCAGGCCCTCTCCCTCTGGCGCCGGACGGGGTGCGACGGCCTCATGGTGGGCCGGGCCGCCGTGAAGAACCCCTGGATATTCCGGCAGATCGAAGAGCTGGCGAGCACGGGGTCCTACGGCCAGCCCTCCTTCGAGGAGCGCGCGCGGCTCATCCTGGGGCACTTCGGGGAGCTGCTCGCCCTCGGGCCTCCGGGCCTCGCCCTCCACCGCATGAAGAGCTTCCTCGGCAAGTACACCGCGGGCATGGCGGGGGCCGCCGCACTGCGCGGCGCGCTGGGAAGCACCAGGGAGCCCGGGGCCCTCCTGGAGGCGCTCGGGAAGTGGGTGAGGGAGAGCGGGGCAGCGCCCTCCTGAGGACGAAAGCCGCCGTCTTGAGGGGAGTGGCGCCGAGGGGCTATACTCCAACCTCCAGGAAAAGGTCATAGCATGCACGCTGGCCAGAAGCTCCTCATCCTCGATTGTGGTTCCCAGACGACCCAGCTCATCGCCCGCCGCGTCCGCGAGCTCGGGGTCTACTGCGAGGTGGAGCCCTACAGCCTGCCCACGGAGGCGATCCGGGCCTTCGGCCCCATCGGCGTGATCCTATCGGGCGGTCCCCAGTCGGTGTACGCCGAGGGGGCGCCCAGCCCGGACCCGCGCCTGCTGGAGCTGGGGGTGCCCGTCCTGGGGATCTGCTACGGGATGCAGTGGCTCGCGCGGGGGCTGGGCGGGGAGGTGGTCCCCGGCGACCGGCGGGAGTACGGTCCCGCCGAATTCAAGGCAGACCGGGCCTGCCTGCTCTTTCAAGCCCTTCCCGAGTCCGAGACCGTCTGGATGAGCCACGGGGACCGCGTAGCCCATCTGCCGCCGGGTTTCCGGGTGGCGGGCTCCAGCTTGGAGGCGCCCGTGGCGGCCATGGAGGAGCCGCGCCGGCGCTTCTACGGCATCCAGTTTCACCCCGAGGTGACCCACACTCCCCACGGCACGGCCATGCTCAGGAACTTCCTCTACGAGGCGTGCGGAGCGAAGGGGGATTGGAGCATGGACTCCTTCGTGGCCACGGCCTGCGCCGATCTCCGCGCCCGCGTGGGGGCGGACCGGGTGCTCTGCGCCATCTCGGGCGGCGTGGACTCCTCGGTCATGGCGCTGCTCCTCCACCGCGCCGTGGGCGACCAGCTCGACCTGCTCTTCATCGACCACGGCCTCCTGCGCAAAGACGAGGCCCAACTCGTTCGGGAGAGCTTCGCGCGGAAGTTCCACCTGAAGCTCCGCTCGGTGGACGCCTCGGCGCGTTTCTTCCGGGCGCTTCAGGGCGTCTCCGACCCAGAGGCCAAGCGGAAGGCCGTGGGACGCGCCTTCATCGAGGTCTTCGAGGAGGAGGCCGCGGCCCTCGGGGAGACCCGCTTCCTGGCCCAGGGCACCATCTACCCCGACCGCATCGAGTCGGCCGCGGTGTCGGGGGCGGCCTCCGTCATCAAGAGCCACCACAACGTGGGCGGCCTACCCGAGCGGATGCGCATGGAGGTGGTGGAGCCCCTGCGGGACCTCTTCAAGGATGAGGTCCGGGCCCTCGGCAGGCTCCTCGGGCTGGACGAGGTCTTCGTCCGGCGCCAGCCCTTTCCCGGTCCCGGGCTCGCGGTCCGCATCCTGGGGGAGGTCTGCCGCGAGGACGTGGCGGTCCTGCAGGAGGCGGATGCCATCTTCCTGGAGGAGATCCGGGCCGCGGGGCTCTACGACGAGATCGCCCAGGCCTTCGCCGTGCTCCTGCCGGTGCGGACGGTGGGCGTCATGGGGGACGGCCGCACCTACGACCGCGTGGTGGCGCTGAGGGCGGTGACGACCCAGGACTTCATGACGGCGGACTGGTACCGATTCGAGCCCGATTTCCTCTCCCGCGTGGCGGCGCGCATCGTCAACGAGGTGCGCGGCGTGAACCGCGTGGTGTACGACGTCACCAGCAAGCCGCCGGGGACGATTGAATGGGAGTGAGAGCATTCATGAGACGGAAATCGGGCAACATAGGCACGGGGAACCGGGGGAAGATCTTGGCCATGAACGAGAGAGTAATGCGCTGCCGGTCATTTCCTGCTTTCTCCGTTTCTCCGACTCCCCGCTTTCCTGTTTCTCTCCGCGAGCGGAACCATGACCGATAGGCCATTCGTCCACCTTCACCTGCACACGCAGTACTCCCTCCTCGACGGCGCGTGCCGCCTGGACGATCTGGTGGAGCAGGCGGTGGCGCAGAAGGCGCCGGCCCTGGGCATCACCGACCACGGGAACCTCTTCGGCGCCGTGAAGTTTTTCAAGAAGGCCTCGAAGGCCGGCCTCCGGCCGGTCATCGGCTGTGAGGCCTACCTCGCGCCGAACTCCCGCTTCGACCAGGACACCATGGCCCCGGGCGGCGGCAAGCGGCCCTATTCCCACCTCATCCTGCTGTGCGAGAACGAGAAGGGGTACCACAACCTCTGCCAGCTGGCCACGGCCGCCTTCCTCGAGGGGTTCCAGTACAAGCCCCGCATCGACAAGGAGCTCCTGCGCAAGCACCACGAGGGGCTCATCTGCCTCTCCGCCTGCCTGGGCGGCGAGGTGCCCCAGAATCTGCTGAGGGGCAGGCCCGAGGAGGCCCTCCGGTCGGCGCTGGAGTTCAGGGAGATCTTCGGGGAGGGGAACTTCTTCCTCGAGCTGCAGGACCAGGGGCTGCCCGAGCAGGCCGAGGTGAACCGGCAGCTCGTGGAGATGTCCCGGGAGACGGGCATCCCCCTGGTGGCCACCAACGACGTGCACTTCCTGAAGAAGGACGACTTCGAGGCCCACAACATCCTCCTGTGCATCCAGACCAAGACCACGAGGGAGGAGCGCAAGCGAAGCGGCAAGATGGCCTACAGCCCGGAGCACTACCTCAAGAGCCCGGCGGAGATGTGGGAGCGCTTCGGCCACCTGCCCCAGGCGCTGGAGAACACCCTCGCCATCGCCAAGCGCTGCCACTTCGCCTTCGACACGGGCTCCAAGCACTACCCCGTCTTCAGGGTCCCGGAGGGGGAGACCCTCAACTCGTACTTCATGAAGGTGGCCCGCGAAGGCTTCGAGCGCCGGCTGGCGCAGGGGCTTCTCGGCCGGGCGGGGGCTCACTCCAAGGAGGACTACGAGGAGCGCCTGCACCGGGAGCTGGATCTGATCCAGAAGATGGACCTGGCGGGCTATTTCCTGATCGTTTGGGACTTCATCCGCTACGCCAAGGACCGGGGCATTCCGGTGGGGCCGGGCCGCGGGAGCGCGGCCGGCTCCTTCGTCTCCTACTGCATGGGGATCACGGACATCGACCCCCTGAAATACGGCCTTCTCTTCGAGCGCTTCCTCAACCCCGAGCGCATCTCCATGCCCGATATCGACATCGACTTCTGCATCCGGGGCAGGGGGCAGGTCATCGAGTACGTCACCGAGAAGTACGGCCGGGAGAACGTGGCCCAGATCATCACCTTCGGAGAGATGAAGGCGCGCCTCGCCATCCGGGACGTGGGACGCGCTCTGGCCGTCCCCCTGGACAAGGTGGACAGGGTGGCCAAGCTCGTGCCGGAGGAGCTCGGGGTCACCGTGGAGGGGGCCCTGAGCCTCGCGCCCCAGCTCAAGAGCCTCCACGGGACGGACGCCGAGGTTCGGGAGGTGCTGGAGATCGCCAAGCGCCTGGAGGGTCTCACGCGGCATGCCTCGACCCACGCCGCCGGAGTGGTGATCGCCCCCAGGCCCATCACCGAGTTCCTTCCGCTGCACCGGGGAAGCGGAGGGAAGGAGGACATCACCACCCAGTACAGCAAGGACGAGATCGAGGCCCTGGGACTCCTCAAGATGGACTTCCTGGGCCTGCGCACCCTCACGATCCTCGACGACGCCCAGCAGCTCATCCGCCGGTCGGGTCAGGAAGCGCCCGATCTCACCGCCGTCCCCCTCGACGACGAGGCCACCCTCGCGCTCTTCGGCCGGGGCGACACGGACGGGGTGTTCCAGTTCGAATCCGGCGGCATGAAGGACATCCTCAGGCGCCTGAAGCCGCGGCGGTTCGAGGACCTCATCGTCCTCAACGCCCTCTACCGTCCGGGCCCCCTCGATGCGGGCATGATCACCGAGTACATCGCCCGCGCCCACGGGCGGAACAAGGTCACCTACCCGGTGCCCGAGGTGGAGCCCATCCTGAAGGAGACCCTCGGAGTGATCGTCTACCAGGAGCAGGTGATGCTCATCGCGCACCGCCTGGCGGGCTTCACCCTGGGCCAGGCCGATACCCTGCGCAAAGCCATGTCCAAGAAGGACGCCGCGGCCATGCAGCACCAGCGCGAGCTGTTCCTCGCGGGCTGCAAGGAACGCCAGGTGGACCCCAGGAAAGCCTCCGAGCTCTTTGACAACATGGAGACCTTCGGGCGCTATGGCTTCAACAAGTCCCACTCGGCGGCGTACGCCCTGGTGGCCTTCCAGACGGCCTTCCTCAAGGCCCACTTCCCCATCCACTTCATGGCCGCCATGCTCTCGGCCTGGGCCGAGAATACGGACGAGATCCTCAAGTACATGAATTCCAGCCGGGAGATGGGGATCCGGCTCCTGCCGCCGGACGTGAACCGGAGCGAGGAGAGCTTCAGCATCGAAGGCGAGGCGATCCGGTACGGCCTCTCGGCCATCAAGAACGTGGGGCTCTCCTCCGTGGAGGCGATCCTGGAGGCCCGGCGGCGGGTGGGCTCCTTCGCGGACCTCTTCCAGTTCTGCCGGGAGGTGGACCGATTCCACGTGAACAAGCGGGTGCTGGAGAACTTGGTGCAGTCGGGGGCCATGGACTGCTTCGACGCCTCCCGGTGGGACCTCTTCGCCTCCATCGAGGCCGCCATGTCCGGCGCGGCCCGGTCCCAGACCGACAAGGCCCGCGGGCAGGCCGGCCTCTTCGGCGAGGAGGAGGCCGCGCCCCAGGCCGAGGCCTACCTCAAGGGCGAGCCTTGGCGGGACATGGAGAGATTCAGCCGGGAGAAGGAGAGCCTGGGGTTCTACCTCTCCGGACATCCCCTCATGGAGCGGGAGGAGGCGCTCCGGCGGTACGCCTCGCACAGCCTGTCGGAGCTATCCGCCATCTCGGAGCCCACGGAGGTCACGGTGGGCGGAGTGGTCACCGCCTGGCACCAGCGCAAGAGCAAGAGCAAGGGGGAGATGTACGGGTTGGCGACGATCGAAGACCTGGAGGCCAGGGCGGAGGTGCTCCTCTTCTCCGACACCTACCAGACCTACCACGAGCGGGTCGTGAAAGACCGGCCGCTCCTGTTCGTGGGCCGGGCCACGCGGGAGGAGCAGAAGGTGAAGGTCATCGCCACCGCCGTGGTACCCTTGGACCAGGCCGACGCCGAGTTGGAACCGAAGGCGGTGGGGCTCCTGGTGCGCGTTCCCTCCACCCTCTGCGAAGAGGACTGGCTCATGGAGCTGGAGGGCGTGCTGGGACGCCACAAGGGCAAGCTGCCCGTCTACATGGACGTGGTGGAGCCGGGCCGGGCGGTGACGCGCCTCCTCCTGGGCAACCTGTGCCAGGTCTCGGCGGGTGCGGGCCTGCTGGCGGACCTGGAGGCGGCCCTCGGGAGAGGACGGGTGCAGTACCTGTTCCGCCCCGTGAACGGGAACGGCAGGGAGAGGAGAGCATGAAGGATCCCCGCGACTTCGAACGACCCATCCTGGAGCTGGAATCCCAGATCGAGAACCTCACGCTCTTTGGGGAGGGCCAGGGCAGGGAGAAGGAGCTGGCGGCCCTGCAGAAGAAGCTCGAGAAGGTGCGCAGGGAGGTCTTTTCAAAACTGACGCCGTGGCAGGTGGTGCAGATCGCCAGGCACCCGCAGCGCCCCTACACCCAGGATTACCTGCAGGCCCTCATCACCGATTTCGTCGAACTTCACGGGGATCGCTTCTTCTCCGACGATCCCGCCATCATCGCCGGGTTCGGGCGCTTCCGGGAGCGTCCCGTCTGCGTGGTGGGCCACCAGAAGGGCCGCGACACGAAGCAGAAGATCTACCGGAACTTCGGCATGCCGCGGCCCGACGGCTATCGAAAGGCCCTGAGGATCATGCGGATGGCCGAGCGGTTCCGCGTGCCGATCCTCACCCTCATCGACACGCCGGGCGCCTATCCGGGCATGGACGCCGA
>JAJYLT010000065.1 GCA_021787565.1 Acidobacteriota bacterium
TCATCACCAGCGCATCGGCCACCTTCTGATCGGGAGAGATGGTGATGGGGTTGGTGATCATCCCGGCCTCGGACCGTTTGACGCGGTCCACCTCCTCCGCCTGCCGATCGATGCCCATGTTCTTGTGTATGATGCCGATCCCGCCCTGCCTGGCCATGGCGATGGCCAGCCCGGCCTCCGTGACCGTATCCATGGCCGCGGAGAGCAGGGGGATGTGGAGGCGGATCTTGGAGGTCAGGTGCGTGGCGGTCTCCACCTGCTGCGGGTGGACCGTGGACCTCGCGGGAACGAGAGACACGTCGTCAAAGGTCAGGGCGAGGGGGGGGATCTCCTGCAACATCGGCCGACTCCTCACAAGTCTTGAATTATAGACGAGTTCGAGCGCGATCGCCAGTAGCCGCGCCCGAGGGGTGGAAGGCCGGAAGGCGCCCGGCCGGACTGACTAGCGGCACGGTTTTGCGGCCCTTCCTCCCAGTGCCTCACCCCTGACCATCGGCTCAGGCTCAAGCTGGATTGGGGTCCGACTTGCACACAGTCATTCTGCGTGCTAACTTAGTAGTTGAGGAAAGCAGGAAATACAGGCTCGGGGTGAGCGCGTTATAAATTTTGTCTGGAGAGACCGAGGGTAGTGAATCGGCACCGGCTTCCCGGGGGGGAGGCAAGAAAGGAAACCCTGGGGATGATGCGCCGGCGAGGCCCGAACGTATCTATCGGACAATTGTGATCGGATAAAGGAGGCGTGAATGAAGAAAGCATTGATCGGGATGGCATGCCTGATCGTGGGGCTGGGCGTCTTCGCCCAGGCCCATACGGGCTACTTCGACGTCCTGCCCGGATACCAATTCAACACGGGCAGCTATCAGACCCAAGAGGGCCTCTTCCGCGCCGAAAGCAGCGGCAAGGACAACTGGCTGGGCAGCCTGGACGGAGGGTGGTTCTTCACGGACCACCTGGGCATCCACGCCGGCTACGTCTACAGCCCAGGCGACTATCACACGAAGCTCTTCTACGGGCCTTACTTTCTTGGCGATAACAACTACTCCAGAAGTATCCACCTCCTGGAGGTCGGCCCCGAGTTCATCTGGGGCTCCAGCACCAACCAAGCCTACTTCCAACTGAACGTGGGCCACACCTTTGGCGGCGGTGATACTAAGTATTATTACGCCGGCCACAAATACGACCTGGGCAACATAGGCAGCAATGAGTGGGTCTACGGCGCCGCCATAGGCTACCGGCACTACTTCAACGACACGGTGGGCATCGCCATGCAGGCCGCGTACCACCACATCCAGAACTGGGAGATCAACGACGTGTGGGACGCCCGGGTGGGCGTAGTCTTCCGGTTCCCCAAGCCGGCACCACCGCCGCCACCGCCGCCACCGCCGCCGCCGCCACCACCGCCGCCGCCTCCTCCGCCGCCGCCTCCTCCTCCGCCGCCTCCGCCGCCGCCGCAACCGCCCCAGATGATGAAAATCACCCTGGACGAGTCGGTGCTGCATTTCAAGACCAACAAGTGGGCCATCCCCAAGGGTGGTGAGGCCGCCCTGGATTCGGCGATCGCCAAGCTGAACCAGTACCACGCCCTGAAGATCGACATCACCGGCTTCACCGACAGCGTGGACGGGGCCAAGTGGAACGCCATCCTGAGCCAGCGCAGGGCCGATTCGGTGAAGAAGTACTTCCTGGCGCACGGCATCGATGCCTCGCGCATCGAGAGCGTCACCGGGAAAGGACCGGCCGATCCCATCGCCGACAACAAGACGAGGGAGGGTCGATCCAAGAACCGCCGCGTGGAGATCACGGCCGTCGCGCCCGTGGAAGTCCCCGCGGAGTAACGGGTTCCATTCCAATCGGCAATCTCCAAGAGGGGGCCGCTCCGGTGGCCCCCTTTCCCTTATGGCCGGGGCCCATGGCTTTCCGCGGGGGGCGGTTGCGGGTCGCTCCCTTCCCCGCTACCATGGGCGTCGGGAGGAATGCGCCCGTGGGCCTTCAGGGGAATCTCCGCACCATCCTTCTGCCGGACGTTCTCCAGTGGATATCCCAGAGCCGGAAGACCGGCATCCTCCACCTCCGGGATCCCGGCGGAGTCTCCAAACGCATCCTGTTCAAGGACGGGGACGTTCTCTCCACGGCCTCCTCCGATCCGCGCGAGTACCTGGGCCACTTCCTGATCAGCCGCGGCTACCTCAGCGAGGAGCAGCTCAACCTGGCCATGGACACGCAGATCCAGACCGGCATCAAGCTCGGCAAGATCCTCGTCACGGTGGGAGTGCTGGAGGAGGGCGATCTGAAGATCATGCTCAAGCTGAAGGCGGAGGAAAACGTCTGTGACCTGTTCCTCTGGGACGAGGGGGAGTTCAACTTCGAAGACCGCGACGCCATCGACGAGGATATCCCCTACGTACCCATGGACGTCACCTCGCTGGTCATGGAGGGAATTCGGAGGAAGGACGAGTGGGCCAGAATTCGGGCCGTACTGCCGAGCCGCTGGATAATCCTGGGCCGCGTACCCGGGAAGGAGGGAGGAGCTGAAGACCCGCCGGCTGGATCCATGGCTCGGCTAGCGCTGGAGCAGTTCGATGGCCATAGGAGCCTGGAGGAGGTGGCCCTCGAACTGCACGCCACCGAGTTCCAGGTCGCCGAAGCGGCCTTTCGGCTGTGCGAGAGGGGCCTCCTGGCCACCACCGGCCAGAAGGTCCCGCCGGAGGAGCAGGCCTACCGCCAGATCAGGGAGCAGTTGCTCCAGGAGGCTTCAAAGGCCCTGGAGGCAAGTGAGTTCACCAAGGCCGCCAACCTCTATCGCTACCTCACCCGCACCGATCCCCAGGACCCCGAGGCCCGCGAGGGTCTGGCCATGGCCGAGAGGGGGGCCTCCCACGCCTACTTCCGCGACGTGGTGCCCCTGAACACCGTGCTGGAGCTGGCCGTGCCCCTCTCCGAGCTGGCCAAGCATGACCTGAGCCCCCAGGAGGGATTTCTCGCCACCCGGGCGAACGGCACGTGGGACATCGCCGCCATCCTCAAGGTCTCGCCCATGCCGGAGAAAGAGGCCCTCAGATCGCTCCAGAAGCTCCTCGAACGGAAGGTCCTCCGTCCGAAGTCCCGCTGAGAGCGCCCTTCTTCCCGCCGTCCTTGGCCTGCTCCCCCTTTCCCTCGCAGGCATGCCCGCCCCACGAGGGCCTGTGGCCGGGGAACCTCGCCGATACCCAGATCCCGTCGGCCTGGGTCTTGCAGGTCGCCTGCACCAGAACGTCGTTCGACTTGGACCACATGGAGGGATCCAGGACGACCACCGACGAGGCCGGCGCCTTCATCTCCGAGAGCGCCTTCCAGGCTTTGCCGGCCTCTCCGCCCGTGGCCAGGGCCCAGTCGGGGTCGTTGGTCAGAACGGCCAGGCCTCCCGCGATCACCAGGTCCACTCCCCTGCCCTTGAAGTCGGCGCCCTTCCAGCTCCAGATGCGCGCCCCCTGCCTCGTCGTGGCATGGAGCGGGAGCTGCTTGGCGAGATTGTTCGCGACCAGGTCCTCAAAACGCCTGGAGTCCTTGAGGGAGAGGAAGAGCCCCATCCTGGCGGTTCCCTTCTCGCCCTTGGTGTCCGATACGGCGCACCATTCGCTCCCCAGGGCGGGCAGGAGGTCGTTGGAGAAGGAGAAGTTCAGCTTGCCCTCGGCGCCGCCGATGGCCGCCCGGACCCAGCCCATCTGGTCGGGCGGAAGGGTCTTGCCCAGCTCGTCCATCACCTCCTGGTAGACCCTCGCGGGCTCCCTGCCTCCGCACCAGACGTAGACCTGCCCGTCCTTCGGCAGCCTGTCCACGATCTGCGGCCTCTGCGGGTAACCCTCCGCGACGATCCTCCAGATCCCCTTGGGAGGCTGGTTGAAGCCCATCCACAGGGCCGCCCGCCAGCCCTTCTCGCCGCCCAGCGGCGGGGAGGTCCAGAGGCCGACGCTCTGGATGCTCTCGGGGGAGAGTACCTTGATCAGGTCTTCCCGGGCCACGCCCTTCAGCGCGCGGATCACCGCCAGGCCCACGCCGTCGCCCTGGATGCTCCCGCCCTTCTCGGGGACCGGGGGCGGCTCTCCGGGCGGAGCGGGAGTCGCTGGGGCGGCCGGCTTCTCCGGCGCGGAGGGGGCCTCCGCGGTGCGTTTGGCGCCGTGCTTCAGGCCGGCAAGCCTGGCAATCTCATCACCCCTGATGTAGAGGTAAGCTCCACGGTCTTGCGGAAAGCGCTGGGCCACCGACCGAAAACGCGCATCAAGGGAGAGGTTTCTTGTTCCCGCCGGCGGGGTCAGCACCTCTCGGGCCTCGCGTTCGCCGGAGGCCATGACCGCCCACCGATCCGAAACCCCCCAGAGTACGGCCATCTCCGAGCCGGTAACCGGATCGGAGACCTTTCTCAGCTCCACGCCGTCCACCGTCGCCACGGGTTGGCCTCCACCCAACTTCTGCTTCAGGATGGGCTCCAGTTGTGCCTTCTGGCCGGGGAGCAGGGGGATGAGCGCGACACCCCTGACCTCCTCCCCTTCCTCCCCTTCCAGCCAGATGCCCAGCGCCAGGGGGCGGGTCCTGAGCAGGTCAGGAAGGCTGGAAACCTTGACGGGAGGCGTGGCCGCCCACACCTGGCTGAGCACCTGCAGCATGGGATCGGTGCCGCGCTGGCCGCCGCTCTGCGACGATGGCTGCGCCCCGCTCTCCTCGGGGGGCATCCACTGGCCCAGCTCGCGCACCTCGACGAACATCGCCACCGACTCGGGAAAGTGTCCCGCCAGACCCGTGTACGCCTGCTGGCGGTGCTGGACCCAGAGATATCCCCCCACAGCCGCCGCCACCACGGCCGCGCCCGCCGCCACCAGCCATCCCACGCGCCCTCTGCGATTCATGGTCTCCTCCTTACGCCACTTCATGATACGCCGCACTCCGCGCAAAGGTTTCCCTCGCTCAGCCGCCTCCGCCACCCGCACACAGCGCGCCGGACTTCCGTCGCGCCGTATAGTGTAGAATCGTCGGAGACATGACGTCGGGCGCGCGGGCCCGAGGGAGGATGAGCGATGGCGAAACGGCACGTGCTCCTGGCCCTGGTACTGGCGACGTTCCTCGTCCCCCTCTGGGCTTCGCAGACGGTTCAGGTGCTCCAGGATCTGAGGCCCGAGGTGAAGAAGAAGCTCCCCGCGGGCTACAGCGCCGAGGGGCTCACCTACAGCTTCCAGAACCAGGGCTTGAGCATCAGCGCCACACCCCTGACCCCCTTGGCGCGGGAGGCCTACTACGCCAAGAAGGGGCTCAAGGACCCGTTCGCCGACGCCACGCCCGCGGCGGGATACATCTTCTTCCTGATCCGCATCGAGAACCGCCAGAAGACCGATATGCTCTACTTCTCACCCGGGGCGGTGATGTTCGGGGACATGAACCCCATCGACGAGGTCGCCATGTACCAGCTCTTCTACCGGCTGCCCGAGGCGAACGCCAAGCTCGACGCGGCCGGGAGGAGCTTCTTCCTTCGCGACCTGCACCTGCCGCCCGGCCTGTGGATCGAGCGGCTCATGGTCTTCCAGTACGACGACCCCTACCCCACCAAGAAGATCAACCTCGCGCTCACGAGCATCCTTCTGGGCGGAGAGGGGCTGGACGTGGATTTTCCCTTCATCGCGAAATTCAAGAGGGAGAAGGTCGAATGACGGCTCAGATCCTGGACGGAAAGCGTATCGGCGCCCAGATCCGCGACGAGGTGGCCGCCGGCGTCGAGCTCCTTCGGGCCCGAGGCCTGCGCCCTCCCGGCCTGGCGGCGGTGCTCGTGGGTGAGAACCCCGCGAGCCGGGTCTACGTGGCCTCCAAGGTGAAGGCCTGCGCCGAGGCGGGGGTCTTCTCCGAGAAGATCGAGATGCCGCAGAGCAGCACCACGGCGGAGGTGCTGGCCCGCGTCGAGGCGCTCAACCGCCGGGAGGACATCGACGGCATCCTCGTCCAGCTCCCGCTCCCGCCCCAGGTGGACGAGGGCGCGGTGCTCAGCCTCATCGACCCGGCCAAGGACGTGGACGGCTTCCACCCCGTCAACGTGGGGCGGCTCGTGCTGGGCCAGCCGGCCTTCGAGCCCTGCACCCCCGCGGGCATCATGCAGATGCTCAGGCGCTCGGGCGTGAGGCTGCAGGGCAAGCGCGCGGTGGTGGTGGGCCGCTCCCACATCGTCGGCAAGCCCATGGCCCTGCTCCTCCTCCGTGAGCACGCCACGGTCACCATCTGCCACTCCCGCACCCAGGACCTCCCCGGCGTCTGCCGAGAGGCCGACGTCCTCGTGGCCGCCATCGGGAAGGCCACCCTCATCACGCACGAGTTCATCAGGCCCGGGGCCGTGGTGGTGGACGTGGGCATGAACCGCATCACGAACCCCGAGGAGGCCGCCCGGGCCTTCGGCGGGGACGAGGCGCGGATCCGGCAGGTGCGCGAGAAGGGCTCCACGCTGGTGGGCGACGTGCTCCCCACGGCCATGTGGGAGCTGGCCTCGCTCTACACCCCGGTGCCGGGCGGCGTGGGCCCCCTCACCATCGCCATGCTGCTCTCCAACACCCTGAAATCGGCCAAGATCCGCCTCGGCGCGTGAGGCACTATCCTTGACGGCCCCGTGTTGTCGCCATCTCCCCGGCCCACCATCTCCCCGGCTCGCGGCATCGAAGAAAGCCCAGGGCGAAGCGCGGCCGGCGGCAAGGGGCCTCTGATGCTCCACGTCGGCCTGACGGGCGGCATCGGATCGGGCAAGAGCACCGTGGCGCGGCTCTTCGGCGAGTTCGGCGCCGTCCTGCTGGACGCGGACCAGCTGGTCCGCGACCTGCTCGGCCCGGGCGGGGAAGCCGCCGCGGCGGTGGGGGCGGCCTTCGGTCCCGCCGTTCTGGCCGCCGACGGCTCCGTGGACCGGAAGGCCCTCGCCGCGCTCGTCTTCTCCGATGAGCCGGCGCGCCGCCGGCTGGAGGCGATCCTCCATCCCCGCATTCTCGCCAGGCGGCGCGAGATCCTCGACGAGATCCGCGGCCGGCGGGGCGAGCAGACCGTAGTCGTCACGGAGGCGGCCCTCATCTTCGAGGCCGGGACCCGCGGCGAGTTCGACGAGGTGGTGCTCGTGACGGCCCCCGAAGCGCTCCGCCGGGAGCGCCTGGAGGCGGCGGGCTGGGACCCCGAAGAGGTCCGGCGCCGCATGGAGGCCCAGTGGCCCGACTCGCGCAAGGCCCCGCTGGCCGACCACGTGGTGGACAACGGGGGGGACCAGGCCGCCACGCGCGCCCGGGCCGAGCGGCTCTGGCGGCTCTTCCAGGAGAAGCTCCATGCTGCCCGATGAATCCCTCGCTTCGGACCTGCTCCGAGAGCTGACCTCCTCGGGCGCCGATTACGCCGACCTCTTCGCCCAGCGGACCCTCTTCCGGCGGGTCGTCCGCGAGGGGGGCCGGAGTCGCACCCTGTCGGCCGGGGAGGAGGCGGGGGCGGGTCTGCGGATCCGCGCGGGAGGACGCACCCTCTTCGCGGCCGTGTCGAGCCTGGAGCCCGATCGCCTCCTCGGCCAGGCGAGGGCGCTCGCCGCCGAGGCGGGGGGCGCCGGAGAGTCGTGGTGCGAGCCGTTCCGGCCGCGGGCCGAGGGCGACGGCGAGGCGTGCACGGACCTCGAACGGGCCCAGGCCCTCCTCCTGGAGGGGGAGAGCGAGCTGGCGGCCGCAGGCTGCCCCGAGGAGCGCTCCTCGGCCATCCTGAGCCTCTCCGACGGCCTCAGCGTGGTGGCCAACTCCCGCGGCGGATTCTGCCGCGAGCGTCGGGCCAACCTGACCATCTACCAGCAGGCCACCGTGCTGGAAGGCGGGCGCGGCGCCTCCGCCGCGCAGGTGGTCAGCGGCCCCGGGACACTGGGGGCCGACCCCGCCGGAACCGTCCGGAGGGCCGCCCGGGAGGCGCTTCAAACGGCTCGCCACCGGCTCGCGGCCGTTCCAGCTCCCCGAGGCCGCTTCCCCATCGTCCTGGGCCCCAGGGCGGCGGGCCTCTTCCTCCACGAGGCCGTGGGCCACGCCTTCGAGGGCGACTTCGTGGCGAGCGGCGGCTCCCCCTTCTCGCGCAGGCTCGGGGAGCGCGTCGCCGGCGCCCCCCTGGAGCTCTGGGACGACGGGACGGCAGAGGGGGGCTGCGGCACGGCCCGCTGCGACGACGAGGGCACCGCCACCGGGCGCGCCTGCCTCCTGCGCGAGGGGCGCCTGGCTGGTTACCTGCTGGATCTCGCCTCCGCCGAGGCCCTCTCCCTCGCCCCCACGGGCCACGGGCGCCGCGAATCCTACCGGCACCCGCCCCTGCCGCGCCAGCGCAACCTCGCGGCGGCCCCGGGCTCCCTGCCCACCGACGCCCTGGCGGAGGAGGTGGAGTTCGGCCTCCTGGTCCTCCAGATGGGTGGGGGGTGGGCGGACATCCCGGGCGGGGACTTCGCCTTCCGCGTGACCGAGGGATTCCTCCTCCGCGAGGGGAAGAGGGGCGAACCGGTGAGGGGGGCCCTGCTCCGCGGCAACGGCCCGAGAGCGCTCCTGGCCCTGACGGCCATAGGATCGGAGACGGAAGCGGGCGCCGGGACCTGCCTGAAGCTGGAGCAGAGCGTGCCCGTCAGCGACCGCGCGCCGGCTCTCCTGCTGGAGAGCCTCGAAGTGACAGCGGAGGAAGAACCTTGAGCACGGCCCTCATGATCGTCCGCAGCACGGAGGATTTCGACGTCCTGAAGGCGGCCCTGCCCTCGGGGTGGCACGTGGAGGCGGTGGGGTCCGCCGACCTGGCCCTCGAACGCCTGAGGGCGGGAGGCGTGGGACTGCTCGTGATGGACGTCGAGGAGACGGTGAAGGACCCGGAGGCCGCGCTTCCCGAGCTCAAGACCCTGGCCCCGTGGGCCCCCATCGTCTGCCTCCTCCCCGAGGCGGAGCGGCCGAGCATCCCCTCCCTGCTCGCCCTGGGCGCCACCGACGTCCTCCTCAAGCCCATCCTCCCCGCCGAGGCGAACGCGCGCTTCCAAGGCGCGCTGGCCCGCTTCCCCAACCAGCCCTCCACCCCGCTCACCAAGGCCGAGGAGGCCGTGCTGCTCGGCCCCTCCCCCGCCATGGCGGGCATCCGCGAGCAGATCGCCATCGTGGCCCCCACCGAGATCCCCGTCCTCATCCTGGGCGAGTCGGGCACGGGGCGCGGCGTCATCGCGCGCCAGGTGCACTACCAGAGCGCCCGGGCCAAGGCCCCCTTCGTGGTGGTGAACTGCCAGGGGGTGCCCGAAGCGGGCCTGGAGGCGGAGACCTTCGGCCAGGCGGACGATGTCGGCCCGGGAGCGGCCCGCGGCCACCTCCAGGAGGCCGAGGGTGGCACGATCTTCTTCGACGAGGTGGCCGACTTCTCTCCGGCCTTCCAAGCCAGGCTCCTCAAGATCATGCGGGAGCGCGAGTACTCGCGGATCGGCGAGACCGCGCCGCGCGCCACCAACCTCCGCTTCATCTTCGCCTCCTCCCGGGACCTCGCCGCCGAGCTCGCCGCCAAGCGCATCCGGGAGGACTTCTACTACCGCATCCAGACCTTCCCCCTCACCGTGCCGCCCCTGCGGGAGCGCACCGAGGACATCCCCGTCCTGGCCCGGGCCTTCCTCCAGAGCTACTGCCGGGAGATCGCCAAGCCCTTCGAGGCCATCGAGGAGGAGGCCCTGGAGTGCCTCCTCTGGTACCCCTGGCCCGGCAACGTCCGCGAGCTCCAGGCGCGCATGCGCTTCTGCACGCTCTACCTCACCTCCCCCACCCTGAGGCGGGACGATCTCCCCTTCGAGCTCCAGGGCCATACCGGCCGCGGCGTCGGCAGCTTCGCCCACGCCCGCGTCCAGTTCGAGCGCGAGTACCTCATCCGCCTCCTGCGCAAGCACAAGGGCAACATCAACCGCATGGCCAAGGAGTCCGGCAAGCAGCGCGTCGAGATCTACCGCATGCTCAAGCGCTACCGCCTCTCCGTCGAGAAGTTCAGGGGCAAGGGGTAGGGCGTGAGGTGCGAGGCGCGAGGCGTAAGGCGCCATCCCTCTGTGGGGCGGGCGCCCTCGCCCGCCGCTTCGAAGGCCCTCCCCCATCCCCCGTGGGGCGGGCGCCCCCGCCCGCCGCTTCGACGGCCCCCCCTCATCCCCCGTGGGGCGGGCGCCCCCGCCCGCCGCTTCGATGGCCCCCCCTCATCCCCCGTGGGGCGGGCGCCCCCGCCCGCCGCTTCGATGGCCCCCCCTCATCCCCCGTGGGGCG
>JAJYLT010000003.1 GCA_021787565.1 Acidobacteriota bacterium
GTATGTCCGGTCACAGCAAATGGGCCAACATCAAGGCACGCAAGGGCGCCCAGGACGCCAGGCGCGGCCACATGTTCACGAAGACCGCCAAGGAGATCATCATCGCCGCCCGACTCGGCGGCGGCGACCCTGACGGCAACCCGCGCCTGCGGAGCGCCATCCAGGCCGCGCGCGCGATCAATATGCCCAACGACAACATCAAGCGAGCCATTCAAAGGGGAACCGGAGAACTTGGCGGCGAAACCATCGAAGAGGTCCTCTACGAAGGGTACGGTCCCTCCGGCGTGGCGATCCTGGTCGAAGCTACCTCCGACAACCGGAACCGCACCACCGGCGAGATCCGGCACCTGTTCAGCAAGTACGGCGGCAACCTGGGGGTCAGCGGGGCGGTTTCCCGCTTCTTCGTCCGGCAGGGGGAGATCACCATCCCCTCCGAGGGTCTAACCGAGGAGAAGGTCTTCGAAGCCGCTATCGAGGCTGGCGCCGAGGATGTCCGGAACGACGGCGAGTCCTTCACGGTCGTTACCGCTTTTGAAAAGTTGAACACGGTGGCCGGCGCCCTCACCAAGGCCGGGATTCCCCTCCAGAAAGTGGAGCCGGCGTACAATCCCACCCTTACGGTCGACCTCAAGGGAGAGAACGCGAAGGGGCTTCTCAAGCTCATCGACGCGCTCGAGGACAACGACGACGTGGCCCACGTCTGGGCCAATTTCGACATCGACGAGAAGGACCTGGAGGCGTTCACCCAGTGACCGTGGTGCTGGGGGTGGACTCGGGTTCGCTCTGCACGGGATTCGGGGTCGTGGAGGCGAGGGGAAGCTCCTACCGTGCGCTTGAGTTCGGTGCCATCCGCAACCCCGGCACGGCCACCCATCCCGAGCGTCTCGGCAAGATCCATGAGGCCCTTCGTGAGGTCATCGCCAGGCACGGCCCCGAGCTTCTGGCCATCGAGGGCGTGTTCGTCTCCAAGAATGCCCAGAGCGCCCTCAAGCTGGGGCAGGTCCGCGGAGCGGTGATGGTGACGGCCCTCCAGGCCGGATTGGAGGTGCGCGAGTACTCACCGGCGGAGGTGAAGATGGCCGTTACGGGTTACGGGAGGGCCGAGAAGCAACAGGTGCAGACGATGGTCCGGGCCATCCTCGGTTTGCCCTCCGCGCCGCAGCCCCACGATGCGGCCGACGCCCTCGCGCTTGCGATCTGCGCCCTCAACCGGCGGGGATGGGACGGGAGGACGGCTCTGCCATGATCGCGCGCCTGAGGGGCAAGCTCCTCGAAAAGGAGCCGTCGGGGCTTGTTATTGAAGCGGGAGGCGTCGGCTACGCCGTGGCCGTTCCTCTCTCTACCTTCACCAGGCTGGCCGGGGACGAGGTCGATCTCTTCATCCACACCGAGGTCCGGTCAGACGCCATCCTGCTCTTCGGCTTTCTGAGCAAGGGGGAGCGGGAGGTCTTCCGCCAGCTTCTGAGCGTGCAAGGCGTTGGACCCATGACGGCCTTGGCCGTCCTCTCGGGGCTCACCCTCGGGGAATTGGTGGAGGCCGTTCGCTCCGGGGACGCGAGCCGCTTCAGGGGCATTCCCCGCGTAGGCAAGAAGACGGCCGAACGCATCTGCCTGGAACTGCGCGAGAAGCTCAACGTGGGACCGCCTTCCGAGGCCACCCCGCGGGAGCCCGTGGAGAGCCTTCCCGCCGACCTTTCGGACGCCCTGCTCGCCCTGGTGAACTTGGGATACCGGACCCAGGAGGCGCGGGAAGTCCTGCTCGGGGCCCAACGGGAGGCCCCCGAAGGGCCGATTGAAGCTTGGATTCGTATCGCTCTCAGGGCCCTGGCCCACTGAGGCCTCCAACCTGGCCCGCCTATGACAAGCCACCGCCGCGGAGTCGCCGCTGGGGGGCCATCAGGTGCGGACCAGCCCTCCGAAGGAGCAGCGAAGGCGCGTGCCAACCCCTTTCATTGCTGTCGTCAGGAAGGAATCAGCCGCCCAACTGGACCTTGGCGCGGAGCTCCTCATCCACGAAGTGCTGGATCCGGGCCTTTTCCTCCTGGCTCAGATCCTCGAACTGCACCCCGTAGGCGTTCAGGCGACTACTCACCTCCCCCGCCTCTCTTACCACGACGCCGCTGACGCGGACCTTCTCTCGCTCCCGGGGAAGCGTGACCTGCAAGACCAGCCTCTCCCCCAGTTTCAGGCGCCGCGCGGTGAGAATGAGAATGCCGGAGCCACTGAGGTTGATGGAGTTACAGAGGAACATGCTGGATTGGAGATAGCCCTGGACCTGAACGTACACGAGGAGCCGGGCTTCCTTCCGCGCTTCGATGGTGAGGAGCTTCTTGCAGGCCTGGTTCAGGTCATGGCCCGAGATGGGCTTCGGCAGAACCAGGTTGACGCCCTCACCCGGCAACGCTTCCGGAAGCATACCCAGGAGGATGACGCCGCACTGCCTTCCCTCGGGGGACTCCCGTATTCTCCGGACCATCTCGACAACCGGCATGTCGCCTACGTGGTCGTCGGTAATGACGAGCTGCGGTTGGAACTGCCGGACCTTGTCGAGGGCCTCGGCCCCCGTAGCGGCCCTGATGAGCTCGTGCTCCTTGCGAAGCAACAGGCTCTGCTCGAAGGGGACCACCGGAATGCCGCTCTCCACGACCAGAATGCGCTTGCCCATGCCCCGACCCCCCGGCACGAAATAGCCGCCGGCGTTACTTTTAGTGTAGTCTCGCCGGGAGGGCTGCGCAAGCCCTGTTCTCAGGGCTTTGGCGGCGCGGGCTCCTCGTAGGGGAAGAGTGGAGTGGAGAGGTAGCGTTCCCCGCTGTCGCAGACGACGCTGACGACGCGCTTTCCCGGACCGACTTCTCTCGCGACCCGCAAGGCGGCGCTCAGAATGCCGCCCGAGGAGATGCCCGCCAGGATGCCCTCCTCCCTGGCCAGTCTCCGCGCGGTCTCCAACGACTCCTCGTAGGTGATTTGAATGACTCGATCCACCACGTCGGGGTCGTAGTTCCGCGGCACGAAGCCCGCTCCCAATCCCTGAATCTTGTGTGGGCCAGGCTGTCCCCCGGAGAGCACGGCCGAGTCCACGGGCTCAACCGCGATGATCTTGACCCGATCCCCCAGAGACGCCTTGAGCATCTTTCCCACGCCGGCCACCGTACCACCCGTGCCCACGCCGGCGACGAAGGCATCCAGCCGCCCTCCCGTATCACGGATCACCTCGGCGGCGGTCGTGTTCCGGTGGACGGCGGGATTGGCCGGATTATCGAACTGGCCAGGCATGAAGGCCCCAGGGCTCTCTGACAGAAGCCGCTCCGCCTCCGCCATGGCCCCCTTCATGCCCTTCGCACCGGGGGTCAGGACCAGCTTGGCTCCGTAAGCCTGAAGCAGCCTCCGGCGCTCAAGAGACATGGTCTCCGGCATGACGAGAGTCAGCGGGTACCCCCGCTGCGCGCAGACCATGGCGAGCGCGATGCCGGTGTTCCCGGAAGTGGCCTCGATCACGGCCATGCCGGGCTTGAGATGCCCGCTTACTTCTGCGGCCGCGATCATGGCGGCCCCGATTCGGTCCTTCACGCTCCCCGCGGGGTTGGAGGACTCCAGCTTCACGCAGATCTCCGCCATCCCCTCTTCCACCATCCGCGACAGCCGCACCAGGGGGGTATCGCCGATAGTCTCCGTGATGTCGTTGTAGATTCGTCCGCTCATGGCAATTCTCCTTCTTTCTTACACCCCGATCCTGGGGCAGAGGTCTTCCAGGGGGCAGAGGGAGCAGGACGTTTTTCTGGCCCCGCACACCCGCCTCCCGTGCTCGATCAGGCGATGGCTCAAAGGCACCCAGTCCTCACATCGAAATTCTAGCATCTGGGCCTCCTCAGGGGCCCGCCGCGGGACCTTGGATCTTCGTCTCCGGAGCGCTCGACTCCAGAGCCTTGATATGGTTGATTAACTGCCAGATGCTGATGGTATTCCCCTGGGGAATTCGTACCTCGTAAGAGAAATCCTGACGAAAAATCGCCTTGAGAGGATTGGCTTCATGCAGGAGCACGAGCCGGTAGAAGGAGAGCTGTCCTGCGTCCAGGCCGCAGCGCAGGGAGGCCTGGTCATAGGGCAAGGTAGCGCTGTGCGTAAGGCTTCTTATTCGCTCCCCGCCTATCCGGACCAGGAAATCGCGCCCGATCAGCATGGGCTCCGACCCCCGGGGATCGACCCATAGATCGCCGAGGGCTCGTACGCGGCTGAGGCCGAGGCCCTCCCCTCCGAAGGTGAGGCTGCCGTCCAAATCGCCAGACAGGTCACCCGCGAGCGATCCCGACTGGGAGCAGAAGGCCTTGAGGCTGGCCTGATCGAGCAGGATCTGTCCGGCGTAGCGAATGCCTGCTTCGCTGAGAGAAAGTCTGGCCTCGCCCTGCAGCTCTCCGTCCCACAGCTTCCCTTTGGTGGCCCTGAGATCCATGAGCCCCCGCCGGGTGCTCGACGACAGCTCCAGGTCGTCGGCGTGAAAGACGCTGTACCGGACACGGCGGATGCGGAGAGCTTCGCCCCCTGGAAGAGGCAGGCCCAAGGCCCGCGCGCCCTCCCCGAAATCCGCGCCTCCCCGCTGCTGAAATCCAGGGATGGCGAGGATATCCTGCCCGAGGAGGACCTCCAAGGGGAGCCTCCCTTCCATCCCGGCCACCTTGAGCGATTTGTCTTCGGAGAGAAAGCTGGCGCCGTTCAACGCCAAGTCGCACCGCAGGATGGGCTGGCTCCCCGTGAGATCGAGGCTTCCGGAAACGGCGCCTTGTCCCAAAAACGTCCCGTAACCCAGATACTCCGGCAGGAAGTCGAAGAAGGCGTTCTGGAGCTCCGCCGCGTCGATCCTTGGGACCGAAAACTGGAGGCGAAGACCTCCGTCGCCCGCCTTGGCCTCGGCTTTCACGGGGAGCTTGCCGCCCTCCAGACTCGCGCCCTCGGTGCGTAGCGCCAGCCCCTGCTTGCCGTAATCGATCAGCACCAGCCCGGAGAGCTTGCGCAGGGTTCGGTCCGCGCTGCCGAACTGAAGAGTGCAGCCTCTGACGGTCAGCCTCCCCTTGATGGCGGGCGGGCTCTCTCCCAGGTCGGCGTCGCCTGCCACGTCGGCCCTGCCCCCGGCCACGCTGAAGGGTAGCGGCACGGTCGCGCGAAGGAAATCGGTCATGGGCTTGGCTTCCACGTCCTTCAACCGGATCGACAACCGAGGCGCGGAACCGGCGGCCGACTCCACCGTGGCCTGCCATGGGCCGCCCCAGTGACTCCCAGCCGCCTGGAGGCCGTAGCCGGAGGCCGCAGGATCGATCTTCCACCCTCCCTCCGCCGCGCCCAACTGCTCCGAGCGGAGCGAGATCCCCTCGCAGCGCCAGTTTCCCTCCCGATCTGTCAGGAGCGCGAAGGGCGCCCCCAATCCCTCGACGACGAGCTGGCCGCCGAAGAGCGAGAGGTTCGCCTGGCTGAGTCTCGCTCGGACCGCGCCGCCGAGATCTTCCAGGTGAAGGCTGCCGCGAGCTTGGCCCTCCAGAAAGGGAAGCCCGGCGGAGAAGTGGGCATCCGCTCGGCCATCCTTTCCGTTTCCCGAGAGAGCCAGATCCTTGAGCTCCTTGCCCCAGGCCTCGGTGCGAGCCACCTTCAGCGCGCCCTGCCAACGGCCGCCCTCACCCGCGACCTTCACCTGGACTCCGTCAAGGGACAGCTCTCTCCCCCTGAGCCGCCCGCCGGAGACGTCGGCGCTCCAGACTCCTTCTTGACTCCGAAAGCGCCAAGACCCTCCTCCTATGGCATTCAGATCCAGCGTGCGCAGGGCGGTGCCCTCCCCGGACGCGGAAACGGCACCCACCAAGCCCCCTGCGGGCATTGGCCAGGCCCCACCCGTCCCCCGCCATGCGCCCTTCCCCCGCATGGTCCATGCCTCCCCCCGCGCCTCTCCCTGCATGTCCATGCTCCCCGATGGACCCCGCAGTGTTCCCGAAAGCGAGAGCTTCCCCGAGGTGAACGTGGAGCGAAAATCTGCTCCCAGTTTCCCCCAACGAAAGGTCAGCGAACCCACCGGATAGCCTCCCGCTCCGGGCGCTAACCATCCCGCGAGGCGTGGGGCGCCCAAAGGTGGAGCGTTCCTGGCCAGTCCGGTGTCCGCCGAGAATCCCAGGCTCCATGGTTCGCCCTCCGTTCCCATCCAATCCACGTTGGCCCGCAACGGCACGGGGGCGCCTCCACGGGAGTTCGACCACAGACCATCAAGGGAGGCGGAAACGCAAGTGGATGGATGCCCCTCCTCGTGAAGGGTTGGCTGATAATGTAACGTGAGGATCGGGTCCTGGATGCGGCCGATTCCCTTTGCATTCGGCGAGGCCAGGCGCAACTCTCCCGCCAGATATCTGATCAAGCTTCCGGGGGAACCGGGAGCTCCGCCCAGGGCCACATCCGCACAGGCGACCCCGCCGCCCTCCAATGACCCCGGATTCCAGAGGGCGAATAGGGCGTCACCGCCCCTCATCACCCTTCCCTCAACACCCCAACGCTGGCCGTTGGGCCAGCCCTCCAGATCGGTGGAGATTTGATCCGGGGTCCAGCCGCATCGGCCGATGGCCAGCGGTTTCCCTCCGCTGAGGAGGAGCAGGTCGGCGGATCCTCCTGCCGGGCTCCAGCTACCGGAGAGGTCCAGCACCCCGGTAGCGCCGCTCAAGCGAGCGGCCCAGGCGCCCTCTCCTCCCCCTCGCCGGCCGCCCACCCATCCGCTTCCATGCCAGAGGCCCGCAGGACTTTCGATGCGAAGATCTCCGACCTGAAGATCCAGGGGCACCTTCAAGATCCAGCCATGAGAGCTTCCCGCGCCCTGTCCGAGGGAGGCCCATCCCGCGGCGAACGGCCTCAGCGCGATTCTCGCGACTCGCCCCGTCGGAAGCCCCCAGAAATTCCCCAGCCTTAGATCCTTCAGCGATAGGAGAGGGGCCTTCACCGGACCCAGCTCGACCTCCTCGGCGCTCAGCCGCCCCCAAAGGTCCACGCGGACCCCCGACCACCGCACACCGACACCTCGGAAGAGGCCTGAACCTTCCGGGGACGAGATGGTGAGGGTCAGGAGGTGGACGCGGAGGGGCGGCCTCGCGCCCAGCCAATGGCCCAGCCAGGCCGACGCCGCCCATCCCGCCCCCTCCTGAAGGAGCCCCAGAATCAGGACCGTGTAGGTGGCCCATCCCACGAGCCGGCGGAACCGGCGCGGGGCGCTCATGGTGAGAGCCGTGCTCCGGGCTGGTTGGCCCGGGACGGCCGGGCGAAAAAGAGGACCACGAGCAGGGGCAGCAAAAGCCACGCATTCCCAACGCGGTCCCACGGGGTCCTGGTGGACCGGAACTCCACCAATCCCCAGAAGGAGGCCGGCTGGCCCTTCGGGGTGGCGGCCTGGAGTTGGCCGCGCGGGGTGACGACGCCGCTGATCCCCCCGTTGGCGCTGCGGATCAGATAGCGATCGTTCTCCACCGCCCGGACCCGCTGGATGAGAAAGTCCTGGTCGGGTCCGGGCGTGCCCCGGTACCAGGCATCGTTGGTCATGTTCACCAGGAGCTGGGCCCCGTTTCGGACCTCCCGGCGCACGAGGGACGGGAAGATACCTTCGTAACAGATCGTAACCCCCACCTTTCCCTCCGGCAGGGAGAGGGGCTGAAGACTGCGGCCCGGAGCGAACTCCCCGACCTCCTCCACGATGGGCCTGGCGAAGAAGAGCCACTGGCGGAGGGGCACGTACTCGCCGAAGGGCACGAGGTGGGTCTTGGCGTAGTGCCCCGCCTCCTTGCCGTCGGGCATGACCAGCACGGCGCCGTTCTGGTAGCCGTCGGCGGAAGAGAGGACGCTCCCCACCAGGATCGGGGAGTTGATGGCGCCGGCCACCTTCGCCACCGCCTGGCGGTAGGTGGCGTCGGCGTCCCATTCGAAGGGCGTGCTGGATTCGGGCCAGACCAGGAGCTTCAGGCCATAGTGTTGAAAGGCCATCGAGAGATCCAACGTCCGCTTCAGGATCATGCCGGAGAATTGGGGGTCCCACTTGCGGTTCTGCGGGATTTGGGGCTGCAGATAGCCCACCGGCATGGTCGGCTTCGGCTCCACGGGCTGGGCGTTCCACCACGCACCCGCCAGATAGGAACCCACGAAAAGAAGCAGCGCGGCGGGAACGGTCACCAGGGCGACCGTGCTATGCCGATCCCTGAGGTACAGGGTGAGGGCGGCAGAGCTGAGGAGGGCCAGGAAGGAGAGCCCCAGGATTCCGAAGAGCCGGGTTCCTTGCAGGAACGCGGGGTAGAGGCTCAGCGCGTATCCGGGCCCCCACCAGGGAAAGCCGCTGAGGAGGACGCCCCGCAGCCACTCCCAGAGGATCCAGGCGAAGGGAGCCAGGACGATGGCCCAATCGCCGCGCCGCTTCACCAGAAGGGCCATGGTCCCAAGAAAACCGGCCATGTAGAGCCCGAGGACCCCGCACATGCCCAGGACCAGAAGGAGAGCCAGTGGCTCCGCGATGTTCCCGTATCGGACCAGCGTTGGAATGAGCCACCACAGGGTGCTGAACTCCCACAGCGTCCCCGCCAGCCAACCCTTCGACAGCACCTTGGCCATGGGCACACCGGGCAGCGAATACAGCAGGGGCACGAAAGCCAGGACGGCCAGGATCCCGATCCCGTACGGAGGAAGGGAGGCGGCCCAGAGCAGAACTCCGAGAAGCAGGGAGAGCGGCCACCTCAGCCGATCCGACCCAAGGAACCCCAGCGCGCTTGCCACTCTTCGAGCCATTGGTTGAATCGCTCCTTCTCGTCCGCATCCCAGGTGAAATCCGGGGCAGCCAGCCGGGCCGCCCAATTCCTGGCCTTCTGGAGCATATCAAAATCTCGCAGCGGATTGGCCAGCCGGAAGCCGCCCCCTCCCCACTGCCGGGTACCTGCCGGCTCTCCGGCCCCGCGGAGCCGCAGGTCGGCCTCCGCGATGGCGAACCCGTCGCGGGTGCCTTCCAGGACCTTGAGGCGCTTCAGCGCCTCGTCTCCGGCGTCCGGACCTTGCATCAGGATGCAGTATCCTTTGTGGCCGGCGCGGCCGACCCGGCCCCGGAACTGGTGGAGCTGGGCCAGACCGAAGCGTTCGGCGTGTTCGATCATCATGACAGAGGCCTCGGGCAGGTCCACCCCCACCTCGACCACGGAGGTGGCCACGAGGAGGCGGATCTCGCCGCTCCTCAAGCGCTCCATCACGGCCTCCTTCTCCCGCGGCTTCATGCGGCCGTGGAGGAGGGCGGCCGGGTAGCCCCGGAACGGTCCCGCCGTCAGCCGCTGGAATCCCTGAGTGGCGGCCTGGAGGTCGGTGGCCGCCGACTCCTCCACCAGCGGGTATATGACGAAGACCTGGCGCCCCGCGTCCATCTCGCGCCGCAGGAACTCCTCCACCCGGTGGCGCGCCGATGGGTCGCGGACCGCCGTCACCACCTCCCGGCGCCCAGGCGGCAGCTCATCCAGGACGCTCAGATCCAGGTCGCCGTAAAGGGTCAGGGCCAGGCTCCTCGGAATGGGCGTGGCCGACATGACCAGGACGTTGGGCTCCCTCCCCTTCGCCACCAGCCGCGCGCGCTGAACCACGCCGAAGCGGTGCTGCTCGTCGATGACGACCATGCCCAGGGAGGCGTAGTCCACTCCCTCCTGAAAGAGACTGTGCGTACCCACGATCAGCCGCACCTCTCCGGAGGCGAGGTCAGCCAAGAGATCCCCACGCGCCTTCCCCTTCACGGCCGCCGTCAGGAGCCCCACGGGCATACCCGAGGGCCCGGCCATGGATTGCAGCTTCTTGAACTGCTGGCCGGCGAGCACCTCGGTGGGCGCCATGAAGGCCGCCTGGAAGCCCTGGTGCGCGGCCATGATCATGGCCAGGAACGCCACCACCGTCTTCCCGCTTCCCACGTCCCCGTGCAGGAGCCGGTACATGGGCGTGGTCGCCTCCAGGTCCGAGACGATCTCCTTGAGAACGCGGCGCTGCGCCGCCGTCAGGTGGAAGGGCAGGAGCCTGCGCAAGAGATCGCCGGTGGCGGGATCGGGGCGGATGACCACTCCGCTCAGGCTCTTCCTCTCCCGCCGCGCCGCCAGGAGGGAGCACTGAAGCCCAAGCATCTCCTCGAAGGCCAGCCGCCTGTAGGCGGGCGTCTTGACCGCCGTCAGATCCTCCAGTGACTCACCGTCATCAGGGAAATGGGCCTTGAGAAATGACTCTCCGCGGTCCGCCCAGCCCTCCTCCCGCAGCAGGGCCCTCGGGAGCACCTCCGGAATGGAGTGCCCCGCCTCGAAAAGCCGGAACATGAGCGTGCGGAAGGCCTTGCTGTGAAGGTTCCCGGCCTTCTTGTAGACGGGGACGATCCGATCCAGGTGGATGGCGGCCTCACCCGGCGAGGGCACCTTCTCCACCTCCGGGCTCTCCAGTTGGAGCCTCAGGCCGCCTCGGACGGAAAAGAGTTCGACCCTCCCGAATAGGAAAAGCTCCGTGCCGTGAGGAAGGGATTCCTTCAGCCAGGGCTGGTTGAACCACACCACGTGGATGCTGCCCGTGGCGTCCGCAACCAGCGCCTCGGTGACGTGCACCCCCCTGCGCTTGGCGCTTCGGGAGGTGACGGCCAGGAGCTTGGCCCTCACGCAAGCCGTTCGGCCGGGGCTGAGCGAGGCGATGGGGACGGGGTGGCGGCGGTCTTCGAACCGGAGGGGAAGCCACCACAGCAGATCGTCGCGGGTGATGAGCCCCGCGGCCGCCAGAGTCCGCGCCGTGGCCAGACCCACCCCCGGCAGCCCCTGGAAGCCCTGGCCGGGCGGGGCCCGTCTGGTGGGCGTATCAGTCGCGGCGCTCTCCGTGGTTCCCGTTCGCCGCATAGAGATCTTCGATGAGATGGGCATACCGTTCGTCGATCACCCGCCGCTTGACCTTCAGGGTGGGCGTCAGCTCCCCCTCCTCCTGGCTGAGCTCCCTGGGCAGCAGCTTGCAGCGCTTCACCTGCTCGTAGCGAGACAGCTCGGCGTTGGCTCGTTCGATGACGTGGCCGAACAGGTGCTTTACCACCGGCTCCTCCACCAGGTCCCGCGGGTCGATCTTGTTCACGCCCTTGGAGTGGGCGTAGTCGATGACGTTGTCCCAGTTGGGAACGATCAGGGCGGTGATGTAGGGGCGCCGATCGCCGATCAGGACGGCCTGGGAGACGTACTTGTTCATCTTGAGGAGGTTCTCGATGGGCTGCGGCGCCACGTTCTTACCGCCCGCCGTGACGATGAGCTCCTTCTTCCGGTCCGTGATGAAGAGGTAGCCGTCCTCGTCGAGGCGGGCGATGTCGCCCGTGGCGAACCAGCCGTCCTCCGTGAGCACTTCGCGCGTTTCCGCCGGCATCTTGTAATAGCCGCTCATCACATTGGGGCCCCGCACCCAGAGCTCCCCGTCCTCGGCGATGCGGACCTCCACGTTGGTGAGGGCGCGCCCAGGCGAGCCGAAGCGGATCCGATCGGTACCGCCGGCATCGACCTCGTTCACGGTCACGACAGGCGTCGTCTCCGTCAGGCCGTAGCCCTCCGCGATGGGGAGGCCGCAGCCGTAAAAGAACACCGCGAGGTGCCGAGCGAGGGGGGCCCCGCCCGAGACGAAGAAGCGGATCCGCCCACCGACCTTCTCCCGCAGCTTCTTCGCCAGGATCTTATCGGCGATGGCCCTCCTGAAGGCCAAGCCGGCCGGGACCCTCCCGGCCTTCTTCGCTTCGGCCCACGCGCTCAGGGTGTCCATGCTCCAATGGATGAGGCCCTTCTTGAGGCGGGAGGAGTGCGCGGCCTGCTCCATGAGGCGCGCGTAGACCTTCTCGTAGAGGCGAGGAACGGCGGCCATGACCGTGGGCTTCACCTCGGCCAGGTTCTCGGCGACCTTGTCGATGCTCTCCGCGTAGGCGATGCTCATGCCCTTCCAGAAGAAGCAGTAGTCGATCATGCGTTCGAAGGAGTGGCTGAGCGGAAGAAAGACGAGGGCCCGGTCCTTCTCGTCGATGGCCAGGTACCGCATGCCGGCCCGGCAGTTCTCCACGAAGCACTTGTGTTCGAGCAGGACGCCCTTCGGCACGCCCGTGGTCCCGGAGGTGTAGATGATCGTCGCCAGATCCCCCGGCTTCACCGCACCGGCCACCCTGCGGTGCACCCCCGGGTTCTTGGCCGCGAAATCCTGTCCCCACTGAAGGATGGTGTCCCAGGGGAGCAGCTCGCCCGGCCCCTTCGGAGGGGGATCCATGATCACGATGTTCCGAAGGCGCTTCAGCGAGTCCTTCTGGGAGAGGAGTTTGTTGGCCTGGTCCTCGTTCGAGACGATGGCCACCTCGGCGTCCGAGTTCGCCACGATGTAGGCGCTCTCGACGGCGTTCAGCGTGGCGTAAAGGGGCACGTTGACCGCCGCGGCGGTGAGAATGGCGTAGTCGGCCATGAGCCACTTCGGGCGGTCCTCCGAGATCAGAGCCACCTTGTCGCCTGGCTTCACCCCCAGGGCCATGAGGCCGCAGGAGAACCGCTCCACCGTCCGGGCCACCTCCTCGGAGGAAACCACCTCCCAGAGCCCCTTCTTCTTCCGCATCAGGAGATCCGGCCTTTTCAGGTTGTCCACGGCGTTGAAATACAGGTCACACAGGGTCCGGATTTCTGCCATCACCCCCTCCTCCGTTGAATGACAGTCTAACACGGCGCCCGCGCTCAGCGGCCCAGGCCTTCTGCGGGAACGCCGATGCCCAGGACCCCGTCCACCCAGTGGTCCGCCTGCCTCACGAAGGGCACCGCCACGTAGGCCAGGCCGATGGGTTCGAAGAAGCCCTCCACTCCCGTGACGTCGCCGGCCCTATCCAGATAGGCCAGCCAGGTCAGGCGGGCCATCTCGGGCAGGTCCGCCGGATCCAGCACCCCCTCCAGAACGGGGGCCTCCCCCGGCGCCAGGATGATGTTTGCCGGAGCCAGGGCGTACCGGAGCGTCAGGTTGTCGTAGAGCGCCGCCCTCGGACTCCAGAAGGCGGGGAAAAACAGGGGCCCCAGAGGGGTAAGGCGATCGTAGGCCTTCCTGCGCTCCTCGTCCGGCGCACGCCAGCTCGCCCTGCCCTCCAGCCGCCAGAAGGGGACGTAGACCGGCTCTCCCGAGCCGATGCCCGCCGCCGGTTTGATGTACAGGAGGGGAAAGGGCCTCGGAGACCGGTGCATGGAAACCGCCAAGCGGCATGGGTGGCAGAGAAAGACGAGGGCCCTCTCGCCACCCTCAAGCTCGCCCCCGCACCGGGGACAGGCCAGCGGAATCAGCAAGGCCTCGCCGGTCATAGGCCCCACCGTTCCAGCCCCTTGGCGGCTCCGCCGAGGAGGGCGCCCACGAAGAAGCGCAGCAGCGCATTGACGGGAGCCATGGGGCTCTTGGGCACGGGTCCCGCGGCGTCCACCCTCATGCCGCCGCCTCCCAGCCGGACCACGAGCGGGGCCCGGATCAACAGCCAGGCGGCGTTGAGGCCCAGCGCGATGAGGGAGAACAGGAGCACGCCCACCACCGCCAGGACGCGCGCCACGACCCAGCGCCCCTGGCCCTGAGCGAGCTCCTGGCCCGCGCTGACGGCGCCGGCGATGACCGAGAGGAACTGACCGACAAATAAGCCAAGGCCCGCGGTCATGACGAGGCCGGCCAGGACCGCGTAGTCCCTTCGGAAGGGGAGGTGGCCCGAGACCCATCGCCCGCCCACCTCCTCGACGGTCACGGTGTAGAACTGGCCGCCGTAACGGAAGGTCAGGGTCTGAACCGGAACGTAGAGAAGGGTCGGCTGGAGCTGCATGACCTTGAGCTCGCCCGCCGCAGATTGGACGGCCTTCACGCCGATATCGAGAATTCTCTCCAGCGGAATGTCCACGTCCACGACCTCGCCCTGGCCCGCCAGTTCCTCGATGTCGGCCGGGACCGCCCGGTCCAGGCTCTCCTTCACCGCGTCCCGAAGGTCCACGTCCAAAAGGTCCCAGTTGGAGAGGGCCGCCGCGGAGTAGAGGTAGCGGAAGTCGCCCAGGATCACGCGGCTGTCCGCCTCCACGCGGACCTCGGTCTTGAGTCGTTCAAAGGTGCGCTGAAACGGCCCGCGGAGGGCGGCCGCGTCGAGGCGCGGCAGGTTGGCCCCGGGGTCTTGCACCACCCGCTCCCTGCCGGTGGCCAGCACGCCGCCCCTCTTGCCGGTGAGGAGATAGAAGGGCAGATAACTCCTTTGCCGCCTCACGAGGAGAGCCCGGCGGCTGAGGTCCGAGGGGAGCCAGCGGCCGCGCAGCAGGGCCCTCGCCGCGGCCTGCAGGTCTTGCTCGCTCATGGAGGGCGGGAGCAGGTATCGCGGGAGAAAGCCCGGTTCGCGGTAGAAGAGCGGCTTGCCGCAGAACTCGCAGATCGTCTTTCGGGCGGTCAGCGGCGGCCCGACCGTACCCCCGCACGCGGGGCAACTCAACGCCCTCGGTCCGCTCATGGCCCGCCCTCCTGGAAAAATCGTCGCGCGGCGGGAAAGGCGGCGGCCGCGCTTCCCGCCACCAGCGCGAGGCTCCAGATGCCCCGCAGGAGGAAGGCCTCGGCGGTAAAGACCATGAAAAGAAGGCTCAGCATCGTCCAGAAGCGCCGGGAAATCTGCTTGGTCAGAGGGGGCGGGCCCTCCCCCAGATGGACCTTGCCCGTGACTCCGTCGATCCACGCCGTGTAGGTCTTCTCAGCACCGTAGGTCACCCGGTAAAAGGGCACCATGACTAGGCTGAACCGGCCCGATGCCTCGCGCCCGTGCCACTGGGCCGAGGCGCTCTCCGCGCACGGCAGCACCGCGAAGCCGCTGGCGGCCTCGTCGGAGAAGTAGACGGCGCCGGCCGAGGGCAGGCTGAAGCCGTGCAGGGCGGGAGGCTGGGGGCTGAAGGCGGCGATGGTCCTCCGTCCGCCCTCCTCCTGAACGCTCCAAAACGGGAGGAGCTCTGGATCCACGGACTGAACGGGAAGGGAGGGCATCTCCGCCGCGGCCAGCGCATCCTCCAGGAGCAACTCCACCCTGGCCCGGGGCACGGCGGGCGGAATCAGGAACCGTTGGAAGGTCTGAGCCCGATCCAGGTAGAGCGTGGAACCGCAGAAGGGACACCGAAGGAAGGGCTCGTCCCGTTCAAGCGCGATCTTTCCGGCGCAGTTCGCGCAGTGGACCTCCATCGTCCCTCCAAGGCCCTGGGATCTTAAACCGCCCTCCCGATCATGGCGGGCAGCCCTGATAGGCCTCGCCCCACATCTTACCGCCCATTCCGCCTCCCTTCCAACACACCGGCGAGCCTCCGCGGCAAGTCGTAGAAACTCCCGCTGGAAAAAAAGGCCACTAGGTCCCCCCCCTTCAGCCGACCGGCGAACCACTCCAGGTACTCCTCGGGTGAGGCCATGACCTCGACCTCCTTGCCCGCCATCCTCAACGCGGAGGCCACGAGGACGAGGTCGAGCCGCTCCTCCGCGGGGATCTTCCCAGGGCCCGGCATGGGACCGAGAAGGACCGCCTGGGCCAGCGGAAAGGCCGTGGGCAGGGAATCTTGGTGCTGACGGGTCTGGCACGTGAAGGAGCGGGGTTCGAAACAGGCCACGATGCGGCGGCCCGGGTAGCGCTGCGCCAGGGCGCCCAGCGTCTCACGGATGGCCGTCGGGTGATGCGCGAAGTCATCCACGATGGTGATTCCGCCGCCATCGAACACCACCTCCTGCCGACGGCGGACCCCCGGGAAACCGGACAGCGCCTCGCGCAACGCTTCCAGTGGGGCGCCGGCTTCCAGGCAAGCGGCGAGGGCGGCGATGGAGTTCCGAAGGTTGTGGGCGCCGCTCAGGGGGCTGGTGAACGGGCCCAGCCGCACCCCTTCTCGGACCAGGGCGAATCGCGCGCCCTTCGGAGTGAAGGCCACCTCCTCCGCGGTCCACTCCTCCGTTCCGGCGAGGCCGAAGCTCTGGGCCCGCCGCCCCGCCAGGGGCGCCAGTTTCCTCACCGAGGGGCTCTCCGTGCCGAGGAGGACCAGTCCCTCCGGGCGCACCACGCCGAAGAGGCGCACGAAGGCCGTTTCGAGCTCGCCCAGGGTCTTGAAATTGTCCAGGTGGTCCATCTCGATGTTATTCACGATCAGGACGCTGGGAGCGTAATGCAGAAATTTGGGCCCCTTGTCGAAGTAGGCCGTCTCGTACTCGTCGCCCTCGAGGACGGTCCACTCCCCTCCGCTCCAGAGGAAGGAACTTTCCAGGCCCTTCACGACGCCGCCCACGATGAGGTTGGGCGCGAGTCCGGCCCTCTCCAGCAGGTAGCCGCAGAGCGCCGTGGTCGTCGTCTTGCCGTGGGTGCCCGTCACCACGAGGCTCTTGCGCCCTTCCACCGCGAAGCGCCCGATCGCCTCGGCCATGGAGAGGTAGTCGATGCCCTCGTCCACCGCGGCCCGGGCTTCGGGGTTGTCCGGGTGAATCGCGTTGCCGATGATCACGAGATCCGGCCGGGGATTCAGGTGCGCGGGATCAAACCCCCGAGCCACGGGGATACCGTAGCGCGCCACCATCTCGCTCATGGGCGGATAGAGGGCCGTGTCGCAACCCGTCACCTCGTGCCCCTGGGCCTTCAGGAGGCCCGCGAGGGCCCCCATCCCCGTGCCGCCCACGGCCATCATGTGGATCCTCATCGCCCCTCCCTCACAGCAGGCCGGAGCCGGCGTTCAGCGCCGCGCTCGCAGAATGAGCATGATAAACCAGGGACCGCCAAGATGCAGTGCGGCCGCCGTCAGGAGCGCGGTATCCGGTACAACGGAAGTCCGGCGTGATGGATAGCGTCGTATTGCGGCGCGAGGGCCGACCGGGGCCCACGTCCGCAACGCTCTGCGGCCGCGGGTTCGGGCACGTCTTCCTTGAAATCGGCGGGGCTTCTTGCTACCTTGGCCCAGCGGAGGCCCCATGCGGGATGCGGCGAGGATTGCGCTTGAGAACGGTGTGGTGGGCGCCGGCGGGGCCGGCTTTCCAACCCACGTCAAACTCTCGGCCTCCGCGGACACCTTCGCCGTCAACGCCGCCGAGTGCGAGCCCCTTCTCTACAAGGACCAGCAGATCCTCGAGCACTTTCTTCCGGAGTTCTCGGAGGGGCTTCTCCTCTGCGGCGAAGCCGTGGGCGCGCGGCGCCTGGTCGTGGGGATCAAGGACAAGCACCACGAGCTCATCCAACGGTTGCGCGACGAGCTCCCCCGCCAGGTGGAGGTATGTCCCCTGCCCGACACCTACCCCTCCGGCGACGAGCACCTGCTGGTCTTCGACGCCACGGGCCGAGCCATTCCCAAGGGCGGAATTCCCCTGGACGTGGGCGTCGTCGTCAACAACGTCGAGACGGTCTTGAACGTGGGCCTGCAAAAACCGGTCACCCATAAATTCCTCACCGTTTCGGGGGAGGTGCCCGAGGCCCTCACCTTTCGGGTGCCCATCGGGGTGAGCCTCCGAGAGGTCCTGCACGCCGCCGGCGCCCCCATCGAGGGGATGGGATTCATCCTCAACGGCCCCATGATGGGAACCGTCACGGACGACATCGAACAGCCGGTCACCAAGACCACCTCGGGAGTGCTGGTTCTTCCTTCGGACCACTCGCTCATCCTCCGGAAGGGCCGCAGAACCCAGGACGTCCACAAGATCGCCTACACCTGCGACCAGTGCATGCGGTGCTCCGACCTGTGCCCGAGGGACCTCCTGGGCCACTTCGTCAAACCCCACAAGGCCATGATCTCCATCGGCTTCGCGGCGGAAGAGAAGATGGCCTGGCAGCAGACCGCCCTCTACTGCTGCGAATGCGCCCTCTGCACCCTCTATGCCTGCCCCGAGGACCTGGACCCCTTCCGCGTGATGGTGGAGAGCAAGCGGGCCCTCATGGCCCAGGGGATCCGGCCACTCAAGCAGGCGGTGGAACTCACCCCCCTGTACGACTTCCGCCGCACGCCCACGAGCCTGCTCATCCGCCGGCTGGAGCTGGCCCCCTATCAGCATCCCCAGAAGTACGTGGAAATGGACCTGCGTCCGCGCCGCCTTGAACTGCCTCTCAAACAACACACCGGAGCCCCCTCCACGCCATCGGTCGGGAAGGGACGATCGCTCCGCGGCGGGGACCTGGTGGCGGACATCCCCGAGGGGAGCCTGGGCGCCAAGATCTTCTCTCCCCTCGCGGGCCGCGTGGGCGAGGTTTCCTCGGACCGCATCGTCGTGGAGGTCGCATGAGCCCCAAAATCCACCAAATCCGTGGGGCGGACCGTGGGCGCGGCCCCGCGCCGAAGAAGCCCAAGACGGACGCCGCTCCGATCCAGCCGCCGAAGGACAGCTACGGCGGCCGGAGGCGCGGGCCCGCCGTCAAAGACGCCATCGGCCTTCTGGAGCTGACCTCCATCGCCAAAGGCATCGAGGCCACGGACCTGATGCTCAAGGCCTCCGACGTGGAACTCCTGGCCAGCCGGTCCATCTGCTCGGGCAAGTACATGGTGCTGGTGCGAGGCGACGTGGCCGCCTGCGCCTCCTCCGTGGCCGCGGGCGAACAGGTGGCTCGGGAGACCCTGGCCGACTCGGTGGTGATTCCACACCTCCATGCCGAGATCTTTCCGGCCATCGCGCAGGCCTCGCTGGTGGAGGAGGTGGGGGCGCTGGGCATTCTCGAGTCCTTCAACGTGGCCAGCCTGATCGAGGGCGCCGACACCGCCGTGAAGTCTTCCGAGGTCCACCTCCTCGAGATCCGCCTCGCCATGGCCCTGGGGGGCAAGGCCTTCTGCGTGCTCACGGGACAGGTGGCCGCGGTGCGCTCGGCCGTGGAGGCCGGCAAGTCCGTGATCGGAGCCAAGGGCGCACTGACCAACTGGGCGGTCATCCCCTCCCCCGATCGCGCGCTCGTCAAGGAAATTCTGGGTGGCCGCCTGATCTAGGGCGGCCCAAGCCATGGGAGACACGAGATGAGATCGAGCACCGTCCCGAACGGACCAACGGCCGGGGAAGGCCGGGCCTTTCCCCTCCTCCTCGTAGCTCTGGCTCTTTTCTCGACCCTCACCGCCGTTGCGGCCCAGACCCCTCCGCCCGCTCCTCCCGAGAAGCAGATCACGGGGGTCATCACATCGAGCGGCTTCACCCAGCTCTCCATCGCCCTTCCGCCCAGCAAGACGGAGGCCGCGACGGCCGTCCAGGCCCAGGAGATCCTCTCCACGGTGACGGGCGATCTGGAGTTCTCGGGCTACTTTCAGCTCGTGGACCCGTCGCTTTTCGCCGGGATGAATCCGAACGACACCAAGATCGACTACGATGCATGGACGGGGATGAAGGCGGACTATCTCCTCCTCACCAACGTCTATGCCTCCGGGAACCAGCTCACCCTCGAAGGCCGGCTCTATGACATCAAGCGCAAGGAGATGGTGACGGGCAAGCGCATCAAGGGCCCCGCCCAGGACGTGCGGGTCCTGGCCCACAACCTCTCCTCCGTGGTCCTCGACTACCTCTTCGGCGCGGGGAGCTTCCCCACCAGCCAGATCCTCTTCACGTCGCACCTGGCCACCACGGAGGACATCTTTCTCTGCGATTACGATGGGAAGAACATCCTCCGCCTCACGGCCATGGGACAGCTCAACGTGACCCCCGATGTGAACCCCCAGGGCAACCTCATCGTCTTCACCTCCATCCTGAAAGACAGGCAGGAGATCTTCCTGCTGGACCGCCAGGGGCGGCGGAGAAAACTCTACGGCGACGGCGAGGGACTCAACTCCAACCCGCGGTTCTCCCACGACGGCAAGACCGTGGCCTTCTGCTCCTCCCGGTCCGGAAACCCCGACGTCTGGACCATCGGCGTGGACGGCAAGAACCTGACCCGGCTCACCTTCTCCTATGCCATCGACACCGCGCCCTGCTGGTCGCCCAACGACCAGCAGATAGCCTTCACCTCCGACCGCTCGGGCTCTCCGCAGATCTACATCATGGACAGGGACGGCGCCAACGTGAGGCGGTTGAGTCCGCCAGACAGCGGGCGTTGCGATCAGCCCATCTGGTCCCCCCGCGGCGACAAGATCGCCTACAGCTGCTTCAAGGACGGCCACTTCAACATCGCCGTGGCGGACCTGACCACCGGAGAGGTCACCTTTCTGACGCATGGGGAGGGAGACAGCGAAGCGCCCTCCTGGTCGCCCGACGGACGGTACCTGGCCTTCGCCAGCAACCGCTCCGGGAGCTATCAGATCTACATCATGCGTTGGGATGGGTCGGGAGTGACCCGAATCACGAACCAGCCGGACTGCTATTCGCCCTGCTGGTTCAAGGGCTGAGACGGACCTGCGGGGGAGGACGCAATGCACTCGCGGGGGAATCGGCGGATCGGGGCTGACGGGAAGGCCCGCGGACTTTCGTCTGAGCTGGCGTCGCCGGTCCGGCTCCCGGGGCGGGCCCGCCCTTCGGCCCCCTGGCCGGCGACGCGGTGATCACCAGCCTGCGCCTGAAGGATTACGCCCTGGTGGATGAGCTCGCGTTAGAGCCGGGGGCTGGGCTGTGCCTGCTCACCGGCGAGACGGGTGCGGGGAAATCCGTCTTGGTGGATGCCGTGGGCCTGTTGGCCGGAAGCCGGGCCGAGACCGAGATGGTGAGGACGGGGACCGAGGAGGCTGTGATCGAAGGCTCCTTCAGGCCGTCCCTGAAGGCTGGTGAGGTGGCCGCGCTCCTGAAGGGCTGGGACCTGCCCTTCGATGGGGAGCTGGTGATCCGGCGCCGCATCCAGCGCTCAGGAAGGAACACCGTGACCCTTAACGGCGCCGCCATCACGCTGGCCCAACTTCGCGAACTGGGCTCATTCCTCGTGGAGATCCACGGACAGAACCAGAGCCAGACGCTCCTCGACGAGGAGACCCACCGTCGCATCCTGGACGCACTGCCTTCGGTGTCCCCGGCGGCCGACGCCCTTCGCGCCGCATCCGCGGATCTCTCCCAGGCCCTGTCCCGCTGGCGCGTACTCAGCCGCAGCGAGGCGGAGAGAGATCAGAGGCTCGATCTGCTTCGCTTTCAGATGGCGGAGATCGACCGGGTGGCCCCGAAAGCCGGGGAAGAGGAAGAGCTCTTGGCCTCCAAGAGCCGCCTCCAGAACGTGGAGCGCATCGCGGAGGCGGCCGGCTCGCTTCACCAGGTCCTTGCCGAAGGCGACCCCTCGGTGCGGTTGCTCCTGTCGGATGCGACCCGCTGGATCGAGACGCTGAGGGAGGTCGATCCCGACTGGGGAGCCTACCTCGCCGACCTCCGCCAGGCGTCGGGCGTGCTCTCCAGCATCGCCTCGGAGGCGGAGCGGACCGCCTCGACCATCTCCTTCGATCCCGAAGCCCTGGAGAGAACGCTTCAGCGCCTCGCCGACCTGGACCGCCTCAAACGCAAATATGGCCCGACCCTCGATGACCTCCTCGCTCACCGGGCGGGCATAGGAGAGGAGGCGGCCCAGCTCTCCGGCGGCGAAGCCACCGCCGACGGGGCTCGCGGGCGGGTCGAGGCCTCCTTCGAGGACTACACGCGGCGCGCCCTGGAGCTCAGCTCCGCTCGAAAGGCGGCAGCCGTTGAGTTCGGCAACGCCGTCGAAGCGGAGCTCAAGCCCCTGGCCATGGAGCGGGCCCGCTTCCTGGTCGAACTGGTCCCGCGTCCCGTGGGCCGCGCGGAGGAGGCTACGGAGGCGGGTCTGGAAGACGTCCAGTTCCTCTTTTCGAGCAACCCCGGCGTGCCCCCCAAGCCCCTGGCCAAGATCGCTTCGGGCGGAGAGCTGAGCCGTACGCTCCTCGCCCTCCTCACGGCCACGAGGCAATGGATGGGGACCGACACGATCATCTTCGACGAGGTCGACGCGGGCATCGGCGGGCGGCCCGCCGAACGGGTCGGCAGGCGGCTCCGCAGGCTGGCGGAACACCACCAGGTCCTCTGCATCACCCACCTGCCGCAGATCGCCGCGTTCGCGCACCAGCACATCACGATCGAGAAGGTTCAAACGTCCAGGCGCACCTCCGTCACCGCCAAGACCCTCGGACCCGAAGACCGGGAGAGGGAGTTGGCCAGGATGCTGGCCGGGGAGAAGATCCAGGAGACCGCGCTGGGCCACGCCAGAACCCTGCTCGCCTCGGCCTCGGACGCGGAGTAGATCGCGATGATCTCAAGGCGGCACCCGGAACGTGAGGGCCGTCACAAAAGCCGCTTCCAGCAGGCCATTGGCCTTGCATCGCTGGAAATGCCGCAATACACTGTATTTGAATGCCATTTTTCCGCCACGTGAGGAGTCTGCTGGCAATTCCCCGGGGAGGCGGCATGAGGAAGGCTCCATGGATCTGAGACCATCCCCATCAACCGGCAACCCGGCCCTGCACCGTGAGCGGAGACCCGGACCGATGAGACAAGAACCGGGCTCGGAGGGAATCATGGAACACGTCAAAGGACGAGCCGGCACGGAGCTTCGGTGTCTGGTGCTGGCGCTGGGGTGCCTTCCCCTTCTGCACGCTTTGCCCGCGTGCGCTTCAGGGCCCATGCCCGCCTCCGGACAGGCGGGCCCGCGGCTCGAGGAGGCCTACGGCGCCGTTCCGCTGCATTTCGAGCCCAACCGGGGGCAGAGCGATCCCAGGGTGGAGTATCTCGCCCACGGGCGCCGCTTCGGCCTCTATCTCACCCAAAGGGGAGCGACCCTCGTCCTGAGCGAGCCGGCAGGCGCACCCGCGCCGGGCTCCCGGCGGACTCCCCCGGATTCGCGCCCTCAGGAGGAGGCCTGCTCAACGATCCGCCTGTCTCTGGAGGGCGGCAATGCGGCTCCCGCGCTGGTGGGCCTCGACCGCCTCGCGGGCACCTCCAGCTACTTTCTGGGGAACGACCCCTCGCGATGGGTCACGGACATCCCCACCTTCGGGCGCGTTGCCTGCAAGCAGGTCTACCCGGGTGTGGACATGGTCTACTACGGAGACGGAAGGGCCCTGGAATACGACTTCCTGTTGGCGGCGGGGGCCGATCCCCGAACGATCAGGCTCCGGTACGATGACGGGTCGGGGCAACCCGTCCCCGTGCGGATCGGTCCTGCCGGCGATCTTCTCCTCTCGACTCCCTTCGGCCGACTCGTCCAGCACGCCCCCGTCGTCTTCCAGGTGCGGAACGGGGCGAAGATCGCGCTCTCCGGCCGCTACGAGATCCTGGGAGCCGGGCGCGTGGGCCTGGCCGTCTCCGGTTACGACCCCGCCCTCCCGCTGACCATCGATCCGATCCTCAGCTACTCCACCTACCTGGGCGGCGGCGGCCAGGACCAGGCCCAGGGCATCGCCGTGGATTCCAGTGGCAGCGCCTACGTGACGGGTTACACGCAGTCGGCGAATTTTCCCGCGTCCAATGCGCCCATCGGCGGCAAGGACGCCTTCGTGACGAAACTCTCCCCCGACGGCAAGAGCCTCGTCTACTCGGTCTATTTCGGTGGAACCGGCGACGACATCGCCCGCGCCATCGCGGTGGACGCCCAAGGCGACGCCTTCATCGTTGGAGGGACGACCTCCTTCGATCTCCCCGTTCTCAACGGCTTTCAATCCTCCCACGGCGGCTCGCCCACGGCGCCCAACTCGGACGCCTTCATCGCCGAGCTGGGCCCCGGTGGCAACTCGCTCGCCTACTCCTCCTATCTCGGTGGGGCCGGCAACGACGAGGCGACGGCCGTCGCCCTCGATGCGGCCGGTAACGCCTTCATCACCGGCGACACTTATTCCGCGGATCTTCCCCCCGGCTCGAATCCTCCAGACCAACCTGCCTATGGGGGCGCGGGCGACGCCTTCCTCTGCGAGGTGGCCTCCGGAGGCGGCACGCTGTCGTACTCCAGCTACCTGGGCGGCGAGGCTTACGATTACGGCACGGGGATAGCGGTGGACGGGTCCGAGCGGGTCTACGTCACCGGCGGGACCTCCTCCGTCGCCTTTCCCATCCTAAATCCTATTCAAAGCCATCTGCTGGGATCCGGCGACGCCTTCGTGAGCGTATTCAGCTTCAATACGGCGGCCGGTGCCCTCCCAGGCCAGGTCGTCTATTCCACCTACCTGGGGGGAAGCGGCAACGACGCAGGGCAGGCCATCGCCGCCGATGCGGGCGGCGATGCCTACGTGACGGGATACACCTACTCCACCGATTTCCCGGTCAAGAACGCCTTCCAGGCTGCCCTGGCCCCCGGGCAATCCGCGGACGCCTTCGTCACCGAGATCAATCAGGCCGGCACCTCCCTGGTCTATTCCACCTACCTGGGCGGCTCCGCCTTCGACGCGGGTTACGCCATCACGGTGGGGAGCGACGGGAGCGCCTATGTGGCCGGGGATACCTTCTCCTCGGACTTTCCCGTAGCCTTTCCGGTGCAGGCCGCCAATGCCAGCAGCTCTTCCGGCAACAGCGACGCCTTCGTGAGCAAGCTGTCGCCCTCGGGCTCCGTCCTCTCCTTCTCCACCTACCTCGGCGGCAGCGATACGGACCAGGGCCGGGCCATCGCGATCGATGGCGCCAACGGCGTCTACGTGGCCGGTACGGCCTATTCGACCAATTTCCCCACGCAGAGCCCGTTCCAACCCAGCTTGGGCGGAGCCAGCGACGCCTTCGTCTCCAAGATCCTCCTGGCCGACTGCACCCTCACCTGCACCGCCGTGGCCTCGGCAAGCTCGGGTGCGGCCCCCCTCTCCGTAAGCTTTTCGGCCACCTCCAGCCCGAGCAACTGCGGAAGCGGCACGGTGGCCTACGATTGGAACTTCGGCGACGGCTCGCCCCATTCCAGCGCACAGAATCCTGATCACACCTACACCCAGCCCGGAACGTACACCTGGACGGTGACCGCGAGCCTGGACGGCACCACCTCCAGTCAGAGCGGCACCGTGATCGTCACTCCCGGCTGCACCGTGAGCTGCTCGGCCAACGCCGCCCCCACCGCGGGTCCCGCTCCCCTGGCGGTGGCGCTCACCGCATCCGCCGCCTCCTCGGACTGCGGCGAGGCCGCCACCTACCTCTGGAACTTCGGTGACGGCACGGCCACCTCCACGGCCCAGAACCCGAGCCACACCTACCTCCAGCCGGGGACTTACAACTGGACGATGACGGCCACCATCGGGGGCAGCCCGTGCAGCCAGAGCGGCTCCGTGACGGCACTGGCAACCCCGGGAAGCCTCTCGGGCATGGTGGCCATCTCCGCCGGCGGAGGGTTCTTCCCTCTCGACGGGCCGGGCATCGTCTCGGGCACGGTCACGGCGAAGGACTCCTCGGGCGCCACCACGACGGTCCCCATTTCCAGCGGCCACTTCTCCTTCACGGGGCTCGCCCAGGGGAGCTACCAGCTCACCGCCACGGTGACTTACCAGGACAACGTCCTCTACGACGCCGACCTGCTGAGCTACGGCTGCACGGCGCCTTCGGGCATGAAGATTCAGAAGACGGCCGTCTCGGCCCCCGTCACCGTGGATACCTCGAACACGGCCTACGTGGTGCTCTCCTTCCCGCCGCCGCTGGTCATGATCCACGGCCTGTTCGACTGCTATCAGAAGTGGTACGACCCCACCGCCTCGGACCCCAATGCCGCCCTTTACTGGGACAACGACGCGAGGGCCCACGGCCTCCTCAGCTTCACCCCGAACTACGCCTGGTGGGGAGGGACCTCGAGCTGGCCCGCCATGGCCGACGAGGTGGCCCAGCAGATCGGGCAGGACCTCTCCGGGCTGAGCGCCAGCGGCGCGGGAACGGGCTCCGCCGTCCCGCCCATCCCCACCATCTGGATCGCCCACGACATGGGGGGCCTGGTGGCGAGGGTGCTGGCCTCGGGCGACCACCGGAACGACACCGCCGTGCAAAACGCCTGGAAGATCTACCTGCTCGGCGTGCCCAACAGCGGCACGAACCTCCAGCTCGCGGGGAGCGACAACGGCACCCTGAGCACCGACACCATCCTGCGGCGCTTCAACGCCGTCTACCCCGACTTCGGGAGCCTGGAAGGCCGGGTCTACGCCATCGCCGGCGACAGCGGCCTCTGGGGGCTCCAGAACGACGACGGCCTGGTCTCTCTGGCCTCGGCCTTCACGATCTCGCGGGAGCTATGCACGACGACCTTCGGCTACCCCGTCTGTCAGCAGTACCCCGCCGTGAGCTTCGGCGCCGGGACGGGTCACATCTTCGATTTCTCCCACTCCGATCTGGGCAGTCCCGCTTCTGCTCAGGCGATCTTGGAGGGGGTCATCCTGCCCGGCGTGGCGGCGCTAGCCAAGAGCGGCCTCCTGCCGGAACACATACCGGAGAGCCCGGCAGGTAGCGTCGTCTGGGGCACCACCAGCCGCACGACGGGCACCAAGCGACGGCGCATCAAGGCCGCCCTGAGCCGCTCGGAGGCGGGCCAGCCCTTCTCCTACCCTTTTACCATCGGGGAGACCGACGGCATGGCGCTCCTGGCCACCGTCACCGACGGCTCGGCCGACTTCCAGGTGCTCGACCCCATGGGGCAGATAGCGCAGAGCGCAACCTCCGTGGCCGGCGCCTTCTCCTATTCCACCCTCAACCCGGCCCCCGGCGCCTGGACGCTGGTGGTGACCCCGGGCAGCTCGGGGGTCTCCTTCACGGCCACGGCCCAGGAGGACAGCCCCTTCGGCATCCGGGGGAGCCTCGACGCGGGCTACTACCTGCCCGGCTCCACGGCGGTCCTCCGGGTGGACCTGGAGGGCAGCCCCCAGGTGACGCCGCAGCAGGTGAGCGCCTCGCTCTACGACACGGCCGGCAACCTCATCGAGGGACCCGTCTCCCTCTACGACGACGGCCAGCACGAGGACGGTGCCCCGGGCGACGGCTCCTACGGAGCGCTTCTCGCCGTCTTCACGACACCCGGCGCCTACCCCGTCGTCTTCACCGCCACCGGCACCTATCAGGGCGAGGCCTTCTCGCGCCTCGCCTTCGCCACTCTCACCGTCCTGCCTGCCTCCCACCTGCTCACCGGGGCCTTCGCCTTCTCCCCCGTGAGCACCACCGGCGGCAGCACCACGGACGCCATCCAGATGACCGCCGGCATCACCCTGCCGGCGGCGGGGAGCTACGCCCTCTCGGCGGACCTGGAAGATGCGGGCGGCCTCTTCGTGGCCCACGCCTCCACGGCCATCACCGCCACGGCGGCGGGATTCACCACGGCGACGCTGGTCTTCCCGCTGGACGACGCCACGTGCAGCCAGCTCGATGCTCCGCTAACGGTGGCCGGCCTCCAGGTCCTGGATGGCACCACCCTGACGCCAGAGGATGCCTGGGGCTCCCCCATCTACACCCCGGCCTACCCCTCCGGCACCTTCTCCTGCCAGAGCGGAACGCCCGAACCCATGCCCACGGCCCTCCAGCCCTCCCAGGCCGTGACGGGCACCTCCATCAGCCTGCTCGTGGCGGGCACCGGCTTCCAGAGCGGCGCCACGCTGGTCTTCGACTCGGGGATCCAGGTCAACAAGGTGGTCCAGCTCTCGCAGAACCTCCTGTCGGCCTCCATCACCATCCTCTCGAACGCGGCCGCGGGCGGCCACACGCTGACCGTCACCAACCCCAACGGCACCTCGGGAAACCTGGTATCGGCCTTGACGGTCACGCCGAACCTGCCGCCCACCGTCAGCCTTTTGACCCCCGCCGGCGGGAGCATCTACACCAGCTCCTCCCCAAGCCAGGTGAGCGTCTCGGCCTCCGCGAGCGACGACATCGGAGTCACCCAGGTGGTCTTTCTGCTGGACGGCGTGCCCGAGGCCAGCGTGAGCCAGTTCCCGTTCATCTGGAGCTTCGGCTCCTCCGTCCTGACCCACGGCGCCCACACGCTGACGGCGGTGGCCTACGACACCAGCGGCCTGACCGCCCAGGCCTCCGTGACGGTCTACCAAGACCCGCCCACCGTCACCGCCATCGGCAAGCTGATCAACCCCTTCCGCCTGAAGGTGACGGGGACCCACTTCCTCCCGGGCCTTTCGGTCACCATCGGGGGGGACGCCACGGCCTGGCCCAGGGTCACCGTCAAGTCGGACACCAAGCTCATCCTCAAGAAGGGGGCCAGCCTCAAGGCGCGCTTCCCGAAGGGCCAAGCCGTCTCCATCCGCATCGACAACGGGGACGGCACCGAGGTGACCACCAGCTACACCCGGCCCTGAGTCTTCGTAATCCCGATCCGATGCAAAGGGGCGGCCTCCGGGCCGCCCCTTTGCGGTGTCACCCTGAAGACACCCCATGAAGGGTCTCAGGGGTGCAACCCAGAGGGACGCCATTGCTCCCGCCGTCCCCCAGCCTGTCACCCTGAAGGCGTCCCCCGGAGGGCTCCCCGTGAAGGGTCTCAAGGGTGGAGCCGGAAGGAGAAACGTGCGGCTCCGAGGGCAGCGGGCTTCTTCCACCCCTGAGATCCTTCAGGGGCACCGCTTCGAAGCGGCCTTCAGGATGACCGGGGAAGCGGACGGGGGCCGCATCGCAAGGGGCCGCTCCCGACAACGCGGTCACCCTGAAGGCCACCCCCAGAGGGCACCCCCAGAGGGCTCCCCTTGAAGGGTCTCAAAGGTGGAGCCCAGAGGGACGCCATTGCTCCGGGCGTCCCCCCGCCTGTCACCCTGAAGGCGCCCCCCCGGAGGGCTCCCCGTGAAGGGTCTCGGCGGTGGAGCCGGAAGGGGAAACGTGCGACTCCAAGGAGGGCTAGCGTTCTCGCACGCCTGAGATCCTTCAGGGGCACTGCTTCGAAGCAGGCTTCAGGATAACCGGGATGGCGGTTTGGCCCCACCCATCAGGTCCGGCGCGAGATCACGCCAGCCGGGATTCACCGACTCCACGAGGGCGATCTTGCGAGCCCTCAGCCAGCCCTTGATCTGTTTCTCCCGCGCGATGGCCCCGAGTGCCCCCTCGCCGACCTCGTAATACACCAGCTTCTTGACGTTGTACCGCAAGGTGAATCCATCCTGGATCCCTCGCCGATGCTCTTCCATCCGCCGAATGAGATCGGAGGTTACGCCCACGTACAGCGTCTTGGTGTGGCTCGCCAAGATGTACACAAAGAACAGCTTCTTTCGTACCATGGCTTACCCTACCACCCTTTTCCTCGCCCGTCCTCCTTTCAGTCCTCTCGGGGACGCCATTGCTCCCGCCGCCCCCTCACCCGTCACCCTGAAGGCACCCCCCGGTGGAAGAGGCCGCAATCCGTCGCAGTGTCACCCTGAAGGCGCCCCCAGAGGGCTCCCCATGAAGGGTCTCAGGGGTGAGACCGGAAGGGATTAGCGAAGGGCTCCGAGGGTGGCTCGCCTCTCCCACGCCTGAGATCCTTCAGGGGCACCGCTTCGAAGGGGGATTCAGGATGACCGGGGAAGCACGGGGGCAGCGACGCAAAGGGCCGCTCCCGACAACGCTGTCACCCTGAAGGCCACCCCCAGAGGGCTCCCCGTGAAGGGCCTCAAGGGTGAAGCCCAGAGGGACGCCATTGCTCCGGGCGTCCCCCCGCCTGTCACCCTGAAGGCGTCCCCCGGAGGGCTCCCCATGAAGGGTCTCAGGGGTGGAGCCGGAAGGGATTAGCGAAGGGCTCCGAGGGCGGCTTGCCTCCTCCCACGCCTGAGATCCTTCAGGGGCACCGCTTCGAAGAGGGCTTCAGGATGACGGGGATGGCGGGCCCACCGGAGCAGCTCGGTCCACGGCCCAAACGGGAAGGGGGCCCGGCCGGGCCCCCTTCTTCGTGTTTGTCCCCTCCGGCTCTTACGAAGGCCCCTCCGCCCGCAGCTCCCGCACCAGCGGCAGGGCTGCCAGGGCATCCCGAATCTCCGGCTCGGGATTGCGGGCTTCGACGTCGGCCAGGAGGGTCAAGGCAGCGTGACGCCAGTGTTGGGTCGAGCGGTGCTGGCCGGCCTCACTTGCTACTTTGGCCCTTAGATATCGGTATCGTATCCCCGCCAACCCACGATCAAGGCCGGACCCGTAAACGCGAAGAGTGCGAAGACATCCTCGCAAGTCCTCCCATTGATCGGCATGTAGCATCGCTTCAGCGGTGGTAAGGACAAGAAGCCCTATCTTCCATGCACGAGCTTTGTCTGAGAATCTCTCTAAAGTTGCAGCAGCCGTCGCAACGGCTTGGTCGTACCGGCCATCATTCATCAGCAGGCGAACAAGGACCTCTCCCACTTCCGCAATAAGCCAAAGGCTTCCCGAGGCTGTAGCTGACTCTAACGACCGCTGCAAAATGTTGTTAGCGGCCTCGAAATCTGTCTCTCCTGCGAGATGACGAAACAAGCAATCCTGTGCGATAAATCCAACGGTCCAAGATTTCGTGTGCCGTCCAAGTTCCACCTCCAATTGGGGCAACGCCTCTCTCACACTCACAAGAGACAACCCGGGAGAATGCAATTCGTTGGAAATGGCAACCATCTCGGTAAGACACGCGAGCGCTTCGCCAGTATTGTGATTATCCAAGTAGAGGTTCAGGGAGTCCCTCTGCCGAGCCAAGGCCAGAGCGAAGTCGCCGTTGGCGAGGTGCAAAATACCAGCAGTATGCATATTCGCCGCACAGTAGTAGCGCATGCCGTAATGCTGCGCTGCACCGAGAGAGATAGAAACAGCCTTAGATGCTTGCTCCCACTGGCCTAACATGGTTTGATAGAGTGCCTGATTGGAAATAGCAGAAACGTACAGATCCCGGTAGCCGAACTGCTTGGCGATCGCCAGTCCCTCCTGGTCGATCTGGAGCGCCCGGCGATATTCCCCGAGCTCGTAGAGGACAAGGGCCAGGTTGATGGAGATAGAGACGATGTTGGGCCTGAGTCCATGGAGCCGCGCCAGCCTCATGGAGCCATTGAGGACTCTCCTCGCCTCCTTCAACTTGCCCTGGTAGTAGAGGGCGAGACCCTGGTTCATGAGGGCGTACACCAATGAACCATAGGCGCCCAGTTGCCTCGCCAGCCGCTCCGCCTGCCGGAACTGGGCCATGGCCTCCTGCATGCGGCCGGACATGGCCATGGGGACGGCGGAATCCAGCAAGATCCGGCATTGAAGATGCTTGTCCTGAAGATCCTTAGCCAAACTCATCGCCTCACCATAGGCGGCGATGGAGGCGGCCAAGTCCCCACGACTTCGATAGCATCCGGCTATATGCATATGAGCATCAACCACTTCTGAAGAAAGCGCTGGTGTTCCCTCGATGATCTTGCGACATCGGGCCTCGGTCTCGTCAAGACGTCCCAAATCCTTGCACGTTTTAGCTAATTCCATAAGGCCAATTCGATACTCCTTATCAGCCCCAGCGACCGCACCGGCTTCCTTGCGCAACCGGACATATCGCTCCAGCAGCCCGAAGGCGGCGCCGTTGTCGTAGCGTTTGCGGGCGTCCTGGGCGGCGAGCCAGAGGTAGTGCGCGGCCCTCTCCTCGTCGCCGGCGGCCTCGAAGTGGTGGGCCAGGTAGGGCCAGCTCCGGCTCTCCCCGCTCCCCCGGCTCTCCAGGTAGGCGGCCACCTCGGCGTGCAAGGCCCTTCTCACGGAGAAGGTGAGCGACTCGTAGAGGGCGTCGCGCAGGAGCGAATCGGCGAAAGTGGCGTAGGGCCGGCGGCCCGATTCGTCCAGGCGCAGGAGCCCCTTCTCCGCAACGGCCCTCACCCGCGCCTCCGCTTCCAGCGGCTTCAGGCCCAGCACCCTGGCCAGCAGGCTGACGGAGAAGGAGGCGCCCAACACGGAAGCCGTCTTCAAAAGGTGGCGCTCCTCCTCGGGAAGTCCCTCGACCTGGGTCAGGAGCACCCCCTCCAGGGTGTCGGGGAAGGCCGAGGCCGTCAGGCGGTCCTCGTCCACCTCGAGCAGCCCGGAGGGGCCCTTGGCCAGCAGGCCCTGGTGGGCGAGCACGGCCAGCACCTGCTCGATGAACTTGGGGTTGCCCCGCGTCTTCTCCATGACGAAGCGGGTGAAGGCCTCGGGGGGCTGGGCCATGCCGCCGGCGCGCGTCAGGAACTCGCGCACCTCCTCCTCGCTCAGGGGTTCGAGGCGGACCGTTCGAAGGCCGGCCACCGCCTCTCCCACCGCCGCGGCGCTGGAGCGAAAGGCCAGGAGGAGTTTGAGAGGGGTCTCCTCCACCTCGGCCAGAAGAGCTGCCAGGAATTCCAGCGAGGCGGGATCGGCGTGTTCCAGGTGGTCCACGAAGAGGCCGTAGAGCCCCTCTTCGGCCTGCCGCAGGAAGAGTCGGGCCAGCATGGCGAAGGTGACGTCCTTCCGGTCCTTGGCGGAGAGGGCCTTCACGGCGGCCGTCTCCTCCATCGCGACGCCCAGGAGGGGCGCCATCAGGCAGAGGAAGTCAGGGTCCTCGCCCGCCATCCCCTGCCGGAGGGCCTCAAGGCGCAGGGTTTCGCCGGAGGTGCGGCTCACGCCCAGGCAGGAGAAGAGCACCGGTGTCCAGGCCGATAGGTAGCTCTCGCTGCTGTAGGGGACGAGCGGCACCGTGATGTGGCGGATTCCCGCCGCGTCCAGCCCCAGCCCGAGCCGGTGCAGGAGCGCGCTCTTCCCGACCCCGGCCTCGCCCGTCACGGCCAAGGCCAGAGGCTTCGACGGGTCGGCCAGGAGCGGTCCCAGCTCATCGAGCAGATCCTCCCGCCCCACGTACTCCGCGAGACGCTCCTCCTCCGCCTGCCTCTCGCCTTCGGGCCTGAAGACGCGCACCCGCTCGCCGAGGCCCTTGACGAAGACGGGGTCGAGCTCCCGGAACACGAGCGCCCCTCCCGCCTCCCCGGCCACCTCCCTGGAGACCAGGACGCGCCAGGCGTGAGCGTTCTGCATCAGCCGGGCCGCCAGGTTGATGCCGGCGCCCATCACCGTGTACTCCCGCCGCGCCTCGCAGCCCACGAAGGCCGCGAAGAGCCTGGAGACGGTGATCCCGATGCGCACCTCGGCCAGGAGTTCTCGCAGCGCGGCAGAGCCGACCAGCTCCAGGGCCGCGCGGCAGGCCATCTCCTCCTGGCGCTCCAGGGCGTAGGGAACGCCGAAGCAGCAGATCGCCTTGCTTCCCTTGTCGCCCATGTCCAGCTTGTTCACGTGGCCGCCGTACTTTCGCACCGTTTCGGCGATGATCCGGTAGACCCGGCGGCAGCGGCCCACTGCTTCGGCGTCGAGGTCGTAGTCGATGCCCCGGAAGGCGAGGAAGAGGACCGCCGTCCGCCGGTGCTCGGCGACGGCGTGGCCGCGGCCGGACCCGGCCCCGGCTTGGACGAAGGGCGGAAGGAAGGCTTCGAGACTCTCCCGGCTGGGCAACGGCGCGCGATCGGCGCCGTCAGGTTCGGGCGCCCGAGGCAATTGTTCCAGGCCGGTGAGAAGCAGGCAGCCGTCGCCGGCCTCCTCCACCCGGCAGCCGATCGGGAGGCCAGCCCGGCACGAAGGCCCCAGGAGGATTTGCCCCCGCGAGGCGCGGTGCTCCGCCTGAGCGGCCTCGTCCAGGGCCGAGCCGGCAGCGAAGTAGTCGCGTCCCGCCGCCTGATCCCCCACCGTGCCAATCAGGAGGGAGCCGGTGGAGATGCCCGTCTTCATGGCCAGCGAGAACTCGCCCCCGCGGGTGGAGAGGGACTGGAAGCGGCGGATCTCCTCGTGCATCCGGAGCGCGGCCCTCAGCGCCCCCGACAGGTCCGGAGGGAAGAGGAGCGTCATCGCGTCGCCCCCGAACCGGAGAACGTCTCCGCCCTCCTCGTGGACGATCGCGATCATGGCCGCGAAGAAGTCGTTCAGAACGCGGGTGAGCTCCTCCGCCCCCTCCTTGCCGATGGCCGCCAGACGTTCGGTCATGGCGGTGAAGCCGGCCAGGTCGGAGAAGAGCAGGCAACCCTGCGTCCGCTGGGCCCCCTCCGCGGTGCCCAGGAGAGACCACAGGCTCCTCGGCACGAAGGCGGCCAGGTCCCGTCTGAAATCGCTCAAGTGCGCCCCCGAAGCAGCGGAGACCATGTTTCGGCCGTCCGCGCCGCCTGTTCCAGGGCCCCAGGATGGACCAGGAAGAGGCCCACTGTCCACGGTGTCGTGCACCGGCCACATGAAGTTGGGTGGGCCCCGTGGGACACGATCAGGGATTGGTCGGCGGAGGGGATCCCGAGGCCGGTTGCGTGTAAGCCAGCAGGAAGCGCCTGGTCTCCGGGTTCATTTCCAGAAAGACGATTCCGTAACCGACCCTGGTCTTCCGCACCACCCGGGCCTTGAACTCCACCACCTTGAGCGGCACCGTGCCCGGCACCCCCACGCGCAGGCTGACCATGGTCCTGTGCGGAAGCTCCTCTTCCAGGGCCACCTGGGCTCCGGTCAGCGATATGTCGCGGAGCACCCCGCGCAGCTTCTGCCCTCCGCCCGATATCAGGCAGGCGGTCTGGAGGCTGCGGCGCGGCGCCCTTCGCAGGTCCCAGCTCGCGGAGCCTTCATCGGTCTGGCTTTCGACCAAGCCGGGAGGAGCCGGGCCCGGAGGCACCTTGGGGGGGGCCGCCTCCGCGGGAAGGTTGCTCAGCAGATGGACCAGCGAGCTCTCCAGCTGGTCCCTTCGGACGGGCTTGGTCAGGACGAGGGTGCGCTGCCCCGTCGAGGCCTCCACGTTCATCCCCTCTTCCGTGAATATAAGGACGGGGAGGTCGCGAAAGGCGGCCTCGGATCGGAGCGCACTGAGGGTCCGAAAGCCCCCGACGGTGGGAAGCGAGAAGTCGATCACCAGAAGGTCGGGGAGGCCCGAGAGATACATGGCCTGGATGGCCGACATGTCGCTCGCGAACACCTGGCAGCTCAGGCGCACGCCGCCCAGCCCCTCGAAGGGATCGGCGAAGAGCAACAACTCCGCTTCGGCCAAGACGGCCGACACTCGGTACGCCATTCGTCCCCGCCCTTTTGGGCTGCCCATCCAGGCGATGCGGCACCCCACTCGTTCCCTAAGTACGCGGCCATGTTATCACGGGCCGTGCGGGCGAGGGAACGGGCCAAGGCCACTCGGCAGAATCCGCGTCAGGCCGCCTGTTCGGGAGCGGGCTTGCGTCGGAAGAGATAGGAGATGAGGATGCCCAGGCCGTAGAGGATGATGATAGGAACGGCCACGATGGTCTGGTTCACGGGGTCGCCGGAGGGGGTGATGACTGCCGCGATGATGAAGGCGATCAGGATGGCCCACTTGAACTTCCTCAACAGGAAGCCCGGGCTGACGATGCCCAGCCGGGTCAGGAAGAGGATGAGGATGGGTGTCTCGAAGGTCAGACCGATGCCCAGGAGGAACTTCATTTCGAAGTCCCAGAAATAGGAGACCGTCACCACGTTGGTGAACCCCTCGTTGAACTGGAAGAAGAACCGGAACGTGTAGGGCAGAACCACGTAGTAGCAGAAGGCCACGCCGGTGAGAAAGAAGAGGGAGGTTCCCAGCACGAAGGGGAGGGCCATCCTCTTCTCTTTGGACTTGAGGCCGGGTGCGATGAAGCGCCAGAGCTGGTAGAAGATCCAGGGAGCCGAGATCACGAGGCCCACCACGAAGGCCACCTTCATGTAGAGGAAGAAGACCTCCGTGATCTCCGTGTAGGCGAGACTCTGCTGGCCCTTGGGCAGGTACTTGAAGTAGGGGGCCACCAGAAACTTCATGATCTTGTCGAGGAACAGGGTGGCCACCCCGAAGGCCACGGCCAATCCGATGAGGGCGAGGTAGATGCGCCGCCTGAGCTCCTCGAAATGCTCGAGGAAGCTCATCTCTCCCGTTCCCTGGGCCCCCTTCCCGGCCATCAGCGCGGCTCCACCGGCGAAGGCGGTTCGTCACGGCGCTCCGGCTCGCCAGCGGGGGGCGAGGCCGACTGCGGCGTCTGCGCGGGTGGTTGGGAGCCGGGCGCGGTGAGGGCATCGCGCCGCTCCGGATCGACGGGCGAGGCGGCCGGAGCGGGCGCCGTTTCCGCGGGCGGCCGGTAGGCCGGCGCGGGAAGAGCGCCGGTGGGGCGCTCGGCGGGAGGTTCCACCGTGGCCGTACGCTTGATATCATCCACCTCCCGCTCGATGGTGTCCTGCAGCTCCTGCGTGGCGCGTTTGAACTCGCGCAGTGCCCTGCCCAGGGACTTGCCCAGCTCCGGGAGCTTCTGGGGCCCGAAGAGGAGGAGGGCGATGACGAGAATGACCAGGAGCTCGCCGGAGCCGATGTCAAACATGGCGTTCCTCCAGAGGCCCTTGGCTCAGGCTTCCGGAGCGGAAGCCCTCCAGGTCCAGCGTGATGAAGCGGAATCCCAACTCCTTCATGTGGCGGCAGAGCGCCTCCCTGAAAGCCGGTTCCAGGAGGCGGTCCATCCCCTCCCCTTCAACTTCGATACGGGCCGCGTCCTCCAGCAGGCGGACGCGCACCTGGTGAAAACCATGGGCCTTCAGAAATTGCTCGGCCCTCTCCACGCGCGACAGGTCTTCCAGAAGGATGCGGCGGCCCGCCGGGAACCGCGAGGAGAGGCACGCCGAAGCCGGCTTGTCCCAAGTCTCCAGGCCGAGTCGTCTGGATCGCTCCCGCACCTCCGCCTTGCTGAAACCGGCCTCCAGGAGGGGGGCCCGCGTTCCTCGCTCTTCGGCGGCCTTCATGCCGGGCCTCCAGTCGCCCACGTCGTCGGCGATGGCCCCGAACAGAAGCCAGCGCATCCCCTGCCCCGACGCCACCTCCTCCATCCGGGCAAAAAGTTCGCTCTTGCAGTGGTAGCATCGAAAGGCATCGTTGGCCGCGAAGGCGGGATTGTCCATCTCGCGGGTTTGGACCACCTGGTGCCGGATCCCCCGCCGCCGAGCGAAGGCCACGGCGGCCTCCAGCTCTTCGCGGGGAAGGGTGGGCGAGTCGGCCGTAATGCCCATGCAACGCTCACCCAGGACGGCCTCGGCCTCAACCAAGAGCAGGGCCGAATCGGCGCCTCCGGAAAAGGCCACGAGTGCCCCCTCCCTGAACTGATCCAGGATCGCGCGAAGCCGGGCCACCTTCTCTTCCAGCGCTTTCACGGGGGGTTCACCTCGATCCCTCCAGACAGGTGTCCACTGTAGTCCAGAAGAGGCGGGAGGACAACGCTTGCCCGCTCGCGATTCAGTGGCACTCTCCCTCTTGCCGGTCCCGCTTCCTTCGGTCCACGACGGTGAGGAGCGCCACCAGCACGGTGAGGGTGCCGATCATGCAGAACAGGCTACCCAGGAGGCTCACGTAGCCCATGCTGCGGAGGCCGGGGTAGGACGACAGGGACATGGAGCCGAAGCCGGCGATGGTGGTGAGCGCGGCGATGGCGATGGGGTTGCCCGTCTCCCGGATGACCCGGACCATGTCGTGTCCGTCCTCCTCCAGGTACCTGTGAACGAGATAGATGCCGTAGTCCGAGCCGATGCCGAGGATCATCGTGGTCACGAAGATGTTCATCATGTTGAGCGACTCTCCCATCAGGCGGAGGCTCCCCAGCATCCAGACGAGGCCCACCGCCAGCGGAACGAGAGAGTACACGGCGGGCCAGAAGGCCCGAAAATCGAACACGATGATCAGGAAGACCAGGAGGGTTCCCACGAGGAAGGCGAGGAGCGCGTCGTGGCGCACCTGCTTCCTCAGCACCTTGCTCAGGACGTTGATGCCCACCACCTTCGCCTCCGGGTCAGCGGCATGCACGGCCCGGATCAGGCCCTGGGGCTCGAACCGTTTGAATTCGTTCGGAATGTAGAGATACGCCACTCCCCGGAAATGGTCGGGGCCCTTCTGGACGATGTACTTTCTGAGGATGGGGGCCAGGGGGCCCTTCATGAGGTGGGCATAGGTCACCGGCCCGGTGGGATCCAGCATGCGGTGGAGGGTCTTGAGGTAGGGATCGAAATAGGCCTGATTGAAGTTGTTGGCCTGGCAGGCGGAATCGAAGACGGCCCGGATCCGGTCGTAGGAGAAGGCCCCGCCCTTGTCCTCGTGAAGCACCCGAAGCACCGCGTTCTGGCTCTTTTCCGTCGGGAGGTAGGTGGAGATGCTGTCGGTGAAGAGGATGTCCCCCGCCTTCACGAAGGGCTGCACGGCCTCAATGACCTTCTTGGAATCCCGGACCACCCCGTCGGGCGTGGGGGCATCCACGACGACCATCATGTAGGTGAGCGACGCCCCGAACTTCTTGGCCACCTCGGTGGAGACGGTGATGCCCATGTTCTTGGGGCTCCTGAGGTTCTGGACGTTGTCGTCCAGGCGGACCCCCAGCGCCAGGACTCCCATCGCCACCGTCACGATGGCCGCCACCGAGAGGGTCCACCTGGGATGGCGGTGGGCCCACCGCGCGATCCCCTCGAATCCGAAGCTGTGCATGTGAAAGGTGGGTTCGATCCCCTTGCGCGTCTTGTGGATCTGGTGGAAGTAGAGCATGGCCGGAAGCAGAACGAACACGCTGGCGCAGCAGAAGAGGATGCCCACGGCCGTGTAGATGCCCACCTGGCGCATGCCGTTGAAATGGGTCAGGATCATGGCGCCGAAGGTGCAGGCCGTGGTGGCGGCTCCCACCATGACGCCCTTGCCCGTATTGCCCATGATGGAGGCCAGGCTCTCCTCGGCGGTCAGGCCCCGGTTGCGCTCCTCGATGTAGCGCCCGTACATGACGGTCGAGAAGTCGATCCCGAGCCCCACCAGGAGGGCCCCGAAGCCGGCGGTGGCGCTGTTCAGCGTCACCCCCAGCAGGTGCGCGATTCCGAAGGTCAGGATCAGGCCCAGAAGGAGCGGGGCCCATCCGTAGACCAGGGCGCTCTTGCGCCGGAACGCCCATAGGAACACGAACATGACGAGGACCACCGAGGTCACCGTGTTAACGAGGGCATCGTGCTTGATCAGGTTGGCGTCGTCCTGGGCGATGGGATAGCCGCCGCCGTAGCTCACCTTGAGGAACTTGACCTCCTCGGGGTTCTCCTCGCCCCACTGGGCGCGCACCTTGGCCTCCAGGGAGCGGACGGTGCTCATCAGCCTCTTCCCGTAGGCGATGTCCTGCGCCGGGTGATCGGGACGCACGATCATGAGGAGGGAACTGCCGTCCTTGGAGAGGTAGTAGCCGTCGGAGAGGTCCACGTTGAGCTGCCGCGTCTTGCCCATGAAGTGGCGCTTGAGAACGGAGAACAGCCCGAACGGATCGTACTGGATCAGCTCCTTGGTCATCAACGACGCCGGATTGGAAAGGAACCGCCGGTTGTCCGCCACCTGCTTGCGGATCTGGGCGTCCGTGAATCGCGAGGCCACCTCGGGAAGGTCCGCCTGGTTCAGATAGAGGAGCGTGTAGGGAAGCATCTCCTGGATGACGCCCTCGTAATCCTGGAGGCGGTACTCCACGCCCTCCACCATGCCGCTCTTCCGCAACCCCGCGGCCATGTCGTCGGCGAATTCCTCGTAGTTGTCGATGGGGTGGCCCTTGGGATCCTTGGTCTGCACGAGGATGAACAGGTAGTCCAGGCTCTTGAAGTCATGCGTGGCCTCCCGGAAGTTCTCGACGGTCGGATCGTGGCGCGGCAGGAGGTCGAGGATGTCGGAGTCGATTCGGGGAGGCTTGACGATGAACAAGGCCACGACGGACGCCACGAGAAGAAGGGCGATGCTGAACACCCACCGGTAGTGCACGGCGCAGACGCTGGCCAATTTGCGCAGCAGGGTCTCTCTCATGAACCTCTCCCGTCGCGGCTCCCAGGCTTCATGAGAGGGCCTCCCCCTTGATTCGCATGGGCGTGTTCACTGCACCCGCCGGCATGATGGAGGATCCAAGCGGTGACCGCCAGCGGCAAAACCAGAACCAGCCCCGTCAGAAACGAGCGCCGAAGGGCGATCCAGAAACCCCTCACGCCTGGTCCTCGCGGAAGAGGTCTATGCGACGGGCGAACTTCACGAAGTACTCCACCATGGAGACGATGGCGATGAGGGCGACGAAGTAGAGGAGCCCTGCGCCGGTGAGCTTGACCCACTCCCAGTCCCGTTGATTGCCCCAGATGATGAAGGAGATCGCCAGCACCTCCACCACCATCTTCCACTTGCCCAAGACCCCCGCGGGGATGGCCACCTGGTGAATGGCAGCGATCATCCTGAGGCCCGTCACCGTGAACTCGCGGCCGATGATGATCACCACCACCCAGGCCTGCGCCAGGTGCAGTTCCACCAGCGAGATGAGAACCGAGGCTATCAGGAGCTTGTCGGCGATGGGATCGAGGAGCTGCCCGAGGGTGGTCACCTGGTTGCGCTTGCGGGCCAGGTAGCCGTCCAGCAGATCGGTGAGGGAGGCCAACACGAAGATCCCAACGGCCAGTTCCTCGCGGTTGAAGAAGAACCACTTCTCGAAGTGGAATTCGGTGAGCAGAACGACGACCACCAGGGGCACCAGAAAGATCCGGAACCCGGTGAGCGTGTTGGGGAGATTGAGGGCTGGATTGCTCTTCATGGCCGGCCGTTGATCCCGCTGATCTCCGAGGGGACATCCCCCTCCTCGAAAGGCCTTCTCCCGCCGCTTTCGCGCCGGCTCTTTCGCCCGAACAGCGGGATATTCACGACGTTACCTCGGCCGCTTCCGGCGGTCCAGGTCGAACCGCTCGATCATCTTGATCAGCCCCCGGCGCGTGATGCCCAGGTCCTCCGCGGCGCGGGTCTTGTTCCAGCGGTATTTCTGGAGGGCCTCCAATAGCATCTTCCGCTGGATGGCGTCCAGCGACTCCTTCAGGCGGTTGCCGCCGGCCGCGCTGGAGAGGAGCGCGGCCTGCTGGATGACCTCAGAGAGGTGGTGGGCCGTCACCATCTCGCCGTCGTTCAGGAGGATGGCCAGGCGTTCCATCTCGTTCTTGAGCTGGCGTACGTTCCCGGGCCAGTGATAGGCCGTGAGCACGTCCACGGCGTCCCGCTCAAAACCCACGTGCCTCCTGCCCAGCCTGCCCGCGAACAGGGTCAAGAAGTGCCTGGCCAGCAGGGGGATGTCCTCCTTGCGGTCCCTCATGGGCGGAAGCTTGACGGTGACCACGTTGAGGCGATAGAAGAGGTCCTCTCGGAACAGGCCGCGCTGGATCTGGTCCTGGAGGTCCTTGTTGGTGGCCGACAGAATGCGCACGTCCACCTTCCGCGACTGGTTGTCCCCTATCCGCCGGATCTCGCCCTCCTGGAGCGCCCGCAGGATCTTGGCCTGCGAGGAAAGGGAGAGGTCTCCGATCTCGTCCAGGAGGAGGGTCCCCCCGTCGGCCACCTCGAAGAGGCCGGGCTTGTCGTGGGTCGCCCCCGTGTAGGAGCCCTTCTTGTATCCGAACAGCTCGCTCTCCAGCAGGGTCTCAGGAAGGGAGGCGCAATTCTGGGTGATGAACTTCTTGTCACGCCGTGGAGACTTGTAGTGGATGGCCCTGGCGATCAGCTCCTTGCCCGTGCCGCTCTCGCCCATGATCAGGACGGACACGTTGCTGGCGGCCACCAGCTCCACCGTTTCGAGGATGGAGATGATCTTCGGAGAGTTCGAGATGATTTCGGAGAACCCCTGTTCCGCCGAGGCGATCCGGCGGAGGTAGCTGTTCTCCAGGCGGAAGTTCTCGCGCTCCTGCGCGGTCTGGACAGCCGAGGAGGAGAGGTCGACGAAGGACTTCAGGAAGAGGTAGTCCCGCTCGGTGAAGGCGCCCGGGAGCTTGCCGTGGTCCACGTACAGCGCGCCCAGGAGCGTCTCCCCGTGGATCAGCGGCAGGCAGAGCACGGAGAGGATGTTGTAGTGGATCGCGCTCTCGCTCTGGAAGCGGGGATCGGTCTGGGCGTTGGCGGCGAGGATGCCCTCCTTCCTGTTGATGGCGGATTGCACCACCGACAGGGCCACCTTCTGGGCATCCACCAGCTCGTCGGGATACAGCGACCGCGCGACCGTCGGATAGAGATCCCCGTGCCGGTCCCGCAGGAACACAACCCCTCTCTCGGCGTGAAGGTGTTGGATGGCCAGGTCGACCAGGTTCTGGAGGAGGGGTTCCAGTTCGGTGAAGGAGTGGACCACGTAGGCCAGACGGTACAGCGTCTCCAGATCCTGGCGGCCTTCTGGAATGGGCGGTTCTTCCGCTGTCTGGTCCAGGGTCTCCTCGGTCATGCCTTCGCCTTGAGATCTTGCAGCTTGGCGTCCACCCGCTTGACCAGGGGATCGTCCTTGGCCTTGTCGCCCGTGACGGTCTTCTGGACCATTTGATAGGCCTCTATGGCCTTCGCCTTCTCCGAGCGCCGCTCGTAGAACCGACCCAGCTCCCAATATCCCTCGCCCTTCGGCCACGTGGGGTCGTTCAGGGTAGCCAGCGTCTTCCAGTCCTGCTCCGCCTTGTTCCACTGCTTGGAGGCCTCGTAGAGGCGCGCGCGCAGGCTCAGCGCCAGCGGGGCCAGGCTGCCTTGCGTGAGAGGCGAGACCGTGGCGATGGCCTCGGGAAGACTTCCCGAATCGGCCTGGGCGAGCGCCTTGTAGTAGGCGGCCAGCCCGTCGGTGGCCCCGAAGCCCACTTTGTTCTGAAGGGTCTGGAGGCGCGCGTTGACCTCGCTGAGCTTCTGGGCCTCGGAGGTGAAGGAGAGCTGGCCCGCGGGGGCGCTCTTGCCCTTCTCCTCGATGGGCGCCGTGTACGCCTCCATCACTCGGGCCATGAGGAAGGAGGCCTTGGCCTGCCGGCTCTCGTGACGGGACCAGAGCGCGAAGGCCCCCAAACCCACCACCAGGACCGCGAGGAGGGCCGCCGCGTAAACCTTCCAGTGCCGTTCCATGTTGGCGATGGTGCCGAAATAGAACTCCGACAGCAGGTCGCGGAATTCGTCCTCTCTCATGTCCCGTTTGGTGAGTTTCTTGCTGACCATTTCTTCTCCTCTGAGTGTGATGGTGTGCCTGGCGGGAGTTGAACCCACGACCCCCTGCTTAGGAGGCAGGTGCTCTATCCAACTGAGCTACAGGCACATACCAGGCCAAAAGGCCGCTCAGTATTCTATAATAAAGCTCCCGGCCTTTTCAAGGGATTTTGAGGGAGAGAAGGACTCCAGCCGGTCCACCCGTGCGTGGCCGGGTCCCGCGCGCAGGGCGGTCTCCAGCGCCGCGACGGCGGGCAACGCGCCCCGCGCCTGCACTTCCACCGTCCCGTCCATGAGATTGCGGGTCCAGCCCGTGAGTCCCAGGGAGAGGGCGGTGCGCGCCACGAAATAGCGAAAGCCCACCCCCTGAACCCTGCCGTGCACGTACCAGGCGGCCGAACGCAACTGCTCGCCCATGGCACGATTGTAGAATTCCGCCTTTCGGGAGGCAACGGCACACCGCTTACCCCCGGCGGCGGAGTGATATAATGTTTTTAGGAGGTTCGGTGCCGTGCGGAATCGGCTCTATGCCCTCATCCTACTGGCGATCCTCGTCATCCTGCTGTCCTCCTGCGGACGAAAGGGGGATCCGAGCCCCAGGCGGGACCTGCACCGCCAGGTGAACCCGCCCTCACCTGCCGCTCCGCCGGGCAAACCCCCCGATGGCCCCCAATCCCGCGGTGGTGCATGCGGCTAGCCGCGGAGGGCCGGACAGACCTGGGATCGGCGAGAATGGCGATCCACCCGCAAAGGGATTGGGGGCCCTCGAGACGAAGGCGAAGAGGGCTCCAAGGGAGAGGTGGGGCCCCATCGGGCTTTGCCCGAGGGGCGGGGAGGGAATGGCCCTCCCCGTCTAGGAGAAAAGGCCTCTCCCCCGTGAACCCGAACGGTCGCCGGAGGTACCCACGTTTCCATCGGGGAATTTCCGATGGCTGAGGACCTCGAGTTCTACAAGATCACGGGAGCCGGCAACGACTTCATCTTGGGCGACAACCGCCATGGGCGATGGGCTGCTCATCCCCTCGAACGGCTGTCCCGCGGGCTGTGCCGTCGCGCCCTGTCGGTGGGCGCGGACGGCCTGATCCTCATCGAGAACTCCAACCGGGCCCGCTTCCGGATTCGGATATTCAACAGCGACGGCACGCAGACCCGCATGTGCGGGAACGGCGCCCGCTGCGCAGCCAGATTCGCCTTTCTCAAGGTCATCGCCGGCCGCCAGATGACCATGGAGACGCCATCGGGCGTCCTGGAGGCCGAAATTCTCTCCAACGGCGCCGTCCGCGTGGAGGTCCCGGGCTCGGCGGAGAACCCGCGCAGGCTGGAGATCACCGGCGGTGGGCGGCGAATCCCCTGCCTCCTGACCCACACCGGCGTCCCTCACGCCGTGGTGTTCGTGAAAGACGTGGAGAAGGTCCCGGTGGCAAGCCTGGGAGCGATGCTTCGACGGGCCCCCGAATTGGGCGCCGAGGGCGCGAACGTGGACTTCGTTTCCGTAGAAGACGGCCCCCCCTTTCCCGTGCGGACCTTCGAACGCGGAGTGGAGGGCGAGACGCTGGCCTGTGGCACGGGCGTCACGGCGGCGGCCCGGGTCCTGCGACACCTCGGCAAAGCTGGGGACCGAGTGGAGATGCGGGTTCGCTCGGGCCAGGTGCTCGCCGTGGAGATCGATCCATCCAGGGTGGGCAAGCCCCTTTTCCGGCTCACCGGGGAGGCGCGCGTGGTCTACCGGGGCTACCTCTCGCAAGAATCCCTCGCGGAGGCGCTGGCATGACGTTCGGACGGGTGTTCTGGCTCGGGCGTGAACTCGACGTGACGCAGGACGAGGAGGGCAGGATCTGGACGGTGGATCACCGGGAGGTACCTGCTTCCGAAGCCGTGTTTCTCCCGCCGGTCACTCCGAGCAAGATCGTGTGCATCGGCCGAAACTACCGAGAGCACGCCAAGGAGCTGGGCAATCCGATGCCTGCGGAACCCCTGCTCTTTTTGAAGGCCCCGTCATCGGTCCTCGCCCCCAATGGAACCATCGAACTCCCTCCCGAGTCCGGCCAAGTGGAATACGAAGGCGAGATCGCCCTAGTCATGGCCCGCGCCTGCCGAAGACTGGGCCCCCAGGAGGACCCCCTGGCCTATCTCGCGGGAGTGACCCCCTTGAACGACGTCACCGCGAGAGACCTGCAGAAGAGGGACGTGCAGTTTACCCGCGCGAAATCCTTCGACACCTTCTGCCCCTTCGGCCCGTGGGTGGTGCCCATCGGGGATCCGCAGGAGATCTCGGTCCGAACCACCCTCAACGGGGCCGTGGTTCAGGAAGGATTGGCGCGGGACATGGCCTTCTCCATTCCCTTCTTGATCCGCGCGATCTCCCACGTGATGACGCTGTTGCCGGGCGACGTGATCGCCACCGGCACTCCCTCGGGCGTCGGCAGGCTGACCGCGCGGGACCGGATCTGCGTGGAGGTCGCCGGGGTCCGCCTGGAGAACGTCGTGGAGGGCTGAGGCATGGCGCGCGCCAGAACCGGGCCCGACGGCACGACCGACCCATACGCCCACCTCCAGGCTCTGGCGGACGCCTGCGATTGCGCCGTCCTGGCCTGCCTGGGTGACGGGAAGGTCGTGGCGGCCAACGGCGAGGCAGAGAGGCTTCTGGGATGGGGCCGACACGAGCTGATCGGCCGCCGTCTGGCCTCGGAACTGGCCCTCTTGCGGGAGGAACCGTCCCACCCTGGCGGCACCGCCGCCCCTACCGAGGAGCGCCTCCCGCTGAAGCTGAGAAATGGGACCCGCAGGACCTTCTCGGTCCGAATCGCCCCCCTGACGCCGGAGGTTTCGGGAGGTCCAGGCGTGCTCTGGATCGGCATTCGGGATGCCGACACGGCGGGGCTGAAGGAGCGGTTGCAGGACCTCAACGGCCAGCTCGGCGTCTTTCTCGACCACGCAACGGACGTGATCTTTCGGCTGGATGCTCGCGGGCGCCTGACCTTCGCCAATCCGGCCGCACGAACCGTCCTCGGCCATGACCCCCTACAGTGGATAGGCCGTGAACTGGAGCTCGCGCAGTTTCTCCCTCCCGAGGAGATTCACCGACTGAACCTGGCCGGGTCCGTCCGGCTTCTTCGGGAGGGATTCAAGAACCGTCTCCTCCAGGTTCGTCGAAGGGACGGGAGCACCTTCTGGGGGCTTCTCACGCTGGCCCCGACCCGGTACAGAAACCGCCGCTCGCTTCTGGGCATACTCCGGGACGTCAGCGGGTTCTACCAGACCCGGGAGGCCCTCGTGCAGCAGCACTTGGAGCTCCAGCAGACGGTCGTCCAACTGGAGGAGGCGGGCCGCCTGCAGGAGCAGTTCGTGGCGAACGTCACTCACGAGCTGCGCACGCCGGTCACGGCGATCCTCATCGCGTGCGAGGTTCTCCAGCGTGACGTCCGGGAAGAACAGGAGGGGCGCCACCTCGCCCTTATTCACCGAAATGCCACCACCCTCCTGGGCACCATCAACGGCCTGCTGGATCTGGCCAAGCTCAAGAGAAACGCCTTCCTGCCCCGACCCCATCCCTTTCCACTGCGAGCCTTTCTCGATGGGGTGGCCGAGGAGGTGGAACCGCTCTTCGTGCAGAAGCGGCTGGCACTCAGCCGCGATTTCCCGCCCGATCTGCCTGAGCGGATCTCGTCCGACCCGGAACTGCTGCACAAGGTGCTGACCAACCTGCTGAGCAACGCCTTCAAGTTCACCCGGCAGGGCGGAGCCGCCTTCTCCGTGCGATGCACCGACCGCCTCCTCCGCGTGAGCGTGGCCGATTCGGGCCCGGGCATCCCCAGGGACCAGCTCGGCCTCATCTTCCAGGAATTTCGCCAGGTGGACGGATCCGACTCCAGGGTCTACCCGGGAAGCGGTCTAGGGCTCGCCATCGCGGATCGCCTCACGCGGCTGCTGGGCGGGAGCATCGAGGTGACCTCCATTCCGGGAGAGGGGTCCGTCTTCACGGTCGTCTTGCCGCTGGAGTCTCCGGCCCGGAGGCGCAGGGCCCAGGAGACTGCATGATGCAGCTCAGTGGCTGAAGGGGTAGGGGCGGTCGTTCGCGATGGAGGGCTGGTGTGGCCGGAGAGCGAAGGGTGACGGCTGTGGAGGTGGCGGCGGAGGCCGGGCCCGGAGAGGGCGGGTTTCTGACGCTCGTGCGGTTGAAGTACAGGAATCTCTACGACGACGGCACCTGCTCCAGGCCCTACCTGTACGAATACATCCACCGGCGCGGTTTCGACGCCGTGGCCATGGCGCTCTATCACGAACGGGGCGGACAGCCCCAGATGGCCTACCGGCCGGGCATCCGCGTGCCTGTCTACTTCCGGAAGGATCTTCCCCTTACCCTGCCGGACCGGCGAGGCTATCTCTTCATCCCCGAGGCCGTGGCCGGAAGCCTCGAACCCCAGGACCGAGGCCTGGAAGGCTTCCTCGCGCGGGTGGTGGCCGAGGTATGGGAGGAGGCCGGGCTTCGCATCACCCCCGGCCAGGTCGAGCCGCTGGGCGGCGGGTTCTTCCCCTCGCACGGGCAGTCCTCCGAGAAGATCCACCTCTGCGCCGTCCGAGTCGATCCGGACGCGGCCTCCGTGCCCGAAGGCGACGGCTCGGTGAACGAAAGGGACGCTCCGCCCATCCGCTTCGAGCCGGTGCGCGAGATCCTTCTCGGATGCGCCAGAGGGGAGATCGAAGACCCCAAGGTGGAGGTGCTCGCATGGCGCCTCTGCCTGAGGCTCGGCTACCTGCCCGTCGAGGGGCGGTACGCGACTGCGGCGGAGCGAGCCTCTGTGGTAGGATTCCAGGACGCGATCCGCGACGGCGGTTGGTCGGGGGGCCCGCCTGAGGAAAGAGAACCAGGGACTTGACCGGGAAAGGGCGCCCATGAAGGACAACGTTATCTGCCGATTGCTCAAGATCCGCTACCCCATCCTCGTGGGAGGGATGACCTGGGTCTCGGAGGCCGTGCTCGCGGCCGCCGTTTCCGAGGCCGGTGGGCTCGGGACCATCGCCACCGGAAACATGCCGGGGGAGCTGCTCCGGGACGAGGTGCGCAAACTGCGCACGCTCACGGACAAGCCGTTCGCGGTCAACCTGATCATGCTCTCCCCCAATTTCCGCGACTGCCTGGAGGTGGTCAAGCAGGAGAGGGTGCCCGTCATCACCCTGGGCGCCGGCAATGCCGGGCCCTTCATCGCCGATCTGAAGAAGGCGGGCGTCATCGTGATCCCCGTGGTCAACTCGGTGGCCCTGGCCAGGCGGCTAGAGCGCTCCGGCGCCGATGCGATCGTCGCCGAGGGCGAGGAGGCGGGGGGCCACATCGGCGACACCTCCACCATGCCTCTCATCCCGCAGATGGTGGACGCCCTCTCCATTCCGGTAGCGGCGGCGGGGGGCATCGCCGACGGGAGGGGCATGGCCGCGGCCTTCGCCCTCGGGGCCCAGGGCATCCAGCTGGGCACGGCCCTCGTTGTGGCCCACGAATCGCGGGCCCACGACAACTACAAAGAGATCATCGTCAAGGCCTCCGACCGCGCCACGGCCGTGACGGGCCGCTCCATCAACAAGCCCGTCCGCGCCCTCAAGAACATGCTCACCCAGGAATTCCACGAGATGGAGGGCCAGGGGGCTCCGTGGGAGGAGATCGAGGGCCTGGCCGTGGGCCGGTTGCGCGCCGCCGTCATGGAAGGCGACGTCACGCGCGGCTCCGTCATGATGGGCCAGGTGGCCGGCCTCGTGAAGCGCCGCGCGAGCGCCAAGGAGATCCTCGACGGCGTGGTGGCGGAGTTCAACGAGGTCATGGAGAAGATCGGAGGCTATCGAATCCCGGCCGGCGGCTTTCCCGCCGACCCCTGATCGCCGCCTGGAACCGCTCGCCCACCATCGAAGGCATGCGCCATGGCTCTCTACCCCTCCTACTTGAACCTCCTCTCGAACGGAGAACTGGACGGGCGGGTGCGCCTGCTGCTGGGCCGCCTGGGCCAGTGCGTCGTCTGCCCGCGCCACTGCCGGGTGAAACGCCTGAGGGACATGAAGGCCGTCTGCAGCACCGGCCGCCGCGCGGAGGTGGCCTCATGGTGCGTCCACCGGGGCGAGGAGCCCTGCATCAGCGGGCAAAGGGGCTCGGGTACGGTCTTCTTCGCCCACTGCAACCTCTCCTGCCTCTTCTGCCAGAACTGGCAGATCAGCCAAGCATGGGAGGAGGGCGATCAGGCCAAGAGCGCCGGGGAGCTGGCCGACATCTACCTCGACCTTCAGGCGCGGGGGGTTCACAACCTCAACTGGGTGAGCCCCAGCCACGTCGTCCCCCAGGCCGTCGAGGCCCTGGCCGTGGCGGCGAGGCGAGGCCTGCGGCTGCCGGTGGTATACAACTCCAACGGCTACGACGACGTGGACACCCTTCGCCTGCTAGACGGGATCGTGGACCTCTACCTTCCGGACCTGAAGTACGCCGACGACGCGGCCGCCGACGAGCTCTCCCGCGCCGTGGGCTATGCGGCCAACGCCCAGGCGGCCATCGCCGAAATGTGGCGGCAGGTCGGCCCGCTGCAACTGGACGAGGAGGGCCAGGCCGTCCGGGGCCTGCTGGTGCGCCACCTCGTCCTGCCCAACGGTCTCAGCCAAACGCGCCAGGTATTGAGGTTTCTTGCTTCGCTCGGCGAGGACGTGGCGGTGAGCCTCATGGCCCAGTACTCGCCGCAGGGGCGGGCTTTCGACCACCCCCTCCTGGGACGCCCCCTTCATGCGGGTGAGTATGCGAGCGCCGTGGAGGCCCTCGAGGAGAGCGGCATCACCGATGGCTACGTCCAGGAGCTGACCGCCCAATCCACCTATTTGCCCGATTTCTCGGTGGAGGGGCACCCCTTCGAACGCTAGTGTTGTCTCCCCGTCGTGTGTTCACCAGCCGCTTCCCCTCACCCGCCCTTTTCGGTCACGTGGCGGAACGAGTTCTTGCCGTCCCGCTTGGCTTCGTACATCAACTGGTCCACCCTTTTGAGCATGGCCGTGTAGGAAGAAGGGGGGCGTTCGAAGGTGACCGCACCCACGCTCAGCGTGACCGGCCAGCCCTGAGCCCGTACCGCCTCCTGGAGGTGGCGGTGAAGGCGCGTGAGGACGAAAGGGGCCGCGTTGCCGTCGCACTCCGGGAGCAGGAGCGCGAATTCGTCCCCACCCAGCCTCGCGAAGGCGTCGCTGGAGCGGACGCTTTGCATCACCACTCCGGCCACGGCCTGCAGAACCGCGTCACCGGTGGCATGGCCAAAGCGGTCGTTGACCGCCTTGAAGTTGTCCAGGTCGGCGAAGGCCACGGTGAACGGCCGTCCGTTGCGGCCGGTGCGCCCCATTTCCCTCTCGGCCACCTCCTCGAAGGCGCGGGCGTTGAGGGCGCCGGTGAGGTGGTCGGTGCGGGCGTAGCTCCGCTCCCTCTCCAGGGTCTTCCTCAGACTGGTGGTGAGGGCCACCGCGGCGAGGAACAGCAACAGCTCCAGAACGGCGTTCAAGAAGGGCAGGAGGCTGTGGTGGCCGGGTGCAAGGGCCAGGAACTCCGATGCGAACAGGTCCAGCACCGTGAGCACCAGGGCCAGCAGGCCGGCCCAGAGGCCGACGAACCAGGAGAGCAGGACGATGGGGACGAGATAGAGGGCCGAGAGGGAGAGGAGGGAGCCCGTCACGTAGTCCACGAATCCAACGGCCAGCAGGATAAGGAGTCCCACGATCAACCAGATGGCCTTGGCGTGCTTGCGCAGCGCCTTCTTAAGGTTCACGCTCGTCCCCCAGCAGGCCCCAGGACACCTCCGCCGCCGCGAAGCGCGCCACGTGTTCCGCCATCCTTCCGGCCGCGGCCTTGCGGGCGTGGTTCGCCGACCGCGCCTCTTCCTCGACCGCTGCCGCAACGGCCAGGTCAAGCTGAGAGAGCAGGGGGCTGGGCGAGGGGCCGACGAGGCATTCCCGGGCCTCCACCCAGCCCACGGCAACTTCCTCCTCGGCCAGTTCCAGCATGAGCGCGTCCATGTCGTCAGCTATTGTACGGCCTTCCCGGCCGCGAAGGAACGCCACCGACAAGATCGGCGCGTCACACGGGCCGCGGACGGTCGCCGTGAGGGTGTCTAGAGTTCCCTCAGGGCTGACGCCACGGGCATCCGGGCCGCGCGCAGGGCCGGCAGCAGGCCTCCGACGAATCCCATGACCAGGGCGAAGAGCAGCCCCTTCCCCAGAAGATCCGGCGTCACCCTGAAGGCGAAGGCGATCTGCGAGAAGCTCTGCCAGTTGAGGGTGGAGGTGGTCAGCCCGTTGACGGGCAATACCACGATGCAGCCCAGCAAACCGCCGATCAGCGCGATGAAGAGGGCCTCCACCATCCAGGAAAGCACCACGCTCGCGCCTCCGAAGCCCAGCGCCCTCAGGGTGGCGATCTCACGGGCCCTGGCGGCCACCGAGGAGTACATGGTGTTGAAGGCACCGAATACCGCGCCGATGCCCATGACGGACGCCACCAGAAATCCCAGGACCCGTATCATCGTCGAGACGGCCCTGGACTGCTTGGCGTAGTAGTCCGTCTCGCGGTCGGCCTGCACCGTGAGGCGGGGATCGGAGGCCAGGGCCCTCTTGAAATCGCCCAGGGCGGCGGGAGAGGTCAGGCGAACCGTGACCGATGAGAAGAGGTCCTCGGGACGCTTGTAGGTCTGGCTCAGCACGGGCTGATCGGCCCAGACTTCCGAATCGAAGGCGCTGCCGCCCGAGTCCATGATCCCCACGACGCGCCAGGTCCTTCCCCCGAAGCTGGGCGTGTCCCCCAGCCCGAAGCCGGAGTACATGGTGGAGGCGCTCTTCCCCGCCACCAGCTCCGCCAGCCCCGGCCGAAGGAAGCGCCCGCTCACGATCCGGACGCCGCGATGCACCTTGAGGGCCTGTTCCGACACGCCGCGGACGGGCGCCAGCGCGTCCGAGTCGGAGGCGCGATGGTGGAAGGCCGCCACCACGAACACCTCGCCGCTCACCAGGGGGTGCCCCTCCTCGTCATGGGCCACCCCGGGCGCGCCGGCGATCACCTGGATCTGCTCCCGCGTCACCACCGATTCCATCTCCGTCGTGGCCCCCCCTCTCATCACGATGGCGTTCGAGGGCGAACCTGAGTCCACCAGGGTGAGCTGAAATCCCCTGGCCATGGAGAGCATGGCCACGAAGACCGCCACCACCCCGGCGATTCCCAGGACCGCCACGAGGTTGCCGCGCCAGCGGGCCCTGACGCTGCGGACGTTGTAGATCAGGGGAATGGGGCTCACGGAAGAAGCCCTCCGCGCAGGATTGCGAATGGCGGAACGCGAACGGCCAGTTGAAGGGATGGCCCGCCTTTTCTCGCTTCCTCCCACTCAACCTTCGCCCCTCTGCCTTCGCCGTGCATGGTCACACCCTCCGCAGCGCTTCCACGATCTTGAGCCGCATGGCCAGGAGGGCGGGAATGATCCCCGAGGCCACTCCCACCGCCAGCGTGAGCGCCAGCCCCAGGGCCATCTTCGCGGGGCTCAGGTAGAAGACCGGCAGGAAGCCTCCGGTGGGGTCGCCCCGAAGCGTGAAGAGCTTCGCGGCCGCCAATCCCAGCACTCCGCCCTGGAGGGCGCAGGCCATCGACTCTCCGAGCACGAGCCACAGCACCGACGCGTCGGTGAATCCGATGGTCTTGAGCACCGCGAGCTCCGCGGTCCGCTCGCGAACGGCCATGGCCATCGCGTTGCCGGTCACGAGGAGGAGGGTGAAGAAGACCACGCCCCCGATGACGAGAATGAGAAGCTGGATGTTTCCCACCTGCTTGACGAATCCCGCGGCGAAGGCCTTCTCGCTCTCCGCCGACGTCTCCCACGGGGAGTTGGCGAAGCGGCTGTCGATGGCCTCGGCCACGCTGGCGGCCTCGTTCGGGTCGGCCACCTGCACCACGTACCAGCCCACCATGCCCTTCCCCCAGGTGCGGCGTTCTTCGAGGTAGTCGCTCCGGAACCAGAACTGCGTAGTGTCGTCCTCGCTGCGCGTCCCGTCGTAAATGCCCCGGATGTTGAACTCCCAGACGCCCCCGAAGATGGAGGCCACCAGGGGAACCCGGTCCCCGATCTTCCAGCCGAACCTCTCCGCGGTCTTCCGCCCCACGACGCAGCCCTCCCGGTCCTGGAGGAAGGCCTCCCACTCCCCCCGAGGCACCTTGAACTCGGGATACATCTTCAGCCAGGTCTCCTTCTCCACCGCGAACTGCGGGAAGAAGTTCTTGGGGTCCTGGTAGTACCCGCCGAACCAGGTCGCGTAGGTCACCGTCTTGACGCCGGGGATCTGGAGCATCCGCTCCCTGTACGATACGGGAAGGGGCATGATGAGGGAGACCTTGTTGCGGACGACCAGGCGGTCGACCCCGGCCACCTCCACGCCCTGGTTGAAGGCCGTTTGAATGGCCGCCAGGAGGCCGTATAGGAAGAGGGCCACCGCGAAGGAGCCCACGGTCAGCGCGGTGCGGACCTTTTTCCTGCGCAAGTTCGACCAGATCAGGGCGAAGAACTTCATGTTTCGGCCGGCTTGCTCGTGGGCCCGTTGCCTTCCGGCCCGCTCGTGGTTCCCTCCACGAGCGCGCCCTTCTCCAGGTGGAGCACCACTTCGGCCCTCTCGGCCGCCCTGGGATCGTGGGTGACCATCAGCACCGTCTTCCCATAGCGCGACGCGAGGCCCGACAGCAAAGCCAGGACCTCGTCGGCGCTTCGCCTGTCCAGGTCTCCCGTCGGCTCGTCGCACAGCAGGAAGGTGGGGTCCGCCACGATGGCCCTGGCTATGGCCACGCGCTGCTCCTGGCCGCCCGAAAGCTGGCGGGGGTAGTAGTCGGTCCGATCCTTCAGCCCCACGAGGCCCAGGGCAGTCTCCACGTGCCGCCGCCGCTGGGCCTTGGAGAGGCGGGTCAAAAGGAGCGGCAGCTCCACGTTCTGAAAGGCGGTCAGCACGGGCAGGAGGTTGTACATCTGAAAGATGAACCCCACGTGGCGGGCCCGCCAGTGGGCGAGCTTGGGCCCCGAGAGGTGCGTGATCTCGTCGCCGGCGACGGTGATGCTCCCCGCCGTCGGCAGGTCCAGCCCCCCCAGGAGGTTGAGCAAGGTCGTCTTTCCCGAGCCGCTGGGGCCCATGAAGGCCACGAATTCCCCCTCGTCCACGCTCAGGTTCAGGCCCCGCAGGACGTGCACGTCCTGGCCGCCCCGCCGGTAGGTCTTATCGAGGTCGCGGACACGGATGAGCGCGTCGCCGTTATCGTCCAGTCTGACCATCGAAGCGGCCCTCTCGTTGCTTCCGTTGGAAGGGAAACCGACACGGGACGGGGAGGGATCCTCCGACCCGCGGTTCGAGCGAGGCTCGGACCGATTCCTCAGCCCCCGCTCAGGAGCCCTTCACCTGGACGCGCTGGCCGTCCCTCAAGTGATCCAGCCCCGAAACGGCCACCACGTCTCCCGGTGAGAGGCCATCGAGGATCTCGACCTCGGAGCCCCGTTTCCCGCCCAGCTTCACCGGCGTGATCCGGAGCCTGCCGTCGAGCACCTTGAACGCCACCGGGCCTCCGCCCCCAGTCCGAACCGCGGCGGCCGGCACGAGAGCCTTGGCCTTGCCCGGCTTCAGGGCTTCGGGATTCAGGAAGGCCACCTTCGCCCCCATGTCCGGCAGGATTCTAGGGTCCAGGCGGTCGAACGCGATGCGGACCTTCACCGTGGCCTTCTGCCGGTCCGCCGTAGGAATGACCGTTCGCACCTTGCAGGGGATCCGCCAGTCGGGGTAGGCATCCAGGGTCGCCACGACCTCCTGGCCGGGCTCGACCTTGGCGATGTAGGACTCGTTCACGTCCACTTCGATTTCCAGGGAAGACATGTCGACGATGGTGGAGATGCCGGTTCGCGTGAAGCCTCCTCCCGCCGAAACGGGGGAGACGATCTCCCCGGGCTGGGCGTCCTTGGACACCGCCACTCCCGCGAAGGGGGCCCGGATGACGCAGTTCTCGATCCCCCTCCGGGCGACGACCATCCGGGCCACGGCGGCCTGGACCTGGTCTTTCTGCAGGGCGATCCGGGCCTTGAGGCCGTCCACGGAAGCCCGCGCCTGGTCGAGGCTCTGCTGGTCGGCGTAGCCGCTGGCGGCCAGCGTGCCGGTCCGGCTCAGCTCCCGCTCCGCTTCGGCCAGGTCCACCCGGAGCTTGGGGATGGCGGCGGCCGCAACCAGGCGGTCCGCCACGGCGGCCTCGTAGGCCGCCCGCGCGTCCGAGTCGTCCAGCCGCGCGAGCACCTGGCCCGCGGTCACGTGCATCCCCTCCTCCACCAGCACCTCACCAACCCGGCCGGTCACCTTGGCCGCCACCGTGGCCTTGCGCCTGGCGGTCACGTAGCCGCTGGCGTTCAGCACCGTCGCGGCCTCTACGCCCGAGGCCGCACGGGCGGTGGCGGTCTCCACGTTCACCTTTCGAGTGGAGGCCCAGGCCGCGATGAGCAGGAGGATCAGCACCGCGACGGCGCCCGAGGCGATCCACCAACGCCGCGAGATGCCTCCGCTCCCCCGCTCCACCGGATCGATCCTCAAAGCCGACAAGTCCGGCGCGCCGGACTCCCGTTGGTCGTTCATCGCCTTTCCTTCCCCAGGCTTTTCAGCCTTCCGTTTTTCCTTCGGCCGCCCACCTTGCCACGCGCCGGCCTCGGCTTACGCTGCGCCTCCGCCCAGCCCGAAGGACTCCCAGCCGCCCCTGAGGGTGCGCACCCTCAAGAGACACTCGGGCAGGTCGAAACGGAGGGTCCGTCCCTGGCTCCCCCCCGTCAGTTCGAGCGCCAGCGGCACGGCGCCTTCCGCGAGCAGGGCCTTGAGGCGCTCCACATTCCTGGCCCCGATGCCCGTGTCCAGAAGCTCCGCTCCCTGAAAGAGCCGGGCACCGCCCACCAGGGCCGCCCTCATTCGAGCCGGTCTCGCTCCCACTCCCACAAGGGCCTTGGACAGGGAGGGCAGCGCCTCCACTCCGTACTTGGCCGGCAGGCCGGCCCGCTCGGTCCCTGGAGGGGGTTCGCCGGGCAGCAGCACGTGGGCCAGCCCGCCGACCCCCGCCTCGGGGTCGCACAGGAGCAGCGCCACGCAGGAACCCAGCCCATACACCGCCAGCGAACAGGACCCGGTCTGGACGCAGAGCTGCCCGATGAAGACGGTGTGTACAGGCCTGTTATCCTCCAAGGAACTCCCTCACGCCGGGTTTTAGGAAGAGCTCCTCCAGGTCCGCGCCGGCCACCTCCCGGCGAACGAGCTCGGCCTTCTCCTCCGCATCCAGGTACCGGTTCACGATCAGCACCTTTCGGCCCCTGACCACGCAGAGGGCGCCGGCGCTCCGTATCCGGGAGGTCTCGCGGAAGTCGATCCCCATCTTGCGAAGAGCCTCCTTGAGCTCCTCGAGGAACGCCTCCCACTCCTTCCGGTTCCAGCGGCGGCTCACGACTCCTCCATCCGCTGCAAGATATCCCGGATCTCATCGTCCGAGAGCATGTGGTCCGATTCCTTCGCGGCGCGGCAGATCTGGGTCACCTTCTCCGGCGCGGGCTCCACGCCGTGCTGGTGGAGCCAGAACACCACGTTGGACTCGCCCGACATGGGCCCCACCTCGATGGTCTGCTGCCGGCCCACCCACGAGGCGGGCACCGACGAGTAGACCAGGTCCACGAGCTCCTTGTTCCCCATGTTGAGGGCCTTGAGCAGGGCGGAGGCGTGCACGCCCGTGCCCGTGCGGTAGGCGTCCCTGCCGAACACGGGGTAGTTCCAGGGGATGGATATCCCCACCCAGCGAGCCACCCAGTCCACGTAATCAACCAGCGGCGTGAGTTCCCCTTCCCACAGTCCCATGAGCTTCAGGTTGACCAGAATGAGGTCCATGGGCGTGTTGCCCACGCGTTCCCCCACTCCGAGGGCCGACCCGTGCAGCCGGTCCGCCCCGGCCTCCAGCGCCGCCAGCGTGGAGATCAGCCCGAGGCCCCGGTCCATGTGGCCGTGCCAGTCCACCTGGACGGGCTCCCCGGTCTCCTCGATCAGGTTCCTGAGGAACCGGACGATCCGGTAGGCGCCGCCTGGCGTCGCGAACCCAACCGTGTCGGCGATGCAGATCCTGCGGGCGCCGCACTCGATGGCCGCCAGGTAGAGATCGCGGAGGATTTCGGGCCGGGCCCTGGTGGTGTCCTCCGTGACGTACATGACGGGCATCTTCTCCCGCGTCGCCAGCGAGACCGATTCGCGGGTGGCCTTCAGGAGAAAGGGAAGATCCCACCCCTCGGCGTAGTGGCGCACGGGGCTCGAACCGAGAAACACCGCCACCTCGATGGGCATCCCCACCTTCTGGGCGATATCGAGAATGGGCCTGATGTCCTTCTCGAGGGTGCGCGCGGCGCAGTTGGGTGCCAGCGGGAGGCCCCCACGATGCACCTCCCTGGCGAGGAAGAGGGTGTCCTCGTAGGCCTGGGGGCCGGCCGCGGGAAGCCCGATGTTCAGGGAGTGAATGCCCAGGCGCTCCAAGAGCTGAAGGAAGTCTCTCTTGGCCTGAAGTGGAGGAGCCTTGGCGGAGGGGCTCTGGAGGCCGTCCCGCAGGGTCTCGTCGTTCAGTTGGATCCTGGAGGGAAACTTCGCTGGATTTCCGCTGAAACCGTCGCGGCCGTTCCAGTCGTAGATCCACTCCTCGTGCCTGCCCGGCATGCGACCAGTCCCTCCCTCCAGGGGCTACCTCAGCGTCCCCGGAAACTGGGCTTCCGCTTCTCCAGGAAGGCCTTGGTCCCCTCCTTCATGTCCTCGCTGGCGCAGCTCAGGGCGAAGAGGGTCGCCTCCAGGTAGCAGCCTTCTTCCATCGGCATCTCCACCCCGGCCTGGACCGCCTCGAGGATGTATCGCGCCGCGAGCGGGGCCTTGGAGGCCAGGCGCGCTCCGAGGGCAAGGGCCCTGGTCACCAGCTCTTCCTTCGGTACTACGGCGTTCACCAGCCCGATCTCGTAGGCCCGCTGCGCCGGGATGCGGTCGCCCGACAGCAGGATCTCCAGGGCGATCCCGCGCCCCACGAGACGACTCAGCCGCTGCGTTCCCCCGTAGCCTGGGATGATGCCGAGGTTGATCTCGGGCTGGCCGAACTGCGCCGTCTCCGAGGCCAGGCGCATGTGGCACGCCATGGCCAGCTCGCATCCCCCGCCGAGGGCGAAGCCGTTGATTGCTCCGATGACGGGCTTCGGGAAGGTCTCGATGCGCCTGAAGAGGTTCTGGCCGAAGAGGGCGAAGCGGCGGCCGGCGCCGGCGTCCAGCTCGGCGATCTCCCCGATGTCGGCGCCCGCGATGAAGGCCTTGTCCCCCGACCCGGTGACCACCAGGGCGCCCACCGAGCCGTCCAACTCGGCCTCGTCCAGGGCCAGGCCGATCTCCTCCAGGGTCGCCCGGTTCAGGGCGTTGAGCTTGTCCGGACGGTTGACCGTCAGGAGGGCCACGCCCTCCTTCACTTCGTAGGCCGTATTGTGCAGGTCCATGCTCTCTCCTCTTTCGAGCAGGCTGAAATCGGGGCGCGCCGACGGCGCGCCCTCGGACGGATCAGGCGCGTTCGAGCAGGAGCGCCAGGCCCTGGCCTCCGCCGATGCAGGCCGACGCGACGCCGAATCGCACCCCGCGCCGGCGCATTTCGTACAGCAGGGTGATCACGAGCCGCGTCCCCGTGGCGGCGAGCGGGTGTCCGAGGGCGATGGCCCCCCCGTTGACGTTCACCTTTTCGCGGTCCAGCTCCAGGGCCTTCTCGCAGGCGAGGTACTGCGCCGCGAAGGCCTCGTTGATCTCGAAGAGATCCACCTGATCCTTCGTCAGCCCCTCGGCCTTGAGGAGCTTCTGGATGGCGGGAACGGGACCGAATCCCATGATGGAGGGCTCCACCGCCGAATAGGACCAGCCCCTCAGGAAGCCCAGCACGGGCCACCCGTGGCGGGCCGCCGTCTCCTCCTTGGTAACGACGGTGGCCGCGGCGCCATCCACGATCCCGGAGGCGTTGCCCCCCGTCACGCTCCCCTCCTTTCGGAAGGCAGGCCGGAGCTTTGAGAGGGCCTCGAAGGTGCTCTCCGGCTTTCTATGAGTGTCCTCGTCGAAGAGGACCTCTCCCTTCCGCTTGTCTTTGAGCGGGACGGGCGCCACCTCGTCGGCCAGCCTGCCCGCCCGACGCGCCTCCTCGGCGGTCCGCTGGGAGCGGATCGCGAGGCGGTCCTGCTCTTCTCTGGATATGGACCAGCGCTCGGCCAGGTTCTCCGCCGTGACGGCCATGGGGAGTTTGCAGTAGCTGTCGTACAGGGATTCCATGAGGGTGTCCACGAAGGGCGCGTGTCCCAGGCGAAGCCCCTGCCTAGCGCCGCGCACCGCGAAGGGGGCCTGGCTCATGCTCTCGGTGCCCCCCGCGAGTACCACGGAGGCCTCGTCGAGCAGCAGCATGTGGGCCCCGCTCACGATGGCCTGGAAGCCCGAACCGCAGAGGCGGTTCACGGTCAGAGCGGGAACCTCCACGGGGATCCCGGTCCTCAGCCCGATGTGGCGCGCCAGGTAGATGGCATCCTCGCAGGTCTGCAGGACGTTTCCGAAGACGACGTGATCCACCTGGCCTGGCTCCACCCCCGTCTGGTCGAGGACGGCCCTAGAGGCGTGCACACCGAGGTCCACGGCCGAGAGATGAGCCAGCTCCCCGTTGTATTCCGCCATGGGAGTCCGCCTGCCTCCCACCAAGACGAGTCCCTTTCTCATGCGTCACCCCCCTTTTTCTGGCTCGGCTCCACGAATTTCACTCGTAGCGTCCCGAAGCCCACGTGGCTGCCGGACTTGATGGGCGTGAGGATGCCGGTGGGGATCCTCTTGCCGTTCACGAAGGTCCCATTGAGCGTCCCCACCTCTTCCACGATGTAGAACTGCCCGTTGCTGTGAATCAGCTTGGCGTGCCGCCGGGAGACGCTTCGCTTCACGTCCTCGTCCGTGAGGTCCACGTCGGGAACCACCCCCGTCACGGGGTCGCGCCTCCCGATCAGCGAGATGTCCCTGTGGATGGGGAAGACCTTGAGCGATCCCTCCATCAGGAACTGCGCGATCACGGGGGGTCTCTCCTGGTCGGCGGCCGCCCGCTCGTGGGAGGCCGGGGCCACCTCGTCGCCCGCCGGGGGCATGGCCTTCCCCTCCTCCAGCAGGTGCTTCTGGAACTGGTCCGTCGTCTCCCTGAGCCGGGCCGAGAGCTTCCTCAGCATGCGGACCGCGATTTCGATGTTGCTCTTGATCATCTGATCGAAGGTGGCGCCGTTGATGACGATGACCTCGGCGTCTTCCACCACCTCCGCTGTGGCGGTCCTGGGGATCCCTTCGAGGAGGCTCATCTCGCCGAAGAAGTCGCCCTTCTCCATGACCCTCAGAAACCGCTTCTCGCCGCCCACGAGCTTGTAGATCTCGACGCGGCCGGACTGGACGATGAACATCTCCGCCCCCGGCTCCTCCTCGTAGAAGATGATCTCTCCCTTTCGGTAAGGGACCATGAAATCCTTGAGAGGATGGGCCATGTACACCCCCGTCTTGGACCCAATCTACCCCAACGCCCGGCGGTGAATCAATTGCGAGGCGCTCACGGCCCCTTGAGCACGAGCTGGCCCGACTCCGCCTCATCGATGGCCCGCAGGAACTGGGCGAAGGCCTGGTAACGGTCGGGCCACACGATCTCGTACGGAATCTCCACGCGCCGTTCGATCACCAGCCGTCCTCCCTCCATGCGGCCCTTCAAAAGGTAGCTGCCGAACGGGGTCTTGAGATCGCGATCCTGCACTCGGTAGTCCGTCGTGAATCCGGGCGGCAGGACGATGGTGATCTCCTGGTTGATGAAGACGGGGCCGCCCGTGGTCAACGGGAGCGTGCGATCTTTCAGACTCGCGAAGGCCTGCGCCAGATGCAGCGCCGGCAGCGGGTCGGCCACGGTGAGACGGCCACCCACCTCATCGGCGTAGGCTCTGACGAGAAGTTTGTAGTTCCAGTGCAGGGGCTTCAGGATGTCGTCCAGCCCCTCCAGGTGATATTCCTTCAGGTCGATGTCCCCGTAGCGCTTGGACAGCGCCACCTGCATGACGCGCTGCCACTGGTCCTTGGCGATCTTGTTGAGGCTGGAGCGAAGGTTTTCGGAGACCTCGGGGTCCAGGGAAGACCGATAATCCAGCTCCATGTCCCCGTTGGGCTGGAGGGTTCTCACTTCGGTCTCCTTGGCCGACTTCCACGGTGTGAAGTCTGCGGGGATGGTCTCCACCTTCCAGGGTTCGTCGGTGGTCACGGCCAGCGCCCGCGCTCCCTGGAGGTACCACGGGAGGACATCGGGAGCCCTGAAGGGGCTGGAGAGCACCATGTACCGTGGCGGCGCTCCCTTGAGATCCACCTCAAGGACGGGATAGCCGAACTGGCCAAGGCGCGGCAGGTTGTCCCCCGCCCGGTCCGGCACGGCCTCGGCTATGAGCACGCGGAAGGGAATCCCAGCCAGCCGGAGGAAGGCGCACATCACGGGCAGGCGGCTCCCCTGTCGAGTCAGCAGGGTCTGCGTCGGGTCCTGCCACGAGGCCTGATTCTCGCCGTCGATGGCCTGGAGGACGTACTTCACCATGCGGTCGAGTTTCTGCCCGGGGGTGGACGCGTCGCCCACGGCCTCCCTGTATCGCTGCTCCAGTTCCGGGGTGATCTGAAAGGCGCCGGTGATCCCGTCCTTGAGGAAGAGCCCCACGTCTTTCCAGTCGATGCCGCCCACCGCCTCCACCATGGGCAGGAAGAGCATGCGGTTGGGCGTGTCGGGCTCTCGGGGCGCCCGCGGCATGTCCCGATAGTCCCAGTCCCTGTAGAGAAGGCCCCCGGCGGTTCCCGAGGTTCCCGGCGAAGGCAGGTGCTTCTCGGCGAACTGCATGGGGATGGACTTGGGGTACTCGATGAACCACTGGGTCCTGTGGAAAGGCTTGTCGATGTCCTGGAACAGCCACACCTGGGAGGTGACGTAGGCGTTCTTCTTGACGAAAGTGGGGGGCTTCAGGGTGATGTACTCGTATTCCACCAGGTCGCCCGGTTCGAGCCCCTGAAGGCTGATGGTGCTCTTGTCGGGGATCTGCTCGGGCTCCAGGATCCTGCCGTCGGGCTTGATGGTTCGGATGGAGAGGATCACCTGCCCCTGAAGCGACTGCTCGCCCTCCCGGTCCACACCCTCCTTGTCGTTGATCCTGAGGATGCCGTGGTAGCGCTCGAGGGAGGAGCCGTCCGGTTCGACCCGCGTGAACATCTGGTCCAGGAGCATGGATGAGGGGGCCTTGTCCGGCGCGGAAGACTTGTCCTCCTTGAGGACCTGCTGCAGGGAGACGTGCTTGTCCTGAAACGGCCACGGCTGGCCGAGGGCCATGCGCGCCAGGTCCACCTGGAAGGCGTCGGGCTTGGCCTTCTTCAGCTCGTGCCACACCTTGAACCCCGCCGCGCGGTCTCCCATGAGGAAATCGCACCGCGCGAGCTGCAGGGCCACGTCCACGTCCGAGCGGTCCAGGGCCAGGAGCCCCTCCAGACGGGTTCTCGCGGCGGCGTACCGGCCCAGACGCACGTCCACTCCGGCCAGCCTGTAGTCGAACTGGCGGTCGCGGTCCCCGAAGCGCTTGGCCTCCTCCAGCAGGAGCGCGTGGAGCTGGGGCCACTGCCGGGTGCCCGAGTAGAATTCCTCCAGCTCGGGGTCGGCGTCGCGCAGCTTCTCCAGCCGGCGGATCGCCTCCATCTGTCCCCTGGGATCCGGAAGCTGCTGGAAGTAGGAGATCCACGCCGTCTCCACGCTCTCGCATTCCGGATGGTAGGAGGAGGCCTCCTCCAGGACCTTGCGCGCATCCACTATCCAGCCGCGCCCTTCGAGTCTCTGAGCCAGGGCCACGAACCACCGGGGATCGGTGGGCGCGTCGTGCACGAGTTTCCTCAAGGCGATCAGGTCGTCGTCCGAATCCGAGTTGGCCCCCTGAAGGACGGCCTTGAAGTAGGTCGCCATGGGGGAGTCCGGCGCAAGTCTCAGGCACCGGTCCACGAACCGCTCGGCCCTGCTCTGCGCGATCTTCTGCGGAAGGTCGTCGGCTTCGAGCAGGTAGAATCGGGCCGCCAGCAGATTCCACAGGAAGCACTTGGGGGCCTTGTCGGCGGCCGCCTCCATGGTCAGGCGCCCGCTGGCCACGTCGCCCTGCCACCGCTGCCACAGCGAGAGGAAGGCCTGGCGGCGGGGATCGTCCTTGGAAAAGGCCGCCGGGAAAGCGCCCTGCCATTCCCCTTCGTCCTTGGATCCCGCCGTCGGACCCATGGGGGGCTGGGCTCCCTGCGGAACCACGATGGCGAGCGGGTTGCCCTCCGCGTCGAGGAGCGCCAGGTGAATCCCCTGGTCGCCGCCCGTGGCGTGGACCTTGATGAGCAGCCGGTGCGCCCCGGCGGAGAGGGCCACCCGGCGCACCACCGTCGGGTTCTCCTGAATGTTGAACACGTCCTTGGTCAGGAGGACCTTGTCGTCCAGGATGACGCGGAAGCTCTTGGAGGCATTGAAGTAGAGCAGTGCCTCCTGGGGCTTGTCCACGGTGAACGGCACGAGGATGTAATAGTTGGATTCCCGGTTGCGCACCGTGGCGTACAGCGGCGGGCGCACGTCCACCGTGCGGAAGGTGGTCCGCGTCCACGTCTCCGAATCGAGCTTGCCCTGCTCCGCCGGAGACGCCTTGTAGAAGTTGATCCGGCTCAGCGTCGTTTCGGGGCGGGAGTAATAGGCCGCCGAAACGAATCCGGCCCCGGCGATGGCCTTCCTGGTCGCCTCCGGATCGCCGGAGCGGGCGGCTAGCTGGAAGCCCAGCCAGCGCAGGTTGAACCGCACCAGCGGGTCCAATCCCTTCTCTTCGGCCAACTGCGGGATGGAGTCCCTCACGAGGCGGGTGGTGGCCTGGTCGAAGGTGGCGTCGTCGCTGATGAAATCCTGGAGCAGGAAGGTCAAGGGGTTGGAGGGAGCGTTGCGGAGCCCTTCGACCGCCGTCACCAGAGACTTCTCGCGCTCTCCCTTGGCCTCTTCCAGAAGGGCCAGGGCGTAGCTGGCGGAAGCATCGCTGTGGTCACGCTCCAGGTCCTTTCTCAGGGCCGCTTCCGCCTCGGAGGGGCTCTTCCCCTCCAGCAGAGCCTGCCATCCGGGGGTCAGCTCGGAGCCCCGGACGGCCGGGGAGAGAGAGATCCCGATGGCAAGGGCGACGGCCCAGAAGCTCGGACGGATACCGCGGCGCGTCATGGCTTACCTCCCGCAAGCTGGACCCGCAAGCGCTCTCCCGCCGCCTTGTCGGCAGCCTGGCAGAAGGCCCTGAAAGCCGGATAGTCCTGGGGACTCACCTCGCGAACGTCAAGTTCCACCGTAAGTTTCACCGACACCTGCCTCTCTCCTCCGGTGAAGGTCCTGGTGACGGACCCGAAGGGCGTGTGGATGGACACCGGTGCCATGGCCTTGGCGGTGGCTCCCTGAGGGAGCGTGAAGGTGACGTCGTACTCCTGCACCCAGGGGTAGTCTATCTCGAGTGGATAGTGCCGCTGCGCCAGCGCGGCGAAGCCGGCGAAGAGATTGAGCTGGCCCATCCAAACCGGAAGCGAGACCTCGTGCTCCCCGTCGGGGCTGGCCGCCTGGCCCAGCATGCCATCGAAGGAGAAGGTTACGGGCGAGGAAAGGTCCGCCAGATCGCTCGCGGTGGCGTTCGAAAGGTGTGTCCCTGGAAAGGCGCCCGAGATGTCCTTTTCGAGCTGCTCCCTCAACTTGTCCTTGTCCTGAAAGCGCCGCCGAAGCCAGGCGCACTGCTGGCCGATCACGGTGACGGCGCCCTGCGCCTCGGCCGAGGTCCCCGACGCGGGGACCTCCACCCGGTAGACGGCACGGTATTGATTGTCGGCCGCTTTGTCCACGGGCGTCTCCATCCGCTTGGTCCGGCCGTCGGGCCAGACGAGCTGCACCCAGACGCCCTGATCCTGGTAGGGCAGCTCATGGAGCCCCGAGTACTCCGCGGTGCCATCCAGGAAAAGGTTCAGCTCGGGCACGTAGGTGATGGCATGATTGAAGATCGCCAACGACGCCGGCGTCGGGTAGATGCTCCCCAGGTCCCGCGTCCGGACGAGCACCATGCAGGCATCCAACCCGGCCTGGCGGAGCATGGCCGCCGTCAGAATGGCCTTGTCTTTGCAATCGCCGAAGCGCCGCGCGAAGATCTGGCCGACCTTGTACGGGCGGTACCCGTGGACCCCGAACTCCAGGCCGACGTAGTGCGTCTGCTGGACCACCCATCGGTGGATGGCCGACACCTTGGCCTCCGTGGTGGTGGCGCCCCGAATGAGCTCGGCCACCTTGGCCTTCACCTCGGGCGTCATCTGCCACTGGTCGCTGATGAACTTGGCGTACCAGGTCCCCATCGCGTCCCAGTCCTGGAAGGTGGAGACGTGCAGGTAGGGCAGTGTGTCAGTGAAACCGGGCATGTCGGGCTCCTGCTCCACCTGCGGGATGTCCCGCACCACCCACCGGTAGATCTTCTCCGAACTGCGGGTCACGACCATGGGCTCGGTGCTCAGCCGCTCGGCATGCACGTATAGGGGCAGGTCGGACGGCATGATCAGGGTGTACTGCTTCAAGAGGATGGGGCTCTGCCCGGCGAAGGTCTCGATGTCACCGAAGTACCGTCCGTACTCGTTGCGCTCGCCGATGTCCGAGATCTTGTATTCGATCCAGAGGCGGTCGCCGGCGCTGAGCGAAGGGAAGGAGAGCACCATGTTCCGGTTGCGGTAGTACAGGCGGTACCGCGGATCGGAGAGGGCGTCCGTCACCATGACGTCCGCGTGAACCTTCGTCCCGTCGGGCTTCAGGATGGAGGCATCGAGGATGCGCACCTCCTGCCGGTCGGGGTCGAAGGTGATGGGCCAGGCCTGAAGCTGCCGCGCGGCCGCGGGCTGGAGGATCTGTATCACCATCTGCACGTAGCGGCTCGAAAGTCCGCTGGGCTGGACCTTGATGGCCGTGTTGTCCAGCAGCACCACCGCCTGCTGCCCGGAGAAGGCGCCGAGGTCCGTGGGAAGGTCCTTCGGCTCAACCCTGTACTGGCTCTCGAACCCCTCCCCTTGCGGGCTCAAGAAGGACACCTTTCGCTTGACGGATTCCATTTGGGGTCGCAGGGTCAGCGCTTCCTGGTACTCGGCGAGCGCCTTGGAGGAGTCGCCCAGCGCCCTCAGGAGATCGCCCTGCAGGTCATGCCCCTCGGGCCAGTCGGGGCACCACTTCAGGGCAGCGGCCACCAGGGCTTCGGCCTCTTTGGGCCGGTTCTGCGCGAGAAGGTAGGAGGCGTGCCGGTAGACCAGCATGCGGTCCAGGGGGAACCGGGCCTCCATCTGGGAGAAGAGTTCGAGAACCCGGCCGGTGTGTCCCGTCCGCACCTCATCGGCGATGGCATCGTACCAGGCGCCCGTGTCACCTTGATGGGCCTCGCGGTAACGCTCCATCACCTCGGTTTCCTGCGCCGGGTCGCCCAGCTTTCTGAGGGAGGCCAGGTAGGCCAGCTGGACCACGGCGCAGTCCGGATGGGCCGAATAGAGCGCATGAAGGTCGGCGGCGCCGATGCCGTCGCTGGCGAACTGCAGCCGGACCTGGGACTGCATTGCCCTGGTGGGCAGGCAATCGGGTTCGGCCGCCACGGCGCGGTCCAGGTATTGGAGGGCCGGAAAGGGCATGCCCCTGTCCAGGTAGTGGCGGGCCATCCGCTCCAGAGCCAGGGGGTTCTTGGGCGCCATGTCCAGGGCCTTCTGGTAATCGGCCCTGCGCTGGTTGTGATCCCGTTCGGCGTCTCCCAGCACCAGCCAGGGAACGGGGTCGATCGAGGAGGCCTCGGCCGCCTTGCGCAGGATCTCCAGGTGGGAAGTATCGCCTCGGTCGTACGTCCTCATGGTCAGGAGGTACTGGCCGTAGTCTTCCAGGCTCGCGGCATCGGGGTGGGAGTCCGAACGGGCCTTCAGGGCCTCGCCCGGATCGTTCACCTCCATCCCCTTGGGTGGCAGGCCGTTCTTGGCCAGGATCCTGTCCAACGGCTCCTTCACCGCCGCCGGGTCGGACGTCGAGGTCCATCCGGAGAGCGCCCGCCCCCTTTCATCCGTGAGGCGGAGCTCGAAGTTCCATCCCCCGTCGCCGTTGCAAACCTTCACGAGCAAGGTGTTCCAGCCCCTGCGCAGGGTGCAGCCGTCGGCGAATTGGTCGAAGGCCCTTCCGTTGTAGCGCTTCCTGCTGGCGACCAGGTCGCCGTCCACCCAGAGCTTGTAGGCCTCGTTGTAGCCGCCCCGCGCGACGCACGGCGTGTCCTTCGCCACTTTGATGAAGGCGAGGGCGTAGCCCGCCACGTTTTCGGTGGGGTCCATGACCTGATCCAAGGGGACTACCCCGTTCACCAGCCGGTCGGGAACCGCCCTCCATCTCACGGGGTGGGATTTGGCCACGTAGGAGGCCCCCATGTCGAGCTTGTCCTCGGGAGGATAGACGGCGTCGAAGCCCTGCTTGTTCTCGTCGTCGAAGGGGCCGATGACCCGCCAGGAGAGGACGTAGCCCATCTGCGCATCCAGGCGTTCCGCATCCTGGACCTTCCCGAGGTCGCGGTCCTGCCGGGCGAGAAGGTGCGCCACCTGGGCTTTCACCTCCGGCGCCGCATCGGGGGCGTCCAGCACCTGCTGGAGCGTCTTCTCGAAGGCCGCCGGCGAATCCGTCGCATCCAGGTACCCATAGGCGCGATAGAGGGCCACGATGGCCCGGGGCTGGCCTCGCCAGGCCCACAGGTCCGCCAGCGCGGACCGCTGGAGGTCTTGAACGGTGTCGGCCCGGGCGACCAGCCCCAGCGCGAGGGCGAGGAGGACAATGACGGGGACGCTGCGACGGCGCATCAAACACCCCTCAGATAGGCGGGCCGCAACGGGAGCGACCCCCGCTCGGCGGCCCTGATGGCGGAGAGGATCTTGAGTGTGTCACGAGAGAGACGGCCGCCGATGGGAAGCGGGTTGGACGCGTGGTTGGCCCTGAATACCGTGTCCTTGAGCTCGAGAGCCCCCACCAGCATCCCCAGTTCGCGGATGAGGGCCAGATCGCCGGACAGCGAGAACTTCCCGGCGGCCATCTGGCGGAAGAGCGGCGCTTGGGGAACGGGGAACCACGCCAGCACGGAGAGGTAGTGGGGCTGAATGGCGTTCACCGCGCGGGCCGTCGCCAGGGCGTGCTCCTCCGATCCCTCGCTCCCGCCCAGCCCCAGCAGGACCATCACCGAGGATCGCAGGCCGGCACCCTGTCCGCGGCGGATGGCCTCCACCGCGGTGGCGGCATCCACCCCCTTGGCCACGCGGCGCAGGACCGCATCGCTGCCCGATTCCAGCCCCACGTAGAAGAGGGTCAACCCCGCGCCCGCGAGCGCCCTCAGCTCCTCCGGAACCTTGGATAGGAGGTTCAGGGGCGTGGCGTAGAGGCTCACCCGCCTCAGCTTCGGAAAGGCCGCGGAGAGCGCACGCAGGATCTCCATCAGGTGCTCGGTGGGCGCGGCCAGGGCATCCCCGTCCGCCAGGAAGACCCTCGCCGTCTCGGGCCAGAGACGTCCCGCTTCGGCGATTTCATCCAGCATCTCATCCAGGGGCCGTACCTCAAAGCGCTTGTCGCGGTACATGGCGCAGAAGGTGCACCTGTTGTGGGAGCAGCCGACGGTGGCCTGGAAGATAAGGCTGTCGGCCTCGGAGGGGGGTCTGAAGACCGGTTCTTCGTAGCGCATCGTCCCTCGGCGACAGCTCGTAGTCTAGCCCCCCTCCCCCGGGCGGTCAAACTTCCGCTGGAACCCGGACGTCCGGCGGGCGGACGTAGGTGGGGAGGAGCCCCGCGGCGCCCCGGCCCGAAACCATGGCGGCGAGCGCCTCCCTTGCGGCGGGCACGGCGAGGTTCTGGACTTCGCCGATCAGCCGGCACTCCCCAGGCCAACCTCGCACCAGGACCACTCCGTCTCCAGCCGCCCACATCGGTGACGGCATCTCATCGAGCACCCGTTCCGTCGCCAGCGCCCGTGGCTCCCCCAGGGATATCGCCTCGCCATCTCTCCTGAGGAACCCCTGGCAGTAAACCTGGGAGCGGCGCGCGTCCATGATGGCCAGCCCCGCTCCCTCGGCCGGCACAACGAGGGCGATCGCCCTGAGGCTCTGAACGCCGTAAGCCGGAATGGAGAGGGCGCGGGAGAGACCCAGTGCGGAGGCCAGACCGATGCGCAGGCCGGTAAAGGAGCCAGGTCCCGTGACGGCGCCGATGGCGCACAGGTCCCCCCGCCCGGCTCCGCAGGAGGCGAGAAGCCATTCGAGGGCCGGGACGAGCCGCGTGGCATGGGTCGCGGTGGCCTCTTCGCGTGCCGCCACCACCGCCCCGCCTTCATCCACGAGGGCGAGGCCCAGCCTGCGGGTACTCGTATCCACTCCCAGCGCAAACCGTGGGTTCACTCCAGCACCCCTTCCTGCGATCCTCTCCGCCGATCACAACGAAAAGGGGGCCTGACCAGCAGGCCCCCACCATTCTACCCTTTCGGGCCTCTTCAGTTGAACATCTGGGCGACCTTGGAAATGCCGGGCATCTCCCACTTCTGGTTCATCAACAACGCTCTCCAAATCAATGCCCGGCCAAGAGTTTAGGCATGCTTGAAGAACCGTTTGACCTCAGAATCATCTTGGAGAACAAGGCTGGCGATACCGCAGCCACAATTGATCACATCACACAGGAGAATGTCGCAGATTTGTAGGATGGCAAAGCCCTTGGGAGGCTTTTCACTCTGTGCTTCAGCTCCCAACAGCCTAATGCCCTTGGTAATCCCCAAAATCGCAGTTGCGACAGGCAAGGCCAGGAGCGGCAATGCTATGCAGCCTATCCCAAAGGTGCCTAAACCAACGAGCACGATGTACAGGAGAGCACCAAGGGCATGCAGAGCGGCCCAAATTCCACCGACCAAGGTAAGGACCGCAATGGCCTGCACTTTACCTGGCTTTTCTCCTAAATGGCCACTGCCGGCAGTTCCAACAGCGGCCCCGCATTGCGTACACACTGCGGCATTGGCAATCAAGCTATTGCCGCAGTTCCAGCAATAGCTTTGGCCTGTTCCCACCCCCGCCCCGCACGATACACATACAGCAGCATTGGGTCCTAGCTCCTTGCCACAGTTCCTGCAGAACATTACCTGGCCTCCTCGAAAAGTCGACCAAAAAGGGGGCCTGACCAGCAGGCCCCCAATAGTGTACTCTCTGGGGACCTTCTCAGTTGAACATCTGGGCGAGCTTGGAAATACCTGGCATTTCCCACTTCTCGCCACCGAATCCCTTGACCCAGCCCATGATGGAACCGCCCAGACCTATAATCACGAGGGCAAACCAAAGGATGCAGCTAAGAGCCCAGCCCACGAAAGGAATGAACGCCAAGACGAAACCTCCGACCATGAGGATCAGGGCAAGCACAAAGACCACGATGGCCAGGGCCAGACCCTGGCGCGAGTGCCAGTAGACGTACTCCTTCTGGGGATCGGAACGCTTATCCCGATACATGAAAAAGGGGATCAGCGAAAAGATCCCGAAGTACGCCAAGAAGAGGAAAATCTTGTCGTCGTCGGCATAGGGTTTCCCGCCACCCACAGACCCGGTTTCGCTCATGCACGGCCTCCCTTGTTTTCCTGCCGCCCATTATACCCAAAGCCCTGCAAAATGCAACACAGCCACTCGAAGGCCGTCGAAGGCCCCTACACCTCCTGGAAAATGAAGGGCCTCAGACAGTCCATGCGCTTCTCGTAGTCCTCCGGGCAGAGGAGCCACGTCGCCGCCGCCACGCTGGAGAGGAGGGAGTTGCCGTCCTGCGGCGTGTAGCAAAAGCCGGTGATCTCGGTGCCCTTGTGGACGGCCAGGGAGTGGACGGGAAGCACGGTCTGGCTGAGAATCCGCCCAAAGTGGCCGTGGTCCCTCCCGAAGGAGAAGACCATGTTGGCGGATTTCTTGTAGGTCACCGCCACCCGCCGGTTTTCCTCCACGGCGGCCAGGAGCTTCTCGCGGGTGACGGGCTTTTTCACCCTGAGCTGGAACCAGATGATATGCATGTACTGCGTGTTCAGCTTGATGGCGGAGGAGAAGAGATCCAGGTCGAGGTCGAGGGTCTTGAAGAGGTGCCAGGCGTCCCGGGCGTGGTGGGTGCCGAAATCGGGGTCCTCGTGCTTCCCGGCCTGCGGCGAGGGCACGTAGGAGGAGTCCTGGCTGATGTCGTTGGCCCTCCGCATGCAGACGAAACGCCCCTCCACCAGGTTCTGCGGGCTGTTCCCGTTATCCATCCCCAGGGTGTGCAGGATCACGGCGATGTTGTGCGTGTTGCAGGAGACCACCTGGATGAACCGGTCTTCCTCCGGGACGAGCGCGCGGTCGTTGATCCCGCGGGCGTACATCTTTCCGAAGCCGAACTCGCTGCCCTGGGCGATGAAGCCCTTGACCTTCCGGCCGATGGGAAGGTAGAGCTTCTCCTTCGTCTCGTTGCCCACGGGCGTGCAGTCGATGACCACGGAAGCCCGCTGGACCGCCTCCTCCTGGCTCATGGAAGGTTCCAGCCCCATCTTCCTGAATCCCTCCATGACGGGCGGATCGGTGGCGAGCTGCGCCCCGCGCTCCACGAGGGCTCGGACCTTGGACCGTTCTTCCAGGAGGGGCGACCGCTTGTGGAAGGTGACCTCGTCGATGCCCAGCGGCTCGCGCATGTCGCACAGGAGTCCGATGAGCGGTTCTCCGATCGTCCCGGTACCCACGACGTGAACGACCTTCTTGGCCATGGATCGCACCTCCCCGGAGCTGCAAGGCCCCACCGACCGCCGAGTGATCACCCTCACCTGAGGACCGGCCCCAGAAACGGCAGGGGGGCACCTTCGCGCCCCCCGTCGGACCTCTCATTTTGCCCGCCGCAACCGGCGCCGTCACCCGAACGATTCTTCAGGTAACTTCAGTATAGGCCCTCCCCGGAGGCCGGGCCAGGAGTCGCCTTCTCACGTTCCCTCCTGCCAGGAGGCGAGGTAGCGCCGCTGCTCCTCGGTGAGGGTGTCCATCCGGTATCCGAGGGTATCCAGCTTGATCCGAGCGATCTCCACGTCGATCTCCTCGGGGATCACGTGGACCGACTTGCCCAGGGAGGCACGGTGCTGGAGGATCCACTCGGCGGAAAGGGCCTGGTTGGCGAAGGACATATCCATGACCACGGCCGGATGGCCTTCCGCGGCGGAGAGGTTCACCAGGCGGCCCTCGGCGAGGAGGTAGATCTTCCTGCCGTTGGGCAGCGCGAACTCCTCCACGAAGTCGCGGACCGCCGTCTTGGACACGGCGATATCGTAGAGGCCGCCCTCGAGCTGGAGCTCCACGTTGAAGTGGCCGCTGTTGCAGACGATGGCCCCGTCCTTCATGGCGAGGAAGTGTTCGGTCCGGATGACGTGCTTGTTGCCGGTGACGGTGATGAAGAGGTCGCCCACTCCGGCCGCCTCGGCCATGGGCTGGACCAGGAAGCCGTCCATGATGGCCTCGATGGCCTTCACGGGGTTCACTTCGGTGATGATGACGTGGGCGCCCATCCCCTTGGCCCGCATGGCCACGCCCTTGCCGCACCAGCCGTAGCCGGCGACGACCACCGTGGCCCCGGCCAGCAGGATGTTGGTGGCGCGGATGACGCCGTCCAGGGTGGACTGGCCGGTCCCGTAGCGGTTATCGAAGAAGTGTTTGGTCATGGCCTCGTTGACGGCGACGATGGGATAGGCCAGTACGCCGTGCTTGGCCATGCTCTGGAGGCGGATGACCCCCGTGGTCGTCTCCTCGGTGCCGGCCAGGATGGTCTGAAGCGCATCGCGCCGATCGCCGTGGGCCAGGGAGACCAGGTCGGCCCCGTCGTCCATGGTGATCATGGGCTTGCTGTCGAGCACCGAAGCCAGGTGCCTGTAGTAGGTGGCGTTGTCCTCACCCTTGATGGCGAACACCGACACGCCGAAGTCCCGCGCCAGGCTGGCGGCCACGTCGTCCTGAGTGGAGAGGGGGTTGCTGGCGCAGAGGGCGACTTGCGCCCCTCCGGCCACCAGCGTGCGCATGAGGTTGGCCGTCTCCGTCGTGACGTGGAGGCAGGCTCCCATCCGGATGCCCTTGAGGGGCTTGTCCCGCTCAAAGCGGCTGCGGATGCTCGCCAGCACGGGCATGTGCCGGTCCGCCCAGAGGATTCTCGCCCTGCCTCGATCGGCCAATGCCGCATCCCTGATGTCGCACTCCATCATCTGCCCCCTTGCCCGCCTGTCGTCCGGCCACAGCCGGCCTTCAGGGCCTCGACCTTGTGAATGAATTCCCACGTGAATTCCGGCAATTCGCGTCCGAAGTGACCGTAGGCCGCCGTCTTCTTGAAGATGGGTCGCCTCAGGTCCAAGTACTTGATGATCCCTCCGGGCGTCAGGGGAAACACCTCCCGGATAGCCCCATCGAGCACCTTCTCCTCCACGAGACCGGTGCCGAAGGTGTCCACCATCACGGAGACGGGATCGGCGACGCCGATGGCGTAAGCGAGCTGGACCTCGGCACGCCTGGCCAGGCCGGCCGCCACGATGTTTTTCGCGATGTGCCGGGCCATGTAGCAGGCGGAGCGGTCCACCTTCGTGGGATCTTTCCCGGAGAAGGCCCCTCCGCCGTGGCGCCCCATCCCGCCGTAGGTGTCCACGATGATCTTGCGGCCCGTGAGGCCGGTGTCGCCCTGCGGGCCGCCGATGACGAACAGGCCCGTGGGATTGATGTGGAATGCGGTCTGCGCGTCCAGCATGTCCGGCGGGATGACCTCGCGGATCACCGCCTCCTCCACCTCCTTGCGGAGGGTGGCCTGGGCGACGCTCTCATCGTGCTGGACCGCGAGGACCACGGCCTTGACCTTCTTGGGCACGCCGTCCTCGTAATAGACGCTCACCTGGCTCTTGCCGTCCGGTCGCAGATACGGGAGAACCTTATCCTTCCGCAGCTTGGCGAGGCGCTCCGTGAGCCGGTGCGCGGCGTAGATGGGAAAGGGCATCAGGGTCGGGGTCTCGTCGCACGCGAAGCCGAACATGAGTCCCTGGTCTCCGGCGCCGCCCGCGTCCACCCCCATGGCGATGTTGGGCGACTGCGGATCAATGGAGGAGATCACGGAGCAGGTCTTGTAATCCATGCCGTAACCGCCGTCCACGTACCCGATATCGCGGATGGTGCCCCGGACGACCGTGGGCAGATCCACGTAGGCGCGGGTGGTGATTTCACCGGCCACGAGCGCCAGCCCCGTGGTGACCAGCGTCTCGCAGGCCACCCGGCCAAGGGGATCCTGTTCGAGTACGGCGTCCAGGACGGCGTCGCTGATCTGGTCCGCTATCTTGTCGGGGTGCCCCTCGGTCACCGACTCGGAACTAAAGAGGAAGTTTTTCAGCATCGTATCCTTTCTCCACGGGCTTGGAAGAACAAGGTGCGGTTATAGCATCAGCCCCATGCAGGGTCAAGGGATGGGGGCACCTTTTCCCGGGGCGCGAGGGCGGCTACTTGATGACCTTCGCCTTGAGAGTGACCTTGCCGTCCTTCGTCTGGACCGAAAAGGCCACGTCCGATCCTTGGTACTTCTGGAGAATGGCCGCCTTCTGTTGGGCGAGGTGCTGCTCGAAGGAGTCGAGATTCCACTTGGGGACCTCCCCCTCCCCGAGCTTGGCGTTGATGAACTCCTCGAAGAGTGCCCGGGTATGGCGCCCGCCTCTCGCAGGCTCCTGTTTCGCTGGGGCGGGCACCGGAGGCGGCGTCTCGGGGGCGGGGGCGGGGGCGGAGGCGGGAGGGAGAGGATGGCCTCTCTCGAGCTCCTGCAGCTCCCGCTTGGCTCGGCGGACCGATGCCAGCAAGCGCGGGTCCTGGACCAGCCCGTCCTCCCGGGCCCGCATCCACTTGTTCCACTGCTCGCATCGCATCACGTAGCTGCTGTTGAAGGTGGTGAAGCGGAACTGTTGCGCCAGCCTGGGGAGGTTGGTGTTTCCGTAAGCCCTCACCAGGGCGTCCAGCTCCTTCTGTTCCTTGCGGGGCGGGTCACGCCGCGAGCCGGCGAAGTAGAGGTCGTATTCGTGCTTGAGGATATTCAGCAAGGCCTGCATCCGCTGGATGTCCCGCTCGAAATCCATCTCGGGCATGATCCGTCCCTCTCCTTGAAGGCACTTTAAGGCAGCGGGCCGTCCTCTTCAAGGTATCCGATCATTTCCCCCACTTCATCGAAAGGCTCGGTGGCCGGCTTGACACCGCGGCCGGCCAATTGCTAGATTCACCACCTCTGGTGGGGGGATTACCGAAGCCCTTATTTCGAGGAGGCCGATTGGGGTCGGTTGGGGTGGAAGGGGACCGGGGGCCGCCTTCCGGGTTCCACTTCCGCGACAGATCGATCCCGTCGGCCTCGGCTGCGCTTGTTTGAAGGACACGTTCTGCTGGAACCGCAACGCCTGGTGCCCGGATCGCGGTGATCCGGACCGCAAAGGAGAACAGTGATGACGACCAAGCCCTTCAACCCATTTGAGATGGCCCAGCAGCAATTCGACGCCGTGGCGGAGAGGCTGGGACTGGATCAGGCCACCCGCGACCTGCTGCGCACTCCGCTTCGTGAATACCACTTCAACATCCCGGTCCGCATGGACGACGGATCGTACAAGGTGTTTCACGGCTTCCGCATCCAGCACAACGACGCTCGGGGCCCGTGCAAGGGCGGCATCCGCTTCCACCCCCACGAGACCGTGGACACGGTGCGCGCGCTGGCCACCTGGATGACCTGGAAGTGCGCCGTGGTGGACATTCCCCTGGGCGGCGGCAAGGGCGGCGTCATCTGCGACCCGCACAACCTCTCGGACCGTGAGCAGGAGGGCATTTGCCGCGGGTGGGTGCGCCAGGTGGCAAGGAACGTCGGACCGACGCAGGACGTGCCTGCCCCCGACGTGATGACCCACGGACAGCACATGCTCTGGATGATGGACGAGCTGGAGAGGATCCGCGGGGAAAAGCTGCCGGGCTTCATCACGGGCAAGCCCGTGGGCATGGGCGGTTCTCTCGGACGCACCGAGGCTACCGGCCACGCCGTCATCTACACCGTCCGCGAGGCGATGAAGGAGCTCGGCATCGACATCAAGAAGTCCACCGCCTCCATCCAGGGCTCGGGCAACGTGGCCCAATATGCGGTGGACCTCTTCACGCAGTACGGCGGGAAGGTGATCGCCATCGCCTGCTGGGACAACAACGACAAGAAGGCCTACACCTATCGCTCCGAGGCGGGCATCCAGTTTGACCAGCTCATGGCCGCCGTGGACAAGTTCGGCACCATCAGCCCAGCCAAGGCCAGGGAATACGGCTGGCAGCAACTGCCCGGCGACGCCTGGATCGAACAGGAGGTGACCCTCCTCATCCCGGCCGCCCAGGAGGGCATGATCACCGGCGACAACGTAGGCAAGATCAAGCCGTCCGTGAAGATCATCGCGGAGGGCGCCAACGGCCCCACCACGGTGGATGCCGACAAGGTCCTTTTCGAGCGCGGCATCTTCGTGATCCCCGACTTCCTCTGCAACGCCGGTGGCGTCACCTGCTCCTACTTCGAACAGGTGCAGTGCAACATGAACTACTACTGGGAGAAGGAGGAGGTCTTGCAGAAGCTCGACCAGAAGATGACGAGCGCCTTCAAGGCCGTCTCCAAGCTCCACAGGGACAAGAAGATCTATATGCGCGACGCGGCTTACATGATCGCCATCTCGCGCGTGGCCGAGGCCTGCAAGCTGCGCGGCTGGGTGTAGATCCCGGCGTCTTTTCGCTCCGCTAAGGGGCCCGCCCTCGCCGGCGGGTCCTTATTTTTTTGCGCCCCGGCGCCCAGTCGGCTTGCTGGCCCGGGGCATCGAGCTCCTGTATACTTCGGCCCATGGCAGAGGGGGAAGCGGTCCATGACGGCAAAGAGCCGAGGCCAGGAGAGGCAGCTCCAGTGCCTGTTCCAGATCGCCGCGATCCTGGTAAACCCCGAATTCTCGACCCAGCAAGTCTTTGACCGGGTCATCAAGGCCCTGCCGCTGGGGCTTCGCCACCCGGAGGCCGGCCGGGTGAGGATCACCCTGGGCGAACGGGTTTACGAATCGGAAGGGTTTGAGGAGACCCCCTGGAACCTGCGGGCGCACCTCGTGGTCCACGGGAAGCTCGCGGGCAAGCTGGACGTCGTCTACCTCGAGAACCGCTCACAGTATGGAGAGAACCCCTTTCTCCTGGACGAACGCAAGCTCGTGGAAATCACCGCGCAGAAGCTCGGCCCGGCCATTGAATCGCGGGAGAAAGAGGGAAGGCCCGCCGGGTCTCCGGAAGCGGCGGCCTCCGCCACCCCATCCGACCACAAACCCGAGTGGCGGACGATTCTGGACCTCATCCAGGAGACGGACGGCGCCCTCTACAAGCGTCTCGTCCGGAGGCTGATGAACCACCTGACCAAGCTGAACCTGCCCGCCATCCAGACGATCATCACCCGTCTGGATCCGGCCGTCTACGCCGAAAGGGAACGTGAATCCTGGGGCTCCAACCAGCCTCTGCCCAAGCGGGACATAGCAGTCCTCGATACGGCCTTCGACGAGGTCATCAGGGTCGCCTCCATCACCATCCAGGAGTCAGAACTGGCCCGGCTGATCAAGCAGTGGATGAAGCAGGACAAGCTCGGCTTCTTCGCCATGGCCATCGAAAGGCGGGACATCTCGCTCATCGAGATCTCCGACATCGTGAACCGCTTCTGCAGGGACACCAGGGAGGAGGAGCACGCGCTGTCACATTCCGATGACATGAACGTGCGCGTGGCGCTCACCCGGCGCTTTCTCACCGACAGCCTCCCCTTCATCCGCGTCGCCAAGGAATACCTGACGGTGTACGATTTCGGCCGGATCCTGTCCAGGGTGGCCGGGCCCGGCCAGGGCAACGGCCGGCTGGGAGGCAAGGCGGCGGGCCTGATCCTGGCCGCGCACATTCTCGGCCGCCTCGGCCAGGACAATCCCCTTCTGGCCAATTTCAAGGTGCCTCACACCTGGTACATCGCCTCGGACGGCATGCTCGATTTCGTTCATTACAATTCGCTCGAGGACCTTCAGAGCTTCAAGTTCTCCAGCATCAGTGAGGTCCGACACAACTATCCCTACATCGAACAGGTGTTCAAGCATTCCTCTTTCTCCCTCGAGATGCTGAACCAGCTCAAGGTGGCCCTGGACGACCTGGGGGAGGGCCCTCTCATCGTCCGCTCCTCCAGCCTGCTGGAGGACAGCCTCGGCACGGCCTTCTCGGGCAAGTACCGCAGCCTCTTTCTGGCCAACACGGGCTCCAAGCAGGAGCGACTGGAGGCCCTCACCGACGCCGTGGCCGAGGTGTACGCCTCGATCTTCGGGCCCGACCCCATCCAGTACCGCGCCGAGAGGGGTCTGCTGGACTTCATGGAGGAGATGGGGGTCATCATCCAGCGCGTGGTCGGACGCAGGATAGGCAAGTACTTCTTCCCGGCCTTCGCGGGCGTGGCCTTCTCCACCAACGAATTCCGTTGGTCGCCGAGGATCAAGCGGGAGGACGGCATCCTTCGCATGGTCGCCGGGTTGGGCACCAGGGCCGTGGATCGAATCGGAGACGACTTCCCGGTCCTCGTGTCGCCGGGCCATCCCGATCTGCGGGTCAACGTGACGCCGGAGCAGGTCTTTCACTACGCGCAGCGGTACATCGACGTCATCAACCTGGAGACGGGGAGGTTCGAGTCCGCGAGCATCGAACGGATCTTCCGGGAGGTTGGGGACGACTTCCCTCTCCTCGAACGCATCGTCTCCCTGTACGACGGGAGCTCCCTGCGAAGACCCATGCCAGGCTTGGTGGATCCCCGTGGGAGCGATCTGGTGGTGACTTTCGCGGGGCTCATCGAGAGCACCGATTTCGTCCCTCAGATGCGCGAGATCATGCGCACCCTCCAGGCCACCATCGGGATGCCCGTGGATCTGGAATTCGCCCACGATGGGGAGTCGCTTCACCTGCTCCAGTGCCGGCCCCAGAGCAGGCTCGGCGACGAAGGGCCCGTCACGATCCCCCACTGGATTCCGGAAAAGCGCAAGCTCTTCTCGGCTAAGAAGTACGTGACCAACGGCCAGGTCGGCGGCGTCCGCTATATCGTTTACGTCGATCCCGAGGCCTATTCGAAGCTGCCGAGCCACGACGACATGGTGCAGGTGGCCGACGCCATCAGCCGCCTCAACGGCATCCTCCCCCGCCGCTCCTTCGTCCTCATGGGCCCCGGGCGCTGGGGCAGCCGGGGCGACATCACCCTGGGTGTGGGCGTCACCTACTCGGGCATCAACAACACGCAGATGTTGATCGAGATCGCCCGCCGCAAGGGAAGTTACGTTCCCGACCTCTCCTTCGGAACCCATTTCTTCCAGGACCTCGTCGAGGCCAAGATACGCTACCTGGCCCTCTTTCCGGACGAGGATGGGATCATCTTCAACGAGGGCTTCTTTCGCGAAGTCTCCAACATGCTTCCCGTCCTGCTGCCCGAATACGGCCACCTTCAGCACGTGATAAGGGTGATCGACGTCGAGCAGGCTTCCGGCGGGCTCGAGCTCCAGGTGATGATGGACGGGATCAAGGAACAGGCCCTGGGATTCCTGGCGGAGAAGAGCACCCCGAATGTCTTTTCCTAGGAGATGCCCCGCAGAGCTTGCACGCCGGACGGGGTCTGACCATACTGGCATGGTTCCGTCCAGCCCTACGGGGCGCCGCCTTCTCGGCCGGGCGTGGCTCCGCCGCTCCCACCCGGGGGGCGAGGCGCCGGTGGCCGCCGCGGCCTCCGGCCTCTTCCGGATTGGGTGGCGGGCGGTTTGAACTGGGGAGGCTCGGCCTTGGACACTCGGGACTGCTTCGAAAGGGCCGCCGATCTTGTGGGCTTGCCTCCCGGCGTCAGGCGCCTCCTCGCCCTGCCCTGCGACGAGCTGACCCTCAACTTTCCCGTCAAGATGGACGACGAGTCGGTGGAGACCTTCCGCGGGTTTCGCGTGCATCACAACGACGCCCTGGGACCCTACCTGGGAGGGCTCCGCTATCACCCCTCGGTGACCCTCAAGGCTATGCGGACCCAGGCGGCGCAGCGGACCTGGCAGGCCGCCCTGGCGGGCCTTCCCTTCGGGGGCTCCATGGGGGGCATCCAGCTGGATCCCTCCCGTCACACGCTTTCGGAGCTGGAGCGGATCACGCGCCGCTTCGTGTTCGCCCTGGGGAACAACATCGGGCCGGACTACGACGTCCTCACGACGGAGGTCAACACGAACAGCCAGATCATGAGCTGGGTCCTGGACACCTACTTTTCCACGGTACCACCCCAGGAGAGAAACCGCGCCTTCCCGGTGGTCACCGGCAAGCCGCTGGAGGCGGGCGGACTCCCGGGGCGGAACCGGGCGGTGGGTCTGGGCATGGCCATGCTCATCGAACGCTGGGCGAGCGATCACGCCGTCGACCTCGCCGCCTCGACCTACACGCTGCAGGGATTCGGAACGGTGGGGTCCTCGGTGGCGCGGGTCCTCCAGTCCAAAGGCGCCAGGCTACTGGCCGTAGAGGATGTGACCGGAGGTGTATTCCATCCGGGCGGCATCGATGCGGAAAACCTGTTCGCTTACTCCAGACGGCGTTTCGGTCTGCGGGGCTACCCGAGGGCGACCGCGCTCAGTCACGAGGCCTTCCTGCGCACTCCGGCCACGATCTTCATTCCGGCCGCCCTGGCCACGGGCTTCACGAGCGAGCTGTTGGAGCTCCTGGACGTGCGCCTCGTGGCCGAGGGGGCTTGCATCCTGACGGAACCGGGAACGGACGACGTGCTGAGGCGAAAGGGGACGGACCTCCTGCCCGACGTGCTCTGCACCGCAGGAGGAGCCACCGCCAGCTATTTCGAGTGGCTCCAGAACAAGCGCGGCGAAAGGTGGGAGCTCGAGGAGGTGGAGAAGCGTCTCCAGGACACGCTATACCGCGCCTATGACCGGGTGGCAAGGGCCTCCCAAGAGTTCGGCGTCGATTGGAGGACCACTAGCGTGGCCCTCGCCCTGGAGGATCTGGAGGGGGTCTACAGGGACCGGGGATTCTTCCCCTGACGGGAGCCGTGCCATGACGAGCTACGACGAAGCGCTCCGCCAGCTCAACCAAGCCGCCGAACGCATGGGCCTGGACCCGGACGTGCGCAAGATCCTTTCGCAGACCGCGAGTGAAATCACCGTGAATTTTCCCGTCAAGATGGACGACGGAGAGGTCCGCATGCTCACCGGCCACCTGGCACAGCACAACAACGTCCTCGGGCCGTTCGCCGGGGGGCTGCGCTATCAGGAGGCGGTGGACACGGACGACGTCAGGGCCCTGGCGATCCGGATGACCTGGAAACACGCGGTTCTCGGGCTGCCCTTCGGCGGCGCCATGGGCGGGGTGGACGTGGACCCGTTACGCTGCTCTCCGGCCGAATTGGAGCGCACCACCCGTCGCTTCACCTTCGGCCTGGGCGGCAATATCGGTCCCGAGTACGGCGTGCTCTGCCCCGAATTGGGCACCAACGGACAGATCATGGCCTGGATTCTGGATACCTACGCCTCGACCATGTCGCCCCACGAGCGAAATCTCTGCGGCCACGTGGTCATGGGCAAGCCCGCGACCCTGGGAGGAAGCGCGGGGCGGGAGCAGGCGGCCGGCCAGGCCATCGTGATCATGCTCAATGAGTGGGCGCGGCACGAGCAGATGGACCTGAGACAGGTGACCTTCCTCCTCCAGGGCTTTGGAGCCACAGGCTCGTGGGCGGCCCGTCTCCTGGCGGAGCGGGGAGCGCGCCTTCTGGCCGTGGAGGATGCCAGCGGCGCCATCGCCCATCCGGACGGCATCGATCCCGGCGACCTGGACTCCTATGCTCGCCAGCGCGGGGGCATCGAGGGCTACCCCAAGGCCTCCCCTACCGACCATGCCGGCTTCCTCTCCACCAGGGCGGACATCTTCATTCCCGCTTCACCGCAGAAGCCGGTCTCACGGGACCACGCCTCCACGCTGAGGGTCCGGGTCGTGGCCGAGGGGGCCGATTCCCTCACCGACCGCGAGACGGAGGCCCTTCTCCGGGAGAGAGGCATAGAGATTCTTCCGGACCTGCTCTGCCATTCGGGCGCCACCATCGTCTACTACTACGAATGGCTCCAAAACCGTAGAAGTGAGAGATGGGAGGCGGAGGAGGTCAACTCAAAGATGCGCCGCCTCCTCCTCTCGGTCTACGAAGAGGCCCGCGGCATCGCTTCGGAACTCCACACCGACCTGCGCTCGGCCGCGCTCATAGTGGGGCTCCGCAGGATCGAGACGGCCTATCTGAAGCGGGGTATCTTCCCCTGAGGCGGGCCCGCGGGCAAAGTGAGTTCGTCAGGGAGCTTGGGGTGTCTGGCTCCCGTCCTCCCGGACTTTCCAAAGAAAGAACCCGCCGAGGAAAAAGAGCGGGGCCTCCTGCGGGGAACATTGGTTGGTTTCGCGGGGTCTCCAGACCTTTCTGCGTGGCCCTCCAGGGCCCTTGACACCCACTATATGTTGCGCTATATTACCCCTGCTTAGCTAAATATAGGGGTGCTCGGGGGCATAAGCCCTTTGGGCACATGAACTTGGGATTCAGTGTCTCCACGAGAACATGGGAGGTCAGTCGGATGGACACGCACAAGGGTGGCGGCCAGGCTGGCAGCACCGGCAACCGCAAGGTCACAGCCACGCCCCAGATCAGCAATTCGAAGGATCCTTCGCCGCCGGACAATTCGCAGCCGCCAGAAGTCGGCCTGTCCACGGAGGCGCTCGTTCCGTTTCACCTGGATCGGCGGTTCACTTCTCCAGAGTGCGATCCGCTGGATGGTGCCGCCTACCAACGCCGGGCCTCCAAGATCATGAACACGGATGGGTCCACGGTGTTCGCCATGGAGAACGCCGAGGTCCCCGCGGACTGGAGCCAGCTGGCCACGGACATCCTGATCAGCAAATACTTCCGCAAGGCCGGTGTGCCGGGCACGGGCCACGAGACCTCCATCCGCCAGGTGATCCGCCGCATCGCCCATACTCTCAGGATCGAGGGTGAGAAGTTCGGGGGCTACTTCACGGACAAGGAGGAGGCCGATGTCTTCGAGGCCGAGCTCTCCCACCTGCTCCTGACCCAGAGGGGGGCATTCAATTCGCCCGTCTGGTTCAATCTGGGGCTCTGGCACGAATACGGGATCGAGGGGTCGGGCGGCGCCTACTACTGGAGCGCCGAGACCGGGCAGATCGAGGAGACGTCCAACGCCTATCAGCACCCCCAGTGCTCCGCGTGCTTCATCCAGAGCGTGGACGACGACCTGATGAGCATCTTCCAGCTGGCCAAGAACGAGGCCCGGCTGTTCAAGTACGGATCGGGCACCGGCAGCAACTTCTCGCGGATCCGCTCCCGGGAAGAGAGGCTCTCCGGCGGGGGCACCTCATCGGGTCTGATGAGCTTTCTCGAGGTCCTGGATCGCGCCGCCGGCGCCACCAAGTCCGGCGGAACCACCCGGCGCGCCGCCAAGATGGTCTGCCTGGACATGGACCATCCCGAGGTAGAGGACTTCATCAACTGGAAGCGCCGGGAGGAGAACAAGGCGCGGGTGCTGGCCGAGGCGGGGATCGACCTGGACGATGCGGTGCACACCGTCTCGGGCCAGAACGCCAACAACTCGCTGCGCATCACCGACGCCTTCATGGAGGCCTACGAAAAGGACGGAGAGTGGACCACCACCTACCGGACCAGCGGAGAGCCCGCGCACACCCACCGGGCCCGTGATCTCATGCGCCAGATCGCCGTGGCCGCGTGGGAGTGCGGCGACCCGGGGCTGCAATTCGACAGCACCATCAACCGCTGGCACGCGTGCAAGGCCACCGACCGCATCCACGCCTCCAACCCTTGCTCCGAGTACATGTTCCTGGACGATTCGGCCTGCAACCTCGCCAGCCTGAACCTCATGAAGTTCCTGAATGAAGAGGGCGACTTCGACGTGGAGGGCTACAAGCACGCCGTGGGCATCTTCATCACCGCCCAGGAGATCCTGGTGGACCTCTCCTCCTACCCCACCGAGACCATCGCCAAGAACAGCCACGACTTCCGGCCCCTCGGCCTCGGCTACGCCAATCTCGGGACCCTCCTGATGGTCCTGGGCATCCCCTACGACAGTCCCAAGGCCTTCGCGTGGTGCGGCGCGCTCACCAGCCTCATGACCGGGCAGGCCTACCTGGTCTCCTCCCTGCTGGCCAAGCGCAAGGGCCCCTTCCCCGGCTATGCCAAGAACCGGGAATCCATGCTGGACGTCATCAAGATGCACCGGGACGCCGGCCACAAGGTGGAGCTGGATTACCTCCCGGAGAGCCTCGGCCTCGCCAGCCGGCAGGTTTGGGACGACGCGCTGGTCTTCGGTCGTCAGTTCGGCTTCCGCAACGCCCAGACCACGGTGCTGGCTCCCACGGGAACCATCGGCCTGCTCATGGATTGCGATACCACCGGCATCGAGCCTGACTTCTCCCAGGTCAAGTTCAAGAAGCTGGCTGGCGGCGGCTACTTCAAGATCGTGAACCAGTCGGTGGAGCGCGCCCTGCACGCTCTCGGCTATCCCCCCGCCCAGATCCAGGAGATGCTGCGGTATCTCGTGGGCACGGGGCAGCTGGCCGGCACTCCCCACATCCATCCAGCCAGCCTGATGACCAAGGGATTCACGGAGGAAGAGGTGGCTCGCGTGGAGAGCCAGCTCGGGCGGGTGGTGGACCTTCCTCAGGCCTTTTCCGCCTTCGTCCTGGGCGACGACTGCGTCCGGAGGCTGGGATTCACCCCGGAGGAGGCCGGCAAGCCGGGCTTCAACGTGCTCGCCGCCCTCGGTTTCAGCGATGCCCAGATCGAGGAGGCTTCCGCCGTGGCCTGCGGCCACATGACGCTGGAAGGCGCCCCCTACCTGAAGGAGGAGCACCTGCCCGTGTTCGACTGCGCCAACCGTTGCGGAAGGCACGGCAAGCGGTTCATCGCCCCCCTCGGCCACGTCAAGATGATGGCGGCGGCCCAGCCCTTCCTGTCCGGCGCCATCAGCAAGACGGTCAACCTGCCCGTCTCCATCATGCCGGAGGAAATCGAGCGGATCTACGTGGAGGGCTGGAAGCGCGGTCTGAAGGCCCTCGCCGTCTATAGGGACGGCTCCAAGGTCACCCAGCCCCTCTCGGACGCCTCCACCCAGAAGGCCGCCAAGACGGAGACGGCCTCGGCGCCGGCCCCCGTCGAACAGCTCTGGCGCACGCCGCTTCAGCGCCGCAGGCTGCCGAAAAAGCGCGACGGATTCACCCAGGAGGCGCGCGTAGGCGGACAGAAGGTCTACCTGCGGACGGGCGAGTACGCCGACGGCCGCCTGGGCGAGGTCTTCATCGACATGCACAAGGAGGGGGCCGCCTTCCGCTCCCTCATGAACTGCTTCGCCATCGCCATTTCGCTCGGCCTCCAGTACGGCGTTCCGCTGGAGGAGTACGTGGACTGCTTCACCTTCACGCGCTTCGAGCCCCAGGGGCCCGTCACGGACCACCCCAACATCAAATACGCCACCTCGGTCATCGACTACATCTTCCGAGTCCTGGGCATGGAGTACCTGGGAAGGACCGACTTCGTGCAGGTGAAGCCGGACGAGCTCGAGAAGGCCCAGGCCGAGAAGACGCTGACCTCGCCCACGGCGAGCGCCACCGAGGTCGCCGCCGCGGAGAAGACCCTCTCCTCGCAGGTTCCAGTCTACAAGGCCGTCGGCGGGAACCCGCTCTCCAGCCACCTTTCGACCATGATGGGCGATGCCCCGTTCTGCAACATCTGCGGCCACATCACGGTGCGGAACGGTTCCTGCTACAAATGCCTGAACTGCGGCAACAGCCTAGGGTGCAGCTAGACATCCCGGTGGAAGGTCAATCGAAGGAAAGGGGGCGCGGTTCACGCGCCCCCTTTCCTTTCGGGCGGTGGTCTCTCCGCACCGGTGCGACCAGGTGCCGCATCCCGCGGGAGCCGTCAGCCCGAGAGCGGCTCCTCGACCTCCGGGCGGCGCATGGTCAACAAGGTCACGCTGATCACGACCACGGCCGCGCCCAGGGCCTGAACGGGATAGAGCCTCTCCCCGAGCAGCAGCACCGCGAGCCCCGTGGCCACCACCGGAATCACGTTGGTGAAGGCGGCCACGATGGAGGCCTTCAGGTGGGCCAGCGAAACGTTCAGGAGCAGATAGGCAAGAAAGGAGCAGCCGATCCCGAGGTAAAGGACGGCCAGCCAGGCCCTGGGGCCGGCCTGCGGCATCCCCCGCGTTGAAAGATCCCAGAGGGCGAACGGCAGGTACATGGCGGCCGCGTAAAGGGCCTGCAGCCGCGTGATGGCGACGGCGTTGTAGCGCGAGAGCAGGCGGCGGGCCAGAACCGTGTAGACCGAGGCGGCGAAGGCCGCGGCCAGGATGAAACCGTTGCCCGCCAGGCTCCCGCCGAAGGCGCTTCTGAGCCCTCCCGCGGTGACCAGGAGGAATATGCCCCCAAGGGAGAGCAAGATGAGCAGCACCTCCGCCGCGACGATCCTGACCTTCAGCCAGAAGACTTCGAGAAGCAGGACGTAGATGGGAATCGTGCAGATGAGGATGGCCGCCGTCGATGCGAGCGTTCGCTGGATGCCCATGGCCTCGAGGTAGAAATAAACTCCCGGCTCGAACAGGGCGAGGACCAGGATCTTCCAGTAGCCCGTCCGATCCACGGGACTGGCCTTCAGCCAGGGAGAGAAGACGAAAAAGACCGCCGCTCCGAGCAGGAAGCGCAGGAATATGAGCTCCGAAGGGGTGAAGGCGGAAAGCGCGATCTTGGTGCCCACGAAGGAGGCGCCGAAGAGAAGGGACATACCCACGAGGGCGGCCAGCGCCCCGGCCTTGGCGCCTCTCATGAGGCCTGCGTCAGCGCCCGAAGCAGCACGGACAGCCGCCTCACCCGCTCTCGGGCGGCTTCCCTGCCGAAGGAGACGGGCCTTCCGTAGGCAATGGGGTCCTGGATGCCGGCCTGCTCGAAACCTCGGAGCCTCAAGGCGCACGAATCACAAGCCCCGCAGGCGAAGTCGTTTCGGACGTAGCACGACCACGTGGCCTCCAGCGGCAGACCCATCTGGGTCGCCGCCTGGACGATCTGCGCCTTCGTCATGTCCACCAGGGGGGCCCGGACCTGGATCCCGCTTTCCGGCTTGGTCCCCTCGGTCACGAGCCGGTTGAAGGCTTCGATGAACGGCGGCCGGCAGTCCGGATAACCGGAGGAGTCCTGGGAGACGGCGCCGTAGTAGACCCGCCTCGCGCCCAAGACCTCGGCCCATCCGACGGCCATGGAGAGCAGGACCGCGTTCCGGAAGGGCACGTAAGTCACGGGGATCCCCTTCGAATCCAGATCGGCGGCGGGCACGGCGACCTTGGAACTGGTGAGCGCGGAACCGCCCGCGAGGGCGAAGAAGTTCGTGTGAACGACCAGACGGCGCTGCTCCGGCACTGCAAGGAAGTCCGCAATCCTCAGGAAGGCCCGGTATTCGGCCTCTTCGGTGCGCTGTCCATAATTGAAGTGGATCAGGGCCAACGCGAGGCCATCCCGAAGCGCCACGCCGGCCGCCGTGAGGGAGTCCATGCCCCCGCTCAGGAGGACCACGGCCATAGGCGCTTCGGGGTCGGCAGTCGGAACCTTCGGGGAGCCCGTGAGCTGATCGACATCCATTGCGCGGCCTCAAAAGGTGCGTGACGGATTCTTCCGGAGGCGCCCACGAATGGCGCCTGGCGCTGCCCGTCATTGTAGTTCCGATTCCACCGACCAGGAATCCCCCGTCCTCAGACTCCCCGCTTGTTGCCCCAGAGGACCTTGTGGAGCTGGACCTGAAGGCGCACCTCGAGGCGGTCCCCGACGATCCACTCCGCCAGCGCCGCCGGATCGAGAAGCCCCCAGACCGGTGAGAAGAGCACACCGGCGGGGCCGGGGAGATGGTGGCGGGCCAGGAAATCGACCGCCCAGAGGTAATCCTCGCGGGATGAGAGAACGAACTTGAGCACATCCTTCCGATCCAGCTCGCCCAAGACGGGGAGCTGAAAGGAGCCGCCCTCGCCGCTGGCCGGAGCCTTTACATCCACCACCTTGAGCACCTCGCCGGGCAGGCAGCCCAGATCATAGGCGCCGTTGGTCTCGATGGAGACGGCGCGGCCGGCGTCGAGAAGGGCCCGACAGAGCGCCGGAGTGGCCGCCTGGGCCATGGGCTCCCCTCCCGTGACCAGAACCCGCCGGATCTCGTGAGAGGCTACCCGGCGGACCACCTCTCCCAGTGCCACCCGCTGGCCCTTGAAGAAGGCGAAGGCGCTGTCGCAGTAGCTGCACCGCAGATTGCAGCCGGTCAGGCGCACGAGGACGGTCGGGTACCCCTGCTCGGGCCCCTCGCCCTGGACGGAGGCATACAGCTCGTTGAGCAGCAGGGTGGGCTCCGTCTGCGGACGGTTGAGGTAGCGCTCACCGCCCACGGCCTGAGGGGCTTCTCGATGGCTCATGCGTCCTCGTCCTCGAAGTACGAGGCCTCGGACGTGTCGGTCTCGTAGACATCGACCCGCGTCACGGGGGCCGCCGCCGAGAGGACCTCGTAGAGGTGGCGGGCGATGTTCTCCGCCGTGGGGTTCAGACGGTCGAAGGGGGGGGTCTCGTTCAGGTAATTATGATCGAAGGGCTCCAGCGCGCGCTGGGTGAGCTCCTTCAGCTTGCGGAAATCCATGACCATGCCCAGGCCGTCCAGCTCCTTGCGCCTGGCCACCACCTCGACGCGCCAGTTGTGCCCGTGGAGCCTCTCGCAATTCCCCGGGTAATCCTCGACCCTGTGGGCCGCGGCGAAATGCCTCACGATCTTGACCTCGTACATCCGTACCTCCGCCAGGGCTCCTGGACTGCGGCCAGATGCGCAGCGGGGATGGCCGCCCCACCCCGGAGCAGCATACTAAACGACAGGGGGGGTCCGTGTCATCCTTCGCGCCGGCCCGAAGGTTCGAGGGTCCGGATCTCCACCTCCTGGATCTGGCGCGAGGTGGCCTTCACGACGCGATACTCGTAGCCGGGATCCCTCAGCACGGCTCCCGGAGCTGGAACGCGGGCCGCCAGATTCAGTACGTGGCCGGCCAGCGTCCGGCAATTGGGATCGTGCGGAGCGCGCGGAAACCTCTCCCGAAATTCGGCGTAGGGCGTGGCACCCGGCAACGTCACCCCGGATCCGCCTTCGTCCTCGGGGGGTCGGGTGCAGAACAGGCTCGCGGCCAGAGACGCCCGGGTGATGATGCCGGCGATGCCCCCGTACTCATCCGCCAGCACCACCGCCGGCCATCCCTCCTTGTAAAGGTCCTCGAGCACCAGCCTGATGGGCCGGTTCTCCGGGTAGATGGGTACCTGCCTGCACCATTGCGCGGCAGTGGAAGGCCGGTCATCCAACGACCACTCGAGCAGTTCCTCGGGTCCCATCAGACCCAGGAGGTCATCCGTTTCGTACCCGTACACGCAGGCCCAGGCCTCCCTCTCGCCGGCAACGGAGGCGAGCGCCTCCGCCTTGTCGGCGGCGGCTCGAACGAAGTGCATAGCGGTGCGCGGCACCATGCGGCAGGAAGCGGGCTCGCTGGCCATTCGGATGAGGTTGCCCAGGAGGCTCTCTTCCGTCTCATGAAAGGCGCCCTCCACCCGCGCCGCCGTGAAAAGGTCGTGGAGTTCGTCCAGCGGCTCCACACCCGAGGCCCCGGAAGGCGAAGGCATGCGGTCCAGCATGCGGAGCAGGAACCGGCCCGCCGGCGCCACGGTCTTCACGTACGCTTCCAGCACGGGGGCGTAGCTCCGGCTGATTCGCCGAGCCTCGTTGGCCGCGACAGCCTTCGGGATCGCCTCGCCGAGGAGCACCAGAAGCGCCGTCGTGGCCAGGATTCCCACGCTCACGCCCCAGGGCTGCGGAAGGAGACGGCTCCTGAGGCTGGAGGAGAGGAAGGAGAGGAGGACGTTGACCGTCTCGTTGCCCAGCATCAGGCAGATCAGCAGAAGCGGGGGATCCCGCAGCACCCTCGCCACGGCGCTGCTCCCCTCCTCCCGGTGCTCAACCTGCCACGGCTTCAGGCTGAAGAAGGCCGCCTCTGAACTGGAGAAGAAGGCGGACATCGCCAGCATGAGCAGAACCGCCAGCGCTTCGGCGGCGAGGAGGGCGCTCATGGTCGCTCGGAGAGGAGGGCCCGCCATCCCGCCGCGGGATCGGAGGAAAGGAACGAGATGACCGCCAGGCTGGCGAAGCCCCGCTTCCATAACGGCCCCGCGTTCTCGGGAAGGATCCCACCGATGCCGACCACCGGCAGGGGCGACTCCTTCAGGACCGCCTCCTGCACCTCTATGGGCACGACGGGATCGGGATGATCCTTGGTGGCCGTGGGCTGGACGGGCCCGAGAGCCAGATAATCCAAGGGGAGCGGGAGGGCCTGGCGGAACTGGTCCAGGTTGTGGGTGGAGAGCCCGATGATGGCACCGGGGCCCAACAGGGTCCGCGCCTCGGCGGCGGGGAGGTCCTCCTGGCCCAGATGGACCCCGTCCGCGCCCGCCACGAGGCAGAGGTCCACCCGGTCGTCCAGGATCAGCTTCGCGCCGCGGCTCCGGCAGAGTCCGAGAAGAGCGGTTACATCTGCGAACCGCTCGCGGTCCGAGCCGGTCTTGCGTCGGTATTGTAGCAGGCGGCAGCCTTCACCGACGAGAGCCCGGGCCCAGGCCAACAGGGCTTCGCGTTCCAAGCCTTCGGGGGAGATGGGGTAGATCGCCGAAAAGGGCGCCTCACCGCGGATGACCATGGGCCTCTTCTCCTGGACCGGTCGAACCCGCGGCCGCCCGCTCAGTTCGTAAACCGGTCCATGAATCGAGTGGAGAGCCTCCCGGCCTGGAAATCTTCGTCCTCCATGATCTTGAGGTGCATGGAAATGTTGGTCTTGATGCCCTCGACCACGAAGGACTCCAGAGACCTCTTCATGCGGAGGATGCTGTCCTTCCGGGTGTTCCCCCGCACGATCAGCTTGGCCAGCAGGGAATCGTAGTGGGGCGACACGAAGTAGCCAGCGTAGGCCGCCGTGTCCACCCGGACCCCGGGCCCTCCCGGTGAGTGGAAGGTGGTGATGCGCCCGGGGCTCGGCGTGAATCGATGAGGATCTTCGGCGTTGATCCTGCACTCCATGGAGTGGCCGGTGAGCTTGATGTCCTTCTGCTTCCACTGCATCTTTTCGCCGGCCGCGGCCATGATCTGGGCCTTGACCAGATCCACTCCGGTGACGTTTTCGGTCACGGGATGCTCCACCTGGATCCGGGTGTTCATCTCCATGAAGTAGAACCTGTCCTTGTCGTAGAGGAACTCCATCGTTCCCACGGTGGCGTAACCGACGGCCTGGGCCCCTTTCACGGCGGTGTCCCCCATCTCGGCCCTCAGCATCGGCGTGAGGGCCGGCGAGGGAGACTCCTCGATGAGCTTCTGGTGCCGCCTCTGGATGGAGCACTCCCGCTCGAAGAGGTGGATCACGTTTCCGAACTGGTCACCGAGGATCTGAATCTCGATGTGGCGGGGGGCCTCCAGGTATTTCTCCAGGTAGAGGTCGCCGTTGCCGAAGGCGGAGGCCGCCTCGCTCCCGGCCATCTGGAAGGCCAGCTCCATCTCGCCCTCCGAGTTGACCACCCGCATCCCCTTGCCGCCGCCGCCCGCCGAGGCCTTGAGAATTATCGGGTAACCGACCTCCGCGGCGATGGCCTTGGCCTCATCCACCGTGGCCACGGGGCCATCGGAGCCAGGCAGGATAGGCACTCCGGCCGCCTTCATCGTCTTCTTCGCTTCCGCCTTGTTTCCCATGAGGGCTATGGTCTGAGGACTGGGACCGATGAAGGTGATGTTGCAGGCCTGGCACACCTGGGCGAATTCGGCTGACTCCGAGAGGAAACCGTAGCCGGGATGAATGCCGTCCACGTTGCTGATCTCCGCCGCGGCAATGAGGTTGGTGATGTTGAGATAGGAGTCGCGGCTCGGGGCGGGGCCGATGCAGATGTTCTCATCGGCGAAGCGCACGTGCAGGGAGTCGATGTCCACGTCCGAATGGACGGCCACCGTCTTGATGCCCAGCTCCTTGCACGCCCAGATGATCCGCAGGGCGATCTCGCCCCGGTTGGCGATGAGGACTTTACGGAACATGCGCGCCTCAGCTCGCCGGATCGACGAGGAACAGCGCCTCGCCGTATTCCACGGGCTGGGCATTCTCCGTGAGAATGTCCACGACGACCCCGTCCACTTCGCTCTCGATCTCGTTCATGAGCTTCATCGCTTCGATGATGCAGAGCGTCTTCCCCTTCTTCACCCGGTCCCCTATCTTCACGAAAGGCTCCGCCCCGGGGGCCGGAGACCGGTAGAAGGTGCCCACCATGGGGCTCTTCACCTGGAGGTACTGGTCGCTCTTGGGGGGGTGAGCGGGCGGGGCCGCCTCCCCGGAAGGTGGACCGGCCTGAGCGGGGACCGGGGGGGACGGCGATGCGGACGGTGCCGGGTTTCCAGCCGGGAATACGACCTCCTGGCGGGCGGTGCCAGGGACCATCGGAGAAGGCACCATGATGAATTGCGGAGAGCGCGCCGGCTCCGCCGCGGGGGCCGCCTTGCACAGGCGAAGCTTCATGCCTTCGCTCTCGATCTCCAGCTCGTTGACCCCGCTCTTGTCCAGCATATCGACGAGCTTCTGAATGTCGGACAGCTTCATGGATACCCCTTCACGCTTGGAGTCTTCTGCCATGTTCTCCCTTTTTCCCATTGAATCAGTATACACCATCGCGCCACGCATGGGCCCCGGCCGCTCCGGAAGTCCTCACCGCCCGACCGGGCCCAAGTCTCCGTTCAGAAGGCGTGTCAGACCCTCCTCGTCCAGGATGGGAACCCCCTCCTTCCGCGCCCGGTCCAGCTTGGAGCCGGCGCCCGGCCCGGCCACCACGAACCGCGTCTGATTCGTCACGGAGGCCGCCACGCTGGCCCCGAGGGCTTCCAAGGCCTCCTTCGCCCGCTGGCGTGGCATGCTCTCCAGGCTGCCGGTCAGGACGAAGGTGAGCCCCGCCAGCGGACCCAACGCAGCCTTGCCCTCCCACGAAAGCTTCAGGCCGTACCCTCGCAGACGCTCAAGCAGGACCTGGTTGCGCTCGACCTCGAAGAACGCCCTCAGCTCCGCCGCCACCTTTGGCCCTATCCCCTCCACCCCCTGGAGTTCCTCCCGAGAGGCGGCCGACAGGGCCTCGACGGAGCGGAACCTCGCGGTCAGGGCCTTGGCCGTCTCCTCCCCCACCTGCCGGATCCCCAGGGCGTAGAGGACCCTCGGGTAGGGCCTCAGTTTGCTGGCCTCCAGTTGTTCCAGCAAGTTGCCGGCCGATTTCTCGGCCATGCGCGGAAGGGCGGCGAGCTTCTCGAGCCGCAGCGCGTAGAGGTCGGGGATGGTCTCCACCAGACCCTGCTCCACCAATTGATCCACCAGCACCCGCCCGAGGCCGGCCACATCCATGGCGGTGCGGGAGGCGAAATGGCGGATTCCCTCCTTGAGTTGGGCCTTGCAGGAGCGGTTGGCGCACCGCGCGATGGCCTCGCCCTCGGGCTTGTGGACCGGCGCCCCACAGACCGGGCAGGTGCCGGGGAAAGGGAATGGGACCGAGGTAGGGGGGCGCTTCTCCCTCTCCACGGCCACCACATACGGGATCACGCCTCCCGCCCGTTCGATGAGCACCCAGTCTCCCACCCGCACGTCCTTCCGCCTCAATTCGTCCTCGTTATGGAGCGACACGCGCGACACGGTGACGCCCCCGATGCGGACCGGTTTCACGTGGGCCACCGGGGTGAGGGCTCCCGTTCTGCCCACCTGGACGGCGATCTCCTGCACCGAGGTCTGAGCCCGCTCCGCGGGGAACTTGAAGGCGACCGCCCACCGGGGCGACTTGGCCGTGGAGCTGGCCGTCTCCTGGAGCTGGAGGGGATCCAGCTTGATCACCACGCCGTCCGCATCGTAGTCAAGCTCGTGGCGGCGCTCGGTCCATTCCCGACAGTAGGCCAGGACCTCCTCGATGCCGCGGCAGGCGCGAGCGTTCGGCTCCACCTTCAAGCCCCAGCCGGACAGCAGGCGGAGGACCTCCTGCTGGGAGGCCGGACGCAGCTCTGGGGCACTGAGGAGCTGGTAGCAGAAGCAGGCCAGCGGCCGCTGGGCCGTCTGCCGGGGGTCGATCTGGCGGAGGCTCCCCGCCGCGGCGTTGCGGGGGTTGGCAAAGACTGGTTGCCCCTCTTCCTCGCGCGCCTCGTTCAGCTCCGCAAAGGCGCGAACGGGCAGATAGACCTCTCCCCGGACCACCAGCTCCGCGGGAGCCCCGGTCAGCGCCCGCGGGATATCGGCCACGGTGGCGAGGTTGGCCGTCACCTCTTCGCCCACGAAACCGTCGCCGCGGGTGGCGCCGGTCACGAATTGCCCATGCCTGTAGGTCAGGGCCACGGAGAGCCCGTCCAGCTTGATCTCACAGACGAAATCGAGTGAGGTCTTGCCGAGTACGCGCTCCAGGCGCGCGTTCCACTCGCGCAGGTCGGCCTCGTCATAGGTATTGTCCAAACTCAGGAGGGGCGCCGGATGAGGCACGGGAGCAAAGCCCTTGCCCACCTTTCCCCCCACGGTTCTCGTCGGTGACCCGGGGGCTGCCAGATCGGGAAAGGCCGCCTCGAGTTGGGCGAGCTCCTTTTCGAGCTGGTCGTACTCCACATCCGAAATGACCGGCGCGTTCTCTTCGTAATAGAGGCGCCTATGGAATTCGAGCGCCTTTCGCAGTTCGGCGATCCGGCCGGCCGCCAACTCCCTCGTCACGCCCCGCTCCTGTTGAAGGGAAGCACGATCCGGAAGCAGGTGCCCGGCCCCTCTTTCTCCGTCAGGTCGAGGGTGCCTCCCAGGCCCTCCGCGATCCGCCTGGCGATGGGAAGCCCGAGGCCCGTGCCCCCCACCTTCGTGGTGTAGAAGATCTCGAAGATCTTCTCGCGCTTATCCTCGGGGATGCCAGGCCCCTCGTCGCAGATTTCCAGCACGAGCTTGTCACCGCGCGGAAAGGCCCTCATGAAGATCGCGCCTGTGGCCTGCGCGGCCTGGATGGAGTTCAGGACGAGGTTCAGGACGCAGGTCCGGAGGAGGGCCTCGTCCGTCTCCACGGACGGGAGCCCGGGAGCCACATCCCAGGCCACCTGCACGCCTTTCCGCCGGGCCTCCTCGGCCACGAGCTCCGCGGTGGCCTCCAGGATGGCCGCTACTCTGGTGCTCTGGATCGCTGGTTTGAGAGGCCTGGCGAACATGAGGAAGTCGTTCACGAGCCGCTCGAGCCGCCTGATCTCGCGCTCCATGGGCCTGATCCAGGAGGCGAGCTGCTCAGGCTTGGCCCCCGAGGCCGCCTCCTCTTCGAACAGTTGGAGGTTCATCTGGAGGGAATTCAGGGGGTTCTTGATCTCGTGAGCCAGCCCCGAACTCAAGAGGCCCAGGTAGGAGAGGCGCATCTGGTTCTGGGCTTCGGCCTCGATGCGGCGGGTCAGCCTCAGGATGCGGAGCACGTAGAGGTAGGCCAGGCCCAGCATGACGAGGATGATGAGGATCATCCCCACCAGCTTGGTGATGAGTTCGTTCCTGAACTGGCTGGCCTGGCGGGCCAGCACGTCCTCGCTCACGGAGAGAACGGCCTTCCCCATCTTGCCCGCCTCGATGGGGACCGGGACTTCGATGGGGATCCTGTTCCTGGTCTCCACCTTCTGCTGGCCCGGTTTCAGTCCGTGAGTGTCCATCCCGCCCGTGATGGAGCCTCCCACGAGTCGCTCCTGCCGGTCCACGAGCTGGCCATGCTCGTCGTACAGCTCGACTGAATCGAAGATCGTCTTCTTCGTCAGGAAGTCGTTGAGCCGCTGGGTGATCACCGTCTGCTGCTGGTAGCCCTTGAGGGTCTGGGTCGTGGGCAGCTTGCTCAGCATGGTCTCCAACTCGTTGGAGTAGGTTCTGAGAGTGCGGAAGACCTCCTTGTTGCTGAGATCGATGACGATGATCGTGGAACCAAGCCCAAGGACCGTGAGGAATATGATGGCGAAGAGCGCCGAGGACCAGATCAGCTCGCGCTTGAAGGCGGACTTCCGGTTTTCGATTGGGGTGTCGCCCGGAAAGGTGCCCACGTCAGAACCTTTCGACCTGCAGCCTGTACTGCTCCAGGTTGCGGAGGACCTCCCCGAGGCTGTCCCCCCCGACCTTCTCCAGGAGGGCTTCGGCCAGGCAGAGGGCCAGGACGGCCTCACCGATCACGGCGGCAGCGGGAACGGCGCACACGTCGGACCGCTCCTTCTGGGCCTTGGCCGCCCGCTTCGTTCCGATGTCCACCGAGTCCAGCGGCTTCATCAGGGTGGACAGGGGCTTGAGGTAAGCCGTCACGACGATGACCTCGCCGTTGCTGATGCCCCCCTCCACGCCGCCGGCCCAATTGGATTCCCGGTAGAAACCTCGCCGAACCTCGTAATGAACCGGGTCTTGGGCCTCCGCCCCGCGGAGCCCGCTCACTCGAACCCCGGCCCCCAGCTCCACGGCCTTCACCGAGGGGATGGAGAAGAAGTGGGCGCCCAGCTTCGCGTCGAGCCTGCGGTCCCAGTGAACGTGCGATCCCAGCCCCGGAGGGATTCCCTCCGCCAGGACGCAAACGGAGCCGCCCAGCGTATCCCCGTCGGCAGCGGCGGCCCGGATGGCCTCCTGCACGCGCCTGGCCGCTTCGGGATCCGTCATGGGCATCTCCGGGTCCAGGCCCCGGCAGGCGCTCACCGTCTCTCCCGGCGGCGACTGAATGCCACCCACGCCCGTCACGCTGGAGCCGATGTGGATGCCGGCCTCCTCCAGGAGCCGTCTGCTCACGCTGCCGGCGGCCACGCGCGCGGCGGTTTCTCTGGCGCTGGCCCGTTCGAGGATGTCGCGGCAGTCCCGGCGGTCGTACTTGAGGGCCCCGGCCAGATCGGCGTGTCCTGGTCTCGGGATCGTGAAGAGCCGATCGGCGGCGCCCTGCGTCTCGCCCGTGGCCATGGTTTCCTGCCAGTTCGCGTGGTCGCGGTTGGTCACGAGCATGGCGATGGGGCTTCCCAGGGTCTCGCCTCGGCGGACGCCGGAGAGGATCTGCGCACGGTCCTGCTCGATGCGCTGCCTGGCCCCCCTTCCCGCGCCAAGCTGCCGTCGGGCCAGCTGCTCGTTGATGAACCCCTCGGTGAGGGACAACCCGGCCGGGCAGCCTTCCACGATGACGCTGAGGGAAGGTCCGTGGGATTCGCCGGCAGTGAGAAATCGCATGTCACCCCTCCGGGAGGGCAAATCCGGGCCAGATGCGAGGTGCGCCCACACCGATGAGCATACACGGTGGGTGCCCAGGATGAAAAGTGGACCGTACCCTCCTTCAGCTCCAGACGAAGGGGATCGGTAGAAAGCAGAGGACGAACATCACGATGGCGGCGAGCCCGAGAAGGACCTGAGCCGGCGAAAGTGGCTGGCTGTCGTCGATGCAGGGGGGATGGCGCAGCCCGAGGACGAAGAAGATGAGGCCCACCCAGATGATCCACTGGGGATGGAACAGGGCGAAAGCCAAACACACCAAGCCCAGGGCCAAGCTGACGACCCGATGGCGGCTCCGCAGGAAGCCGTAGAGGACGTGCCCGCCGTCCAGCTGGCCGATGGGGATGAGATTCAGTCCCTGCACGAAAAAGCCGATCCAAGCCGACAACAGCACCGGGTTCTCAAAGAAGGTGAGCTGGTGGGACCAGTGGTGGGTCATCAGTCCGCGCAGGGCCCAGAAGGCGAGGGGAAGGTTCACGTTCATGCCCAAGTCCGCGGGCGAGTGGTACCCGACCAGGCCCAGCCAGAAGCCCAGCAGGGCGACCAGGACGCTGGCGCCAAACCCCCACAAGGGGCCCATGGCGCCCACCTCCATGAGGATGCCGCGCGTGGCGATGGGGCTCTTCAGGCGGATGAAGGCACCGAAGGTGCCCAAGGACAGGTAGGGCGGGCCGGGAATGAAGTAGGGCCACGTGACCTGGATCCCGTAACGCCGGGCCGTCAGGAAGTGGCCCATTTCGTGAACGCCCAGAATGAACAGGAGGGGCACCGCGAAGGGCGCTCCCAGGAAGATGGCCAGGGGATGATGGAACATGTAACGCAGGTGCTCCAGGATTCCCATGTCGTAGAATTCCGGCAGGAGGAGCACGCCGGCGTAGAGGGTGGTCCAAAGAGTCACCGCCAGCAAGACACCATGGCGAAACCTGAAGGGTTCGGGATGGGGTAGCTGGACTACGTAGACCTCGTCCAAGTCTCAGTCAAAAAAATGGCTGGAGGGCTTGAACTTGATTGTTTTGCCCGGGGGGATTTGGACGGCCTCGCCCGTCTTCAGGTTCCTGCCGACCCCACGCTTGCGTTCCTTGACCCGGAAAACCCCGAAGCCACGGAATTCCACGCGCTGTCCCTCGGACAAGGCGTCCCTGATGGCATCGAAAACCGTATCCACTGCATCTTGAGCCTTGAGCTTGGGGAGATTGGCGGTCTTCGCTACTTCTACAACGATGTCGGCCTTGATCATTACCGTTCCTCCAGACCAAGTGAAATCGGCACTATAGAGAGCTTTGGCACGGCTGTCAAGGTTGCCCGGGCCCGCTCGGCGAGCCAGCGTCTTCGCGGTTCCGGACTCACGCGGTGATGAGACCAGGCCGGCCTGGATGGCGCCGGGCAGGGCGGACCCTCTCGAAGCCGTTCCCTGCCGCTGCTCACCGGAAGGACCCGATGGCCTCTCCCAATGAATCATAGGATTCGAACACGGCGGCAAGCTGCGTGATCGACAGGAGGTCCTTGGTCTTCTTCGTCAAATTGGCGAGCTTCAGGGTCGCTCCCTGGTGGCGCGCGGTGGTGTAAGCCGCCACCAGTTCGCCAAGCCCCGTGGAATCCATGAAGGACACCTCGCCCAGATCCACCACGATGCTCTTCTTTTCCTTGCCCAGGAGGTCCTTGATCACGTCGCGCATGGTCACGTCACCCGCGCCCAGCGTGATGGTCCCTTTCAGTTCGAGCACGCTAACCCCGTCTTTCTCATACGTGCGATGATTCATTCAGGCTCCTCCTTAGAGACGCGTTGTGCCAAATTGACCGTCATCACGAGGCCGAACCTCCCGTCGGCATCTCGAACGAATTGCACTTTATCGGTGAACTGCCGAATGAGAAAGATTCCCCGGCCGTTGGGCTTAAGAAGGTTCTCCGGATCCCTTGGATCACAAAGCTTGCTCGTGTTGAATCCCGTGCCCTCGTCCCATACCGTCATCGTGAAGGCGTCGGGAGTACCGACCATCTCCACCTCGATCCACTTGCCGGGCTCCTTCTTGTTCCCGTGGAGAACGGCGTTGTTGACCGCCTCCCTGAGGGCCAGCGCCACCCAGTCCATCCGGTCGGCGGGAATGGGGATCTCAAGGGCCACCTGGGCCAGAACCGCGTGGAAGAGGTCGGTGTACTTCAGGTGGGAGTGAACGCGGATGGAAATCCGAAGCGTTTCCGGGCGGGATTGCGTCAGGCTCGTTCCCTTGCCGGCATTCAGCGTTGGATCGGCCAGCGTCATGAGCGCTCTCCCTTCCCTCTGAAGTGGAAATTATAGAGATCGGCGCTTCGGGGGTCAACCAGCCGACGGGGCATGCCCGCCGCCTGGCGCCGGATGCCTTGGGGGGGCTTCACTGGACCACGATGACCCTGTTCTTGCCCGACTGTTTGGCCCCGTATAGCGCCTCATCCAGCTTTCGGAGGAGGGTCGGCAGATCCTGCTCCCCCTTGAGGTGGTCCGAGTGGAGCAGGCTGATGGAGCATCCCATGGCCAGCCCTCCGGCCTCCTCCCTTGGTAGCGCCTGGGTGGCGAAGCTCGACCGGATCCGCTCGGCCTTCTCGTGCGCCGCCTTCTCCTTGCAGCCCAGGAGGAGCACGATGAACTCGTCCCCGCCGTATCGCGCCGGCACGTCCTCCCGCCGCAGGGTTCGCCGCAGGAGGTCTCCGATCCTGTGGAGGACCTTGTCCCCCATCGCGTGCCCCAGGTGATCGTTTACCGCCTTGAAGTCGTCCAGGTCGATCATCAGGAGGGCAAAGGGCGCCCTGTGGCGGCTGGAAAAGGAGAGCTCCTCCTCCAAGCGGTAGAGGAAGTAGGACCGGTTGTACAGACCCGTCAGCGGGTCCTGGATGGCCTGGAGGTGGAGGAAGCAGTTCTCGAGGGCTACCTCCAAGGACTGCGCGCAGAGTTCGAGCAACTCCTGCTTCTTCTCCAGGGGAACCTCGGATTGGTAGGAGTAGACGACGATGCCGCCAAACGGCTCCCCCCCGTGGAGCAGGGGGAGACCGAAGACGGAGGGCGGGATCATGAAGGGAGCCGTCTCGAGCGGCTGAAGGAACTCGAAGAGCCTTTCGCCGAGGCGCCTGCTGGGCTCGCTCAACGGGAGCTGGTCGTACTGGAATCGGCGCTCCTCGGGAAGGTAGGTGGATCGGCTCTTCTCGCCCTCGACTTGCACCAGGTAGATGGTCGTCGCGTATCGCTGGTAGAAGACTACCCCAATCCCGTCGGCCGGAAGCCACTGGGCGAGCGAACGCGTGAAGGACTCCACCATGGGCATGACGTCCAGGTCTGAACTGGCCGCCGACGAAACGCGGCTCAGAATGGTCAGGTCCTCGACCCGGTTCTTGAGTTCATGTTGCGTCTTGGTCAGCGTGCTCAGCAGCCAGAAGCCCGCCAGAACGAAGACTCCCAGGACGAGAAAGGAGAGGATTCCGATCTTGATGGCCACGATGCTCAGAAGGTAGCCCAGCGTGCAGATGGTGAAGCTGTAGGCCAAGTCCACGGTCACCGCTTCGCGCCAGAACTGCTTCAGGTCCGAGCGGCGGAGATATTCGCTGGGCACAAAGAAGACGTTGTTGACCCCCACGTAGACGACAAAAGCCAGCAGCGCCGCCCAGAGTTCTGTCGAGTGGCCCTGGGGGGGAATACTGCCGCCGGCCGCGCTGTAGGCGATCCAGGCGAACCCTATCCTGAGCAGGCGGTTCCCTGACGTCCCAAGGGAGAGATACCGGATGACCCTTCTGGGGGCCTCTTCCCGTCTGAGGCGATCGAAATAATTGAAGCCCGCCGAGAGGAGGGCTAGGCCGGCGCCCGCCGCCGGCGAGACCAGGAAGAGGGCCACCAGGGCGAAGGAGATGTCGAAGGAGACGTAGTAGTTGTTTGATCCCATCCCGAACTTGAAGCGCATGGCCAGGAATGACGCGGCCAGGAGAAGCCCCAGCAGGGCCCAGGGACTCCCTGCCCCCAACCCCCAGATCTGGATTTTGGGATCGTGAATGACGGCGAGGCTTCCGGACGGGCTACAAAAACCGATGGCGATCCAGAGCGCCAGGCCCATTGCGAACTGCGCGCATTCGTAAAGGCCCTGAGCTCGCTCTTTTCCCGCCATTGGTCGAGCCTACGCCAAAACGGCTCGGATGAGAAGGGCCCTTTCGGCGGTCGCCCCGCCCGATCACTCCAGGCGGCGGATGTACACGGCCGTGCGATCATCCGTGTACTTGCTGCCTACGCTGTAGGTGGCCACCAGATCCAGGAGGCCGCAGACCATCTGCCGGGCGTCAAACCGGTCGTAGTTGTCCCGCACGAAGGCCTGCACGCCGTCCTCTCCGAATTCTTTTCCGCTTGCATCGGAGGCCTCGCTGACGCCATCCGTGAACATGATGATGCTGTCCCCCGGATCCAGTTTGAAGAAGCCCCGCCGATAGGTGCTGTCGGAGGTTGGGCCAAGGACCCGGCCGCCCTCCGTCATGGGGTAGAAGCGGTCCTTCTTGACCCTGTAATAGAAGGGCGGATTGTGGCCCGCGTTGCAGTAGATGAAGTGCCCCCCTCCCTGCTCCAACTCGCCGTAAAACAAGGAGATGTACCGGGAGGTGAGGCGGGACGCATTGATGACGCGGTTCAGCTTCTCGAAGACCTTGACCGTCTTCTGGTCCTCCGAAAGCCCCATCCTCAGGCCCATCACCACGTCCCTCGCCTGGAGGGCGGCCGGGAGACCGTGACCCGTGGCGTCACCTATGGCCACGCCCAGGATGTTGGGATTGATGCGGATGAAGTCGTAGACGTCCCCCCCCACCAATTCGGCGGGCACGGAACGCCCGAAGATATCGAACCCTGGGAACTTCGGAGCCTCGTCCGGCAGGAGGGATAGCTGGATCTCCCGGCTCTGCAGGATGAGGCCTTCGAGCTGCTCCTTGGCCAGCTTCAGGTTGATCGCGTGCCGGACCGTCGAAAGGGCGAAGAGTACGTCGTCCCGATTCTCCAGCCATTCGCGCTGGACGCTGAAGGCGATGAGATAGGCATGGTTCGGGCCCACCGTGAGGGCCGCGAAGTGTTGCACCCCGAGCCTCTCCTCGAGTACGGGGTCCACCCCTTCGGAATCCAGCCCCATATAGATGAATCCTTTGCGGCGAACCACCTGGATGGGCGGATAGGTCTGGGGAATGAGGTATCCGATGGGGACCGACGTGCCCGAGCCAAACTTGGCTTCGAGACGGTAGCCCTGCTCGTCGAGATCGTACCCGTACAGCCGGGCCCCGGAAAAGCCGAAATCCTCCGAAAAGTCCTTCAGGATTCTCTCGATGATAAGGCCCAGGGTCTCGCGCAGGCTCTCCTGGTTTTCTATTTCGCTCAGCTGGTTTTCGACCTTGCGGAACAGCTCGTGGTAGTTCATAAGCCCCGGCCCTCCACCGGCGCGGGATCATCCAGAGATGGAAAAAACCAGGCCCGCGCCTGGTTTGATCCGCTGGTCTTGAAGAATTGGTCGGGACGACTGGATTTGAACCAGCGACCCCTTGCACCCCAAGCAAGTGCGCTACCAGGCTGCGCCACGTCCCGACCGGCCGATCCGGGGCCGAAGCTCCAAACCGGCACCGGATTTATACCACGGGGGCGCATTACCTGTCAAAAGGGGAAGGACGGCTCAACAAGGAGTTCAGCCGGGACAGCCCCTCTCGGAGCCGGCCCAGCACCTCTCCCGGCTCGCGCTGCTGAAGGGCCTCTCCCCTTACCTTGCGGGCCAACGAAAGGAAGTCCCGCGCTCCGCGGATCGTGAACTTCCTCTCGTAGAGAAGCTCCTTGATCTGCAGAACGGCCTCGATGTCCCGCCTCCTGTAGAGCCGATGTCCCGATTGGGTCTTGTTGGGGCTCAACTGGGGGAACTGCTTCTCCCAGAACCGCAGGACGTGCGAGGGAACGCCGGTAATGTCGCAGACCTCGCCGATCTTGTAGTAGAGCTTCTGCGGGACCTGCTCCAAGGAGGAACGGGGGCCGGCCTCGCCTCTCTTTCTGACCGCATTTTTCATGGGTTCTTTCCGCCTGACCACTTGCGCGAGGGCACGAAGACGACGGTCTTGCGCGAGGGTATTCGCACCGGGGTCCCCTTTCCCATGTCCCGCCCCATCCGCGCCTTCCTCTCGACCACCTTGAAGGTGCCGAAACCCGAAATGACCAGCCTCCCCGTTTCCGAGAGCCCCGCGGTCATTCCCTGGATGACCTCCTCGACCAGCACTTGGGCTGCCTGGTAGGTGATGCCGCCATGAGCCATGTAGACCCGCCTGGCCAGTTCCGCGCGCGTCATAACGCCTCCCTTGAGCAGATTATATACCACAACCCCCTCACTTTCAATGAAAAAGGCTCCCCTCTCGCCAGGCTCAAGGGAAGTGGCCGCAGTAGCCGTGAACAGAGAATCCGGCCGCTGGTAACGGGAGGCTCCACCAAGGAGGAATCACATTGGAACGGTGTGGTTGAGCGGTCCTTTCCCTTTCCCAATTTGGAAGGGATGCTGCATGGCCTTGGCGAGGTACTTCTTCGCGCGATCGATCGCCTCGCCCATCACGACGCCGCGCGTGAGCAGAGCGCATATTACCGCGGAGAAGGTCGTGCCCAGGCCGAGGGTGTTTCGGGATGGCAGGCGGACCGCATCGAAGATGTGATCGTTGGTGCCGTCGTACCAAAGATCCATGGCCCTGGGTCCGTCGAAGCCACCTCCCGTGATGATCACGTGCCTCGCTCCCTTACCGTGCAGAAGGCGGGCCGCCTCCTTGGCGGAAGGTACGTCCCTCACGGGAATTCCGGAGAGGATTTCGGCCTCCCGGCGGTTCGGGGTCAAAACGTGCGCGAGGGGTAGGACCTTCTCGATCAGGAGCGGCACCCCGGACGGTTCCAGGAGGGGCTCTCCGGTGGCCGCGTACAAGACGGGATCCACCACGATCAGGCCCTTGAGCCCGAATGCCTCCAGCAGGCTCGCTACGATCTGCACGTTGGCCGCCGTGGCCAGCACGCCCACCTTCACCGCCTGCACGGGGATATCGCTCACCACCGCCTCGATCTGCTGGCCGACGATCTCCATCGGCACCGGGTGCAGAGCCTGGATGCCCAGCGTGTTCTGCGCGGCTATGGCGGTGACGACGGCCGCCCCATAGACTCGGAAGGTCTGAAACGTCTTGAGGTCCGCCGGGATACCCGTAGCCCCCGACGCGTCGAAAGCCGAGATGCTGAGCACGGTCTTGTTCATGGCCCCTCTTCCTCCTGCCAGGCGGGGAGATTATACACCCTGCACCGGGAGTGGGTAAGACGCCCTCCATCATCGGGAAGGCACGTCTAGTCTCCGTCTCACCAAGACCCCCGCCGCAAACCGGGGCGAGGGGTCTTGACAGGGATGAACGACGGGTGTAGAGTTCATGGCCGTGAGAATCCCCCGCACATGCAGGGGGGCAGGGTGTGAGAACTTATGTTCTTGTGCGCTCCCGAGGTCGATCCAGAGAATCCCGCCCCCCGGCACAAAGTGAACCTACAAGTTTCGGCATAAGATGGCTTATGCCGGTAGTCCGGTTTTTGCTTGGAAAGGAGAGAAGGAAATGAGAAAGCTCACCGCTAGCCTCCTGGTTCTGGCCCTTGCTGCGCTGGTCGCCTGCGCCAAGCCGCCGCAGCAGCAGATCGACGCCGCCAAGGCCGCCCTCCAGGCCGCCAAGGCCGCCCAGGCCGACGTGTACGCCCCCGATGCCCTCAAGGCTGCCGAGGACAAGGCTGCCGCCCTGGACACCGAACTCGCCGCCCAGCAGAGCAAATTCTTCAAGAGCTACAAGGTGGCCACCCAGATGACCACCGAACTGCAGCAGCTGGCCGAGACGGCCAAGCAGGATGCCATCGCCGGCAAGGCGAAGGCCAAGGCCGACGCTGAAGCTTCCATCACCGCCGCCGACGCTTCCGTCACCGCCGCCCGCGAAGCCCTGAAGGCCGCCCCCAAGGGTAAGGGTTCCAAGGCCGACATTGAAGCCATGACCAAGGACGTCGATGACGCCGCCACGGCCATCGAGAGCGCCAAGGCCGACGCGACCGCCGAGAAGTACATGGAGGCCAAGACCACGGCCGACAGCGCCAAGGCTAAGGCCGACAACGTCGTCCAGCAGGTCGAGCAGGCCAAGGCCCTGAAAAAGAGCAGCATCCCCGCCCACAAGGCCCCCGCCCACAAGGCCCCCGCCCACAAGGGGAAGAAGTAACCGTTTTTCCGCGATGCGAAAGGGGGCGGCGATGCCGCCCCCTTTTTTTGGGGACCTGGCGTGAAGAAGCGGAAAACGACCCGAAAAATCATCCTGTTGATCATCCTCTGCGCGATCACCTGGTCCGCTTCGGTTTGGCTGGTCCCCCTCCTGGACGGGAGCCAGTCCCCGCCCCTGGACCCCACGGGGAAGGGAGCGGAGAACCTCCTGTTCGCCGCCCGACGGGAGGGCGCCGAGCAGCTCTATCCCCAACGATTGACGGCGTGCCAGGACGCCCTTAAGGAAGCCCGCTTCGAAACCAACCTTCAGCTGGCTTCCCAGTGGGGGACCAGGGATTTCGTCCGGCCCCAGCGCCTGCTGGACGGGGCCCAGGCCCAGGCCTTCCGACTTTGGAAGGACGTCGTTGACCACCGGCGCGAGGTGAAACCGGCGGCGGAGGCCATGATCGCGAGGGCGGACGATTCGCTCCAAAGAAGTGACGAGGTGGCAGACCTCAGCCGCCAAGACTATTACACGCGAGGGCACCTGGCCACCGCATTCATGCAGCTTCACCAGGCCCAGTCCTACTATCGCGCCGGCCAGTACGACAGGGCCCTCTCCGCCGCAACCCATTCTCTGGAGAGCAGCGACAAGGCCCTCAGCCGGTCCCGTCAGTACCTGGAGCGCTTCGACGACCCCCACCATCTTCGGCTGTGGGAGGTATGGATCCGCGAGGCGGTCGCGTCATCGAGGAGCACCGGGATCGCCTTCGTCGTGATCAAGGAGAAGCACAGGCTGGATGTGTACAAGAACGGCCGTCTGGCCCAGTCATTCCCCGTCGATCTTGGAGCCAATTCCGTCAGTCAGAAGGAGAGGGCCGGCGACAGGGCCACTCCCGAGGGCCTCTACCGCATCATCCGGAAAAAGGGCCGGGGGGCCACCAAGTACGGGTTCGCGCTTCTCCTCAACTACCCGAACGAAGAGGACCGCCGGCGGTTCGCCGAGATGAAGGCCCACAGACAACTGACACGCCGGACCGGCATCGGCGGGCTCATCGAGATACACGGTACGGGAGGCAGGGGCTATGATTGGACCGACGGATGCATAGCCCCGGATGACGAGAACATGGAAAGGCTGTATCATGAGGCGATGATCGGGACGGTGGTGGCCATCGTGGGCAGCGACGGCAGCGGAGGCCCGATCCGGTCGGCTCTGATGGAAAAGAGACGATGAGCGACAACGGCACCGATCAGTCTTCCCCCCTATTGCGCAGCATCGAATCGAGCAAGAGAGAGCAGGCGAGGCGCGTCCGTCGCACCATCCTGGCCCTCCTCATCGGTACTGGCCTGCTTTGCGCGGCCGTCGCCCTCTTCTTCATCTCGACGGGATACGGCTACGCGGACCTGAACGCGGCCTACATCTCCCGACACAGCATGGAGGTGCCGCAGGGGGGGGCCGTACCTCCCGAGAAGATCCTGGATCTCGCCGAAAAGAAGCTGGACAAGGTCAGGCCCAAGGGTATTTTCGTGGTGGTGGACCACGTTCGGAACCACCTCTACCTGCGCGACGGAGACAAGGTCATTCTGGATGCCCTCTGCTCGGCCGGAGCGGGGACTTTGCTGACCGATCCCAAATCGGACCGCCGCTGGGTGTTCGACACTCCCGTGGGCCGCTTCTTCGTCCGGGGCAAGCGCAAGGACCCCACCTGGACGGCTCCCGATTGGGATTACATCGAATCGGGCGAACCCTTCCCCAAGAACTATGCGGACCGAGTGCAGGAGGGGATGCTGGGTGAGTACGCCCTGGATTTGGGTGGAGGACCGTCGGGCTACATGATCCACGGCACGCTCTACACCCGCCTCCTGGGACGCAATGTGAGCCATGGCTGCGTGAGGGTCGGGCGAGACGACCTCCGCATCATCTGGCAGAAGGTGCCCATCGGGGCCACGGTGTTCATGTACTGATGAGAAGACGATTGCTTTTTCTGGCACTCCTGGCCTTCTCCGCGGCTGCCCTCGCATGGGCCGTGCGGGTGCTGGCCCAGACCGAGCCTCCGCAAGAGCCCTTGCCCCTCCGCGCCGCCCTGGCCGAACAGGAGGCCAGGCTGGCCACCTCGAACACCTTCTACCTCGAGCTGGATCTCTCCCATCCGGCCATCAAGCTCTGCCAGTCGGGGGTGGCCCTTGCCACCTACCCTATCGACTCCCTCAAGGTGGGGTATCCCCGCGTCCTCTTCTTTCCCCGAGTGCATGAGGGGAGATGGATCGGCGAAATCTGGACCGGAGGGCACCTCATCCCTCCGAAGATCATCAACCGGATCCGCATCACGCCGGGAAGCGTGCCCTCGGCTGAAATCGCGGTCCCCGCCTTGATCCCGCCGACCATGTCCGATCTGATCCCCGTGCCCCCCGTCTACACCATCGTCTTCGACGGCGGGAGAGTCATCCGCGTGAATCTGAACGGAAAGATCGTCGGAGCCGTTGGGCAGCCCGCCAAAGAGCGCGGGTGGTGGGCGGATTTCTTGGCGGGCCTGGGCCTTCGGAGGGCCGACTCCCTCCGCATCAGCGCCAGCATGCCGGCCAGTGACGGGGCCTCCCTCTTCCGGTCTTTTCCCGACAAGCCTCCAGAACTCCTGATCCTACCGTAGCCTCAGGAGATCAAAGAGGCGGACCCAGACGGCCGGTTCGACCTGGTTCGGCCTGGCCAGCCGGTCGATCCCCAGATGTTCCAGAATCTCCGCCCAGCTTTCCGCCGGACGACCCAGCGAGCGTCCCACCGTTCCCATGGCCTTCCGAGGCGAGGCGAAAGCCATACGCAGAAAGGACCAGAAGCTGGCCTGCTCGTCCGCTGGAAGAGTCGCCCGCACCCGCGCATCGAACCGGCAGACGGCGGAGATCACCTTGGGGCAAGGCCTGAAGGCGCCCGGGGGCACCGAGAACAGCAGCCGCCGCTCCCACCAGCCGTCGGTCCAGACGGCGAGGGGGCCGTATCCCTCCCCTCCCGCGTCGGCGCAGAACTTCCAGGCCACCTCCCGCTGGAGCATGACCACGGCGGAAACCACTTCGCCGGGGCTCGCGAGGATCCTCCGCAGGATCTGGGTCCCCGCGTTGTAGGGAAGGTTGCCCACCACCAGCCACCTTGCGCTGCTCCCCGCCAGCTTCGGAAGGTCGTGCTCGCGTGCGTCCCCGAGCACTACGCGGAGGTTGGGCTGCTCTTTCGCGAGGGTGCCCGCCAGCTCCCGGTCCGCCTCCACGGCCCACGTGGGAAGGCCCAGGTCGAGGAGTCCCGGCGTGAGCGCGCCGCCTCCCGGCCCGATCTCGAGGAGGGCGGTGGCCGAGGCGGAGGCCTCCCCGGCGGCCTCAAGGATTCGCCGAATCCAGGTGGAATCCACGAGGAAATGCTGGCCCAGCGACTTCTTCGCCCGCGCGTGCATGGGGCCGGATCACGCGCCGTGGCGCAGGCGCTCCAGCGCCATGTAGATCTCGCGGCCCACCCAGGCGTCCGTGGCGGCATAGGAGATCTGGGCGGGGGCGAGTTCCGGTCTGCTCCAGTCCGACATCTTGGCCCGCTTGGAAACGCGGAATCCCAGCAGGCTCGCCGCGAGTCCCTTCAGGCCGTTGGCGGGGACGCCGGCTTCCGATGAGAGGGCCGCGAGATCCACGAATCCCCTCGGCTCGAAGGTGTAGACCTCCTGGAGCTTCCGGACATCGTAGCCGGGCGCCACGCCCACCTTCAGGACGGCTGGATCGGACAGCAGGGCCAGCACCGGTCCCAGCCTGCGGAGTCTCAGGAGCTGGAAGAGATAGGCCTCGGTGCCGCTGGAGAGCTGGAGGATGGCGGGAGGGTTGACCTGCCCCTTCGCGAAGGAGGGCTTGGTCTCCGTGTCGAAGCCCAGCACGCGTTCGTGGCCGAGGCGCTCGGCGGCGGAGCCCACCTGGGCGTCCGAATGGACCAGGTAGACGCTCCCCTCGAAGCGCCGGATGGGGAGCGCGTTGATCGTCTCGGCCGTCCATTCCTGCCTGGGATCCGGCGCGGCGCCGTCCAACTCCGCCTCCTGCCTGCTCTCCCGGAATCACTGCGGGACCGATAGTGTAGCACGCCCGCTCTCCTTCTGGGCCACGGCTCGGACGGCTCCAGTGGTATAGTGATCGCAACCAAGGAGGCACGCCATGAACGAGAAGGTGTTCAAGAAGATCCGCGTCGTGGGCTGCAGCCCGGAGAGCTACCAGAAGGCCGTGGAATCGGCTGTGGTGAAGGCCGGAGCGTCGGTGCACGGCATGGCCTGGTTCGAGGTGGTGGAGCTGCGCGGGGCCATTCAGGACGGCAAGGCCTCCGAATGGCAGGCCACCGTGGAGATCGCATTCAAGGTGGAGTAGGGCCGGGCTGGACCGAGAACAGATCCCCGATTCGAGGGACCAACAAGGATGCACCGCATCGCCAACCCGGTGCCTGAATACACCGAGCCAATCGCCCCGTTCCCCTGACGGCGATATCGCCTGCCCGTTGGCTGCGGGACAAGGGGCCACCGCCTCCTGGCCATCCACGGCCCGCACGGTCCGGGCGGGGCGCCGGGCCGAATTTCCGCGTCCTTCCCCCATGACAGAGCCCCCGGCCATTGACGGCGGGGCGTTGTCCACGGCCGAGAGGAGGCGTACCATACTGCCAGGGTTCGTATTCACACCTGAGCAGCCTCTTCCGACCCGCATCGAGGGGACGCAGTAGTGACGGAAGATGCCCCGATCTCTAATTCTTCGGCTCTGGGCCTACACGTGGTGCCCGCCGAAGGGCCACCCTTCGACCGGCTGATAGGCCAAGAGGCCGTGGTGATCGGACGCTCCTCCAAAGCCGACGTGATGATCGGGGACCGGGCCATGTCGCGGGAGCACGCTCGCCTCTTCCGCACGCAGGAGGGGTGGTTCTTGGAGGATATGGGCTCTCGGAACGGGACCCTGGTCAACGGCCAGCGGGTCCGGCAACTGGCTCCCATCAAGGCGGGCGACCTGGTCTGCATGGGAGGCAGCACACTCAGAATCCTCGATCCGGCACGGATGGCGCCGGAGGGGGGCCGGGCGGAGTCGGCATCCGGTGGCGCCCTCCTCCGGCGAGCATCGGAGCTGGTGGAGGAGAGCGGAAGCACCAGCCCCGGCGAGGAACCGCGCGACGAGGAGACGCTGAGGCAATACCTCGGCCACCTGAGGATCCTGAACGAGGTCCACAAGAGCCTCAGCCGGCCCATGGCCCTCCAGGAACTGCTCGACCTGATCCTGGATGCCGCCTTCGGCCATCTCGCCGCGGATGAGGGCCTGATCCTCCTGCAAGACGCCGGCGGCGGTTACAGGCGCGCCGCGGCGCGGCTGAACTCGGATCTCGATGAGCCCTTCGTCTCGCGAAGCCTGATCCACGAAGTCGCACAGCGGGGGATGGCCGCGCTGGTGAAGGATGTCCAGACGGACGCCCGCTTCGCCGACTCGGACAGTATCCTGCGCTCGGGCATCCGGAGCCTCATCGCGGCGCCGCTCCAGGATGCGGAAGGCTGCCTCGGCATGATCGCGCTCACCTCCAGAACGGCGGTCCGCTCCTTCGGGGAGGAGGAGCTGGCCCTCCTGGCCTCCCTCGCTTCCGTCGCCGCCCTTCGCATCCGCAACCTCTCCCTCGTTGAGGAGGCGGCGGAGAGGCGGCGGCTGCAAGCGGAGGTGGAGCTCGCGCGCCGCATCCAGGTGGAACTGCTCCCCGACAGGATGCCCGAGATCCAGGGCTACGGGCTCTTCGGCGGCAACGTCCCCTCCCGGTGGGTCTCCGGCGACTACTACGAGGTCTCTCCCCGGAAGGAGGGGAAGGAGGTCGCTCTGCTCCTCGCTGACGTCTCGGGCAAAGGGCTCGGGGCCTCCCTCCTGGCAGCCTCCCTGGAGGCCTTGTGCGCCGCCCCCATCGAGGCGGGCCGGGAGCCCCACCAGATATTTGAGCGCGTCTCCCTCCTCCTGTACCGGCGGACGCCTCCGGAACGCTACGCCACGGCCTTCGTGGCCGTATTGGAGCCGGAAACCGGGGTCATCCGGTTCGCCAACGCGGGCCATCCCCCCGCCCTCCTGCTGCGCCGGGGCGGCGAGGCGGAATGGCTCGGTGCGACGGGCCCACCCCTTGGCCTCTTTCCGGAATCCGCCTACGAGACGCGCTCGACGGGACTCGACCCGGGAGACTTCCTGATTCTCTACAGCGACGGGATTTCAGAGGCCTCGGATCGGGAGGGCGAGCCCTTCGGCAGGGAGGGCCTCCTCGCCACCTGCTCCCTCCCCGAACACCATCATCCGCATGATGTGGCAAGGGCCCTCGAAGAGACGCTTGAAGCTTACTGCGGCGGAGAGCCCCACGCCGACGACAGGACCCTCCTGATCCTCCAGAGATTTCCTGCGCAGGCCCCCTAGCGCTCCCCCGCGCCCTTCCACCAGACCGAAGACTTCGTGGCCCGCGCGAGCGAGCGCGCCCGCCATCGCCTGCCCGATGTACCCGCTGGCTCCCGTCACAAAGATCTTCATGGCGCGTGCCTCCATCGAATGGACGGCCCCTTCCCCGGGATCAGACAGGAAGAACGCCGCGGGCGCCCGTTTACATCCTCGCGGGAGGACGCGGTTCCCGCTCCGGCCCTCTCGGGCAGATTTCTCACTTTTTCTTATTCTTACCGCCGGCCTTGGGCTTCTTGTGGTCGGCGTCACGCAGCACGTCCTCCACCCACGTCAGGGAGGCCATCATGGTGGGGAAGCCCACGGTGGTGCACGCCATGAGCACGGCGTGACGGATCTCCGAGGGCTTGACCCCCGCGGCCAGAGACTTTCGCGCCTGGGCGTGGACGGCGCCCTCCAGCCTCGCTCCCATGGCGATGCCGAGCTTGACGAGGGCCCGCTCCTTCGCCGAGAGGGGGCCCGCCGAATGGCACGCATCCCCGAGCTTTTCATACGCCTCCGCCACGTCGGGGTAGTTCTCCGTGAATTCGAGGAACGGCTTGGGCAGCTTGGACATCGTCATCTCCTTGGAATGGCGAAGGGCCGGGACCATCGGGACGGCGGCCAGCGCGGGCCCCGGGGGCCATCGGGCGGATTTCCTTTGCTCCCCGACAGTCTCGCTCCGGGCCGCGGCGCCCGTCAAGCCCGCTCTCGGCGTGCTTCCACGCATGCGTCCCATCGGCGCCGGGACGCGCCTTCCTCCGCTTGGCTCAGGAAGACAGGCTCCTCGAGAGAGGGCTGAAGCTGCCCTGGACAGCCACGAGAACCGCTAGGGCTTCTCGCCAGAGGCTCCGCCGTCCCCCTCCCGGGAGCCGGCTCTCGGGCCCGGGATCTGGAAGCTGCCGTCGAGCCTCGCGACCATCTCCTCGTAGCGCCTCTCGAGGACCGCCCTCTCCCGCTCGAAATCGGCCTCCGCCAGCTCTCCCGATGCCCTTCGCGATTCCAGCAGGCGCACCTGGTTTTCCAGCCACTGTTCGGGGTCGAAATTGTAGGTCACGGCGGATCCTCCTCTGCGGAACCACGGGCCAGGGCGCGGATGAGGCGGCCGTCCGTCCCGCAGCAGCCGCCCAGGAGCTTGAGCCCCCACCGTCGCCGGAGGCCCAGCATCTGCGCGGCGAGAGATTGGGGCGACCCGGAGGCCTCCAGAACGGGGCTTCCGTCCAGCTCTTCGGGGGCCTTGTCCGAGCTGTTGGCCTGGAGGCCAAGCCACCGCTGGGCGAGCCATTCCGGCCAGAGGCCCTCGGCCCGCGCCACCGCGGAGGGGTGGACGCAGTTCAGGAGGTAGCCGGCGGGCGGAGGGTCGGCGCTGCCGTCCACGGTTTTCACCGCTTCCGGAAAGGGCGTGCCGTCCAGCAGGCGTCCGTCGGACCGGGTGATGAAGCTGATCAGGTAGGGCAGACCCGTCTTCGCCATGGCCGATGCCAATCCGGCCGCCTCGGAGAGCGCGGGCAGGGTGGAGGCCAGCAGGCAGTCCGCACCCGCCTGGGCCAGCTCCGAGGCCTGGGCGCGGTGGAAGCGCGCCGCCTCCTCCGCCGAGAGGGCCTCCTGCGGGCGATAGGCATCCCCCCGGCATCCGATCAGGCCGCCGACGAAGATCCCGCTTTCCCCCTCTCCGAAAGCTGACCGGAGTCCGTCCAGGAAGCGGAACGCCTCGGCGTTCACGTCGCATCCGGATAAACCGGAGGCGAGGATGCGCTCCGGGCTGGCCCGCCAGGTGGGCGTGAGGGCCAGCACGGGGAGCCGCGACTCCACTCCGATCTGCATGTATTCGCGGTAGATGGCGCCCATGGCGGCGCGCCCCTCCTCCGAGTAAAGCAGAGCCGCATTGGCGGCCGGAGAATCCACCGGCAACCGGGTGTCACGGCGAAGCCTCTCCAGGACGGCCCCCTCCATCAGGACGAGGCGGCAATCCCGGAGGCACTCGCGAAACGGCCGGCCGGCGCGAGAGGCTTGCGACGCTGGGTTCATGACGCACTTCTCCCGGAGTTTACGAGGCGCCCGGGTGCCGTGGCACGCCGGAACGGAGGCATGAGAAAGAGAACGGCGGCGATGCGGCCGAAGAGGAGGGCTCCCGCGGCGGCCGTGGCTCCCACCAGCCCCGCCATCCGGATGCCCACGAAGAGAGCGAGCGCGATGCTGGCCACCTCCAGGGCGGTGGCGGAACTGACGGGACGCGTGTTGCGGGCCGAGACCAGCATGCCGTGCTGGAAGGAGAGGAGCACCGAGAAGGCGGGCATGATGGCCATGATGCGGGTGGGCATGACCGCCACCCGCGCCAGATCCCGCGAGAGCCCCGAGAGGTCCTTCAGCCAGAAGCCCAGGAGGGGCGTGAAGGCGATGGCGGCCAGCCCTCCCGCGGCCGCCGCCGCCAGGGTGCTGGCGAAGCGGCGGAGCGGCCGGTACCCCTCCCGCTGGGGCCCGGCGAGCGCGATGCCCACGTCCTGGAAGGCCAGCCCCAGGCTCCGGAAGATGAACACGAGCGCGTTCACCACCGGGAGCACGGCCAGGGACTCGATGCCCAGCCGGCTGGAGGGCATGAAGAAGGTGACGAGCGGGTTGACCCCCATGCTCAGGATGGAGGTGAGGGCCAGGGGCGTATAGAAGTGCCAGATGTAGCGGTAGCTGAGCGGCTCCTGGCCCGCACCGACGGAAGCCGTCCCCTTCATCGCCCGGAGGGGCCGCCGCGCCATCAACCTGCTGGAGACCGCCTCCACCACGACCCCGGCCGACAAGGAGGCGGCGCCCACCACCGCGCCGGGCGCGTGCCACCCGAGTGAGAGCAGGAGGGCGACGCCCCCCATGGAGCCCACGCGAAGAGTGGTGCCGTAGGCCACCCGTCGGGCGAGGCCGTTCCGGACGAGGATGCCCTGGTAGAAGCGGCGGTATCCGATGGATGCGGGCCAGGGCAGGAGGAGCAGGCACGCCAGGTGGGTCAACCCCACGAGGTTCCCAGGAAGTCCCATCAGCCCGCCGGCCAGCCGCTCGAAGAGCGGAGGCCAAAGGCTGAGGGCCATGACGGCCGTCAGGGCCGCGTTCAGGGAGAAAACGAAATTCCTCAGCTTCAGGTAGGAGGCCCAATCCTCGGCGAGCGCCGTGGAGGTGCTCATGACCAGGAGGATGGGCGATTCCACGAGGAGGGCCACGGCATAGGCCACGCCGTACGCGGCCAGGTTAAGGGTGGGGGCCGGCAGCCGGGCGATGACCGCGGCGAGGAAGGGTCCCTCCACCGACATCATCAGCCACGTCCCCGCCAGGGGCGCCCAGAAGGCCAGAATGCGCCGCTGCGTCAGACTGGAGTCGCCGGCCACGGTCCCCTCCCCGGCGCGCCGTCCCCGACCGGGGATGTCGCGGACCTCACGTTAGCCCGTCCGCGACTCCCGGGGCAAGACTGATCGGGCCCGTCCTCCATCGGAGAGGGGTCCGCCAGACGGCCAGCACCTCGCCGGGCACCTTTGGGGGATGATCGGACCGGTTCGGGTCAGCTCTCTACGGCCTCGTCCTTCTTGAGCTTTCTCTGGTACGCGCTCTTGCCTTCGGCGTAGGCCTCCTTGATGGCCTGCCTCTGAAGGTCGGCGATCTCCTTGGCGTGGTCCAGCTCCTCCGCCGCCTTCTCCTTGGCCCGCCTGAGGCCCTCGGCCAGCTTCTTTCTCGTCTCGGTTCCCGAGGCGGGGGCGAGGAGGAGGGCGGCGACTCCGCCCGCCACCGCGCCCACCAGAAACGCCACCAGAACGTTAGATGTCTCTTTCTTCATCGGAATCCTCCTTGTCATCGCGCCGATCATGACTTGAGCCCAGGAGAAGGCTCTCCAGGGTCTTGCGCAATCCCGTAACGAGGGCCGCGAGATACCGCACGGGAGCCAGGACCGTGGCCACCTGGGCCACCGTATCCAGGGCCACGTCACGCACGGAGCCCGACACCGCGGCCAGGTCCTTCACCACCCCCTCGCTGCCCTCCACCACGCGGCGGGCCGCCGCCAACGTGACGTCGGCGCTCTCCAGGACCCGCTCGATCCTGGGCGCGATCCCTTCGGCCCGCGAGGCCAGCCTGCGCCAGTCGTCGAGGAGGAGGGAGAGCTTCCGAAGCACGGCCAGAAAATAGACGAGCGCCCCGAGGCACACGAGCCCGAGTACGAAGAGAAACACGTCCCGCAACGAGAAAGTGATGGTCATGGCGCTCACCGTGCTTTCCCCCGTTCAGAAAGGGCCAGCGCCCCGTGCGGGCCCGGCCGAAAGCCATACTCTAGCGACGCATATGATTATGATAGCCCCCCGCGAGGGTTCGTGCAATCGGGCCGCCTTGAACTTGCTCGGGCTTCCGATGGTGGGGAGCCGAAAGCGGAGGGGCCGGGGAGCAGCCGTTTTTCCCAAATCCCAAGTCCCAATCACCTTCGCGGCGGGCGCTGCGTAGACCCATCCCGGGAGGCGACCGCTGGACCGCCTTCTACAACAAGGCGCTCGGCATTGGTCCGAAGACGCCCGAGAAGCCGGCCCCAGGCGGGACGGAGACGCCCCCGCTATACAGAGCGGCATAAGTGAAGGCGCATAAGGTGGGCATCGCCGGGGCGATGCCCACCTTACGAGGCTCTCACCGGGGCCTGGCGCGCTCTCACAAGCAGCGCAGGAAGGCGGTCAGGTCGCTTTTCTCCTGGGGCGTAAGGTCGAGCTGTTGGACCAGGTTGAAGTATTCCACCGTGTCCTCCAGCGTCAGGCACCGTCCGTCGTGAAGGTAGGGCGGCGAATCCCTGACGCCGCGAAGGGGGAAGGTCTTGATGGGACCGTCGTGGGCCATCATCATGCCGTCCACAAGCTCCTGCTTGTAGAAACGCTCGGCCCGAAGGTTGTGCATGGAGTTGTCCGTGTAGTAGGGTGCCGGGTGGCAGGAGATGCACCGGGCCTTGCCGTTGAAGAGCGCCTCGCCCCTGATTTCGGAAGGGGTGGCCTTGGCCGTATCCAGCTCGCCGTAGATGTTCAGCTTGGGCGCGGGAGGGAAGTCCAAGATTTCCATGAACTCCGCCATGAAGTGCACCTGCGAACCCCGTTCCAGCACGTTGACACCCTTCTTAGCGGCCATGCAGATGTCGCCGTCGAAGTAGGCAGCGCGCTGCTCGAATTCTGTAAAATCCTCCACGGTCTTGAGCGCCCGTTGGGACCCGAAAAGTCTCTGGATGTTCACGCCCCTCAGCGAGGGTGTGTTGATGCGGTGGCGGAACTCCTGGGGCCGGATGTCTCCCACCAGGTGGGTGGCGCGGTTCGTGTGTCCGTTCACGTGGCAGTCGAAGCACGTCACCCCGAGCATTCCGTCGGCTCGGTCCGTTCGGCGGTCCTCCGTGGCGTTGAACTGCTGCTGGGGGAACTGCGTGAGCAGGAGCCGGAGGCCCTCGATCTGCTTGGGGTTGAGAATGCCGTTGAAGATTTCGTAGAAGTTGTTGATCGTGATAACCCGCCCCTTGGCCACGTCGCCCAGGTCGGGACGAGTCGTGAGGTAGATGGCCGGCGCGACGTCGGGCAGGACCGCCTCGGGCAGGTCGAAATCCACGTCGAACCGCACGAGTCTCGGAAGAAGTTTGATCGTCATTGGGGGGAATAGCATCCCCCCCTCGGCGTGGTCGGGAAAGGGCAGGGGCGGGTAGGGGAAAATTCCCTTCTCTCGAATCTGCGCGGGCGTCATCTTGCCGAGTTGCTCCCACGTTACCCCGACCAGCTTCGCCGTGGGTCCGACGGGCAGCGCCTTGCCGCCCGACATCTTGGCCGATGGGTCCGTCTTGATGTCGAGGTTGTACCTGGCCGCGAGGAGATCGGCGTGGGCCTTGGCGCGCTCCGCCTTAACGGCCATGCGCCCTGCCTTGATCTGCTCGAAGGTCTGGGTCTGATCGGTGGGCCCGTAGCTGGAGACCACCGATCCCTGCTGGGCGACGAGCGCGAGCGAAATCAGCCCGCCGGCGGCAAGGACACCTGCCACCAGCCCGCGCCAACGAGTGAAACGCGTCATGTTCATGAAGAATCCCTCCCTGGGATACGGTCTACCGCCTGCTTGTAGAAATACCCAAGCGCACTGCGAGCGCCCTACCTCCCTTCGGCGCTGGACTCAGGCCTGCGCCGCCGGGTGCGCCGCAGCGGCGCCGCGTCTCTCCTCGATCTCCCCCGGCGGACCTCCTACCGGAGGAAGCGTGCGAGGCTCTCAGTAGCCTGCTAACAACAGCAAGTTGTGTGGCCTCCGTGCAGAGCCAATATAGCCCCCCGTGCCGGCGTGGGCAAGAACCGCAGTCGCGTCCTCCGGCAGGACCGAGGGGACGCATTCCCACCTCCCCGGGTGCTTTGCTCACCCCCCCGGCGGGGAGGGCATCAAGGGGTGACATTTCTCGCCGGACGCGGTAAGGTTCCAACGTTGGGGTGCGGGGTCCCGGGGGTCCGGTGCCGTTGGTGCGCAAGCCCCGAGAAGGAGCGCGTTGCGCCATGGCCGAACCCATGAAGATCGCCCAGGATTGCGTGGTCACCATCGACTACACCCTCACCGACGACGCCGGCGCCGTCATCGACAGCAGCTCGGACGGCGAGCCCCTCACCTACCTCCACGGCCACTCCCAGATCATCCCCGGCCTCGAAAAGGCGCTCGAGGGGAAGGTCAAGGGCGAGAAGCACCAGATGCACGTCCCGGCCTCCGAAGGTTACGGCGACCACGACCCCGAGAAGGTCTTCACCGAGCCGCGCGACCGCTTCGACTTCGAGGTGGAGGCCGGCCAGATCCTTCAGGCCCACGGCGAGGACGGCGAGACCCTCACCTTCCAGGTCGTCGAGGTCAGCGACCAGGGGGTGAAGCTCGACGGAAACCATCCCCTGGCCGGCAAGAACCTCAACTTCGACGTGACCGTCATCGAGGTCCGCGGCGCCGCCGCCGAGGAGCTGGAGCACGGCCACGCCCACTCGGGCGACGGCCACCACCACTGAGGGAGCCTGCGATGAGCGCCCCGCCCTTGCGCATCCCCTTCTACCAGGTGGACGCCTTCACGAGCCGCCTCTTCGGGGGCAACCCGGCGGGCGTCTGCCTGCTCGATAGCTGGCTCCCCGCGGAGGTCATGCGGGCCGTCGCCGCCGAGAACAACCTCTCGGAGACGGCCTTCCTCGTGAAGGAGGGCGACGGCTGGGGCCTGCGCTGGTTCACCCCCGAGGTGGAGGTGGACCTGTGCGGCCACGCCACCCTGGCGAGCGGCTTCGTGTTGCTGAAGGTCCTGCGCGAGGCGGCGGGCACGGTGCGCTTCTCCACCCAGAGCGGCCCCCTCGCCGTGAGCGAGGAGGGGGATCTCCTCTCCATGGACTTCCCCTCCCGGCCGGGCGGGCCCTGCGAGGCTCCCCGCCAGCTCCTCGACGGGCTGGGCCTCGCCTCGGCCGAGGTGAGGCGTTCCCGGGATTATCTCGTCGTGATCGAGACCGAGGAGCAGGTCCGCGCGCTGAGGCCCGACATGGGCAAGCTCGCCGGCCTGGGGGCCTTGGGGATCATCGTCACGGCCCCGGGACGCGCCTGCGACTTCGTCTCGCGCTTCTTCGCCCCCGACGCCGGCGTCCCGGAGGACCCGGTCACCGGCTCGGCCCACTGCACCCTCGTCCCCTACTGGTCGCACCGCCTGGGGAAGAAGCGGCTGCACGCCCTCCAGGTCTCCGCCCGAGGCGGTGAGCTCTTCTGCGAAGACCGCGGCGAGAGGGTCTGTATCGCGGGAACCGCGGCCCTCTATCTCCAGGGCCACATCCTGCTCTAACGCCCATTCACGACCGAAGGCTCGCTCCGGCCTTCCGGCGAAGCGAGGAAGGCCCGTCGCTTTGCACGGGGCACCCCCATGTGACGGGCGACCCGGTGCCGCTGGCCCTCCGGCGAAGCGAGGAGGGCCCCTCCCCGTTCCCTCGCTCCCCTTCCCCTGGCGCCGTGCCATTCGCTTTCCGCCAAAGGCGGAAAGCGGCGCCGCGCGGATTGGGCCTTGGGCAAGGAAGCCGAGGCGGCCGCGACGCAGGCGTACTGGACGTACGCCGAGGAGCGAGGCGCCGAAGGCTGACGCAGATCCAAGGTCCGAGACTCGCGGCGCACCCATGGAGGGGGGGTGGGGCCTCCCATCCCAGACACGAGAGCCGGCCGCCCGAAGGGCGTGCCAGGACGCGCGCGGCGGCGGGGAGAAAGGCGCGGGAATCCAAGTCGCCGGGACCCCGTGTCGGGAGACCGCTGGAGGAGGCCACGGGGTGACGCTTCATGACAGAGCGCCTTTCGCTCCCGGCGACGCCGCGTCCTGGCCAGGGCGCCGAAGGCGCCCGGCCGGCTCGCCCCGGTGAGAGGGAGCGCCCTTGACGAATCGCGCTCTGGAGAGCGCTCCTACGGGAACGGGATCTCGCGCCGGAAGTGCACAGGTGCGTGAGTGCCGCCCCTCCCTACAAGATGAAGTCCGTCGAAATGAAGTTGGAGCGGTGGTCCCGCACGATATCCTCCACGATGGCCTTGTTCGGCTCCGTGGTCTTGGCCGCCACGATGGTCCGTATCGAGAAGACCCTCAGCGCGTCCGACACGGAGAGCGTCCCCTCCGCCGAATCCTTCCGGCCGCAGAACGGGAAGGTGTCCGGCCCGCGCTGGCACTGGCTGTTGATGTTCACCCGGCAGACCTGGTTCACCAGCGGGTCCACCAGCCTCCCGATGACCTCCGGGTCGCTGCCGAACAGGCTGACCTGCTGGCCATAGTTCGAGTCGATGACGTAACGGATGGGCCTCTCGATGTCGTCGAAGGAGGCCACCGGGATGATCGGCCCGAACTGCTCCTCGTGATAGACGCGCATGGTCTCGTTCACCGGATAGAGCACGGCCGGATGGAAGAAGGTGCCCGCCACGGCGCCGCCCCCCGGGTTCATCACCTTGGCCCCCTTGGCCACCGCGTCCTCCACCAGCTCCGTAAGGTAGCGCGTCTTGTCCAGCTCGGGCATGGGCGTCACCCTGACCCCCTCCTCCCAGGGCATGCCCATCCTGAGGTCCGTGACGGCGCGGGAGAGCTTGTCCAGGAAAACGCCCGTGATCTCCGAGTGCACCCAGAGCATCTTGAGGGCCGTGCAGCGCTGGCCGTTGTAGGAGAGGGCGCCGAGCACGCACTCGGGGACGGTCAGGTCCAGGTCGGCGTCCCTGAGGATGATGGCCGCGTTCTTGGCCTCCAACCCCAGGACGCTCCGGAGCCGGTGGGGCTTCGGGTGCTGCTTCTTCAGCAGGTCCGCCGCCCGGCTGGAGCCGATGAAGGCCAGCACGTCCACCTTCCCCGTGCCCATCAGGGGATGGACCACCTGCTGTCCGCGCCCGAAGACCGTGTTCACGACGCCCCGGGGGAAGGAGTCGCGGAAGGCCTCCAGCAACGGGAAGTGCAGCAGGACTCCCAGGCGCGGCGGCTTGAAGATCACCGCATTCCCCATGATGAGGGCCGGGATGAGCGTGGTGAAGGTCTCGTTGAGGGGATAGTTGTGGGGCCCCATGCACAGCACGACGCCCAGGGGACCGCGGCGGATCTGTCCGATGATCCCCTTCTGGATCACGAAGCGGGAGGAGACCCGGTCCAGCTCCTTCATGGCATCCACCGTGTCGCGGATGTACTCGACTGTGCGGTCGAACTCGTTGGCGGCGTCCGCGTGGGTCTTGCCGATCTCCCACATGAGGAGCTTCACCACCTCATCCCGCTTCTCGCGCATCCGGAAGGTGAAATCCTCCACGTACTTGATGCGCTGGCGCACGGACAGGGTGGGCCAGAGGCCCCGCCCGTGGTCGTAGGCGCGCACGGCCGCCTCCAGCGCCTCCAGCGAGGTCGCTTCGTCCATGAGCGGGTAGCGCCCCAGCAGCTTCTGGTCCAGCGCCTCGCCGTCCCGGATGCAGACCGGCGAGAGGACGTCACGCAGCGGGCCCTCCCAGCGGCGCAGCTCGCCGTCCACCAGGTACCGGTCGCACACCACGGGGCCATCCAGGCTGAACTCCGCGGGCACCTCACCAGCGGCCGGAAACATCCGCCGGATCTTCTCTTCGAATTCCATGACCATGGTCCTCCTTTCGGGTTGTCCGTTCCCATTCCTATCGTCCTCTACCATAGGGCATCCCCGCACCCGCTTCCACACCCTGCCCCGCGCACGGCCCTCCCTCTTCATTCAAGGCCCTTCCCGCACGGCCCGCCGCGCCGCGGGTTCGGGTTCCGCGGGGACGGACCAGGGGGCCATCGCCCCGTTACCGGATCGTTACAGACTGTATCTCGCACGGTCCAACCCATGGGGCGTCCGCTTCCGAGGAAAGAGGGGCTCGATGGAATCAGAGATCATGTTCTTGCTATACAACTATGATCATTCCTTCCCCACGTTCCGGACGCGCGCCAAATTGGCAGCCGTCTTGCTGGTTAATGTCCATTTAGTGTCTGTAGAGGTGTGAAGTGGTACCTTCGCGGAAGGCACAGGACTCGAAAGCCCGCGGTGAAGGCGGCTTCGCCCGCTTGGCCATGGAGCGCTCGCCGTTCTCCGCCGCGGTGCTGGACGAGGAGGGCCTCATTCTCTACGCCTCCCCCGGCGCGGCACGCCTATTCGGGCGCTCGGTGGCTGAGCTGCTGGACCGGCGCTTTACCGATTTCCTGCCGCCGGAGGACATCCTGGAGTGGATCCGCGCGAGCGCGGAGGGCATCCCCGACAGGTGCATCCGCCACCGGATCGTGACGGCGGGCCGCAAACTGCTGGAGCTGGAGTCCACCCTCACGGAAGCCGGCCCAGGCCTGGCACCCGCGCATGTCCTGGTCTTTTCGAGGGAGGCCCGGACCTCGGCCGCGGCGCCCGGCGAGGGTCCGCAGTGGCTGCTGAGCGCCATCGAGCAGCTCGAGGAGTCGGTCTTGATCACCGACCTGGAGGGCACCATCGAATACGTCAACGCCGCCTTCGAGCGGGTGACGGGCTACTCGCGGCAGGAGGTCATCGGCAAGACCCCGAGGATCCTGAAGTCGGGCCACCACGACGAGGCCCTGTACGACCAGCTCTGGAAGGCTCTGCTGACCGGCGATTCCTTCCGCGGGGTGATCATCAACCGGCGGAAGGACGGCACGCTCTACCACGAGGAGAAGACCATCTCCCCGGTACGGGACCGCTCGGGGGCCGTCCACCATTTCTTGGCCACCGGAGTGGACGTCACCCAGAAGCGGATGGCCGAGGAGCGGCTCCTCCAGGGGACGGAGAGCTTCGCCCTCTCCATCCGGGGCGCCAATGACGGGCTCTGGGACTGGGATTTCCGCACCAACAAGCTCTCCCTCTCGCGCCGGTGGAAGGCCATGCTCGGGTACGACGACGGCGACCTGGGCGACCGGCCCGACCATTGGTTCCGCTTGGTTCATCCCGACGACCTGGCCGAGCTGAAGAAGCGGATGCGCGCCCACGTGGAGGGCAGAGAGGCCCATTTCGAGTGCGAACACCGGATGCTCTGCAAGAGCGGGGAATACCGCTGGGTGCTCACCCGGGGCATGGCGGTCAGGGACGGCCAGGGCAAGACCTTCCGCATGGCCGGCTCGCAGACCGAGATCACGACCCGCAAGCTGGCGGAGGAGCAGCTCCAGCACGACGCCCTCCACGATCCTCTCACCGGACTTCCCAACCGAAGCCTCTTCCTGGACCGGCTGGGGCTGGCCATGGCGAGAGCCCAGCGCTACGCGGAGTACCGGTTCGGCATCCTCTTCGTGGATCTGGACCGGTTCAAGCTCATCAACGACAGCATGGGCCACCTCTCGGGCGACGAACTCCTGATGGAGGTCTCCAACCGCCTGGTCCGGTGCCTGCGATCCTCGGACACGGTGGCGCGGCTGGGAGGCGACGAGTTCGCCGTGCTGCTGGACAACATCCCCAACGTGGAGACGGCGGTGCGCTTCGCCGAGCGGATTCAGGAGCAGATCGCCGAGCCCTGCCGCCTGAGCGGGCGCGAGGTTTACAGCAGCGGCAGCATCGGCGTCGCCTTCTGGGCGCCCCACTACGAGAGGCCCGACGAGATGATCCGGGACGCGGACACGGCCATGTACGAGGCCAAGCGCCAGGGGCGGGGCTGCCACGCGGTCTTCGATCACGCCATGCGTACGAAGGTCCTGAGGCTGCTTGAGATGGAGACGGATCTCCGCCAGGCGGTGGTGGACAAGCGCCTGGCCATGTTCTACCAGCCCCTCATAGACCTGGGCTCGGAGCGCGTTGTCGGCTTTGAGGCGCTTCTACGGTGGCGTCACCCCGACCAGGGGCTCGTGACGCCCGGAGACTTCATGGAAGTCGCCGAGGAGAACGGCCTGATCCTGCCTATCGGGCAGTTCACCATCCGGGAGGCGGCGAGGCACCTGCGGCTGTTGCAGGACCTGCGCCGCGGAGAGCCCCCCCTCATCATGTGCATCAACCTCTCCACCTCGCAGTTCGCCCAGCGGGATCTGGCGGAGCAGCTACGCCAGGCCGCCTCCGAGTTCCGGGTCGACCCGAACTGGCTGCGCCTGGAGATCACCGAGAGCACGCTCCTTCGCCACAGCGACGTGGCGGACGCCACCCTCTCCCAGCTCAAGGCGTACAACCTGCGCCTCTGCGTCGATGACTTCGGGACGGGCTACGCCTCGCTGAGCAACCTCCGCCGGTACCCCATCGAGGCGGTAAAGATCGACCACTCCTTCGTGGGCACCATCTGCGAGGACGAGGGCAACCGCGATTTCGTCCGGACCACGATCGCCTTGGCCCAGACGCTCAAGATGCAGGCGGTGGCCGTAGGCATCGAGAGGCCGGGCCAGATCGAGATGCTGCGCTCCATGGGATGCCCGTACGGACAGGGCTACTACTTCGCCCGGCCCATGGAGGAGGAGGACTCCCTGGCGTTCCTCCAGTCCTTCCCCGGCGCCCGGCAGTAGAGCGCCCTCTCTGTGAGAAGGTGCCGAGACGCTGAGCAAGCGGTGCTCCCGCACCCTTTGGCTCTTGTTCCTTGTCCCCCCACCCGTACGCCGGCGGCCAGGCGCACCCCGCCCCCGCCCGCCGCTCTCACATCGGCGCCCCCTCGGGATTCACGAGCGCTGGCTCCGGAAATCCGGCCGCCTTGAGCTGCGGCAAGACCGCCGCCTTGTCGCCCACCAGCACCACCAGAAGCTTGCTCCAGTCGAAGAGCCCCGAGGCCGCGGTCGCGTTGACTCCGGAGAGATCCAGGCGGTCCAGCGCCGCGATCTCCCGTCCCACCGAATCGAGGGGACGACCGCTGGCGATGATCTCCCCGAGGGTGTCCGAAAGGCTCGAGGCGGTGGCCGCCGAGCTCACGAGGTCGAAGCGGACCGTCCGATTGGCCTTCGTGAGCTCGTCGGCGGTGACGTTGCCCGAGGCGATCGCGCCGAATTCGCGCCTGAACTCCGCCAGCGCCGCCCCCGTCACGGCGGTCTGGACCGACGAGGAGGCTCCCAGCATGAACTGGTCGGCCTCCCGCCACAGGCTGCTGCCCGCGCCGTAGGAGTAGCCGTGCTTCTCGCGGATGTTCTGCATGAGGCGGCTCGTGAAGGCGCCTCCGAAGAGCGTGTTGAGGCTGTCCCTCAGCGCCTCCCCATCGGGCCCGCCGGCGGCCGCCACCGGGCGCATCATGTAGAGAACCGTCTGGGGTGCCCCGGGGCGGTCCACCAGCACGAGCCTTCCGGGTGCCGGCTGGACCAGCGGTTCCAGCGGGGGCGGGAGACTCTCGGCCGGGGGCCGCCAGCCGCCGAGGCGCCGGTCGAGGGCCGCCTTCAGCGCCTGGGGATCGAAGTCTCCGACGAAGACGAGGCTCGCGCCGGCGGGACGAAGCAGGCGCGGCAGGCACTCCCTTACGTCTTTCAGCTCTATGGCCTGCACCGTCGCCGCGTAGCCCGCCCTCGGGCGCCCGCGGGGGTCGTCCCGGCCGAAGATCATTGCCCGCGACGCCATGACGGCCACGGTCTCGGGCCGTTCCACCCTGGATCGGATGCCGGCCAGGGCGAGCTCCTTCTCCCGCGAGAAGTCCTTCTCGGAGAGCGTGGGCCGGACGACCGCGTCGGTGAAGAGATCGAGCGTGGGAGCGAGCTTGGAGGAGAGCCCGTCAACCCTCACGGTGAAGGCATGCCAGCTGCTCCCAGCCTCGATGGACGCGCCGAGCGAGGCGGCGGCCTCGGCGAATCCCTCGGCGTCCAGGGACCCCGCGCCGTCGGTCAGGAGCGAGGCGGAGAGGGCGGCGAGGCCGGCTTTCTCCTTGGGGACGAGCCTCTCCCCACCGTCCACGACGAGCACTCCCGAGAAGAGGCCGGTACCGGGGCGGCTCACCACGTAGAGCTTCATCCCATTGGCGAGGGTCGTGGCCTCCGGCACCGGGGGGTGCACCGGAGCGGGCGGAAAATCGGCCGGTCGCCGGGAGAGGTCCGCGCCGGGGCTCACCGCTCCCACCGGGAGGATGCGCAGGTCCAGCCTGCCCTCACCGAGCACTTTGCGGGCCCAGCTCTTCAGCGAATCGGCGCTGGCGGAGGTGGTGGCGGCGAGATCGCGCCGGAAGCCGTCGGGATCGCCGAAGGCGTGGTAGTAGGCGTTGAGCATGTCCGCCCGCTCCTGCAGGTCCTCCACCCTCCGCAGAAAGTGCGACTCCGCCGAGGCCTTCACCCTCTTCAGCTCGGCCTCCGTCGGTCCTTCCCGCTTGTAGCGATCCATCTCCTCCAGGACGGTTCTCTTGATCCGCTCCAGGTCGGCCCCTTCGGCGGCCCTCACCTGCACCGTGAACTCGGAGCCCAGATCCCTCGCGTGCTGGTAGACCACCACGCTCTGCGCGGACCGGTCCTGAAGGACCAGCCTCTGGTACAGACGACCGGCGTTGTCGGCCGAGAGGACGGCGGCCGTCAGGCTCATCTCGGCGTCGCCCGGATCGAAAGCCCTGGGCGAGGGCCAGACCAGCCAGAGCATGGGGTAGCGGACCTTGTCCGTGGCCATGCGGCGGATCTCCCGGTCCAAGACCACGGGGGCCGCCGAGCGGTGCTCGGGAAGCGGCTGGGCCGGCACGGCCCCGAAGGTGTCTGCGATGACCTTCTTCACGGCCGCCCGCTCGAAGTCTCCGGCCACGACCAGGCTGGCGTTTCCCGGGACGTAGTAGGTGGCGAAGAAGTCCTGGACGTCTTTCAAAGTGGCCGCCTCCAGGTCCTCGTGGCTCCCGATGACCGGGTGGTGGTAGGGGTGGCCTTCGGGATAGAGAGCCTCAGGGATCATGAGCCACGCCTTGCCGTACGGTTGGTTCTCGTAGCTCTGCCTGCGTTCGTTGCGGACCACGCTTCGCTGGAGGTCCAGCTTCTCCTGGGTCATGGCCTTGCCCAGGCCCTCCATGCGGTCCGCGTCCAGCCAGAGAAGAGTCGGAAGCAGGGTGCTCGGGCCCCAGCTGTAGTAATTGGTGCGGTCCTCCGCGGTGGAGGCGTTGTTGGCTCCGCCGCCGCTCTCCATGATCCGGTCGAACTGGCCCTGCGGCACGCGATCGGTCCCCATGAACATGAGGTGCTCGAAGAGGTGGGCGAAGCCCGTCCGGCCCTTCGCCTCGTCTTTGGCCCCCACGGCGTACCAGAGGTTGACGGCCACCTGAGGGAGCCGGTGATCCTCGTGGAGGATGACCGTGAGGCCGTTGGGCAGCGTGTAGGTTTCCGCTGGAACGTCCTGGGGCCAGACCGGCAGGGCGATTCCCAGGGCCACCATCACCAAGCCCGCGCAGAACAAGCCAAGGCGCTTCAGCATTTCCCCCTCCTCCCCTATCGGAATGATGGGCTTTCCCCCGTTTCCCAGGCCCCGCACCGGGACCGACCGCCCCAGAGGGCACGGCAGCCCGACGCGGGGCTGACCGCTTGCTTGAAGGCTTCATACGGGACCGCGGCCCATCGGGTTCACGCCCCCGATTCCCGCGGGCCCGATTTCTCATTCGGCCGGAGGCCCCTCCGGCGCCCGGGGAGCGATGCCCAGGGCATCCCGCTTGCGCGCCATCCCCTCCGGAGTGCGGTGGCGGGGCCGCCGTCCGCCGAAAGCGCCGCTCCATGGCGGAGGGCCGTCAGCCCCCCCGGGTTGCACCGATGGGTTGGTCGCGTGTGACGGGGACGAAGGTGAAGGATAGGACCTTGCGCTCCTCAGCCAACGTGCTGAAGGTCAGGATGGCATCCAGGTATCCCTTCTCGAAGGTGCAGAGGACGTGGATGCGCCAATGCTCACCCTCCAGGTCAGCGGCCGTATAGCGGCGGCCCTGAAACTGGCCGTACTTCCGCGTGAGATCGCTCCACTCGTGCTTGAGGTTCTCCGCGGTTGCATCGGTGCGCCGACTCGCGGGAAGGCACTGGGCCGCCCTGAAGAAATCGCCCGCGGCCAGAAGGTCCACAAAGTTGAGGGCCTCGTCGTAGGGCGCGTCCCCGAAGACGCCCGGAACGGGGGGGAGCTGGCTCGCCACCGGAAGGGCAAGCAACAACGGAACACCTAGACACAGCCACCACTTCACGTTCGGACTCCTTCCCTCGTTCCAACAACGTAATTCCCGGCGGGGCGCGCGGCAAGGGCCAGCAAATGAAAAGGCCGCCCGCGTGGCACGGCGGGCGGCCAAGGCATTCGAGGGCGGTATCAGCCGTTCCGGCGAATGAACTCTTCCATGAAGGAAACGAGGGTCTCGATCTGGGGAACCGTGACGGCGTTGTACATGGAGACCCGGATGCCGCCGAGGTCGCGGTAGCCCTTGAGGCCCACCATGCCGTTCTGCTTGGCCTCGGCGATGAACTTCGCCGTGAGCTCCTCGGTGGGCAGGAAGAAGTCCACGTTCATCGTGGAGCGGTCCTCCTTGACCGTGACCCACGGTTTGTAGAAGCCCGCGTGCTTGTCGATGCAGCCGTAGAGGAGTTCGGCCTTCTTGAGGTTGTTCTCGTGGATGACGCCGAGTCCGCCGAGTTGCTTGTTGTAGGCCAGGACGTTGCGCAGGATGTAGATGGAGAAGCAGGGGGGCGTGTTGAAGAGGCTGTTCTTCTCGGCGTGGATCTTGTAGCGCAGCATGGTGGGCAGCTTGTCGCTGCACATCTCCAGAAAATCGTCCCGGATGAGCGCCAGCACCAGGCCGGAGGGACCGAGGTTCTTCTGGGCACCGGCGTAGATGAAACCGAAGGGCTTCACGTCGAAGGGGCGCCACATCATGTCCGAGGACATGTCGGCCACCAGAGGAATCCCGCCGGTCTCGGGGAAGGTCTTCCACTGGGTGCCGTAGATGGTGTTGTTCGTGCAGAAGTGCACATAGGCCGCGTCGGGGTTGAGTTTGATCTCCTCGGGGCGCGGCAGGCGGCAGAACTTCTCGCTCTCCGTGGAGGCGATGCAGCGGGCGTTATCGCCGGCCACGATGACGGCCTCCTTGTAGGCCTTCTTGGCCCATGAGCCCGTGACGATGTAGTCCGCCTTGCGTCCCGAGTGGAGGATGTTCATGGGCAGCATGGCGAACTGCATGTTGCCTCCGCCCTGGAGGAAGAGAACCTTGTAATTGTCGGGGACGTTGAGAAGCTCCTTGACGAGGGCGATGGCCTCGTTGTGCACCGCGTCGTACTCCTTGGCGCGGTGGGAGATCTCCATCACCGACATGCCGGTGTTCTCGAAGTCCAGCATCTCCGCCCGCGCCCGCTCGAGGGCCGGAAGCGGCAGCCCGGCAGGACCGGCATAGAAGTTGATTACCCGTTTGGCCATGCTCTTCTCCTCTTGATAATTGAACGGGGAGGCAGTGAGGCGGTGAGAAGACCTCGTGCAGTCATGCAAGAAGAGAAGCCTCTCCTCATTGCCCCACCGTCTCCCTGTGGGTTCATTTCCTCTTTTCAAGGATCTCCACGACGATGTCACCGATTCTCAACAGGTTCTCCTTGGAGGAAGCACCGATGTGCGGAGTCATGAGCACGTTGGGCGCCGAGAGCAAGGGGCTGGAGGGATCGGGCGGGTCCGAGGCCCAGACGTCCGTGCCGTAGGCCCGCACCTTGCCCGACCGGAGCGCCTCGGCCAGGTCCTCCTCCACCATAACCTTGCCGCGGCTCGTGTTGATGATGATCACCCCCTCCCTCATCTTGGCGAAGGCCGCCTTGTTCAGCATGCCCCGGGTCTGGTCCGTCAGGGGGGTGTGGATGCTGAGATAGTCGGCCTCTTTCAGCACGTCGTCCATGGAGGGTTTGAGCTGGGCGAAGTCGTGGTTCAGGACGAAGGGGTCGTAGGCGATCACCTTCATGCCGAAAGCCCTTGCCCGTTTAGCCACCTCCGTGCCGATGAGGCCGATGCCCAGAAGGCCGAGGGTCTTCTCGAAGAGTTCGGTGCGCTTGAGCTCCTTCTTGAGCCACTTACCCTCCTTCATGGAGTTGTGGGACTCCACGAGGCGGTTGGGGATGGCGAGCATGAGGGCCATGGCGAGCTCGGCCACCGCCACGGAGGAGGCCTGGGGCGTGTTCCTGACCTCGATCCCCTTCGCCTTGCAGGCCTCCTTATCGATGTTGTCCGTGCCCACTCCGCCCCGGATCACGAGCTTCAGTTTGGGGGCGCCATCGACGACCTCTCGTGTGACCTTGGTCTTGCTGCGGACCAAAAGGACGTCGGCCTCGCCGAGCCTCCCCATGTCCTCGAAAACCTCACCGAAGGCGGCGAGCCGCTTGGGCAACGAGGCGTCAAACGCATCCGCGATCAGGATTTTCATCTTCAACCCCTTTCCTCTAAACAGGGAGGCGGTGAGCCGGTGAGAAGGCTTCTTCCGATCATCCAGAAAAAAGGCTTCCCTCACTCCCTCAACGTCTCCCTGTGAAATCAATCCTCGATAAGCCGCACGAGGAGTCCACTGCGCAGCTTCGGCTCGAACCAGGTGGACTTGGGCGGCATGACCTGACCGGCGTCCGCGACGGCCATGAGCTGGGTCAAGGAGGTCGGATAGAGGGAGAAGGCCACGGCCCAACCCTGCTTCACCCTCTTCTCCAGCTCGGCCGTCCCGCGGATGCCGCCCACGAAATCGATGCGCGTGTCGGTCCGGGGATCGTCGATACCCAGGATTGGCCCGAGCAGGTTGCCCTGAAGGATGGAGACGTCCAGCCCCTTCACGGGATCGTCGGCGGGGAAAGTACCCGGTTTGGCCGTGAGACGGTGCCATTTCCCGCCGAGAAACATGCCGAACTGCCGGGGCGCCGACGGCTTGGAGGCAGGCGCCGGTGTTACGTCGAAGGCCGCCCCGATCCTGTCCATGAAGGCCTGGGGGGCGAGACCGTTCAGATCCTTCACCACCCGGTTGTAGTCCATGATCTGGAGCTGGTCGTCGGGAAAGACGACCGCCATGAAATACTCGAAGGGCTCCTCGCCGGTATGCGTGGCGCTCTTGCCTCGGAGGGCCTGCCCCATCCGGACGGCGGCCGCGGTCCGGTGGTGGCCGTCCGCCACGTAGAGGGCGGGGAGCTCGCCGAAGAGCCGCGTGAGCTCGGCCATATCGCTTTCGTCGGCCACCACCCAGACCGTGTGGCCGATGCCGTCCTCCGTCACGATGTCGTAGACCGGATCGCAGGAGCGGGCTCGGTCCACGATCTCGTCGATCTCCTTGCGGGACCGGTACGCCAGGAAGACGGGTTCCGCGTTGGCGTTCTGTTCGGAGACGTGGCGGGTGCGGTCATCCTCCTTGTCCTTGCGCGTGAACTCGTGACGCTTGATGAGGCCCTCCTCGTACTCCCTCACCGAGCAGAGGCATACCAACCCCGCCTGAACGTGCGAGCCCATCCGCTGCTGGTAGACGTAATAGCAGGGCAGCGCCTCCTTGAGGAGGACGCCGTTCGCGATGTAGCGCCGCAGGTTCTCTCTGCCCTTCGCGTAGACCCTGTCGTCGTAAAGCGGCACGGTGGGATCCAAGTCGATTTCGGGTTTTCCCACGTGCAGGAAGGTGTAAGGGTTGCCCTTCGCCAGCTCCCTGGCCTCCTCGGAACTGATGACGTCGTAAGGAAAGCTCGCCACCCGGGCGGCGAGGTTCGGCTCGGGACGATAGGCGCGAAACGGCTTGATCTTCGACATGTTGCCCCCTTCTCGAGATGAGACTTTTGCCGGATGCTCTCGCCGCCTCCCCGCCCCCGTGAGGTGGCCTAAAGCTCAGCATAGTGCAAGGCGGGGACGCATTCAACACGGCTGGGGCGCATCGGCCTCCCCTCTTGTTGCGGACGCCCCGACAGAACCCGGGGCGGCTGGCCGATCCCCAGGGCGCACGGTATCGCCCGGTCGGCGCAGGCCAGGGGGCCGCTGGGCCATTTGGCTCACCCGGGAGGCACCGCGGCGGCTGGTTCTGTTCCACCGTCCTTCCCAGCCGGTGCTATAATGCCGCCTCGCGGGCATCCGTCCGCGGTTCCTGGAGGAGCAGCTCATGTCCATGCTTGCCGTGAGAAGGTCCGTGGCCAACGCCATCCCTGGCCGGCTGGTTCGGGTATTCGCCTCCCCCTACGTCTCGGGGGATTCGATGGACAAGGGACTGCGCGCGGCCGACGACCTCAACAAGATGAAGGGGATCGAATCCACGATGGACGTGCTGGGCGAGGCCGAAAAGACCGAGGCCAAGGTCCGGCATGCCGTCGATCTCTACCTGAAGACCCTGGATGCCTTGAAGGACAGGCCCTATTGCTCCATTTCGGTCAAGCCGGGCCATTTCGGATACTACGTGGACCCCGATCTCTGCCGGCGCAACATCGGGGAGATGGCCGCCGCATGCCAGAAGGCGGGCCGCGGCCTGACCATCGACATGGAGGACACGGACCTCACCGACTTCACCCTCCAGCTTTACAGGGAGCTCAAGCCCAAGTACCCCGTTCTGGGGACGGTCCTTCAGACCCGCCTCCACCGCACCCTCGACGACATCGACAGCCTCGATGGCCTGCAGGCCCATATCCGCGCCTGCATCGGCATCTACAATGTCCCCGAACCGCTGGCGACCCAGAACAGGCGCGACATGAAGGAGAGCCTCCTCCGGGTGATCCGCAAGCTGTTCGAGCGGGGCCACTATGTCTGCATCGCCACCCACGACGTGGAGTACATCGGCAAGGCCAGGGCCATCATCGCCGAGATGAAGATCCCCAGGGAGCGTTACGAATTTCAGATGCTCCTGGGCGTTCCGCGGGAAAAGATCCAGCGAGAGCTCGTGGCTGCCGGAGAGAAGGTGCGCCTCTACCTTCCCTTCGCCGTGGACTGGGACGACGCCATCGCCTACCTCAGGCGGCGCATGGTGGAAAGCCCCTCCATGACCGCCCTGGTCCTGAAGAATATCGTCAAGCGGGGCTGAGGCCCCAAATACCGCGATGGAATTTGGCGCGTAGGAGCGCCGCCCCCGGCGCGATGGGCCGTTCACGGGAACCGCATCGTCTCAGCGGGTTCCCCCGGATCGCGGCGAGGCGCCGCTCCTACAGAGGGGTTGCGCCTCCATCGCGAAATTTCGGGAGGCGACCTCCTCCGGCGAGGCACCGGCGGGCTCTGCCGCCGTCGTGTGGAGGCCGCTTGTCCTCCCGGTGGAGGGCCTTGGGCCAGTACTTGACCTTTTAGCAACAAGGACTTATCTTATCGAAAGACGAATTGATGTGACGAACCTCGGGGAAGATGGGCTTTGCCCGGTAGGCCCCGTGGAGAGTGTATAGACGAGCGGGACGGGTGAGTACCAGTGCGGAAAGGCCCGTATCGTTCGTTGACCCTCCCTTACATCCATTTCCCCTCTTCACTCTAAGGGCCCGATCGGGCCCGCTTCTTTTAGCGGTGGGCGGTTCGGGCGTGATAGACTTCAGTCGTGCGGGGCCGGCATCCGCACCCCCTATGGGCACGGGCGCACGAAGCGCCCCCCACGAAAGGAGTCAAGCCATGGCGCACGACCTCGCTCCCAAAGAGATCATCGCCGAGAAACTCGACCAGGCGGCGCGGAAGATCAACGAGCAAGCCATCGACCTGTGGGTGACCTTCGTCCAGGAGACGAGCGCCGGGGCGGAGCGCGTCTTCTCCTACGTTTCTCCCGGCCACCTGACCTGGGAGAGCGTGATCGCCGTAACCCCCACGGGGGAACGCTTCGTCATCTGCGGCAAGTTCGACCAGCAGGACTTCGAGGAGTCGGGCCTCTTCACCGAGGTTTACACCTACGTGGAGGATTTCAAGGAGCCCTTCGGGCGCCTCCTCCAGCGGGTGAAGCCCGGCAAGGTCGCCCTCAACTTCTCGTTCAACGACCCCACGGCGGACGGCATCACTCACGGCAAGTTCGTCTTTCTTCAGGGGCTCCTCAAGGAAATGGCTCCGTCCGCGGAGGTGGTCTCGGCCGAGGCGGTGGTCCTCTCGCTCATCTCCAGCAAGAGCCCCATCGAGCGCTCCGCCATCCAGGAGGGGGTGGATCTCACCGTCAAGATCTTCGGAGAGATCAGCGCGTTCCTCAGGCCTGGCCTCACGGAGAAAGAGATCTACGGGTTCATCCAGGAGCGCATCCTATCCTACGGCGTCACCCCGAGCTTCCAGACCCTCGTCTTCGCGGGCGACCGCGGGGCCGGATCGGGCCACGGAAGCGCGACGGAGAACCCGGTTCAACCGGGCGATCTGGTGCACGTGGACATGGGCGTCTTCGTCCGCGGCTACGCCTCCGACATGCAGCGCACCTGGTACGTCCTGAAGCCCGGCGAGGAGCGCGCGCCCGAGCCGGCCCAGAAGGGCTTCGACACCATCGTCCGCTCCATCGAGGCTTCGGGCCGGGCCCTCAAGCCGGGAGCCAAGGGCATCGAACTGGACACCATCGCCCGCAAGGTGGTGACCGACGCCGGCTATCCCGAGTATCCCCACGCCCTCGGTCATCAGATCGGCCGCCACGTCCACGATGGCGGAGCGCTCCTGGGCCCCGCCTGGGCCCGTTACCGGAACACCCCCTTCCTCGTGTTGGAGGAAGGGCAGATCTTCACCCTGGAACCCTCGCTGACCGTTCCGGGCTTTGGAGCCGTGGGTATCGAGGAGGACGTGATCATCACTCCCGAGGGAGCGCGCTACATGGCGCCGCCCCAGCGCCATCTCTGGACCGTGAGAGGGAAGTGACGATTCGCCGGGGGGTGTGTTGAACCGAGGCGACCGACTAGTCCGGGCGGGATGCCTTCTCTGGGAGGGTCTCATGGATACCGTCAAGCGGATCTTGGAAGAAAAGGGCGCGGAGGTCTTCTCCGTCTCTCCGGAGACCACGGTCATGGACGCCGCCCACCTGATGTCGGAGCACCGCATCGGGGCCGTGTTGGTCATGGCAGCAGGCCACGTCCGCGGGATCTTCAGCGAGAGGGACCTCCTGCAGAGGGTCCTGCTGAGGGGAAGCGATTCCGAATCCCTGCCCGTGAGCGAGGTGATGTCCACGGACATGGTGTACGTGACGCCCGATACACCGGTGCGCGAGGCCATGGCCGTCATGACCGAGCGCCGCTGCCGTCATCTTCCCGTGATGGAGGAGGGGCGCCTCTGCGGCATGGTCTCCATCGGGGACTGCACCCGCTGGGTCTCGCGCGACCAGGATTTCACCATCCGCCATCTGACCGACTACATCGCCAATAAGTACCCGGGGTAGGTGAGTTGAGAAGTTGAGGAGGGGAAAGGAAAAGAAAATCTCTCTCCTCCCTACCCTTTGAGGACGGCCAGCGGTCGCATCTTGGCCACCACCTTCGCAAGGCCGGAGGACGTAACCGCCTCGATGACGGCCTCGATGTCCTTGTAGGCCTGGGGGGCCTCCTCCTTGATCGTGCGGCGGTTCTCGCAGATGAGAGTGATGCCCTCCATGGCCGTCCGGAACTCGTCGTCGGAGATCAGGCCCGGCCTGACGATCCTGCCGCCGCGGCGGTTCACCTTGCCCGCCGCTGCCGTTCGGCTCATCCGCCTCCCCGCGCCGTGGTTGGCGGAGCAGAGTGCCCGCTCGTTCTCGGGAACACCGGTGAGGACGTAGGAGAAGGACCCCATGGAGCCTGGGATGAGTACGGGCTGGCCCGTGTCCTCGAAGGGGCCCCCGGCCATGCGGTCCGAGGTGAAAGCCCTGGTGGCGCCCTTTCTGTGGACCCAGAGCAGCCGCCCGTCGTGACGCTCCAGCTTGGCCATGTTGTGAGGCACGTCGTAGAGGAGCTTCAGGGCCGTGCAGGGGTAGTGATGGAGCACGTTCTTGGCCACCAACGCCGCCATGAGGTGCCGATTGGCGAAGGCCAGGTTGGCTCCCGCGTGCATGGCGCCGATGTAGGCGCGCCCCTCCCTGGAATCCACGGGCATGTAGCAGAGCTCGCGCGAGGGGTGGGGCTCTCCGTAGGTGCGGGAGCGGGCCAGCGCCATGAATTCCTCACCCACCTGGTGACCGAACCCCCTGCTGCCCGAGTGGATCATGATCACCAGCTGACCATCAAAGAGCCCCCATGACGCGGCGCGCAGAGGGTCTTCTATACCGACCACCTCCTGGAGCTCGATGAAGTGGTTGCCGCCTCCCAGCGTGCCGAGCTGGTATTGCCCGCGCTCGATGGCTCGCGCCGAGAGAACGGCGGGATCGCCCGGCATGGAGCCCCCCTCCTCGATGTGGCTCCAGGCCTCCGGTTCCCGCACGGGGTCCAGGTGGTCCCATACGGGATGGTCCCGCCGATGGATGTCACAAAGGGCCGGGACGCCGCGGGCGAGCACCGCCATGAACTCTTCCCGGTCCAGGGGTACGTTGCGCTTCCCTTCGCCCAGCGGGATGTCACGGCGTATGGATCCCGCGAGGAGGGCCGCGTCCGCGTCGAGCGCCCGGCGGCCCGTGGTCAGCAGCCGCATGCCGCAGTTGATGTCGTACCCGACGGCGGCGGGGATGACGACCTCCGAGGTCGCCACCACGCTTCCGATGGGGACGCCGTAACCCACGTGAATGTCCGGTGTCGCGATGACCCGCTCGACGCTGGGGATGCGACAGGCGTCCCTGAGCTGCCTGAGGGCGTCGGCCTCCACCGGAAGGCCGGGGTGGGCGAAGAGGGTCGCGCCGACCTTCATGTCCCCTTCACGGGGCAGATTCCTTTCGAAGCCGGCCATGATCATGCTCGCGAACCCCTTTGTTTCCTCCGCTCGCCGGTCGGTCCGCCCTTCCCCTCAGTAGCTGTGGGCGTCCAGCTTCACCTTGCCCCTGAAGACCCAGTAGATGCTGGCGGTGTAAGCGAGCACCAGCGGCACTCCGATGCACGCGATGATCAGCATGATGCGGAGCGTCTTTTGTGAGGAGGCCGCGTTGTACAGCGTGAGGCTGTTGGCAGGGTTGGGGCTGGAGAAGACGATGTTCGGGAAGAGCCCCACGCCGAAGAGCGCCATGAGGGCCGCCATGGAGGCGCAGGAGGAGAGGAAGGCCCGCAGGTCACGGCCGTGGTAGATCTCGCGGGGGATGTTGGCGATGGCCAGCATGTTGAGGACGGGCAGCAAAAAGAAGATGGGATGGGCCTTGATGGTCTCGGTCATGTGGGGCACGTAGAGCAGCGTCGTGAAGGTCGTGAGGGCGTAGCAGACGATGAAGAAGATGATGGCATTGTTCACCCACCCGCGCACCTTGTTGTGCATGGCCCCCTCCGTCTTCAGGACCATGTAGATCGAGCCGTGCATCACGAAGAGGGCGAGCGTCGTCACGCCCACGAGCAGAGGGTAGGGGCGGAGCAGCCCCAGAAAGGTGCCCGCGAACTCATAGTGGGCGTCCAGCGGCACGCCCCAGGCGATGTTGCCCAGGGCGGCGCCGAGCAGGAGGCTCGAGAGGATGCTCGAGACGGAAAAACTGACGTCCCACATCTGGCGCCACCACGCGTGCTCCTGCTTGCTCCGGAACTCGATGGCCGCGGCCCTGAAGATCAGCCCCACCAGGAGGAGCACCAGCGCCAGGTAGAAGCCCGAGAAGACGGTGGCATAGACCATGGGGAAGGCCGCGAAGAGGGCGCCGCCGCCCGTGACCAGCCAGACCTCGTTGCCATCCCAGACGGGACCGATGGCGTTGATCATGGTGCGGCGCTCCTCGTCCGTGCGGGTCAGGAGGTGGAGCGCGCCCACGCCGAGGTCAAAGCCGTCCAGCATGGCGTAGCCCGTGAAGAGGACCCCCACCAGCAGAAACCAGATCACGTTCAGGTCGATGTTCATGCCCTGTGTCCCTCCCCGATCACGTCCGCGTCCACCGGACCTTCCTTGATCTTGTGGTCCAGGAGATAGATGAACAGCGCGAAGAGCAGAATGTAGAGCAAGGTGAAGAGGATGAGGGAGGTCAGCGTCTCCCCCGCCGTCACTACGGGCGAAAGGGCGTCCTTGGTCCGGAGCAGGCCGTAGACGATCCACGGCTGGCGCCCCACCTCCGCCGACGCCCAGCCGAGCTGGTTCGCCAGTTCCGGCAGCACCACGGCCACGACCAGAATCTTGAGGAACCAGCCCTTCTCGAAGAGGCTCCTTCGCCACCAGAAAAAGACCCCGAGCACGCTGATGAGAATGAGCGCCATGCCGATGCCCACCATGGCGTGGTAGGTCTGAAAGACGATGTTGACGGGAGGGCGGTCCTCCGGTTTGAAGGCGTCGAGTCCCGTCACCGGCTTGCTGGCATCGCCATAGACCAGCCAGCTCAACATGCCGGGCAGGGCCACCGAGAAATCCACCTTCTGGCCCGATTCGTCGACCCAGCCGAAGAGGCTGAGGGGCGCGCGGGGTTGGGCCGCCGGAAAGATCCCCTCGTAGGCCGCCAGCTTGGCCGGCTGGTAGCGGGCCACCAGCCTCGCGCTCGTGTCGCCCGTGACGAGCTGGAGGAGCGAGGCGATCAACGCGATCACCAGCGCGATCTTCATGGAGGCCTTGGCGAAGTCCGTATGGCGCTTCTTCAGAAGGTAGAAGGCGCTCACGCTGATGACGAGGAAGGCTCCCGTCTGAAAGGCCGCCACGAGCACGTGGCTCAAGCGGTCCACGGTGGAGGGGTTGAAGACGACCTGCCAGAAGTTGGTCACCTCCGCCCTCGCACCGGCCGCCGTCTGGACGATGTGGAATCCCGCCGGCGTCTGCTGCCAGGAGTTGGCCACGATGATCCAGAGGGCGCTGAAGATGGAACCGAGCGACACCATGACGGTGGAGAAGAAGTGCATCTTCGGACTCACCCGGTCCCATCCGAAGAGGAGGATCGCGAGGAACCCCGATTCCAGGAAGAAGGCGAAGATCCCCTCGGCCGCCAGGGCGCTCCCGAAGACGTCGCCCACGTACCGGGAGTAGGCGGCCCAGTTCGTGCCGAACTGGAACTCCATCACGATGCCCGAGGCCACGCCGATGGCGAAGATCAGGCCGAAGACGCGGACCCAGAAGCGGGTCATCGCGTGGTAGACCGGAGTGCGCGTCTTCAGATACATCCCCTCCATGACCACCAGGATCAGCCCCAGGCCGATGGTGAGCGGAGGGAAGATGTAATGAAACGCGATCGTCCAGGCGAATTGGAGACGTCCCAGGGTCAAGACATCCATCCAGACCTCCTATGTGATCTTCTGCTCTTTCCCCGATCGGGCTGACCCGCTCTTCTCCGCGAGTTTCCGCCCGCTCCTCGTCGGGCCGTGCTTTCCGCCACCTCGCTGATTTCGGATGCTGGCGGCCAGGGCATCGAATCGGACGCCGTCCAGGTACTGGGATAGGTGCTGGGTCGCGCCGGCCCAGGACGACTGCACGGGGCACAGCTCCGCCAGCGGGCATGCGCCAGCCTGCGTCAGGCAGCTGTTGATGGCGATGGGACCTTCCATCGCCTCGATCACCTCCCTGAGCGACACCCGGAACGGCGGCCTGGCCAGCGTGACCCCGCCCTTGTTGCCCCGTACGGTGATGAGGATGCCCGCCGCCGAAAGCCGGCTCACGATGCGGCGGATGAAGGCGGGCGGAATGAGGCGCGTGGCGGCGATCTCCCGTGCCGTCACCCGGGCCCCCTCCTCCAGTGAGGCCAAGTGCAGCACAATGCGGGCCGCGTAGTCCGTCTGCCGACCGATGACGATCATGAATCCCCCTGGTGCGAGATAGTAATGTTACACCTGGAGTCTCATTCGTCAAGTCCCCGGCGGGTGGAGCGCGGAGGGTGGAGCAGGCGGTCCAGGATGGTCTCACTCCCGCGTTGTGATCTCTGCCCTCAGGAGGGCTCCTTCAAGAGGATCTGGCTCGGCATCTGACCGAACTTGGCGGGTTTCCGCCTGGATGGTGCCGGCGAAGTCCCCCCTCCTACTTCCCGGCCTCTTTTTCCCGCGGCACGATTTCCGAGAAGTCCGCCACCCGGTCGAAGAGCGCGACGAGGCGCTGGAGAAGCGCCAGGCGGTTCTGCTGGAGGGCGGTCTTCTTCGGGTCCTTGCCCTCGGGATCGCACATCACGAGCACGTCGTCGAAGAAGCGGTCTACGGCGGGACGAAGCTTGGCCAGTTCCAGAAGACCGGCATCGTAGAGGGAGATTGCGAATCTCTCTTCGGCCTCATCCTTGACGGCCTCGTAGGCCGCGAAAAGCGCCCGCTCGGCGGCCCCCTCTTTGTCCGATTCGGGCAGGAACAGCGACGGATCCAACGAATATCCGGGCATCCCCTTGAGGATATTCTTGGCCCGCTTGAAGGCCACGGCCAGGTGGTCGAAGTCTTCCGGAGCCCAGTTGCGTACTCCGTGGAAGTGCATCAGCTTGAGATCGAGCACCCAGGGGTCGAAGCGATCGCGAGTGCCAGCGGCCAGCACGGCGTTGATTTCGTCGTAGGGGAACCCGGAGGAGCGGCCTCCCGTCGACGCACGCAGTGCCACCTCGTGCGAAGGGTGGTCCAGGGCCGATGACGGCTCTTCGAGTACGGCTGCCCTCCTCCCCTGTTCCCACAAGAAGCGCAGGCGTCCTTCGAGAAACTCCATGAGCCCACCTGGAATGGGACCGAGAGAGACGAGGAGCGCCCGGAGATCGAAGGAAACGGAAGCACGGTGCTCCACCAGAATGCGCATTACGCCCATCCCCGCCCGCCGCAGGGCAAAGGGATCCTTGGAGCCGGTGGGCGCCTGACCGATCCTGAACATCTCGACCAGCGTGTCCAGCTTGTCCGCTAGCGCCACGCTGATTCCGATCGCCCCTCGCGGAAGATCGTCCTCCGTGAAGACCGGCCGGTAGTGGTCGTAGATCGCTTCGGCCACATCGGCGGGCTGCCCCTGGGCTGCGGCGTAGAGGCCTCCGGCGATTCCCTGGAGCGTCGTGAACTCCTTCTCCTGCACAAGCAGCGAGGCGAGGTCGCACTTGCAGTGCCGGGCGGCCCAGGCCGCCTCCTCGGCGTTCGCGCCGAAAAGGGCCGCAAGCTTTAGGGCCAGGGCTTCCATCCTCAGCGCTTTGTCGTAATAGCTGCCAAGCTTGCGATGAAAAACCACTCCCTTCAGCGCTTCCAGCCGCGCTTCGAGCGGCACCTTCACGTCCTGCTCGTAGAAGAAGCGGGCATCGGAGAGGCGGGAGCGGGAGACGTTTTCGAGGCCCCTCCGGATGAAGCCCCTGGGATCGTCGGGGCCGTCCATGACGGACAAGAAATGCGGCAGCACCGACTCCCCGGCCCCGCGCACCACGAAGAAATTCTGGTGCTCCCGGAGGCACGTCACCAGAATCTCCGAGGGAAGAGCCAGATACTCGGCGGGTATGCCGCCCACGAGAACGGTGGGGAACTCGCACAGGTAGACCAGCTTCTCCAGGAGCTCGGGGTCGCCGGGCACGTGGCCGCCGAGGGCTGCCGCGTGGTGGTTGAGCTCCTCCGTGATCTTCTGCTTTCGATCGGCCGGATCGGCCAGCACGCGCTCCCGCCGAAGCGCCTCGGAAAAGAGCGCCGCGGAGGGCACCTCCACGGCCGCCGCGCCGTGAATGCGGTGGCCGCGGCTCGTCCGCCCGGCCGCCACGCCCTTGACGGAGAGCGCCGCGACCTGGTCATCCAGGAGCGCCACGACCCAGCGGACGGGCCGCACGAAGGTCTGGCTCCCGTCCCCCCAGTGCATGGCCTTGGTGAGGTGGAGGGCGTCCACGGCGGCAGGCACGATCTCCGCGAGGATCTCCTCGGTGGGCCTGCCCTTGACCATGCGCTCGAAGCCCACGCAGGGTCCCTTGGGGCCTTGGACCTCCCGGCAGTCGGTCAGCGCCACGCCCTGCTTGCGGGCGAATCCCTCGGCGGCCTTGGTCCACTGCCCGCCCGCATCCCGCGCCACGGCCATGGCGGGACCCACCACCGTCTCGCTGCGGTCGGGCTGACGGACGGGCAGGTCCGGCAGAAGGAAGCCAATGCGGCGCGGCGCGGCGATCATCCGTCCGCCTGGTATGCGCTCGAAGGGATCGCGCCCTGGGTCCGCGACGAGCTCGCCGCCCGTCCAGAGGCCCGCAGCCCTAAGTTCTTCTAAGACGCGGTCGGCGAGGCTCCAGGCCAGCTCGCGGATCATCCCCGCGGGGATCTCCTCGGTGCCGATCTCGAGCAGGAAATCAGCCACGGGCCACCTCCTTGGCGGGCTCGAACTGCTTCATGTAGGCCGCGGCGCAGGCGCAGGCCAGGCGGCGCACGCGCTTGATGTAGTCGGCGCGGGCCGCCACCGAGATGGCGCCGCGCGCGTCCAGGATGTTGAAGGCGTGGCTGGCCTTCAGGCAGAAGTCATAGGCTGGGAGGTAGAGCTCTTTCTCCACCAGGCGCCGGCTCTCGGCCTCGTACTGGTCGAACCAGGCGGCCGTCAGATCGGTCCTGGCCTCCTCGAAGTCGTAGACGGAGAACTGCCGCTCCGCCTCCCTCCTCATGTCCCCGTAGCTGAAATGGTCGTTCCAAGGGATCTCGTAGACGTTCCCGATGCCGTTGAGAAACATGCAGAGCCGCTCGATGCCGTAGGTGATCTCCACCGTGACGGGCTTGAGCTCGAAGCCTCCCGCCTGCTGGAAGTAGGTGAACTGCGTGATCTCGGTGCCGTCCAGCATGACCTGCCAGCCCACGCCCCAGGCGCCGAGCGTAGGGGCCTCCCAGTTGTCCTCCTCGAACTTCAGGTCGTGCTCCCGGAGCACGATGCCGAAGGACTCCAAGCTCCGCAGGTAGCGCTCCTGGATGTCGTCGGGGCTGGGCTTCATGATCACCTGGAACTGGTGGTGCTTCTCAACGCGCTGGGGATTCTCTCCGTAGCGCCCGTCCCGAGGCCGCCGGCACGGCTCCACGTAGGCGCTGGCGTAGGGTTGCGGCCCCAGCACGCGGAGGAAGGTCTCGGGGTTCATGGTCCCGGCCCCCTTCTCCAGGTCGTACGGCTCGGCGATGAGGCATCCCTCGCCGGCCCAGAAGTGCTTCATCCTCTCGATGAGTTCCTGCATGCTGACCATGGTCGTCTCCGCTTCCTTCCTGCGGGCCTGTCGCGTGGATCCCGCCGGCCAGGGCTCAAGGCCCGGCCGCGCCCCCGAGGCTTTCGAGCGCCGGCCAGGTGGCCAACGGCCGTCCCAGATAGGCGGCGAGCGCCCAATATACCATACCCGACAGGGCTGAGAGTGCCTCCTGCGGGAACTCCCGCCGGGCCAGCGAAGCCAGGGGCGACCGGAAGACCGCCTCCAGAAGGGACGCCATGGGGCCCGTGAGAGCACGCCCCTCGGCCGGCCGCTGTCGTTGGCAGCGGGGGCAGCGCCACTCCCCAGCCCCGAGGTCCAGCAGGAGCGGGTAGCCCTGAGCGCCGCAGGTCACGCACCCCTCCGGCCTGGGGAACACCCCGTGCAGCCGGAGAAGCCAGGCGGAGAAGTAGACCCAGGCCAGAAGGGGCGGCGCGCCAGCCCGCAGCCCCGCCAGCACCGCGCCCAGGAGCCGGTAGCTCTCCTCCTCCGCGGCATGGGCGGGCAGGGCGCGCTCCAGGGTTTCGCCCATTCCCATGAGCACGGCCGCCTCGGGCCAGCGGCCGTGGAGGTCCAGCGAGCCCTCCAGCAGCTCGGCCGACCGGAGGGTTCCCAGCTCGCGCCCCTCCTTCAGCACCACCTCCACGCGCACCCGGCTCAGGGGTTCCAGGGCGCCACGGAAGGGCGAGGTGGTTCGCCTTGCCCCCTTGGCCACGGCCCGCACGACGCCCTCCTCGCGCGTGAAGAGGGTAACGATCCAGGAGGATTCGGTGAGAGGATGCCGCAGGAGGACGAAGGCCTCGGAGCTCAGGGCGGGCATGGGATGGAGAACACCGGCGGGCGCCGGCGCGCACCGCGGGGAGGGCGCGTGCCGGCCCTGGCGTTCTGGACTCCGGCGGGAGAGCCACCGCCGCTCATCGGTCGCCTCCTTCAACCGTCACGGGTCGTCGGCGGCCTCATTCAGGTTGAGAGCCAGCCCCACGAGGAAAAACACGAGGGTAGCCACCTCGGCGTCCCCGGCGTTGAATTCGAAGAAGCCCCCCACGAGGAAGGCCGTGAACGCGGACATGGCGCCGTACCGAAGGGCCGGGTCCGGCTGGCGGGCCATCCTGCGGAAGGCCGCCACCACGAAGGCCAGAAAGAGGACCAGGCCCAGCAGGCCCGATTGAATGGCGATCATCAGGTAGACGTTGTGAGCGTGGGAAACGGTCTGGAACCCGACGTGTGTGGGGTAATGAATGAGGTGAGCGTACGGCGCCTTGTACGGGCCCGCCGTCTCTTCGTAAATGCCCGGCCCCCACCCGAGCAGGGGCCTGTCCAGCCACATCTGCAGACCCGAGATCCAGAGGTAGATTCGCTCGGCGACGCTGGGGTTGTTCATATTCCACATCCCGGCGACCCTGTGGCGGAAGCTCGCGGGACCGAACAGATACAGCCCGCCTCCCAGAATGCACAGACCCAGGACCCCGGCCAGGGCACAGGTACGCCCCTTCTTCCACAACAGCACCAAAGCGGCGGGAACGGCCGCCACCCAGTAGGTTCGGGCGAGGCTCATGAACAGGCCCAGTCCGCAGGAAAAAGACCCCGCCCAAAAGGGCCAGCGGCGCTTCTCTTCGCCGTAGAGGGCCCTGGCAGCGAAAAAGAACATGAGGGCCGTGATGACTCCGCCATAGGTGAGATGTTGGCTGAAGTAGCCGTAGGCGTTCACGGTTCCGATGGGGACCTTCCGGGCGAGCGCGTGAATGTGGAAGTCCGTGCCCAGAAAGAACTCGGCCGCGTCCATGGGCAGCGTGAGGAAGGCGGTGACCACCAGGAAGGTGGTCCAGGTCCGCAGGTTCTTCCGGACGGCCCAGGGCAGCGAGGCCCCCAGGAAAAGGGCGCTCCAGGACCAGTGGTTTAGCACTCCCACCAGGGCGTCATGACGCAAAGGGCTGAAGAGCGCCGAGAGCACGTTGGCCGCCAGGTAGGCGATGAGAATCCATTCGGGCGTCGTGGGCCGCCAGCGGAGGCGCACGAGCCTCCAGAGAAAGAACAGGCTCATGCCGCCCTGGGCGGCGTTGATGGCGGCCAGGCTCAGGGGGGCGGCCGCCGCGAGCAGGTAGAAGAAGAAGAGCTCAAGCCCCGCCACGAAAGGCCTCATAGCGGGTCACGACGAACTCCCTCATCTCGCGGGCGTACCGGTCGGCGCTGAAGCGCGCCGCGTTGGCGGTCATCGCGCGGGTCTGGAAGAGGTGCTCCTTGCGGTCAAACTCGGCCATGGCCTGGGCCAGCGACTCCGCGGAGGGTTCTTCAAAGAAGAGTCCGGTCGCGGCACCGAAATCCGCTCCCTCGGGCGGGACCACGGTCTCCAGGGCACCGCCCCTGGCGTAGGCGATCACCGGCGTCCCCGCCGCCTGCGCCTCCACGGGTGCGATGCCGAAATCCTCCTCACCGCAGAAGAGCAGGGCCCTGGCTTGGGCCATCTCCTCTGCCACGGCCGCGTCCGGCAGGCGACCCAAGAAGGAGACGGTGGGGCCGGCCAGCCGCTTCAGCCGCTCCATCTCGGGCCCGTCGCCCACCACGCGGAGCGGTAGCCCCAGCCGCGTGCAGGCCACGACGGCGAGATCCGTCCTCTTGTACGGCACCATGCGCCCCACGACGAGGAAGGCCTCACCCCGCGCCTTTGCGGGAGAAAACCTCTCCACCTCCACGGGCGGGTAGATCACCGTCGCCTGCCTATCGTAGATGCGCCGGATACGGCGCGCCACGTTCCGCGAGTTGGCCGCATAGGCATCCACCCTCCGGCCCGCCAGGGCGTCCCACTGGCGGATGTAGTGGAGCACGGCCCGGGCCGCCCACGACCGGACACCTGTCGTTAGACCGCTCAGGCGGAGGTATGGTTTATACAGATCCCACGCATAGCGCATCGGCGTGTGGCAGTAGCAGAGATGGAGGGCGTCGGAGCGCACCAGGGCCCCGTGGGCCACGCTGTGCGAGAAGGAGAGGACCACCTCCGCCTCGTCCAGATCGAGCTGCTCGACGGCGAAGGGGAAGAGGGCCAGGAAGGTCCGGTAGCGCCGCCTGAAGAGGGGCCTGTTCAGGAAGGTGGTGTGGATGATGCGGTCCCCGATGACCGAGTTCTCGAACTGTCCGGGGTCATAGAAGAGCGTGTGGATGGGGGCCGCCGGGAACAGCGTGCAAAGGAGCTCCAGGCAGCGCTCGGCCCCGCCGTAATCCACCAGCCAGTCCTGGACGAAGGCGATCTTCGGCTCAGCCAAGGGCGAACTCCACGATCTCCCGAAGGCGGCGCTCCGGGTTGAAGAGCGCCTCCACCCGGACCCGTCCGGCCTCTCCCATCCGCGCCCGGAGCACCGGGTCCGCCAGCAGGGGCTCCACGGCACGGCGAAGAGCCACGGCGTCCTTCTCCGCGTGGAAGCCCGTGACCCCGTGCTCCACGATCTCCGGCAGTCCGCCGCTCCGCGTGACCACCACCGGGAGGGTGCGGGCCATGCCCTCCACGGCCACCAGACCGAAGGGTTCCTCCCAGAGGGACGGTACCACCAAGACGTCCAGGGCGTCCAGGAAGGCCATGGACTCGACCATCCGCCCGGTGATGATCACCCTCGAAGGGTCCGCGGCGGCCGCCGCCGCCCGCACCCGCGTCTCCTCGGCGGGGTCCTCGAAATCGGCCGCCCCGGCCACGAGCAGCTTGAGACGCGGATAGGCCGGCAACAGGGGAAGGAGGGCCTCCAGGAAGAGGCGCTGGCCCTTGGTCCGCGAGATGCGTCCCAGGACCCCCACCGCCAGATCGTGCGGCAAGAGCCCGAAGCCCTGCCTGGCCGCGGCCCGCTCCGGGGGCTCCTTCAGGAAGCGCGGGCTCACCCAGTAGAAGATCGTCCTGCCCTTGTCTCCGCAGAGGGCCCGAAAGGGGGCGGCCACCGCCGAGGAGCAGAAGACCACGCGGCGCACCTCCGGCTGCCGAAAGCACCACTCCAGCAACCGGTGCTCGAGCCCCCGCTCGAAGATGAGGTGGAGGCCGCAGGTCACGGGCGTCCCGGTGTGCCGCGCGGCCAGCACGGCTGGAAGAAAGGTCCTGGGGGCGTTGGCGTAGATCAGGTCGGCCCCGTCGGCTTCCAGAAACCGCCGCAGCACCTTCGCCGCCCGTCGGGCATGGATCGGATAGGCGAGCTTCTCCGAGAGGGGCTTGCGGCCGGGCGTCATGTCGGGAATGGGAAGGGGCCGCACCGGAAAGCCTGCCGATTCGAGGCTCTCCGACGCCGTGCCCCGCCCCGGAAGAAACACCGTGACCCTGTGGCCGGCTTGGCGGAAGGCCTCGGCCAAATCCATCAGGATGCGCTGCCCGCCGCCGAGACCCGCGTACTGGTCCAGCAAGACCACGTGAGCCATGGGTCCCAGGATACCCTGGCGGTGGATTCCGAGCAAGTACCGGGTGGAACCCCAATTCCGCGATGGAATTGCACTCGTAGGAGCGCCGCCCCCGGCGCGATGGGCCGTTCACGAGAACCGCATCGTCTCAGCGGGTTCCCACGGATCGCGGCGAGGCGCCGCTCCTACACAGGGGTTGCGCCTCCATCGCGGAATGTCGGTGGAAGCGGTGGAGGGTGGAGATTGGAGGGTGGAGCGCAGCGCCGGAGTGCCGATTCCATTGCCCTTTTGAATTGAATCCCACCTCCCCCTGGCCGCCGGGGGAACCAATCGGCCTCTTTCCGGTCTGACGATCCAGGTCAGGAGAAAGGAGGTGGCCCATGTTCGAAACCGTCGTGGAGAGACCGAAGGGAGCCGTGACGAGGGGCATGAAGGCGCTGCCGGCGGCGGTCATGGTCCACGTGGCGCTGGCCGCCGCCCTGCTGGTCGCCGCCCTTTTGGCGCCCATTCACCTTCAGCCGCCGCCCTTCCGGTTGGCCGGAGGCATCATCCCCGTGACGCTCGCGCCCGTGGGGAGCGCCAAGGCCCCACCCGAGCGGCCGGCGATCCGCACGCAGGCCGCCGAACCCAAGGGGCTCACCGCCCCCGCCGAGGTCCCCAAGGGGCTGTCCAGGGGACCAGCAGCCTCGGAAGAAGCACCCGCCGAGGCCGGGCCGGGCGTCCCCGGTGGAGTGCCCCCCGAACTTCTGGGCCAGGGCGGCCCTGGCGCCGCGGCGCAACCTCAGGCCCCCAAGATCCTGCCCGCCTGGGCCGTGAAGGCGCCTCACCTGATCCGCCAGATCGCCCCGGCCTACCCGGAGGCCGCTCGGGCCATGGGCCTGACGGGCAAGGTCCTGCTGCAGATCGTCGTGAACCAGGATGGACGGGTGGTGAGCGTGGAGGTCATGCAGGCGAGCAACCCCATCTTCGTCGATCCCGCCATCGCCGCCGTGAAGCAGTGGCAGTACAGCAGGCCCATCGACGCCGAAGGCCAGTCCGTCGCCTGCTACGTCACCGTGCTGGTGAGCTTCACCATGGGCTGACGCGGGGCCTCTTCTGGGCCAATGCACCAACGGAAACGCTGGCGGGGGTCCTTCCTCAGTGGGCCAGGAGCGGATCCAGGGCGCAGGCGAGCATGACGGCGAGGGCGAAGAGGTTGATCTGCATGAAGGCGCGGCCGGGCGAGAATCCCTCCCCAGCCGCGAGCAGTTTGCGCGAGGCCCACGCCAGCCCGACGGCGCAGAGCACGAGCGCCAGGACCGAGGGGAGCGAGCGCACCACATCGAAGAGGGGGAGGAGCAGGCTCGAAAAGGCGGTGGCCATTATCCAGAGGCACGTGATCCGGGAGAGTTGCCCCGGAGAAAACACCTGCGTGAGCGTGGGAAAGCCGGCCTGCTCGTACTGATCTCCGTACTTGAGCAACAGGAGCCAGAAGTGCGGGATCTGCCAGACGAAGAAGAAGAAGCTGAGGGCCAGCAGACCGCCGTCCGCCAGGCGACCGCCACCCGCGACCCAGCCGATGGCCGGGGGGATGGCGCCGATGATGGAGCCCGGAACCACCGCGAAGGCGGTGACCCTCTTGAGGGGCGTGTAGAGAAAATTGTAAGAGGCCACGGCCGCGGCGCCCAGGAGCGCGCAGAGAGCCCCGACTCCCAGCAGCAGGACCGCCTCGCCCCCCACCAGCAGAAGGAGGGAGACCAGGAGCCCGCCCGAGGGCGTGATCAGGCCCGCCGGGATGGGCCTTTTCCGCGTGCGCGCCATGAGTGCGTCGCTCTTCCACTCCTGGACCTCGTTGAGGGCCCCGGCGCCACAGGAGAGCAGGAGGGTCCCCGCGAGGGCCACGACCATCTCCCAGTGGAGGGAGCGGGCCGCGAGCAGGTAGGCCGTGCCCGCCGAGAAGGTGGATAGGACGGCGATGTTGAACTTGGTCAGGACGCGGAGCAGGCCGAGGGAGCCCCGGATGTCCCGCGTCAGGCTGCTCGGCTGGCCCGAGTCCATCTCGTCCGAAGACCGGGCGGCGTCCCTTCCCCGCGCCGCGGGGAGCGCCGCCTCCCGGCTCCAGATCGCTGCCCTCGTCCTCGCGTCCGCCATCGTGGCTCCCGCTACTTCAGCGTCTTGATGTAGGCGATGACGTCGCTGACGTCCTGGGCCGTCAGGTCTTTCTGGACCGGCATGACGCTGGGTGGGAAGCCCTGCACTATGTCGGCGTTGGGGTCCAAGATGGAGCGCTTCAGATAGTCGTCATCGGCCTTGACGGTGCGCGTCTGGCCGTTCGTGGATACCGTCACCTCGGAGCCGTAGAGCCCCTTCCACGTGGGCCCCACGATCCTGATCCCGGTGATGCTGTGGCAGCCGATGCAGCCCTTGGTCTTGTACAAGAGTTCGCCGTGGGCCGGACCGGAGGCGGCCTCCCGGGTGCTGTACCACTCCTTGAACTTGTCTCCCGGCATGATGACCACCCTGGCCATCATCAGGGGGTGTCCCTGTCCACAATAGCTGGAACAGAGCAGGTCATAGGTGCCCAGCTCGGTGGGGTCGAACCAGGCGAAGTTGTGCTTGCCCGGCACCACGTCCTCCTTCACGCCGAAGGCGGGAATGAAGAAGCCGTGGATCACGTCCAGCGAACGGAGGTCGCAGCGCACGGGGGTGTCGATGGGGAGCCGCAGCTCGCTGCTCACCTTGCCGTTCGGGTACTTGAACGACCAGGACCACTGACGCCCCGTCACCTCCACCTGCATGGCGTCGCGGGGCACCTCCCGCATCCGCTCCCAACGCGTCCATCCGAAGTAGAACATGGAGAGGAACAGGAGGGTGGGGATGATGGTCCAGGTGGCCTCCAGGGCCACATTGCCGTGGATGTCCTTGGGCCTGGGGTTCCGGCTCCGGCTGTAGCGGACGACGAAGTAGATCATCGTCGCCGTGATACCCACCAGGAAAAGGGCGGAGAGAGCTACGATGTAGATGAAGACGTGAGAGACGCTCTCGGTCAGGGTCGTGCTGGCTGGATTCATGGACCGCTACCTCAGGGCCACATCGAGAAAGGTCAGTCCGAGGAAGATGACGATGATGCACAGCGTCACCATCAGCATGATCCTGAAGAGGGTCTTCTCGTACTTCAGGTGCATGAAGAAGAAGACCACGAGCGCCGCCTTGAGCGGGCTGATGATGAACGCCGCCAAGGAGTTCCATCGCCCCCCGCCCACGCGGAGCAGGGAGATGGAGGAGAGCAGGAGCGTGAGCCCCACCAGGGCCGCCCACACCAGGGTGTAGGTGGTGTAGCTGACGACGTGGATCTCTTCGGTCGCTTCGTGAGCCACGGCCATCCCCCCTTACGCCGCCAAATAGAAGAGCGGAAGCAGGAAGATCCAGATGATGTCCACGAGGTGCCAGTACAGCGCGGCGTTCTCCAGGAAGACGAAGTGCTCCTGGGTGACCTTTCTACGCGCCATCAGAATGAGCGCGGCGGTGAGCACGGCGATGCCGGCGATGACGTGCAGGCCGTGCAGCCCCGTCATGACGTAATAGAGCGAGAAGAAGAGCTGTTCCCCCGGTTTGCCCTGGAGCAGCTGGGAATGCGGGAAGTAGCCTTGGCGGATGTGACCGCTCCACTCCACCGCCTTGACGATCATGAAGGCCACGCCGGTCAGGATGGTCGTCCCCACGAGCCCCATGGCCAGCCTCCTTCGGCCCCGCTGGAGAGCCGTGATGGAGCTGGCCACGGCGAAACTGCCCGTGAGCAGGACCAGCGTGTTGGCCACCCCCAGGAGGGCGTCCATGTGGCTGCCGCCCGCGCTGAAGGCTCGCGGATGGTCGGCCCTGTACATGGCGTATAGGACGAACAGCCCGCCGAAGAGCATGCACTCCGAGAAGAGGAAGAGCCACATGCCGAGCTTGGCGCCCTCGTAGTCCCCGTGTTCCGCGTGGGCGTGTTCGGCCCGCCCCGCTTCCGCAGCCACGTCGCTCATGATGCGAACGCTCCTTCAAAGTCATAGGCCTTTTCCGGGATCGTGGGGGGCTCCAGGAAGTTCTCGGTGGGCGGAGGCGAGGGGATCTGCCACTCGAGCGTCACGCCGCCCCACGGGTTCTCGCCGGCCTTCTCGCCCTTGAACACGGACACGATCAAGTTGGTGAAGACCACCAGGATCCCCGCGATCATGATCCACGAGCCCACCGTGGCGATCACGTGGGACGTCTGAAACCGCGGCAGGTAAAAGGCATAGCGGCGGGGCATTCCCATGACGCCGAGGACGAACATGGTGAAGTAGAGGAGGTTGAAGCCCGTGAAGAGGAGGGCCCAGCCGATATACGCCGCGCTCCGGTTGTACATCCGGCCGAACATCTTGGGCAGCCAGTAGTGCAGGGCGCCGAAGAAGGCGAAGGCCGCCCCGCCGAAGATCACGTAATGGAAGTGGGCCACCACGAAGTAGGTATCGTGAAGCATGACGTTCAAGGCCAGGGCGCCGAGAATCAACCCGGTCAGGCCGCCTACGGAGAAGAGGAAGATGAAGCTCAGGGCGTAAAGCATGGGCGGTTCGAGCGCGATGGAGCCCTTGTAGAGCGTCGCCGTCCAGTTGAAGACCTTGATGGCGCTGGGCACGGCCACGAGGAAGGTGAGGAGGGAGAAGACCGTGGCCGCCGCGTCGCTGAGGCCCGAGGTGAACATGTGGTGGGCCCAGACCAGCGAGCCCAGGAGCGCGATGCCCATGGAGGACCACACGATGGCGCCGTAGCCGAAGATGGTCCTGTGCGCGAAGGTGGGGATCATCTCCGAGATGAGGCCCATGGCGGGCAGGATCATGATGTAGACCGCAGGGTGGGAGTACATCCAGAACAGGTGCTGGTAGAGGAGCGGATCGCCACCCATGGCCGGGTTGAAGATGCCCACGTGGAAGATCCTCTCCACGAAGATCAGCAGCATGGTGATGCCCAGCACCGGCGTGGCCAGGACCTGCACCCACGAGGTGGCGTAGAGGGCCCACGGGAAGAGGGGCATCTTGAACCAGCCCATGCCCGGCGCCCGCATCCTGTGCATGGTCGTGATGAAGTTGATCCCCGTGAGGATCGAGGAGAACCCCAGCACGAAGACGCCGAAGACCGCCATGGGGACGTCGGCGTGCGTCCTCAGGCTGTAGGGGGCGTAGAAGGTCCAGCCCGTATCCGGAAGGCCGCTTCCGAAGAGCGAGGCGAGGGCGATGACGGCCCCCATCACGTAGAGCCACCAGGAGAGCAGGTTGAGCCTCGGGAAGGCCACGTCCTTGGCCCCGATCATGATGGGCATGAAGAAGTTGCCCAGGGATCCGGGGATGGCCGGAATGATGAAGAGGAAGACCATGACCACGCCGTGCAGCGTGAACAGGGCGTTGTAGTAGTCCGCGTTCTTGAAGAGCTCGCCGTGCGGCGAGAGCATCTGCAATCGCATGAGGAAGCCCAGCGACATCCCCACGAAGAAGAAGAACAGCGTGGAGACCAGGTAGAGGATTCCGATCCTTTTGTGGTCCGTGGAGAAGATCCAGCCCAAGATGCCGCCGTACCGGCCCCGTTCCTCCAGGTAACTCAATGCCCCGTGGTGCTCCAGCGCTTCGGAAGTCGTCATGTTCGGGACCTCGCCTCTCCATGCTTGACCTTGCGGTTGGGGTTCGTGAGCACCAGAAACGCCACGAAGGCGAGCGCGGAGAGGATGACCGCCACGCCCGAGAGCGCCATGACCCTCGAAACGATGGTGCTGCCCTTGGGCTGGATGCTGAAGCAGGAGAGGAGCTCTCCGACGATCTTGCTGCCGGTCCGGCCTTTGGAGGCCTCCTGGATGGCCATCTGGAGGGCCGAGGGCACGTAGCTCACGCCGTAGAGGTACTGGACCACCTTGCCCTTCGGGCTCAGCACGATGAGAGTGGCGGGGTGGATGTACATGTCCTCGTCCTCTTGGTAGCTGAAGCCCACGGCGTCGGTGACCTTGTCGATGTCAGCCTTGTCACCCGAGAGGAAGAGCCAGTCCTGCGGCTGGATGGACTTCTTCACGAGCGCCATGTAGTTGCGCTTCTTGTCCGCCAGGATCTGCGGCGTGTCGGTGGGGTCGAAGCTGATGGAGATGATCTGGTAGTCCTTGCCCGGATCGAGGGGCATCCGGTTCACCACACCCGCCACCCCCTCCAGCAGGCGCGGGCAGATGCCGGCGCACCGCGAGTAGAAGAGGGCCAGCACCGTGGGCTTGGTCACGACCTGTCCCAGGGTGAGCTCGCGGCCCTGCGAGTCGGTGAACTTCGCGTCCAGGGGGACCTGCGCCCCCAGCTTCTCGGTCACGCCCTCGACGGCGATCTTGCCGGGGGCCTGGGCCATGACCGCGGCCGCCATCATGAGTCCGAGGCCCGCCACCCACGCCATCCGCAAGGCACCGCGTCCCGAACGCACCATCCTCCGTTCTTCTCTCTTCATGGTCCTGCATCACCCAGGAATCGCGCGTACGTCTCGTATATTTAGGGGACGGGCCACCGCCGCCGGCGCCCCTTCGGGAAGGTTCGCTCTTCCCGCCCTGCCATCCGATTCCACTTCCCGCGCCTGCCCTTCCGGGCTGTCCCGCTCCCTCTCCAACCCTTGGGGAGCGGTTCCCTCACCCGCCGCGGGGCTCGCATGGATAGTGAAACAGCCGGTGAGGGAGATTATTCGTCCGCACGGGGGCGAACGCGATCGCGTGCGGCCGCCGCTCTCAAGCCCCCGTTGGTTTGCAGCGGGGGCGTCCCGCCCTTCGGCCCGGCCAGGCCTGCCAGCTCTTGCTGGAAGAGCTTCCACTGCCGGGCATCGAGTCCCGCCACGCCGGCATCCAGACCGTTTTGGGGCGGGTCGGCGATGGCCACTCGAACCAGCGCATCCAGGTTGGTTCGCCAATCGGGGACCTGGGCCAGAACCCTCGCCGCCCGGCCGGGGTCCTTCACGAGGCGCCTGACGAGCCGCGCCCCTTCGCTGTCGTCTTCAGGCGGAGGCATGGGGATGGCCGGGGGCCGCTTGTAGTCGACGGCCATGTGCTTCATCACGGTGGGAACGGCGACCTTGCTAGGCTCCTCGCTCCCCTTCGAGAGGCTGAACTCCTTGTCCAGCGCGGCGATCTGCTGGGGCGTATCTTTTCCGTGGTCGAAGTGGCCGAGGGACTGCACGTAGTGGGCGAGGGCGAACCGGTCAAGGGGCGTCAGGGTGTCGTAGGAGGCCATGCCCGTCCCGGCTACCCCTTTCGAAAGCGTGCGGTAGATGTCGGCGATCGTGTAGCCGTTGGTCCAGCCCTTCGGGCTCGTGAAATTGCGCGGCTTCGGATTGAAGGCCACGGCCGCCGGCCCGTTCCCTTGGCCAGCCGGGCCGTGGCAGGCCACGCAGTTGGCCTGGAAGAGCTTCTCTCCCTGGGCCACCGCCTTGGGCGTGGATCGGAAGGCGTCGTCCAGGTCTATCCCGGGCTTCTGCTCGCCCTTCACGGTGGGAAAGATCGTGGGGTCCGAGGGGACCGCCGTGGCTTCCCGCCACTCCTTCTGCTGTTTGGAGATGAGGCCGCCCTTGGGCAGGAGCATGAACCCGAGGATCGCATAGAGGCCCGCCAAAACGAGGACCAGCGCCACCACGGAGAGTGCCTGCTGCTGCTTCTTGGTCATCGGTCGCGCCTTTCTCTCAAAGCCTGAATTCCAGCCCCTCTTGCAGGAAGGGGTCGCCCACCGGCGTGTCCTCGCCCTTGGCCATGGCGGCACGGGCGGCGAGCAGGCCCAGCGGCAGGAAGAGGAGGGCGAAGGAGAGCTCGGGCCACCCCAGCCGGACCTTCGCGCCCACCGCCGGGAAGATGAGCCAGTAGAGGTCCACGAGCATGAAGGCCAGGATCCAGAGGGAGACCCACCGCAGGCGCTTGGGGCTGATCTTGGCCTTCCGGCTCACGAGAGCGAGGAACGGGACGAAGAAGTGGCCGATGCCCAGGATGAGCGCCAGCGCCAGCCAGCCTCCGGTGGTCCGCTGCTTGAACCAGAAGACCTCCTCCGGCATGTCCCCGTACCACATGAGCATGTACTGCGCGAAGGCGATGTAGCCCCAGAAGACCGTAAAGGCGAAGAGAAAGCCGCCGAGGTTGTAGAGATGGTCCTCCGTCACTCCGGGCAGTCGTCCGCGGTTGTAGAGGTACAGCGTGCCCAGCGTGGTGGCGGCGAGCCCCGACAGGAAGGTCCCCGCGAAGAGGTAGACGCCGAAGATGTCGCTGTACCAGACGGGCTCCAGGCTGGAGATCCAATCGAAGGCCACCGTGGTCAGCGTGAGGGCGAAGATGGCCAGCACCAGGGGCGCGTGGCGCCGAAGGCAAACGGTGATCATGGGGTCCCTGCTTCGGTCCTGCTCGAAGGAGCGCTTCACCACGAGCCGGTAGGCGACGAACCAGAGGGCCACGCAGGCCACGGTCCGAATGATGAAAAACGGGGTGTTGAGCCAAGCGGACTTGAGGACGATCGCCGGCACCGACGCGCCCTCGGGCCTCGCCCACGGATAGAGCACGGGCAGGCACAGGAGGGCAGCCAGCACCAGGGGCGTGACCCAAAGGGCCAAGCTGGAGAGGCGTTCGGGCACGCGCCTGAGGGGGACGCTCCAGACGGACTGGACCTGGTGCTCCAGGGCCACGATGAAGAGGCAGCCCAGGCCCACGGCGATGCCGAAGACCATCCAGACGAGCCAGTTGGCCCAGAAGCGCGCCGGCCCCTCGACGAAGTAGGTGGCCGCCGCTCCAACGAAGCCCACAGCGGAAAGAAGGAGGAGGCTTCTGATCGTGGTCCCGCTTCCACTGCTCATTGCACATCCTCCGGCTTTGCGTGCTGGGAGCGCTGCAAGGCCCTGACGTAATCCACGATGGCCCACCGGTCGTTGGCCGAGAGGTCCGCGGCGTAGCTGGGCATGGCTCCCTTTCCCTCGGAAATGACGTAGTAGATGTAGCCGTCGGGCACCTTGCGGTAGGTGGAAGCCTGGAGGTTCGCCGGCTTGGCCGTGTAGGCGGAGGTCAGCCACGGCTTGCCCGTTCCCAATCGGTCGTGGCAGACGGCGCAGTGGTAGTTGAACAGGTCGCGCCCCTTCTGAAGAACGGCCGGCGTGACCGGGAGGGGGTTGATCAGCTCCTTCCCCGCCTCCTCCGGGCTCTTGGCCAGTAGCGGCATGTACCCTCGGGCCACGGTCCCGACGGGCGGGAGCTGCATGCCGTGGCCGTCCGCGAAGAAGGAGTCGGCCTTCTGCGCGTCGAGCCTGGGCTGCACCTCCATGTGGACCATGGGCGGAATGGTCGGGTAGATCTTGATGGCCCAGGCGGTGCCGAAGCCCGTCACCACGCAGGCGGCCGTGATACCGGAGAGGGTCTTGAACCACCAGCCCAGGCCGGGAGGCGTCGAATCGGGAGCCGCGAGGACCTCCACCTCGGAGCCGCCCGTCTCCAGGAGCGCCGCGCTCGCCGCCTCCACGTCCAGCACCCCCTCCACCGGCATGATCAGGAGGCCGAACCTGTCCTTGGTGGTCCTGCGGATGGCCTTGGAACCGAGGATGGGACTGCCGAAGAAGGGCAGCTTATTGAAGAGGAAGAGCATGGCCAGCCCGGCGGTGAAGGTGGCGAAGAGCACCGTCACCTCGAACATGACCGGGACGAAGGCCTGCCAGGAGTTGAGGGGCTTGCCGCCGATCACCAGCGGGTAGTCCACGACGCTCGTCCACCACTCGAAGAGGAAGGCGCTCACGGCCCCCAGGGCCGCCATGATGAAGACCAGCGTGCCCAGCCGGGACTTCTTCAGGCCCAGCGCCTCCTCCAGCCCGTGGACGGGGAAGGGCGTGTAGGCCTCCAGGTTGGAGAACCCCCTGGCCTTGATCCCAGGGATCGCATCCAGGAGGGCCTGCGCGGTGGGATAGACCGCCAGGACTCCGAAGGGCGCCTCAGGCATGGCCCACCTCCGCTGCGTGTTTGGGCTGGGCGTGGGGCACGTCCATCTTCACCTCGGTCGTGGCGATGACGGGCAGCACGCGTGCGAAGAGCAGCACCAGCGTGAAGAAGAGGCCGAAGGATCCCAGCAGGATTCCGAAGTCCACCAGGGTGGGGATGAACACCCCCCACGACGAGGGCAGGAAGCTCCGGTGGAGCGAGAGGACGATGATGGTGTACCGCTCGAACCACATGCCCACCGTGACGCACGCCGAAACGAACAACATCACGGGGAAGGAGCGCCTGAACCGGGGCACCCACAGGAGCTGGGGAATGAGCACGTTGCAGGTGATGGTGATCCATCCCGCCCACCACTGGTCACCGAAGACATAGTTGGCGAAGATGTAGCGGATGTAAGTGTTGGAGCTGTACCAGGCCGTGAAGCCCTCCATCAGGTAGGAGTAGCCCATCAGGCAGGACATGGTGAGGATCATCTTGTTCATCATGTCCATGTGGGTCATGGTGATGAGGTTCTCCATGTGCATGGTCTTCCTCACCACGGAGAGCACCAGCACCACCATGGCGAAGCCAGCGAAGATGGCCCCCACCACGAAGTAGGGCGGGAAGATGGTCATGTGCCAGCCCGGCACCAGGGAGACGGCGAAGTCGAAGGAGACCACGCTGTGCACGCTCAGCACGAGGCCGGTGGCGAGGCCCGCCAGCAGGAGGTAGGCCTTCTCGTAGTGGAGCCA
>JAJYLT010000066.1 GCA_021787565.1 Acidobacteriota bacterium
GTTATGTCCTGGGGGAGCCCATCGTTGGGGAAATCGTGCTCCACAACAGCACCTCTTCTTGCCTTCCTTCTCCAGGCTTGTTTGGGGCCTTCTACTTGGATGGGGGAACGGCACCGTGCCGGGCGTATGACGCCCCGCCGACGGAACAGATGCCGGCGCTTCCACCTGGTGTGACCTACGGGCCACCCTCAGTACCGCACATGGAGCAACCAGGAGCCTCAAGGGTGTTTCCCGTGAACATCTCCCATCTCTGCTTTGATCGGCAGGCGAGGAATCCTCTGGGGGAGCATCACCTGTGCTTTCAATGGGACCCCACCTCCGGCCGTGCTCCGCTGTGTGTGACGTTCACCGTGCAAGCCCCCACAGGCGAAGATGCGGCGGCCTACCAGGTCTTCAAGGGCGATCCCTTGGCCCACCCGGCCGACCTCCTCCAGCGCTTTCCCACCTCTACCTATACAGCGCACATCGTCTATCAGCGCTCTGGGGCCGAGGGGCTTTCCGAGAGTGATCCGTCAAAGATTGCCGAGGCGCTGACAGGTGGGATGGGCTTGATGGGTGAGATTTGGGTTCCGGTGCCGGGCGCGACGGACAAGAGCGGCCTGGCACCCTTGAGCGGGCAAGCCGCGGTGGACTGGCGGCTGAAATGGTTCAACATCATCCTCACGAACCATCCCGACATTTGGTTTGCCGATCAGCTACGCCTCAAACGCGCGGTGGACCAGGTGGCCCTCAAGAACTACCAAGTCGGCGCGGCGGATCTTCAGACTCTCTCCCAGCAAGCCAAACCGGACGTGGCGCAGAAAGCGCAAACGATTCTGAGTGCGATGAAGCAGAAGGGATGGATCAAGAACTAGCCATGGTTCGGAAGATCGCTTTGGTCATGGTCCTCGGGATGATGATGGGTTCCGCCTACGCACAGGGGGGGGCACCCCCCGCTTCTGTCGCGATCTCCCTGGACTTGCCTCAACGGCAGGTACTGGCTGGAGAACCCCTGTCAGCCACTGTGACGATTCTTAACCAGTCCGGGCAAGCACTGAAACTTCCCTTTGATGCTGGCGGGGATGTGCTGGGGCCATGGTCGGACGTGCCGGCGCTGTTGGTGTCGGCCATGGGGGGAAAACCTCACTACTGTATTCAGACAGCCCGCAACATGACGGCGGACTTCCCGCTCCAAGCCGAGGATGGGGGTTACTGGGCACCGCCCGGCAAAAGCATCCGTTTCGACTTGGTGTTCGACCTGCCCAAGCCGGAGGGGGCGCAGCCGGGGAGCTACAGCCTGGTGGCCCATTACGAGGCACAGGGAAGGCATCTCGGGCAAGAAGGGGGCATTGTGGGCCAACCGAACGATGCGTACTACGTGTGCAACCAATGCTGGAAAGGCACCGTGGACAGTGCTCCGGTCACCATCACCGTGCAAGCCCCCTCAGGCGAAGACGCGGCGGCCTACCAGGCCTTCAAGGGCGATCCCCTGGCCCATCCTTCCGACCTCCTCCAGCGCTTCCCCACCTCCACCTATGCGGGGTATGCGCTGATACACACGGGACCGGGCGGCTCTCTTTCCACGTTCGAGAAGTGCTGGACGATAACGGCACGGCAGAGGGACGATGCGTGGTACGTGCCGCAAGCCGCCTCCCCGGCAAGGCAAGAGGCTCGCCGCCAGTTGGTTCGCAGTAATTACCAGGGGTTCGTTCAACGGGCGCAAGCATTCCTCGCCATTCATCCAGACTTTGCGCGAGCCGACCTGCTTCGGAAAGAACTGGCCAACGCACTCTTCATGCTGGGCCAACGCGACGAGGCTCTGCAGGAGGTCCAGAAGCTTGCGAAGATGAGCGGGCCGGTCGCCGAAGAAGCCAAGGCTGTTATGGCCAACATCAAGAGCGCGGCTCCGGGGTCTTGATGCGGCGCGCAAGTGGGGCTCGATGGAGCGCCAGCGGGTTGATGATGAAGACGCAAAGGCTGTGGCTTGTTCTTGCTCTCGTGTGGCTCCCGCTTCTTTTTCCATTGTACGCGCAGGAGGGGGGCTGAAAGGCCTCGTTTACCTTGCCTCAAACCGGGTACATCTTGGGAGAGCCCATCGTGGGAGAGGTGGTCCTTCAGAACAGCGCATCGACCTGCTTGCCTTCGCCGGATCTGCTGGGGATTTCTTCCTGGACAGCGATCCAGCCCCTTGCCGGGCTTGGGACACACCACCGGCCGAACAGTTCCCTTCGCCCCCGCCGGGTGTCACTTTTGGACCGCCATCACAACCCAAGATGGAACAACCTGGGGCCACCAAAACCTTTCCCGTCAATATTTCCCTTCTATGCTTCGAGCGCCAGGCGAGGAATCCGGTGGGGCGTCATCGCTTGTGCTTTCGCGACAGCCGCCCCGGAGGCCTAGGAAAAAGGGCGCCGTACCTCAACACTCAGTCCTCAGCACTCTTCGAGAGGAGGCGATGAGGTTCCGGCACTTCCTGTTCCTCCGCTTCTCACTTCTTACTTTTCACTTCTTACTTTTCACTTCTTACTTCTTACTTTTCACTTTCCCATCCCCTGTCCTTCCCCAAAAAAGGGAGGGCCTTTCGGCCCTCAATGGTTGGAGGAAGGAAGTTGAGTAAGGAGGTTATGCGAAAGGAGGCGCCAAGCCCAGGGCGGGGGACCAGCTCTCCTTGGAGGACTCGATCTGATTGGAGGCCATGGAGGTCCTGAGCAGCCGCGCCATCTGGGTGTGAAGACGGTGGCCGCCCTTGTGGACCAGGAGATGGGCCTTGAGGGGGAATCCCGCCAGGGAGATGTCCCCGAGCACGTCGAGCATCTTGTGCCGCACGAATTCGTTCAGGAATCGGAGGTCCGAGTTGAGGGCGCGACTTTCGCCGAGAACGATGGCGTTGTCCACCGACCCGCCGAGCGCCAGCCCCCGGACCCTGAGTGCCTCTACGTCCCGCATGAAGCCGAAGGTGCGGGCCGGGGCGATCTGGTCCACGAAGGTGTTTTCATTCACGGGAATGGTGAGGGTCTGCTGACGGATCATGGGGTGGTTGAACTCGATGGTGTAGGTGACGCGCAGCTCGTCGGAGGGGAGGAGCTTGATCCAGCGATCGGCCTCTTTCACCTCCAGGGGCTTGGTGACCCTGAAGTAGCGTCTCGTCCTGTTCTGGTTGATCACGCCCGATTCGCGGATGAGGTAGACGAAGGGGGCCGCCGAGCCATCCATGATGGGCACCTCGGAGGCGTCCAACTCCACCACGGCGTTGTCCACGCCCAGTCCGTAGAAAGCCCCGAGAAGGTGCTCCACGGTTTTGACCTGGATTCCTCCGGCCCCCAGCGTGGTGGCAAAATCAACCTTGTTCACGTTGAGGGCGCTGGCGGAGATCTCGTAGCCGTCCTGGTCGATCCTGCGGAAGACGATGCCCGTGTCGGGCTGGGCGGGCAGAAGGCGCAGGAGCACTTTTCTACCGGAGTGGAGCCCGATGCCGCTGCACTCGATGCCTTGCCTGAGGGTTCTCTGGTAGTACACTCCCTACCTCCACGGGCTTTTTAGCAAGGCCTATGCCAACTCAGGATCCTTCAAACACAGGGCCCCGGAGAAAGCCTTGTGACCATTTTGCCACAAGGGCTGTGTCCATTGGGGACAGGGGGGAGGGGAAGGTGAGAACTGGAGTTGCTGGCTCATCCCCACATCTCGGCCCCTGGGCGCAGGCCGCCGCGACGCGCAGGTTGAGCCAGGGTTCCCACGGCCGCCGTCGCCGGCTTAAACTCTGGTGAAGTGGACCCGGTCCATAGATCGGAGCGGTGCATGCCGGAGGACCAGGAGCGATGGCTCGAAGCCCTCAAAGCCCGAGAGGAAGATGCCGTCCGTCAGCTCGTCCGGGAGTTCGGGGAGCCGCTCCGGCGCTATTGCGCGGCCATGGTGCGAAGCCCGGCCGACGGGGAGGACCTGGCGCAGGAGGCTCTAGTGCGGTTCGTCGGAGCGGTGGACGCCTTTCGGGGCGAGGCCTCGGTCAAGACCTACCTCTTCCGGATCGCCCACAACCTCGCCCTGAACCACCTGGCCTCCTCCGCGGTGATCCACGAGGAGTTGCCCGGCGAGATTCGCGAGGGGGCCTCGCCGGCCGCGTCCCCCCTCCACGCGGCCCAGAGCCGGGAGGAGGGCCGGATGCTGCGGGAGGCCCTGGCTCGCCTGCCGCCGCAGCAGCGGGCCGTCGTAGCCCTGCGAACTTGGCAGGACCTTTCTTTCAAGGAGATCGGTGCGGTGCTGGGCCTCGCCGAGGGCACGGCAAAGGCCCACTATTTCTTCGCGCTGCGTAACCTGCGTAGGCGGTTGGAGCCTGGCGATGAACCATGACGAAGCATTGAAGGCGGTGGTGGCGGGAGGGCCGGCATCGGTCGAGGCCGGCCGGCATCTGGCCACGTGCTCCCGCTGCCGGGAGGAAGCCTCGGCGCTGAGGGAGATTGAAGCGGCTCTCCGCGAGGCGGCGCCGGCACCGGCGCCGGCAGACTGGCAGGAGGCGCTCGTGCTGAGGCTCAGCGCCCGCCACCGGGCGGGCGCTGAGCCCGGGCCCTGGACCATCCTCCGGTGGCGGCCCGCCCTGGCCTCCGCGGCTCTGGCGGCGGGCCTCGCCCTGGCCTGGATGGGGTTCCTCCCGCTTCAAAGCCGGCACGCGGCCGTTTCGGTGGCGCTTGGGGCCCCCGATCCCACCTCTTCGCCCGCATGGACCGCCCGGGAGGCCTGCCTGCTCGACCTGGCCCATGAGGATTCCACCGCCTCCCTGCTGCAATGGAGCGAGGCCTCCGCCGCCGAGCTGGGGCAGCCCCAGACCGGCGATCTCGGCTACTACCTGGCCGCCACGGAATCAGGAGGATGGAATGGTTAAAGCCCGCATCGCCGCCGCGCTTTTCGCCCTCGTGGTCCTGCCCGCCGCCGCCCAGATGCCGGGTGGGCCCCCAGCGCCAAAGCCCGGCGCCGGCCCCGATCAGGAAACCCGCCGAGACGTTGCCCAGCTCTACCTGGTCCAGCGCATGCGCGAAGCTCTGGCTCTGACGGATGCGCAGACGCTCAAGGTGATGGACCTCTTGCAGCAGATCGACCAAGTCCGCATGGACCACCAGGCGGCCATCCGCGGCTTGGCCTCCTCCCTCCAGGCCCAGCTGGATGACCCCAAGACGCCCGATTCGGCCTTCCGTGGGTCCGTGGAGAGCTTTCGAAAGGGGCAGGAGGAGTTCGAGCGGCAGATGAGAGGCCTGGAGTCCCGACTTCTAGCCGTCATGACCCCGCGCCAGCAGGTGCAATTCCTCCTCCTCCGGCGCCAGCTCCTCATGCGGGGCAGGGAGGGAATGAGGGGAGCGGGTGATGGCGGCCGCCCGCCCGGCCGCCGGCGCCGCTGAGGCACCATGACGCCGCAGCAAGCGGATCGCCCGCGAAGCCTGCTTCGCTCCTGGTGGCGGGGGCTCCTGGCATTTCTGCGGAGGTCCCCCGGCGAGGAGCGGCCTGGCGCCGTGGGTAGCTGGGGCGAGGAGGTGGCTGCCGGCTACCTCGAGGAACGGGGATACGGGCTCCTGGAGCGGAATTATCGAGTCCGCGGGGGGGAGGCGGACCTGATCCTGCGGTTCGGAGAGTCCGTGGTGGTGGTCGAGGTGAAGACCCGCCAAGGGGGCAGCGCCGGTGCGGCGGTCACCGCCGTCACCCCGGAGAAGGCCCGGCGGGTGTGGCGGGCGGCAAGGGCCTATTGCCGCAGGAGGGGGATCTCCCTGGCCCGCCTCCGGGTGGACGTGGTGACCGTCGAGAGCGGACCCGACAAGGGTCGGCCCATAGTGCGCCACTTTCCGGGCCTGCCTCCTCCGCGGGGCCGCTCCTGATCTCGCCGGCGTACCCAGCCCCTTTCCCTCCGTCAAATTCGCTTTACACCCCAACATCCTGATCTTCAAGGACCTTTCAACATTGCGCGCCAGAGGCGTCTCGGCCCTGATTCAGACGCATCGGCGCGCCGTTCCCAAGAAGCACGGTACTGCACTGTTCTGGAGGAAGGGGGAGTTGGCACCAGTCTTGCTCGGGGGAGTAAGGGAGGTGCTCATTGGCTCCTGTGAAAAACAAGGCTGTCATCGACCGCGTTCGGCGCATTGACGAACTGCTCCGGCGGAAGGGTGAGAAGGTGACCCTCGTCCACCTGGCGGAAGCGCTCGGAGTCACGTCGAGGACCGTCTGTCGCGATCTGGATTTCATGAAGAGGGAGCTCGGGCTCCCCCTCGCACACACGCCGCGCCGGGCTTACCACTACGCCATCCCGGTGCCTCCCCTGGACACTTCCGATCCCATGCAGATGGCCAGGGCGAAACCTGCCCTCCCCAACACAGGGACCCTCAAGCGCCGACAAGCTATCGAGGCCATTCACCAGGCCCTCTACTCCAGCCGAAAACTGCAGGTCCATTTGACGGCGGAGGCCGGTGAGGACCCTGGCCCATTCGTACTGCACCCCTTCTTCCTATCCAAGGTCGCCGGTGAATTGGTGCTCTTCGCGTTTCGCGCGCAGGACCGCGCACTCGTCAACATCCCGGCCCGCCACTGCGGCGAGGTGAAGCTCCTGGACGAGACCTTCGCGGATTGCCCCCCAGGCCCCGCCAAGATGAGGGGAACCCAGGGGTGGCTGAGCAGGGGCAAGCTGTTCAGCGTGACCCTGCGTTTCGCGGACTGGGCCCGGTGGGCCGAGCGCCTCATGCTGATGCCCGGCCAGGAGATGTGGGTAGAGGACGGGCAGGTCCGCATCCGGTTTCGCACGGATGATCTCGAGGAGGTGCGCAGGCTCGTCCTGTTCATGGGCGAGGGGGTGACCGTGGAGGAGCCGGCCGTGCTCCGCTCCATTCTCCGGTTCCACCTGTTGAGGCTGCTCAAGACCTACAACCCACTTCCCCAGGATAGTGGGTCCGCGTCCTCCAGGGACGACTTGAGGTAGCCGACCAGGTAGAGGCTGCCGGCCGCCACCACCAGCCCGTCGCTTCCCGCCCACCGCCGCGCTGCCGCCAGGGCCTCGCTGGGGTCTTCGGCTAGGTCCGTCACGAGCCCACGGCTGCGGCGGCGGATGGTTTCGGGCCGGGCGCAGCGGGCCATGGGAACCGCTGTGGCCCAAACGCGGCCGAAGGACGGAAAGAGCAGTTGCGCCATGACCCCGACGGGCTTGTCCTTCATGGCCGTGAAGACCAGGGCGCGGCGCGCCTCGGGCCGCCCCGCCACCCAGCGGGCCAAGGCGCGGCAGCCATCGGGGTTGTGAGCTCCGTCGAGGTAGGTTTCCGGGGACCGGACCGCGAGCTCCAGGCGCCCCGGCCACCTCGCCCCGGCGATCCCCTCTCGGATGGACTCATCGGAAACATGCCAACCCAACTGCCTCAAAACCCAGCAGCAGCGAACCGCCAGCGCGGCGTTGTCCACCTGGTGCCCGCCGGGAAGGGCGGGCAGGGGCAGATCCAGGGAGTCGCGGCCGCACACCATGCGCCAGCCTTCGGTTCCGACGCTCACCCCGCAGTCGCTCAGGGGAAGGAGCCGGGTTCCGAGCCGCTCGGCCTCCTGCCGGAGGACCGAGAGCACCCTGGGGCCGCTGGCCGCCGTGAGGGCGGGCACGCCGGGCCGGAAGATGCCCGCCTTCTCCCTCGCGATGCGCATCACGCCCTTGCCCAACCACTCCTCGTGGTCCCTGCCCACGTTGGTGACCACGGAGACCAACGGATCGGCGATGTTGGTACAGTCCAGCCGCCCGCCCAGGCCCACCTCCAGCACGCCCGCCTCCACCCGCTCCCGCATGAAGTGGAGGAACCCCATGAGGGTGAGCGCCTCGAAATAGGTGGGGCACCCCTCCAGAAGGACGCTCCCCACGGCGGCCTCGGCCGTCGCCCTCAGGTGGCTGGCCGCCTCGGCGAAGGCCTCCTTGCCGATAATCCGTCCGTGCACCCGGATCCGCTCCCGCACGTCCACCAGGTGCGGGGAGGTGAAGAGCCCCGTGCGGTATCCGGCCCCCTGGAGGATCGCGGCCAGGTAGGCGGCCGTCGAGCCCTTGCCGTTCGTCCCTCCCACGATCACGGACGGGAAGGAGCGCTGAGGATCACCCAAGGCCCTCGCCAGGGCGCGGGTGTGATCGAGCCCAACCTTGATGCCCATCTCGATGAGCGCGTCAAGGTAGCGCAGCGATTGAGGGAAGTTCATGGAGCGGGGGTCTTCCCCGTAAAGAGGGCCAGCAGCCGGACGAGGGTCTCTCGCATCTGGTTTCGGTGAATGACCAGGTCGAGAAAGCCCTTCTCGATCAGGAATTCGGAGCGCTGGAACCCCTCCGGGAGCTTTTGGCGGATGGTCTGCTCGATCACCCGGGGCCCCGCGAAGCCTATGAGCGCCTTGGGTTCGGCGATGTTCACGTCTCCGAGCATGGCGAAGGAGGCGGTAACGCCGCCCGTGGTCGGGTCGGTCATCACCGATATGTAGGGCACACCGGCCTCCCTGAGCCTTCCGATGGCCGCCGAGATCTTTCCCATCTGCATGAGAGAGTAGACCGACTCCTGCATCCGGGCCCCTCCCGAGCAGGAGATGACGATCAGGGGCGCGCGCGTGCGCAGGGCCTCCTCGGCCGCCCTGGTGAGCTTCTCGCCCACCACGCTGCCCATGGAGCCCCCCATGAAGGCGTATTCCATGCAGGCGATGACCACGGGCATGCCTCCCATGGTGCCCCGCGCGTTCAGCACGGCGTCCTGGCTGCCCACCTGCCCCTGGTACTGGACCAGCCGGTCCTGGTAGCGCTTCTGGTCCTTGAATTTCAGCGGATCCGTGGGGGAGACGGCCTCGTCGAACTCCTCGTACCGTCCCTCGTCGAAGAGCCCTTCGCAGCGCTGGCGGGCCGAAATTCGGAAGTGGTAGTTGCACTTGGGGCAGACGTGGTTGTTCTCGATCACGATCTGGGCGAACATGATCTGCCCGCAAGACTCGCACTTCATCCACATGCCGGCGGGCACGTGGACGGAGCGCTCCTCGCCATCCTGAAGCTCGGGTTTCTTCTTCTGACGAAACCACATGCGGTGATCTCCCGCACGGGAGTATACCCAAAAGCCCCCAACCCGGCAAACAGAGGGTGGAGGGTGGAGGGTGCAGAGGCCGCGGGAAAATTGTTTCCCAAGTCCTAAATCCCAATTCATGGCTGCCCAAGACAATTTCAGCTCGCGTTGGGGGGCTTGCATTCCGGAGCGAAGCGGAGGAAGGTGCGTTGCGGCGCCGCCGGCGCACCCGTGGAGGGTGGGGGGACGGTTCGCACCAAACAAGGCTGGCGCTGGCGCCCGAAGGGCGGCGGAGGGCCTGCGGACGGAGCGCGGCCACGCTGGCGTGGACGCGCCCGGACCAGGCCCCCAGTGCCGCGCCAAAGGCGCGGCCCAGACCCAGCCGCGGTTCAGAGCCGGCAAGGCGGCCTATTTGGGACAGGCATGCTCCCAATTTCTTTCGTGTCTTAGTGCCTTCTATGAGGAGACCGACCGTGTCAAGGGGGCGCTCCGTTTTCCCCTGGCTTCGCTTGCGACGTGTTGGGGGAGACCAGCATCCTCCACGCTTCTATCCGCACTTTCGATGGCCCGCTTCGTTGG
>JAJYLT010000030.1 GCA_021787565.1 Acidobacteriota bacterium
CCACCAACCAACTTCGCTCTCTCGTGCTCATCCGTAGTGTCTCCTCCACGGTGGCTCCTTCCACCACCAGTTTGAGGGGACATTTCTATCGAGCCCAAGAGGGGACATTATCAAAGAGTCACGACATCATACGGTTACAAAGCTTGACAGGACTTTCCAGGGGACTTATATTCTCGCGGCATGGGTGAGGTGACCTGATGCCGAAATCGATCTCCTACGTTCGCCGGACGCTCCCCCAAGAATCCAAGAGGGTTCCTGCTCCCCGCCACGGCCAGTGGACGGGTGCTTCCCAAGCGACGGCCAAGAAATCCCCTCCTTTCCAAGGTTCCGATCCGTTTCCCGCGAATCCGGTCGTCCCGGCTTCGCGGATTTCGGCTCCTCAGTGAGGGGACAAGCGGCGGGGACAATCCCCGCCGCTTTCGTGTTTTCTTCCGATTGCCCAGTGCCATTCTCCACGAGGACAAGAAGGTCTGGGCGTCCAAGTGTGTCCAGATCATTCTGGCGTGGCAGGCGGTTCTGCCTTCCGGGATGAAGCGGAGGAAGGCCCGGACAGAGGCTGAAGCCGGCTCATCGTCTTCTGGTGAACGGGCGTGATCCGGGCCCTACTTCCTTGCAGGACCCGATAGGCCGAGCTTGGCCATGACCTCCTGGATGTCCTTCCAGACCTGGCCTTTAGCGCCCGGGTTTCTCAGAAGGTAGGAGGGGTGGTAGGTCGGCATCATGGCGGCGCCCCGATAGTCCGTCCAGGTGCCCCGGAACTTGGTGATCTGGACGGGGGACTTCAGGAGCGCCTGGATCGCCACCCGCCCGAGCCCCACGATGACCTCCGGCCGGATGGCGTCGATCTGGGCCTCCAGGAAGGGCAGGCAGGCTTGCACCTCGTCGGGTTCTGGATCCCGGTTGTCCGGGGGCCTGCACTTCACGACGTTGGCGATGTAGACCTGGGACCGGGAGAGGCCCATTCCCTTGGTGATGATGTCGGTCAGGAGCTTCCCCGCGCGGCCCACGAAGGGCTCGCCCTGGGCGTCTTCATCGGCCCCGGGCCCCTCGCCGATGAACATGACCCTGGCCCTCGGGTCTCCCACGCCGAACACGATGTGGGTCCTCTTCTCGCAGAGTTTGCATCGCCGGCAGTCACCGATCCAGGAGCGGATGGCATCGAGAGCCTGGCCCGGCTCTTCGGGCCACGGGCCCGGGGGGGCCGTGGCCCCCTCTGGGTGCGCGTGGGGTGAACCGGGGACGATGGTCGGCCGCCGGATCGACGCCTTGGGCCGGCCGGGTTTCTGAGCCTCCCCAGCGCCGGCCGCCCGGACCTTCCTCGCCAGGCCGTAGTCCAGTCCCTGCTCCTTCAGGAAGGCGGCCCTCAGCCGCACCTGCTCCGCAAAAGCGTCATCGGCCATTCAGGGCCTCTTGAATGGCATCCCACAGGGCCCTCGCGCAGTCCGTCTTGGAGGCTTCGGGGATGCGCTCTTCGGAGCCGTCCGGCCAGAAGAGGCTGAGGGCGTTGCGGTCCGACTCGAATCCCACCCCCTCCCTCGAAACGTCGTTGGCGGCCACCAGGTCCAGTCCCTTGCGCTTCAGCTTGGCCAGGGCGTTCTGTTTGAGGTCCTCGGTCTCGGCCGCGAAGCCGCACACGAACTGCCCCTTCCCCTTCAGGGGCACCAGTCCCTCAAGGATGTCTTCGGTGGGTTCGAGGTCGAGTTGCCACGCGCCCTTGCCCTTCTTCCTCTTGGAGGCGAGGGATTGCGCGGCCCGGTAGTCGGCGACGGCCGCGCACATGACGAGGACCTGGCACTCCCGGAAGCGGGCCCGCACGGCCTCGGCCATCTGGGCCGCCGTGACGACGGGGACGAAGTCGGCCCCCGACGGAGGCTCCAGCCCCGTGGGTCCTGAAACCAGCGTGACCTTGGCTCCTCGCTGGAGGGCCTCGCGGGCCACCGCGTAGCCCATCTTGCCGGAGGAGCGGTTGGAGAGGAACCGCACCGGATCCACGGGCTCCCTCGTGGGGCCCGCCGTCACCAGCACCTTCACACCCTGCAGCCCCCCCTCGCGCTCCAGAATGGCCACGGCCTCGTTCGCGACGGCCGCGGGTTCGGGCAGTCGCCCCTCGTCCACGTCGCCGCAGGCCAGGCTCCCCTTCGCGGGCTGAAGGACCACGTGCCCCCTTCCCTCCAGGATCCTCAGGTTCTCCTGCACGGCGGGGTGGCGCCACATGGAGCCGTTCATGGCCGGCACCAGGAGCACCGGCGCCCCGCGATTGGCCAGATAGTGGGTGGTCAGGAAGTCGTCGGCGATGCCCCGGGCGAGCTTCCCGAGGATGTTGGCCGTGGCGGGAGCCACCAGAAACAGCTCCTCCCACCGGGCCAGCTCGATGTGGGCGATGGATGGCTCGCCCGATCCCTCGAAGAGGTCCGTGATGACCGGATGGCCCGAGAGGGCCTGGAAGGTGACGGGCGCCACCATCCGCGCCGCGTGGGCCGTCATCACGACCTTCACCTCGCACCTGCGGTCCTGCAGGCGCCTCACCAGGTCACAGGCCTTGTAGATGCTGATACCGGCGCACACGCCCAGGGTGACCCGGTGTGTGCAGGCCGCGGGTCCCGACGGGGCAACGGGGTTCGTCTCAGCCATGGCCAGCCCTCCCTGCTCGCGCCCGGCGTGAGTTCCTCTCCACCCTCCCGGCGCCCTCGTCACCCATTATGGCATCCGCAGGGCTTTCCTCCAACGAGCTGGCCGGTCTGCTGCCGGGCCTCCACGCGACCCCGGCCTACAGGACGCTCCTCGAACAGACCCTCAAGGACAAGGACGCCATCTCCCAGGTGGCGCGCTCCGCCGCCGAGGCCCTCAAGAAGGCGGGGCTGGCACCGTAACAAGCCATTTCAGCGCGCACTTGTGCGGTTTGCCTTCCGAAGCGAAGCGGAGGAAGGCGCGTCCCGGCGCCGCGCCATCGGCGCGGCCAAGGCCCGGCCGGTGATCGGAGCCGGCAAAGCGGCCCTTTTTGGCCAGGCCTGGCGCGGCGGCTATTTCTCCTTGATCGCGATCCCCAGCTCGTCGAGCTGCTTGGCCTCCACGGTGCCGGGAGAACCGGTCATCAGGCAGAGGCCCGAGGTGGTTTTGGGGAAGGGGATCACGTCGCGGATGGAGTCGCATCCCAGCAGGAGCATCACCAGACGGTCGAAACCGAAGGCGATTCCCCCGTGGGGGGGAGTGCCGAAGCGGAAGGCGTCCAGGAGGAAGCCGAACTTCTCCTGCGCCTGCTCCTCCGAGAAGCCGAGGGCCTTGAACACCTTCCGCTGGACGTCGCCCCGGTGGATGCGGATGGAGCCGCCGCCGATCTCGTTGCCGTCCAGGACGAGGTCGTAGGCCAGCGCCTCCACCTTGCCGGGATCGCTCTCCAGCAGTGGCCAGTGCTCCTCGCGCGGCATGGTGAAGGGGTGGTGGCGGGCCATCCACCGCGCCTCTTCCGGGCTCCACTCGAACATGGGGAAGCGGTGCACCCAGAGCAGGTCGTGGCGGCCCTTCTCCACGAGCCCCAAGGCCCCGGCGAAGTGGAGCCGAAGCGCGCTCAGGCAGGCGCAGGCCGTGTCGTAGCCGTCGGCCACGAAGAGCCCCAGGTCTCCTTCCTTGGCTTCAACGGCTTCCAGCATGGCCGCGGCGGGCCCCTCGCCGATGTGCTTCAGGGCGGCGCCGGCGAGCGCCCCGTCCCGGCGCATGAGGCTGACGACGCCCTTGCCCCCGAAGGGCTTCACGATGCCGTTCAGCTCGTCGATCTGCTTCCGGGAGATTCCCGCCATGCCGGGTACGGCCAGGCCCCGCACGCACCCGCACGCCTCCAGCGCTCCCTTGAAGACGCCGAATCCCGTCTCCCGGGCGATCTCGGAGACGGTGCCCAGCTCCAGGCCGAAGCGCGTGTCGGGCTTGTCGCACCCGTAGCGCTCCATGGCCTCGGCGTAGGTCAGCCGGGGGATGGACGGGGGCGGAGCGAGACCGGCCTCCTCGAAGAGAGCCGCCACCAGCCCCTCGGCCAGCGCCATGATGGCCTCCTCCGTGGGGAAGGACATCTCGATGTCGATCTGCGTGAACTCGAGCTGGCGGTCCGCTCGCAGGTCCTCGTCCCGGAAGCACCGGACCACCTGGAAGTAGCGGTCGAAGCCCGCCACCATGCAGAGCTGCTTGAAGAGCTGGGGCGACTGGGGAAGCGCGTAGAAGGAGCCCTGCCTGAGGCGGGAGGGGACCAGGAAGTCCCGCGCCCCCTCCGGCGTGGACTTGGTCAGGAAGGGGGTCTCGATCTCGATGAAGCCCCTCTCGCTGAGGTGCGAGCGCGTCCGCTGGGCCAGCCGGTGGCGGGCCACGATGCGGGCGTTCTGGAAGGGCCGCCGGAGGTCGAGGTAGCGGTAGGCGAGGCGCATCTCCTCGCTCACGAGCGCCTCGTCCTCCACCGCGAAGGGCGGGGTCTCCGCCTCGGCCAGGACCTCGAGCTCCGAGACCTCCACCTCCACCGACCCCGTCTCCATGTGGGGGTTCACGTCCTTCTCGCCGCGAGGTCGGACGGTTCCCCGCACCGCGATGACGTACTCGGGCCGCAACTCCTTGGCCAGGGCGAAGGCGGCGGGGGTCCGGTCCTCGGAGAAGACGAGCTGGCAGATTCCCTCCCGGTCCCGCAGGTCCACGAAGACGAGACTGCCCAGGTCCCGCCGGCGGCGCACCCACCCCTTGAGGATCAGCTCCTGGCCCAGGTGGTCCGGGCGCACCTGCCCGGCGCAGAGGCTCCTCTCAGGCAGGCTCATGCTCCCACCTCCTCAGCCAGGTGCCGCGACAGCTCCTCGCGCCCCAGCGCCCACTGCTCGCCCGTCGCCATGTCCTTCAGGGTGAAGCGCCCGGAGCCGGCCTCCTCTTCGCCCAGCAGAACCACGTAGCGCACGTTCATGCGGTCGGCGCGCTTGAGGCCCGACTTGAAGGAGCGGGCCGTGTGCTCCATCACCACCACGGCGCCCGCGGCCCTCAGATCCCGCGCCAGGGCGAGGGCGGCCCGGTAGGTCCCTCCGCCCGCCCAGGCGAGGTAGGTCCAGGGCAGGCGGGAGGCCGCCGGCTGCGGGAGGGCCATGAGGAGCCGCTCCATGCCGAGGGCCCAGCCGAAGCCCGCGCAGGCCGGACCGCCGATCTGCTCCAGGAGGCCGTCGTACCGCCCTCCCCCCAGCAGGGCGTCCTGGGCACCCAGGGCGCTGCTCGTCACCTCGAACACCGTCCGGGTGTAATAGTCCAGCCCCCGCACCAGCCTGGGGCGGGGCACGAAGGGCACGCGGAGGATCTCCAGCGCCTCCCGCAGGGCGTCGTGGTGTTCGGCGCAGGCCTCGCACAGGAAATCGGTGAAGCTCGGCGCCTTGTCCAGGTAGGGCTGGCAGGTGGGCACCTTGCAGTCCAGGACGCGCAGCGGGTTGGTCTCCAGGCGGCGGCGGCAGTCCCCGCACAGGTGCTGGGCCGAGCCCGCCAACTCCTCTTTTAGCGCGGACACATAGATCGGCCGGCAGTTGGGGCAGCCCACGGAGTTGACCTGAACGGCCGGCCCCATCACCCCCACGGCCCCCAGGAACTCCATCACCATGGCGATGGTCTCGGCATCCACGCCCGGCGCGGGGTCGCCCAGGACCTCCGCGCCGATCTGGTGGAATTGCCGGTAGCGCCCCTTCTGCGGCCTCTCGTAGCGGAACTGCGGCCCGATGTAGTAGAGCCGCCCGTGGAGCGGCGACTCGTAGAGCCGGTGCTCCACCACGGCGCGCGCCACGCCGGCCGTGTTCTCGGGCCGCATGGTCAGGCTCCGCCCCTTCCGGTCCTGGAAGGTGTACATCTCCTTGGTCACGATGTCCGTCTCGTCGCCGATGCCCCGGACGAACAGCTCCGTCGGCTCCAGCACCGGCGTCCTTATCTCCGTGAAGCCGTAGCGCGCGAAGGTCTCGTGCGCCGCGCGCTCCACCGCCTGCCACCGCCCCACCTCGGGGAACACCAAGTCCTGCGTGCCTTTCACCGCCGTGATCATGGGACCTCCAGAGGGCCAATTGTAGCATTTTCCAATGGACAGCTCGGCCTCCAAGCAACTCGCGGCAAAGGAAGCAAGAACCTCCATGGTCCTGCAAATGTCCCGAACTTTGAAGGGCTGCCTCCATCCCGTCAAGGTCATAGGGCCACCCAAGTCCCGCGATGGAATTTGGCGCGTAGGAGCGCCGCCCCCGGCGCGACGATGGGCCGTTCACGGGAACCGCATCGTCTCAGCGGGTTCCCCCGGGTTCGCGGCGAGGCGCCGCTCCTACAGAGGAGGCCGCCCTTGGGAGCCAGTCCCAGCCGCTTCAAGAGGCTCTCGAAGGAGAGGGCCAGCTCCTTGAAACCCAAGTGGCACAGGCCGTGAAAGGCCAGCCGGTCGGCTACGACTCCGGGAAGGATCACCTCCGCAGCCTCCGTGGCCTGCTTCCAAAGCCTCAGCTCATGGGCGAGGCTGAAGTGCATGCGCCAGGCCGGCTCGCCCTCCCGGAGGCAGATGGCGGAGCCAAAGTCGCCCTTCGCCGTGAGGGCGGAGCCCCCTTGGATCGGAGCAAAGAAAATCTTGATGCCCGTCGTGTTGACGACGCAAATCAGGTTGGTCTTGGCGGCCAGATAGTCCACGGTCTTGCGAACCTTCTTGAGTTCTTGGTCGAGCGACTGCCCGTAGGTGTGATGGGCCTCGTCGGAAAAGACGGCGAGGTGGGGAAGGCTGGCGACGGATTGCAGGCGGAGATTGGCCACCTCCGACCTCGCCTCGTCCTCACGCTCCCGGCTGAACAGCCCCCCCAAATCTGATTTCCGAATGGTCTCTTTCTGGATAGGGCCATGGCGAACTCCGTGGCCATGATTGCCCCGATGAGAATGGTCTTTCCAGCAGCCTGTTTACATACCGCGAGAAACCGGAACGGCGGGATCCCGTGCCAGCAGCCCTTCGAAGCATGCCACGGGATGACGGCCGAGGAAGGGGCGCTTCTCGACGCTGGGGCCAGACCCTGCCGGGTCAGACGAGGAGCCCCTCCAGAACCTCGAAGAAGTCCGGGAAGGACTTGGCCACGCAGGCGGGATCGGTGATCTCCACGCCCGGGATCGCGAGCCCCATGACGGCGAAGGCCATGGCCATGCGGTGGTCGCCGTGGGGGTCGAGGCGGGCCGGGCGGTAGGCGGGGGCCGGCACGACGGTGAGGCGGTCCGATTCCACGAGCATGCACCCCCCGAGGGCCGTGACGGCATCGGCCAGTACCGCCAGCCGGTCGCTCTCCTTGAAGCGCAGGTGCCCGACCCCCGAAAGGACGGTGGGAGAGGGCGCGAAGAGGGCCACGGCCACCAGGGGAGGCACCAGGTCCGGGCACTCGCGCACGTCGGCTTCCAGCCCGCTGGCGGGCCGGCCCGCCAGGGCGATCCCCTCCTCCGATTCGAGGATCCGGCACCCCATCGCCTCCAGGTGGTCCGCGAAGGCCGCGTCGCCTTGGAGCATGCGCCGCCGCATCCCGGCCACCGTAACCTCGCCGCCGGTCACGGCCGCGGCGGCCAGCAGAAAGGCCGCAGCCGAGGTGTCGGGTTCGATCTCCACCTCCGCTGCCCGGTAGAGGCCCGGCTCCACCTCCCACCACCCTCCTGCCGCCTCGTGCACCTCAGCCCCGAAACGGCCCATGAGCGCCACGGTCATGCGCGCATAGGCCCCGGACACCAACTGCGACGCGTGGAGCCGAACGAGGCCCCGCGCCAGGGGGGCGGCCAGGAGCATCCCGGAGACGAACTGGCTGCTGATGGAGGAGTCCACCTCCATCGCTCCGCCCTCCCACCTCCGCCCTTCGATCACCACCGGCGGGAAGCCCTCTCGGTCGGCGAAACGCAGCACCGCGCCCGTCCCGGCCAGGGTTCGGGCCAGGGGACCGACGGGCCGGCGGCGGAGCTGCGAATCTCCATCCAGGGTGAAGCTGCCCTCCGAGGCGGCGCAGACGGCCATGAGCAGGCGGAGGGTGGTACCGCTGGCGGCGCAGTGAAGGGGCGAGTCCGGCGGGCTGAGACGGCCCGAAGTTCCGCGGACCGTGAGGCGCTCGCCGCCCTCGGTTCGGGCCCCCAGGGCCCGGATGCAGGCCAGCGTCGCCCGAACGTCCTGGGCATCGTGCACGGGGTGGATCTCGCTCTTCCCTTCGGCGAGGGCCCCAAGGATCAGAGCTCGGTGGGCGATGGATTTGGAGGTAGGGACGCGGCATGGGCCGCGGGCCGCCCGGCCGCTCGGGACCACGTAGGGATCACAGATCGCGCTGCTCATGCATCCTCTGACTGGCACATCGCACTTCGCCTTCGACGGAGCAGTGAGCAGTGAGAAGTGAGGAGCAAGGAGAGAAAGACCATGGAGGGAGGCCCTCTCCTTCAACCTCTTATCCTCTCCGGCTCGATCCTTCCCGGGTTCTCTGATTCCCCGTTTCTATCTCTCCCTCAGGGCGCGCTGGGTCTCCCGGGCGATGTCGCGCTCCTTGAGGGCCTCCTTCTTGTCGTAGGTCTTCTTGCCCCGCCCCAGGCCGAGCTCCACCTTGATGGAGCCGCGGCTGAGGTAGACCCTGAGCGGTACCAGCGTCAGCCCCTTCTCCTCCACCCTCCCCTTGAGCTTCAGGATCTCCTTCTTGTGCATGAGGAGCTTGCGCTTGCGGAGCGGGTCCACGGGGGTCAGGGCCTCGTGCGTGTGGTGGCTGTAAGGGGAGACGTGGCAGTGGTGGAGCCAGAGCTCCTCGCCCTCCACCAGCGCGTAGGCGTCCTTCAACTGGACGTGACCCGCCCGGATGGACTTCACCTCGGGGCCCAGGAGCACCATGCCCGCCTCGAACTTGTCGAGGATCTCGTAGAGGTGGAAGGCCTGCCGGTTGCGCGAGATGTCCCGCTGGGCCTCGGTGCGGTCGGTCATGAGTCCTCGGGATCCTTGGACGGCGGCAGGTGCCGCATGACCGCGTCCTTGAAGGAGGGAGGCACGCCGATGTTGGGCAGGCTCTCGAGGGTGTCCACCAGCCCCCGCATGGCCTCGTACTCCGCCAGGCAGGAGGGGCAGGCGGCCAGGTGGGCCCGGATCTCCTCGGCCTCCTCCGGCGTGAAGTCGTTCTCGATAAAACGGGGAAGCAACGCCAGGACTTTCAGGCAGCGAGTGCTGGTCTTATCCGTCACCGTCCCACCTCCAACGGAGCTACCGATAGTCCTTGAGCCGCTCCATGAGGAGCCGGCGGGCCCTGAAGATGCGATTCTTGACGGTCCCGATCGGCAGTCCGGTGATCTTCGCCATCTCCTCGTAGGAGCGGAAGTTGAAGTGCCTGAGCAGGATGATCTCCCTGTATGAGGGAGGCAGCTCCTCCAGGGCCTTCGTGACTTCGGCGAGTATCACCTGGTTTCGATACGCGTCGTGGGGATTCAAAGTTGCGCTCTCCAGGGGCAGCTCGGGGTGGTCGGGGTCGTCCTGCCGCTCCTGGATGGAGAGGGTGGTCATCTTCTGGCGCCTCAGGTGGTCGATGGTGTGGTTGCTCGCGATCTTGTAGAGCCAGGTGGAGAATTTGAACTGGCCGTCGTATCGGTCGAGGCTTCCGTAGGCCTTCAGGAAGACCTCCTGGCACAGTTCGAGGGCCTCCTCGTAGTGGTGGACCATGTGGTAGATGTAGTTTACCAGGCCCTTCTGGTAGCGCTCCACCAGCAACGCGAAGGCCTCCCGGTCCCCCTCCAGAACCTCCTTCACCACCTCCGCGTCGGTCAGGACCCGCTGGGCCTCCATCGCTCCTCCGCCAGCATTCTAGGAGCAGGGCCGCGCCCTGGCAAGCGGGACCCGCCACCCCGGCGAGGCGGGCCGCTATGGCTACCCAAGACCATTTCACCTCGTTCCCGGGCAGTCTGCCGGATCTCTGGCGCGACGGCCGCGCCCGTCAAAGGCCCCCAGCGCCGCGCCATCGGCGCGGCCAAGGCGCGGCCGGGGCTCGGTGCCGATGGGACGGTTCATTTCGGACAACCGTGACCGGCCACCGATGGTAAGATGTCACCGCTCCGCGAGACGCGGATCCTCGAACGGCGTGGAGGACTCCATGAGATCGCACCGGGAGACCCTGACCATCGAGACACCCAGCCGGCGGGCCTTCCTCAACATCACGGACCGGGTGCAGGCCGCCGTGGCGGCCAGCGGGATCCGGGAGGGGCTGTGCCTGGTCAACGCCATGCACATCACCGCCAGCGTCTTCATCAAGGTCATCGGAGAGTAGCCTGGCATGGCGCGCGAATCCCGGAAGCACCCGGGCAGAAGACGGGAGCGCAAGCTCACCCGCTTCAGCATGAGCCGCAAGAGCGAGGTGGCGCTGGCCGCCGTGGGCGTTCTCGTCATCGCCCTGGTCCTGGGCTTTCTCTGGCTCCTCCTGTCGCCCCTCTGGCTCAAGCCCGGCCCCGCCGAGCTGGCCGCGCGGCACCTGTCCCTGGAGCGCGACGCGACGGTGTGGCGGGAGGCCAGGGAGAGCGGCCTCCTGCTGAAGGTTCAGCAGGACCGCCAGGAGCTCTTCGTGAACGCGGCCAAGTGGAACGCCATGCTGCCCACCGAACACGCACCGCGGGTCGCGGCCATCGCCGGGCACCTGGGCTGGGACTGGGCCTTCATTTTCGATGCCTCCACCGGCCGCCAGCTGGGCTGGTACGTGAAGGACAAGGGGTACCACGACTCGCCGGCGGACGCTCCCCGTTAGCCGCCTGTCAGCGCGCGGCTCTCCCGAAGAATCCGGCGCCTAGCTTTCGGGCCTCGCCCAGGTAGCCTTTCCGGACGGCCTCATCCGCCGCCGCCAGGCCGTGAAAGACCACGTGCCTCACCTGCCCCACCCCGCAGAGCCGCAGGGTCCAATCATCCAGGAGACGCTCCAGGGGCTTCTGGAATCCGAAGGCCTCGTACTGCAGCGCGCTGGCCCCCGCGGTGTTGAGGACGAGGGCCTTGGGGTGGCGCAGGAGCCCCTCCACCCGGCCGTCGGGCAGGAACCGGAAGGCGAATCCCTCGAAGAAGACGCGGTCGAAGAAGCCCTTCATCGCGGCCGGCATGGAGAACCACCAGATGGGAAAGACGAAGGCCAGCCCCCCGGCGCGCCGGACCCGCTCCCGGTAGCCGGCCACGTCCGCGGGCGCGGAGCCCGAGGAGAAGGCGGCCATGTCGGCCTCCGTGAGCGCCGGCCGGAAGCCCTCGGCGTAGAGATCGGCCATGTCGGGGTCGTGGCCCGCCTCGCGCAGCCCGTCCAAGAGCGCCGCCGCCACCGCCCCGTTGAAGGAGTCCCGCCTCGGATGGGCCAGCACCACGAGGATCCGCACGCCCTAGCCGCCCTGAAAGGCGTCCGACACCCAGACCAGGAGCACCTCACCCAGGAAGACCCGGTGGTAGTCCCGGTCCTGGTAGTGCCCCTCCAGCCCCGAATCCAGGAAGTGACCGGGATCCAGGTCCATGTTGGCCAGGATTCGGCACTCGAAGGAGAGATCCGCCCCCTCCACCCTCGGCACCGCGATGCGCTCGGAGGGCAGGGGCTTCAGCCCGGCCATGGACCACTTGTCCACGTCGCGGCCCGAGAGCGAGCCGCAGAGGTTCATGGCCTCCCTCCGGTCCGGCGGCAGCACGTTCAGGGTGAACTCGGGCTGGCTCGCCAAGCGGGTATAGGTGTGGCGGGTGGGCCGCACGTAGACGGTCACCACCGGGCGGTTCCAGAGGGTCCCGAAGCCGCCCCAGGAGACGGTCATGGGGTTGGGGCTCTGCGCCCCCGCCACCAGCAGGGCCCATCGTTTGTCGAGAATGTGGAAGGGCCTCAGCGTCAACTCCTCGGGTTTCACGACGCGCATCTTCACCTCCGTGGTTCAGCGAAACGCCGGCCTCGCCCTCTCCTCACGGCACCGGCGGGGTCTCGGCCTTCGCCCTGGGTGGGAAGTACTTCCGCATGGCCTTGGCGATCTCCTTCACGCAGACCCGGGCCGCCTGCTCGGGCGTCGCCACGAAGAACCCGGCGAGCGACCAGCGGCCCCGAAAACGGTAGTCGGCCGACCAGAGGGCCTTGCCGGCCGGATCCTTGATCACGACGCTCATGGTGGCATCCAGCCAGCGCCGCGACACCGGCGGCGCCGCCTCCGCAGTGGGCTGGCTGGAGGGCCCTGTGGACGGGACGACGGTCTTCTCCGAGCCGCCGGAGAGGGAGGTGGCGAGCCCGGCGGAGCTGTGGAAGACGACCTGCACCTCGCCCTGGGCTCCGCTGCCTCCGATGGGCAGGTAGGGCTGAAAGGCCTGGGCGACCATGAGGCGGATGGGAACCTCCAGCTCCGGCGCGCCGGTGCGCACCTGCAACCGGTAGCCGCCCATGGCCTCCAGCGCGTGCAGGTCCGCGACCGGCCCCGTCTTCATCTGGGAACAACCGGCCGCGAGCAGCAGGCCGAGCACGGCGGCCCACCTCGCCATCGTGCTTCTCATGGCGTCTGCCCGGCGCCCGTCCCGGACGCGGGAGCTTCGACCGGAACGAGGCGCGTCTTGGCCTTGATGGCCGCCCTGATCTCCGGCAGGGCCAGGCGGGCCGCGGCCTCGCCCGCCTCCATCAGCCGCTTCTTCTGGGAGAAGTCGTCGAAGGCGACGCCGGTCACGTCGGGCCGGATGACCACGTCGGCCTCCCGCAGGCGGCACTGGGTGATCTGCTCCTGCATGATGGCCACTCCCTGGTAGGCCACTTCGACGGCGTTGCCGGGGGCCTTCATGGGGAGCCCCCGCGGGATGGCCACGGCGATGACCACGCCGGCCCCGAGCTGCCGGGCCACGTCGGCCGGGACCGGGTCCACCACCCCGCCGTCCACGTAGGTGGCATCGCCGATCTGCACGGGGACGAAGACGCCCGGGATGGCGCAGGATGCGTGGACGGCCCTGGCCACCGACCCGCGCTGGAACACGATGGGCCTTCCCGTGGACAGATCCACGGCCACGGCGGCGAAGGGCACCTTCATGTCCTCGATGTTGGCGTGCTTCAGGTGGGCGCGGATGAAGGACTCGAGCCCCTGGCCCTGCACCAGGCCGCCGGAAAAGAAGGAGAGGGCGTGGTAGTCGAAGAGGTCCTCCTCCTTCACGGCCACGGCCATGAACTCGGCGTCGAGCACCCGGCCCGAGTCGGCGTACATGGCGCCCACGAGGCTGCCCACGGAGGTTCCCACCACCAGGTCGATGGGGATCTTCTCCTGCTCCAGCACGCGCAGCACGCCGATCTCGGCGAAGCCCCGGGCGCCGCCGCCGCCGAGGGCGAGGCCCACCTTGGGCGGGACGCTCCGCATGGCCTGCGGCGGCTGGGTCACGGGCGGCCGCGCGGGGGCACACCCGAGGGGCAGGAGGACTACCGCGAGGAGGAGGAGCGCGCCCGTCGCGGGCGAGTCCGGTCGTGGAAGCGTGGGGCGTGTCTCGGGCAGGTGCATGGGCGGATCCCTCCGGGTGAGCGGGCCCCAGGCCACACCCGCTGGCGCGGCCCCCAAGGCCCCACCCGAGTGTAGGAAGGTGACGGCCGGGAGTCAAACGGAGAGAGGTCAGCCTTCAGGCCGTGCGCCCCACGCGCACGAGATCGTCGCACCCGTACTCCTCGGGATCGCTCTTGAGAAGCCAGAAGGCCATGCCTAGCCCAGCCCCTCGAGGTCGGCCAGGACCTTCTCCACGTGGCCCTTGGCGCTGACCTTCGGGTAGACCTTCAGGAGCGTGCCGTCACGGCCGGCCACCAAGGTGCTCCGGATCATCCCCACGGAGCGCCGCCCGTAGAGCACCTTCTCGCCCCAGGCCCCCACGGCCTCGCTGAGGGCGCCCTCGGCGTCGCTCAGCAGGGTGAAGGGGAGCTGGTGCCGCTCGATGAAGGCCGTGTGGGACTTGACCGAGTCCCTGGAGACGCCGGCCACGTTGTAGCCCAGCTTCCGGAACTCCTCCAGGCGGTCCCGGAACCCCTGGGCCTCCAGGGTGCAGCCGGGGGTGTCGTCCTTCGGGTAGAAGTAGAGCACGAGCCCCTTCGGCCCCACCAGATCGGAGAATGACCTCGCCCGCCCGTCCTGGCCGGGAACCTTGAACGGTGGCAACTTCTGGCCCTTTTTCAGCATAGTCCGTTCCTCCCTGGCTCGGTGCCGGCCGCCGCCCTCCCCGCGGCGGCACCTCTCGAACCCGTAACCCTTAACTCCAAACCGGTCTCTCTTCTTCCGAAGGAGGACCCTTCCGCCGCATCGCCCGCGTGGCGCCGCATTCTGGCCAGGGCGCCGAAGGCGACCGGCCGGCTCGTCCCGGTGAGGCGAGAGCGCCTTTGACGAATCGCGCTCTGGAAAGCGCTCCTAGGGCGATCGCCCCCCCCTCTTCCATTTGGCCTGAACCTATTCTCTCTGTGCCTTTGTCTCTGTGGTTTGCCTGTCCTTCGCACCAGCCGACCTCCACCTTGACCTCGCTCCCGCGCTATACTCGCGGCGTGAAGGCCCCGCTCTCCCCCCTCCGCCTCTACCTCGCCGGCACCAGGATCACCCTCTCCAATCCCGAGCTCCCCCTCTGGCAGTGGGGCGCCGCCCTCCTGCTGGCGCTCGGCGTCCTGGCGCCGCTCGCGCCGGGCGCCTGGCTTCTCTACCGCCGCCTGAAAGGCCCCTTCCTGCGGCACGAAGGCTATGACGCGCTGCTGCTCAGGCTTCTGGATCTGCTCATCCCCCACCTGCCGGCCCTCTTCCTCCTCGCCGCCCTCTTCCTCCTCTGGGTGGCCCTCCTCTGCCTGCCCTACCTCTACGTCCAGGCCGGCCTCGCCGGCCTCCTCGCCTCCGCCTTCTCGCGCCTGCCCCTGGAGGGGCCGGTCTCCTCCCCCCGCCTCGGATACTCAAAGGCCTTCCGCTGCTTCAGCTACGCCGAGTTCCGCGATCAGGCCCGCCGGCGAATCTGGCCCGTGAGCCTGCTCGCCTCCTACTACTCGCTCGCGGGCCTGGGCCTGGCGGCCGCCGTCCCCCTCGCGGGCCTCGTTCTCCACGCCCTCCTCCGCCCGGATCCGTGGGCGGCCTATGCCGGCATCCTCGCCGCCGGAGCCCTGGCCGTCGCCGAGGTTCCCCTCTTCGTGCTCCTCAAGGTCCACTCCCGCTACGCCCTGGCCTGCCTCGTGCTCTTCGACCTCCCGCCCGGCCGGAGCATGGCGAGGGCCACCCGGATCTTCCGGAGCCGGCCCCTCCCGGTGCTGGCCCTCTTCGCCATCGGATTCGTACTGACCCTCATCCTGGCGGGGCTCTTCGCCTTCCTCGATGCCCCGCTGGAGCTCCTCTCCTGGATCGTCCGGGCGGGCCTCTGGCTCCTGGCCCTCCGAATCCTCCTGGCCCTACTCCAGAACCTGGCGGGACAGGGGCTGAAGGTGGCGGGGCTGGCCGCCGTCATGGGCCTCTGCCGCGAGGAGGGGGAGAGCCCGTCGCGTGCCTCCGGGGGGACCGGAGGCCTTCCGGTTGACAGGTCCGCGGCCGCGGGGTAAAAAGCCGTGGAGCGAGGTGAGCCCGTGGCCCAGAGAGCCAAGCACTCCGATCCCGAACCCTCCGGCCGCACCCTGGTGGTGGCCGCCACCGGCGCCAGCGGAGCGCGCCTGGCGGTGCGCTTCCTCGGCCACCTCCTGGCCCATCCCGGCGTCGGAGCCGTCCACTTCGTGGGCTCGCGCGCCTTCGCGCTGGTGGCCGCCAGCGAGGAGGGGAAAAAGCTCCCCGAGATGCTCAAGGGCCTGCCCGGACGGGAGAAGCTGCGCCTCTACCAGGAGGAGCAGCTCGATGCCTGCGTCTCCTCGGGCTCCTTCCCGGTGGACGGCACCATCATCATCCCGGCGAGCATGTCCACGGTGGGCGCCGTCGCCTCGGGCGCCGGCAGGACCCTCTGCCACCGCGTGGCCGAGGTGGCCCTCAAGGAGCGCCGCCCCCTCATCCTGGTCCCCCGCGAGACCCCCCTCTCCCTGATCCACCTCAGAAATCTCGCCACCCTGGCCGAGGCCGGCGCCCTCATCGCCCCCTTCATCCCCGCCTTCTACCAGCGCCCCGGCTCCGTCGAGGCCCTGATGGACCACTTCTTCATGCGCCTCTTCGACCACCTGGGCCTGCCCTCCGCCCTTTCCACGCGATGGGCCTGAAGAGCTTCGGGCGGCGGCTCTGGGCCGTCCTGGACATGATCAAGGTCCACCACACCATCTTCGCCCTGCCCTTCGCCCTGCTCGCCATGCTCTGGGCCGCGCGCGGCTGGCCCTCGTGGCGGACCTTCGGCTGGATCCTGCTGGCTATGGTGGCGGCGCGGTCGGCGGCCATGACCTTCAACCGCATCGCGGACCGACGCTACGACGTGGAGAACCCGCGCACCTCCCGCTGGCCCCTCTCCACGGGCGCCGTCTCCCTCCCCTTCGCCTGGGGCTTCCTCGCCGCGTGCGTGCTCCTGCTCCTGTTCGCCGCCTGGAGGCTCAACCCCCTCTGCCTCGCCCTGGCCCCGCTGGCCCTGGCCGTCCTCCTCGGCTACTCCCTCACCAAGCGCTTCACCGTCTTCTGCCACCTCTTCCTCGGCTTCGCCGACGGCATCTCCGCCCCCGGCGCCTGGATCGCCGTGACGGGGACCCTGCACGGCTCGGCCCCCGCCTGGTGGCTCTGCGGCGCCATGACCACCTGGATCGGCGGCTTCGACCTCCTCTACGCCCTCCAGGACCTCGCCTTCGACCGCGAGAAGGGGCTCTACTCTTTCCCCGCGCGTTACGGTGTGCGGCCCGGCCTGCGCCTCTCCACCGCCGCCCACCTCGCGACCGTCGCCTGCCTGATCGCCGCCGGCCTCGGCGCCGGCGCCGGATGGCTCTTCTACGCCGGCGTCGCCGCCACCCTCCTCCTGCTCCTCTACGAGCACAGCCTCGTCAAGCCCGGCGACCTCAGCCGCCTCGGCAAGGCCTTCTTCACCGTCAACGGCTACATCGCCATCGGCCTCTTCCTCGTCGCCGCCGCCGACCTGTGGATGGGGAAGCGATAGGGCTGAAAGGGCCACCCGCGGAGGGGCGGTGGTAGCGGCAGGGGTGGAGGAGCAGAGGAGCGGAGGAGCAAGGTCCGTTCCCGAGGGGAGAAGGGTCCTTTCCCCGCTTGAGCAGGGGCCCTCCCCCCGCACGGAAAGCCCAACTCGGACGTGGTGGTGCCGTGGGTCAACGGCCTGGACGTCACCGGCCGCGCGCGCTTCCTGTGGATCGTGGACTTCGGCGTGGGATGGGCCGAAGAGGCCGCGACCCGGTACGAGGCGCCCTTCGAATGCGTGCGAGAGCGCGTGAAGCCGGAGCGGGACCACAACAAGCGAGAGGTCTACCGGCGCCTCTGGTGGCAACACATGGAGGCGCGGTCCCGCTACACCCCCACGACCTGCTTCGAGACCTTCGCGAGAGGGCGGGGCGCTAGAGGACCGGACGAATCAACGGTGGAATCCGGAAGACCGAGGGTGCGCCGGCTAGTCTTCCGTAGACGTTCGTCTGAGGGGCAGGAATCCGAAGATGATCTCCCGGTTGGCCCGAATCCTGCGGCCCACGCGCTCTACGAGCTTGAGCTGGACCAGGGCCTGGATGTCCCGGCTGACGGTCTTGGTGGTCTTGGTGGCGTAGGCCTTGGCCAGGCGGGGCGTCAGTTCGGCAACCTTGGAGGCGTCCACCCAGTCCCGGAGGGCGCCCAGGTCCAGGGCGAGGTGTCTCTGCCGCGCGTCGCTGGGGCTGGTCCGGTTCTGGAACTGGTCGTGCACGAAGTTCTGCCAGACCACGTCCCACTGCTGGTCCCAGACTTGGAGGGAGGCACCTCCAGCCTGCCCTCCACGGCCCGGAGGACCTCCTCCTCGGATAGGGTGTTGCCCTCGATGGCCGTGGTCGCGGCCACTCCCTTGGCGAGGTAGAGCTGGTGCAAGCGGGCCGCCGTCGAGGGGCGAAGGGGTACGCGCGACAGGTGCTCGCACTTGGACGAGGCTTCGCCGAGAAGAATCCAGAACTCGGCCGGGGCCCGAGTCAGGTCGAACCGGAAGGTTATCCACGGATGTGTCTTCTCGTATGTCCGCATCAATGTCCTCGGCCAGCACCTGCTTAACATATTATAAATTATACTGATAGGCTTCTGCAATGGCCAGGCATGCGCTCAAGGATGTCCACTACTTTATCCTCGTCTTTTCTCACACAGCCGGGTATTGTCTATCCGCCAGGGAAGTTCGGCCGCACCGCAAGCGTACTTTGCGTACGCTGAGGATGTGGGCGCCGATGCCTGACGACGCAGAAGGTCCGCCGCCGTCGGCGCACCCATCGAGGGGGGAGGAGCCTCCCATCCCACGCACAAGAGCCGGCCGCCCGAAGGGCGTGCCAGGACGCGCGCGGCGGCGGGGAGAAAGGCGCGGGGGTCCTAGACGCAGGGACCCCCCCGTGCCAGGAGGCCTCTGGAGGAGGCCACGGGGTGACGCTCCATGACAGAGCGCCTTTCGCCCCCGGTGGCGCCGCGTCCTGGCCGGGGCGCCGAAGGCGCCCGGCCGGCTCGGCCGAGGTGAGGCGGAGGGCGCTCCTGCGATGCCCCGGCGAGGGGCCTACCGATCGAGCTGGCCCTTGAGGACGCCGGCGGCGACGAGGAGCGGGTCCCAGACGGGGGCGAAGGGCGGGGCGTAGGCGAGGTCGAGCATGGCGAGCTCCTCGACCTTCATCCCACAGGTCAGCGCCGCCGCGAGGGTGTCGATGCGCCCCTTGGTCCCCTCCGGGCCGCAGACCTGCCCGCCCAGCAGGCGCCCGCGCCGGTCCGCGGTGAGGTGCACCAGCACGCCGCCTCCGCCGGGGTAGTAGCCGGCGCGGCTGCCCGCCTCGATCCAGGCCTCCGCGGGGTCGAAGCCCGCCTCCCGGGCCTCCACCGGGCCCAGGCCGGTGACGCCCACCTCCAGGCCGAAGGCCCGGGTGGCGGCGGTGCCCACGACGCCGGGGAAACGCTCGCGCCCACCGGCGATGTTGGTGCCCGCCACCCGCCCCATCTTGTTGGCCGTGGTGCCCAGGGGGATGTAGACGGGCCGGCCCGTCACCAGGTGGCGGACCTCGCAGCAGTCCCCCGCCGCCCAGATGCCATGCACCCCCGTGGCGCAGGTCTCATCCACCCGGATGGCGCCGTTTCGGGCCAGCGGCACCGGCGAGCCGCGCAGGAAGTCGGTGGCGGGCCTCACCCCCGTGGCGATGAGGAAGAGGTCGGCGGCGAGCTCGCCCCGGTCGGTGCGCAGGGCCAGCAGGCGGCCGTTCGCGCCCAGCGCCTCCAGCACCTGGGTCTCCAGGAAGAGGCGGACGCCCCGCTCCTCCAGCTCCCTCAGGATCCGGTCGCGCAGCGGTTCCACCAGGTTCCTTAAGACGCGCGTGGAGCGGTTGATGAGGGTCACCGCCATGCCGCGGGCGGCGAAGTTCTCGGCCATCTCCAGGGCGATGTAGCCCGTGCCCCAGATGAGCGCCGAGCGGGGGCGCACGGTCTCGATGAAGGTGGAGAGGCGCCGGCCGTCGGGCAAATCATGCAGGGTGAAGAGGTTGTCGCCCTCGAGGCCGCGCAGGTCGGGCAGCACCAGCGCGCTCCCCGAGCTGACGAGGAGGGCGTCGTAGCTTTCCTCGGCGGTCCGGCCGGAGGCCAGGTCCTCCACGCGGACCCTCTTCTTGCCCTCCATGAGCTCCACGACCCGCTGGCGCAGGCGGACCTCGATGCCGCGCCGGGCGATCTCCTCGGGCTCCAGGGCGTTGAGGTCGTCGAAGCTCGGCGTGATCCCTCCCACGACATAGGGCAAGCCGCAGGCGCCGTAGGAGAGGTCGGGCCCCGCCTCCAGGACGGTGGCCTCCCACTCGGGCCGCAGGCGCCGGAGCTTGCTCGCGGCGCTCATGCCGGCCGCCATTCCCCCGATCACGAGCAGTCTGGGCATCGTGTCACCTCCCGGGCACCGGCCGCGATAGCGGTGCGCGCTCCTATTGTACCCTCGGGCCCGAGGGGCAGGCGAGAGGGGACGCACCCCCCAATTCCGCGATGGAATTTGGCGCGTAGGAGCGCCGCCCCCGGCGCGATGGGCCGTTCACGGGAACCGCATCGTCTCAGCGGGTTCCTCCGGATCGCGGCGAGGCGCCGCTCCTACAGAGGGGTTGCGCCTCCATCGCGGAATTTCGGGCGCCGCGGAGGCACCGGGCGCGCTGCCCCGCGCGCTGCCCCGTGCCCTTGCCGGGCGGGGCGGGCGTGGCTATGCTGGCGGGATGAAGGAATTCCGGCGCTTCCACCCGAGCACACCCGCCGAGGTGCGGGAGAGGGTCGAGCACGCGGCTCCCGAGGAGCTTTGGTCGGCGGGCGAGGCGCTGCCCGGCGGCCGGGGGACGGCCCGTCTGCTGACCGTCGGGGGCCACCGGGTCATCTTCAAGAGGGAGCGCCGCGGCGGAATGGCCGCGAGCCTCCTGCCCGACCTGTACCTGCTGGAGGGCCCCTTCCGCAGGGAGTGGGAAATGGCCTGCCGGCTGGCGGAGGCGGACTTGGCCCCCCAGCCCTACGCGCAGGTGTTCCGCCCGGCGGGACCCCTATTCGCCGTCTTCACCCTCTCGCAGGCGGTCCCGGAGGCACCTTCTCTCCTGGGGCTCTGGATGGAGCGGCGGCTGGGGCCGGAGAAGCTCCGGGCGGCCGGGGCGGCCATCGGCCGGCTCCACGCGGCTGGCCTGCTCCACGGCGATCTCAATGCCGGCAACCTGCTACTGGACGATGGCGGCACCGCCCTCTTCCTGGACTTCCGCCACTCCAGGCTCGGGCCCGCTCCGCCCCCCGCCGGCCCCAGGGGCCGCAACCTCCTGCGCCTGAGCCGCTCCCTGCACAAGCTCCACCACCTGCGCTCCCTGCCCTGGCCCGAGGGCTGCTGGGAGGCCCTGGCGGAGGGCTACGCCTCCGGCTGGGGCGAGCGCGAGCCGTGGCTGGAGGAGTGGATCGCCCGCAGCCGCCGCGGATTCGGCCTCTCCCATCTTCGCTGGAGGCTGCTGAGGGGAAGCTGAGAGGAGTGCGCTGAACGGGTGCTCAGGCCTCCACGAGCTGAGCGACGAGCCCCTCGCTCCCGGCCGACCGGAGGGCCACCGTCACGAAGCGGTTCGGCTCCTCGGGCCGGGGAAGACCAACGTGGAGGAAGTTCTCCGTGAGCGCCCGGCCCCTATCCAACGCCGGGGCGAGGGTCAGGGCGGGCAGGGGGCGGCCCACGAAGCGGGCCGCGAAGGCGAGGCTCTTGCGCTCACCGAGGGCGCGGACGCGGCGGGTCCTCTCCGCCGCCTCCCTCTGAGGGATGCAGGGCATGACGGCCGCGGGGGTTCCGGGCCTCGGGGAATAGGTGAAGGCGTGGACGAAGGCGATCGGGGAGCGCTCCAGGAGGGCCAGGGTCGCGTCGAAATCGGCCGGGCTCTCCGTGGGAAACCCCACCAGCACGTCGGCGCCGATGCCCACGCCCGGCACCTCCTCCGCCAGTGCCCGGAGCTGCTCCTCGTAGAAGGCCGCCCGGTAATTGCGTCGCATGGCCCTCAGGACGGGATCGGAGCCGCTCTGGAGGGGGACCTGGAGGTGCTTGGCGAGGGCGGCCTCCCGGCGCATGAGCGACCGGATTCCCGGCGTGAGCGCCCGGGGTTCGATGGAGTTGAGGCGGATGCGGTACCGACCCGGCACCGCCAGGAGCCGTTCCACCAGGCCGACCAGCCCTCCCTGGAAGCCGGTGTCCTTGCCGTATTCCCCGGTGTTCACGCCGGTGAGGACCACCTCCCGGTACCCCACATGCAGTAGGGCCTGAAAATCCTCCACCACCACTTCCACTGGGATGGAGCGGGAGGGCCCGCGGACCGAGGGGATGATACAGTAGGCGCAGGGGAAGTCGCACCCCTCCTGGATCTTGAGAAAGGCCCGCGTGCGGTCTCCGAAATGGGGGACGCAGGCGTGCCCCCTCCCCCCCTCCGGACCGGCGACCCTGTCCAGAAAAGCCGCGAGATCCTGGTCGGCGGCCAGGACCTCGTCCACCTCGGGCATGGCCCGGTAGGGCGCCTGGTCCCGCCGCGCCGAGCAGCCCATGACCGCGAGCAGGGCGTGCGGGTTCCTCCTCCGCAGGTTCCGGAGGGCCTGCCTCGCCTCCCGGTCGGCCTTATGGGTCACGGTGCAGGTGTTCAACAGGATCAGGTCGGCCTCTTCGGGGCGCCGGGCCTCCTCGCAGCGGGACCGGATCCGCCCGGCCACCCGCGCCGAATCGGCCTGGTTCAGTTTGCAGCCGAGCGTGAGGATGGTGACCTTCAGGGCTTGCCTCCTGCCCCTCCCTGGCCGACGGGGGCGGAGCCCCCCTCTGGAGCTTCGGGGGCCTTGGGTTGGGCGGCGGTGGCCGCCTCCCTGTCGATCTGGGCCCGGAGCGCGTCGATCTCGTCCTGGTGGGTCCCGAAGCGCTCGGCCATCACGAGCTCGGCCTGGGCCTCCTTGAACTTCTTCTGGCGCAGGTTCAGCTTGGCGAGGACCAGGTGGGCCTCGGGACCCTCGGAGGCCTTCAGGGAGGCCATGAGCAGGCGCCTGGCTTCGATCAGGCGCCCCGACTCCATCCGGATCTCGGCCAGCGTGAGGAGCCCCAGGTAGGCCTTCGGGTAGCTCTTCTTCTCCAGGGCCTCCAGGATGCCGGCGCTCTCGGTCATGCGGCCGGTGTCCTTCAGGACCACCGCCAGGCAGCACTTGGCGTCATCGTAATCGGGCTGGAGCTCCACCGCCTTGCGGAAATAGACCTCCTGAAGGAGGGGGTCTTCGGAGATTCGCCCCCGGATGTAGCTCTCGAAGGCCTGGGGGCTCACCTTGGGCGGCCCCGCCCAGGGCTTGTCCAGCACCGTGAAGACGTCGTGCCCCAGCTTGCCGGTGAGGTCCAGCAGGCCCTGGAGGTCCTCCCCCTCATCCCAGCCGTCCAGGCGCTTGAAGTTGCCCCTGAGATCGTAGGCATCCAGGTGCACCGACAGGGCCGTGTCCGTGACGGAGTAGCGGCCGAAGAACAGGACCCCGGCACCGAGCTGCCGGGCCAGGGCCACGGCGGCGGGCAGGTCGAAGGAGGGGTCTTCCACCAGCCCCTCCTGCTCGAAGAGCCGCTTGAGGTTGTCGTACGGGATGTTGGGGACGCCGCCCCGCGTGAGGGACTCGTCCAGGGCCACCGCCAGCCCGGTCCCGATCCAGCTCGCCGAGACGGGGCCGCCGGTCTGGGTGGGGGGGAAGACGAGCACCCGCTGGGCAAAGAGCGGGGTGCACCCGAAGAGCACGAAGGCCGTCACGATGAGCAATCTCTTCACGCCATTGTCCCAGAGGTTCATGGTCGTCCTTTCGGTGAGCGGGCCGCGGCCCGCTTTCGGCGCTCCCGCCAGGTCTCCATCCACTGCCGTATGCGGGCCTCGAAGCCCGCCTCGCCGGGAACATAGTACCGCCTTCCGGCGAGCTGCGGGGGCAGGCACTGGAGGTCCGCAACCCCCTCGGGCTCGTCGTGCGCGTAGCGGTAGCCCTGGCCGTATCCCGCCTCCCCCATGAGCCGGGTCGGAGCGTTCCGCAGGGCCATGGGAACGGGATAGCGATGACCCTTGCGGAGGTCGGCGGCCACCGCTTGCTGGGCCATGTAGACGCGGTTTGACTTGGGAGCCACCGCCACGTAGACCGTGGCCTGCGCCAGGGCCAGCGCGCCCTCGGGCATCCCCAGGAAGTCGATGGCCTCCTTGGCGTCCAGCGCCCTGCGGAGGGCCTGCGGATCGGCCGTGCCCACGTCCTCGGAGGCGGCGTGAACGAGCCGCCGGGCGAGGTAGAGCGGCTCCTCCCCGCCCTCCAGCATCCGGAAGAGCCAGTACAGGGCGGCGTCGGGATCCGAGTTGCGGATGGACTTGTGGTAGGCGCTGATGAGGTTGTAGTGCTCCTCCCCGCCCCAGTCGTAGAGCACCCGGCCGCTCGTGAGCCAGGCCCTGGCCTCCGCCGGCTCCATGGAGGAGTCCGCCGGATACTGGAGGGCCAGCGCCTCCAGCGCGTTCAGCGCGAACCTGGCGTCGCCGGCGGCCATCCGAGCCAGCTCCTGAAGCACGTTCTCGGGAACGGCCCGGCCCTTCTCGGCCAGGATGGCGTCCTCCCCCTGGACGCGCCTGAGCACGGCCAGGACGTGCTCCTCCGACAGCGGGGCCAGGGTGACCACCCGGCAGCGGGAGAGCAGGGCCGGCGTGAGGTGGAAGGAGGGGTTCTCGGTGGTGGTGCCGAGCAGGACCACGGAACCCTCCTCGAGGTAGGGCAGGAAGGCGTCCTGCTGGGCCTTGTTGAAGCGGTGGATCTCGTCGATGAAGAGGATGGTCGGGGCGCCCTCGCCGCGCCAGCGGGTGCGCGCGCGCTCCATCACCTCCCGGACCTCCTTCAGGGTCGACAAAACGGCCGAGAGGCCCACGAAGGGCCTCCGGCTGTGACGTTCGATGATGCGCGCGAGGGTGGTCTTCCCCGCCCCCGGGGGGCCCCAGAGGATGGTGCTCGCCAGACTGTCAGAGGCGAGGGCCCGGCCCGTCGGCGTTTCGGGGCCGACCACCGCCTCCAGCCCCACCAGGTCCTCCCAGCGCTTCGGACGGGCCCTCTCCGCCAGCGGCGGAGCCTCACCCTCGGAGCGAAAGAGGGAGGTCATGGGCTGCCTCCGGCCGGGAGAGCTCTAAGCCTGGTCGCCGGGCTCTCCCTCGCTCGGTTCCTGGGCCGGCTCCGCGGCCTGCTCGGGTCCGGCCTCCGCCTTCGTGGCCTCCTTGGCCACGGCGGCCTTGGGCTTTCTTGGAGCGCGGGCCTTCTTCGGCGCCGCCTCTTCGGCGGCCGGCTCGGGCGCGGGCTTGGCGGCCTTCTCGGCCTTGCCCTTCCCCTTGCCCTTCTTGGGCTCCTCCACCTTGGGCTCGCGGTCCACGAGCTCGATGAGCGCGACCTGCGCCCCGTCGCCCTTGCGGAATCCGAGCTTCACGATGCGCGTGTAGCCCCCGGGGCGCTGCGCATAGAGCGGACCGAGCGTGGAGAAGAGCTTCTTCAGGACCGCGGGGTCCTGGACGTGCCGGGCGGCCGTCCGCCGGGCGTGGAGCGTATCCTTCTTGGCCAGGGTGATGAGGCGCTCGACGAAACGGCGGAGCTCCTTGGCCTTCTCGAGGGTCGTCTGGATCCGGTCGTGCCGCACCAAGCTCGCGGCCTGGTTGCGGAGCATGGCGATCCGGTGTTCGGTGGTGCGGCCCAGCTTGCGATGGTCTATCTGATGGCGCATAGCGTCCTCACACGTTCATGCCGAGGGTCAGGTTCATCTCCTCGAGCAGGTCAGAGACCTCCTTGAGGGACTTCTGGCCGAAGCCCTTGACTCCCTGCAGATCGCCTTCGGTCTTCCTCACGAGGTCCCTGAGGGTCTGGAGCTTCATGGCCTCCAGCCTCTTGGCCACATTCTGGGAGAGGTTCAGCTCGGCGATGGGGCGGGAGAGCAGGCGCTCCAGTTCGTTCGGATCGGGGAGCTTGGTCCCCTGCGGGATGACCGCCGCGTCCGGCCCCGTGAGGGCGGCGAACAGATCCATGTGCGCCGTCAGCAGATGCGAAGCCCTGGCCACGGCGTCCTGCGGGGTGATGGCTCCGTTGGTCCACACCTCGAGCTTCAGGCGTTCGTAGTCGGTGGCCTCCCCGACGCGCGTTTCGGTCACCTCGTAGTTCACCTTCCGGACCGGAGAATGGATGGAGTCGATGGCGATGAAGTTGGGGTCCGAGACGCCGTTCGCCTCCGCTGGCACGTACCCGCGCCCCCTGTTGAGCAGGAGCTCCATGGTGAGGGAGCCCTCCTCGTTGAGCGTAGCGACGGGGGCGTCGGGGTTCAGGATCCGGATGGTGCCGTCGTGCTGGATGTCCTTGGCCGTCACCGTCGCGGGGCCCTTGACCGACAGGCGGAGGGTCTTGGGGTCATCGGAGTGCTGGATGAACTGGATGGCCTTGAGGTTCAGGACGATGTCCGTCACGTCCTCGATCACGCCGGGGACGGAGGTGAACTCGTGCAGGATCCCCTCGATGCGCACCGCGGTGAGCGCCGCCCCTTCGATGGAGGAGAGGAGGATCCGCCGCAGCGTATTGCCGAGCGTGATGCCCCACCCCCGCTCGAGGGGCTGTGCCACGAACTCGCCGTAGCGGTCCGTGAGGGTCTCTATGTTGCACTCGATGAGAGTGGGCATTTGAAAGTCTTGCATGGGCTTCCGCTCTCCTTAGACCTTACTTCGAGTAGAGCTCGATGATGAGCTGCTCTTCGATGGGATAGGTCACGTCGGCCCGCTGGGGCTCCCGGACCACGCGACCCCTGAGGTTCTCCCGGTCCAGCTCCAGCCACTCGGGGACGCCCCGGCCGCTGGAGGATTCTACGGAGGCGAGCAGGAAGACGTTCTTGGCGAGGTTGGCGGTGAGGCCGATCTCGTCCCCGGGGCGCACCTGGTAGTTGGCCACGTCCACGCGCCGGCCGTTCACACGGATGTGGCCGTGGGAAACCCACTGCCGCGCCTGCTGGCGGGAGGAGGCGAAACCGAGGCGGTAGACCACGTTGTCCAGGCGCTTTTCGAGCAGGCCGATCAGGTTCTCGCCGGTGACGCCGCGGAGCCGGTCGGCCTCCTTGAAGTAGTTGCGGAACTGTTGCTCGAGGACGCCGTAGATCCTCTTCATCTTCTGCTTCTCGCGGAGCTGGAGGCCGTAGCCCTTGAGCTTCCCGCGACGCCTCGCGTGCTGGCCTGGGGGCGTGTTCCTCTTCTCGATGGCGCACTTCTCCTTGAAGCAGCGGTCGCCCTTGAGGAAGAGCTTGACGGCATCCCGGCGGCAAAGACGGCAAACGGCAGCATGGTACCGAGCCAAGGCAGTCCTCCTATCTCACACGCGCCGGCGCTTGGGCGGCCGGCAACCGTTGTGTGGAATGGGCGTCACGTCGCAGATGGAGCGGATCTTCAGGCCCGACGCCTGCAGTGCCCGAATGGCCGACTCGCGGCCGCCGCCAGGCCCCTTCACGCGCACGTCCACCTCGCGCATGCCGTGCTCCATGACCTTCTCCGCCACGGTCCTGGCGGCCACCTGGGCGGCGAAGGGAGTGCCCTTGCGCGTGCCCTTGAAGCCGCTGCCCCCCGACGTGGCCCACACGACGGTGTTGCCTTCCATATCGGTAATGGTGATCTGAGTGTTGTTGAACGTGGCGTTGACGTGGATGATCCCCATGGGTACGTTCTTCTTTTCGCGCCGGGGGGTCCGCTTTCCACCGCTTCCCTTAGCCATGAATCTTCTCCTTGCGACCGCCTACTTCTTGGTGGCCTTCTTCTTGCCCGCGATGGCCCGCCTGGGGCCCTTGTGGGTCCTGGCGTTGGTGTGGGTCCGCTGGCCGTGCACGGGAAGGCCCGTACGGTGGCGGATGCCGCGATAGGACCCGATGTCGATGAGCCTGCGGATGTCCATCTGGATCTTCTTGCGCAGATCGCCCTCGACGTTGCCTTCGTCGGTGATGACCTTGCGGATGCGGGAAACCTCATCCTCGGTCAGGTCCTTCACCCGGATGTCCCGGCTCACGTTGGCCTTGCCCAGAATCTCCTGGGCCCTGGACAGGCCGATCCCATAGATGTAGGTCAGCCCGATTTCGACCCGCTTGTTCAGGGGGAGATCGACTCCAGCAATACGCGCCACGGCCTGCCTCCTTAACCTTGCCTCTGCTTGTGCTTCGGGTTTTCGCAGATCACCCGGACCACGCCCTTGCGCTTGATGATCTTGCACTTGGGGCAGATTTTCTTGACCGAAGGTCTCACTTTCATGGTTCTCTCTCCGCTCAGCTCTTGAACCGGTAGACGATGCGTCCACGGTTCAGGTCATAAGGAGACAGCTCGACCAGAATCTGATCGCCCGGCAGGATGCGGATGAAGTGCTTTCGCATCTTGCCCGAGATGTGGGCCAGCACCCTGTGGCCGCTCTCCAGCTCCACCCGAAACATGGCGTTGGGGAGGGCCTCCTTCACTGTCGCCTTCATCTGGATTACGTCGTCCTTGCTCATGCCCCCTCAATCCCCAGGATCCTGGGCCCGTTCGCGGTGACGGCCACGCTGTACTCGAAGTGAGCGGAACGCTTTCCGTCCGCGGTCCGCACCGTCCACCCGTCCTCGTCCACCGTCACACCGTGGCCACCCTCGTTGATCATGGGTTCGATGGCCAACACCATGCCTTCCTGCAGGCGCGGTCCCCGTCCGGGCTCTCCGAAGTTCGGCACCTGGGGTTCCTCGTGCAGGGCGCGCCCGATGCCGTGGCCCACGTAGTCGCGGACCACCGAATAGCCCTGGCCCTCCGCGTACTCCTGGACGGCGTGGGACACATCCGAGACGCGACTGCCGACGTGGACCTGTTCCACCCCCTTCTCGAGGGATGCCCGGGTCACGGTCAAGAGGCGAACGCCTTCCGGATCCACGTCCCCCACCGGAAAGGTGCGGGCCGCATCGCCGTAGTATCCGTCCACAATGACGCCGAAGTCCAGCGAGACCAAGTCCCCCGGCTGAATCACCCGGGGCCCCGGAATGCCGTGAACGACCTCGTCGTTCACGGAGATGCAGACCGAGGCCGGGAATCCGCCGTATCCCTTGAAGGCGGGCTTGCCGCCCATCTGCTTGGTCAGGGACTCGGCCAGCCGGTCCAGATCCCGGAGCACGACGCCGGGCGCGAGTTCCTCGCCCAGCCGGTCCAGGATCGTGTGGACGAGCCGGTTGGCCCGGTCCATGATCTCGATCTCTTCAGGCGCCTTCAAATGAATCATCCAATCGCTCTCTCCAGGGCGGCGAGAACCTGTGATGGTTCGCGGTCTCCCGGGACTGTCTTCAGGAGTCCCCGATGACGGTAATGGTCGGACAGGGGCGCCGTCTTCTCGTAATACACGCGCAGCCGCTCGCGGATCACGTCTTCCCGGTCGTCGTCGCGCTGCACCAGGCCCGTGCCGCATTTGTCGCAAAGCCCCTCCCGCTTGGGGGGGGAGAAGACGAGATTGTAGACGGTGCCGCAGCCGGGGCAGCTCCGCCGGCTCGACAGCCTCTTGACGATCACCTCGTCGGCCACTTCGAGTTCCAGGGCCAGCACGTCCTGCTTGCCCAGTTCCGTGAGGATCCCCTCCAGGATCGAAGCCTGGGAGAGGTTGCGCGGGTAGCCGTCCAGGATGAACCCTGGGCCGCAATCGACCTTGGCGAGCCGCTCCTTGACGATGCCGGTGAGCAGCTCATCGGAGACCAGCCCACCCGACTCCATGACGGCCTTCGCCTTCAGACCGAGCGGTGTGCCCTCTCGAACGGCCTCGCGCAGCATGTCGCCCGTGGAGATGTGCGGGACGCGCAGGCGCGCCGCCAGCTCCTTGGCCTGGGTTCCCTTCCCCGCTCCAGGCGGTCCCAACAGCACCAGGTTCTTCTGGCTCATCAGCTTCTCCTCCCCCTCACCCTCGACCGGCGGGAAAATCCCTCGTAGTGCCTCATGATCAGCTGGGATTCCACCTGCTGGATGGTGTCCATGGCGACCCCCACCACGATGAGCAGCGAGGTGCCGCCGAAGTAGAAGTTCAGGTTGAAGCCCCTCAGGATCCAGTCGAAGTGCATGGCCCTGAGGCCGTTCTCAACGGACGGGCCGATCCCCCACAGGTGCTGCAGCGGGAAGCCGGTGATGAGGATCACGGGCAGGAGGCTGATCAGCACCAGATAGATGGAAGCGGCGAAGAGAAGCCGGTTGAGGGAGCGGTAGAGGAAGTCGCTCGTGCTCTTGCCGGGGCGGATGCCGGGGATGAATCCCCCGAATTTCTTCAGGTTGTCGGCCAGGTCCTCGGGATTGAACACGATGCTCACGTAGAAATAGTTGAAGAGAGCGATCAGCACGGCATAGAAGAACAGGTAGGTCAGGGTGCCGTAGCTCACGTAGGAGTCCAGGGTCTGAATCCAGGCGAACTTGGCCAGCACGGGCAGCTTGAGGACGGTCTGCGGCACGGCCAGCAGCGACACGGCGAAGATGATGGGCATGACGCCGCCCGGGTTGAGCTTCAGCGGGAAATAGACCGCCTGTCCGCCGACCATTTTCCGGCCCACCACGCGCTTGGCGTATTGGATCGGGATTTTCCGCTGGGCCCGCTCGAAGTAGACGATGAAGGCCACGACCACCAGCATGAAGGCCGCCAGCAGGAGGACCACAAAGAAGGAGAGGCTGCCTTGCTCCACCTGCTGGAAGGTCCTCACGACGGCCGGGACCAGCCCGACGACGATGCCGGCGTAGATCATGAGTGAGATGCCGTTGCCGATGCCTCGGGCGGTGATCTGCTCGCCCAGCCACATGATGAAGGTCGAGCCCGCGGTCAGCACGATGACCGTGAGGATGTGGTAGCCGAGGGTCGGGTTCTCCACCACGCGCTTGCCGGTGGGGCTCACGAGCTGCTTCAGCCAGAAGCTGATGCCCAGGGCCTGCACCACGCAGATGAAGATGGTGAGGTACCGGGAGTACTGGGTGATCTTCTTCCGCCCTTCCGCGCCGCCCTCTTTCTGCAGCTTCTCGATGTAGGGCCACACCACGCCGAGCAGCTGGAAGATGATCTGGGCCGTGATGTAGGGCATGATGCCCAGCGCGAAGATGGTGCACCGGGCCAGCGCTCCGCCGGAGAAGAGGTTGAAGAAGCCCAGGACACCAGCCCCCGCGTACTGCTTGAAGAACTCCTGCAGGGCCACGGCGTCAATGCCGGGCGTGGGGATCTGCGCGCCCACCCGGTAGACGGCCAGCAGCGCGAAGGTGAACAGGATGCGCTTCCTCAGGTCGGGGATCCGGAAGAGGTTCTGGAAGGCTTCAATCACGGCTTCCTCACCTCCGCCCGGCCGCCCGCGGCCTCAATGGCCTTGCGGGCGCTGTCCGAGAAGGCATCCGCCACGACCGTGATGGCGCGGTCCAGCGATCCGCCGCCCAGAATCTTCACGGAGGAGCTCTCCTTGCGGATGAGGCCCGCGTGCTTGAGCACTTTGGCGTTGACCTCGCTGCCGGCCTCGAACCCGGCCAGCCGGGTCAGGTTGACCACCTCGTACCGATGAGCGAAGAGGTTGGTGAACCCCCGCTTGGGGATTCGCCTCTGGAGGGGCATCTGGCCGCCCTCGAAGCCGGGATTCTGATGGAACCCCGAACGGGACTTCTGGCCCTTCTCGCCCTTCCCGGCCGTCTTGCCCTTGCCGGAGCCTGGGCCGCGGCCGATCCGCTTGGGGCTCTTCTTGGCGCCTTTCGCCGGTCGCAACTCGGAGAGAAACATCAGGGGCCTCCTTAGGCTTCTTCGCTGACCCGGACCAGGTGCTTGACCGCGAAGATCATGCCGCGGATCTCCGGCCGATCAGGGTACCGGTGGGAGCGGTTGAGTTTTCTGAGCCCCATGCTCCAGGTGACGCGGCGGAGCTTCTCGGTGCCCGGGCGGCGGATTAGGGTCACCACCAACTGCTTTTCCTTGGTCGCCTTCTTCTTTCTCTCAGCCATGGCCTACCCCACGATCTCTTCAAGGGCCTTGCCGCGCTTGCGGGCAACGCTCTCGGGGCTCTGGAGCTTCAGAAGGCCCTCCACGGCCGCCTTCACCACGTTCTGCGGGTTGTTCGTGCCCACGCACTTGGTGAGGATGTCCTGGATGCCCGCGGCCTCCATGACGGCCCGGATGGCCCCGCCCGCGATCACGCCCGTCCCCTTCGATGCGGGCCTGAGGATCACGTGGCCGGCGCCAAAGCGGCCTTCCACGTAGTGGGGGATGGTATTGCCCTGGAGGGAAACCCTCACCATGCATCGCTTCGCCTGTTCGATCCCCTTGGAGATCGCCAACGGCACCTCGCGTGCCTTGCCCAGGCCGAATCCCACCTTGCCGTTTCCGTCCCCCACGACCACGAGGGCCGAGAACGAGAAGTTCTTTCCGCCCTTCACGACCTTGGTGACGCGGCGGATGGAGACCACCTGTTCCCGCAGCTCCACTTCGCTGGAGTTTCTCTCTTCCATGCCCGCGCTCCTAGAACTGGAGACCGCCCTTGCGGGCGCCCTCGGCGACGGCCTTGATCCGTCCGTGGAAAATGTAGCCGCTGCGGTCGAACACGACGGCCTCGATGCCCTTGGCCTTCAGGCGCTCCGAGACCATCTGGCCGAGCTGCTCGGCCACCGAGAGGTGTTTCCCGGAGGTCTTCAGTTTGGCCTTCAGCTCGGGCTCGAGGGAGGAAGCGGCCGCCACCGTCGCCCCCGTGGTGTCGTCCACGGCCTGCACGTAAATGTAGCGGGTGCTCTTGAAGACGCAGAGCCGGGGCTTCTCCGGCGTGCCCTCCATCCGTTTCCGGATGCGGAGCTTTCGCCACGCTCTCTTCTCACTGCGGTCCGCATGCGTCCATTTCGACATGGCTTCTTCCCCGTGCCTTTACTTCGCGGCCTTGCCGGCCTTGCGGATGATCTTTTCACCCGTGTACATGACGCCCTTGCCCTTGTACGGTTCGGGCTTCTTCATGGCTCGGATCTGGGCGGCCACCTGGCCTACCGACTGGCGGTCGGCTCCGGTCACCACCACGTGAGTGGATTTCTCCACCGCGATCTCGATCCCCTCGGGGATGGGAAATTCGATGGGATGCGAATAGCCCAGGTTGAAGACCGCCTTGCGGCCCTCCACGTTGGCCTTGTAGCCCACCCCCACGATGTCCAGCTCCTTCTTGTATCCCTGCGTGACCCCGTGAACGGCGTTGGCCAGAAGGGCGCGGGTCAGGCCATGGAAGGCCCGGCATGACTGCGTGTCGTCCGCGCGATTGATCCGCAGCTCCTTGCCCTCGAGGGCGCAGGAGATCCCCGGGAGAACCGGCGTGCGGAGGAGTCCCTTGGGGCCTTTCACCTCCACGTGGTCCTCGCCGATGACCACCTGAACCTTGTCAGGGACGGGGATGGGCATTTTTCCGACGCGCGACATGCTCCCCTCCTACCAGACCCTGCACAGGAGCTCGCCGCCCACGCCTTCGCGGCGGGCGGTCTTGTCCGTCAGGACGCCATGGGAGGTGCTCAGGATGGAGATCCCCAGCCCTCCCAGGACCGGTTTCACGTCATCCCGCCGCATGTATAAGCGGCGGCCCGGGCGGGAGGCCCGCTCGATGCCGGCGATCACGGGGCGTCCCTCGTTGGTGTACTTGAGGTCCACCCGCAGGATCCCCTGCTTCGCGTCTTCGGTAACCTTGAAGTTCAGAACGTAGCCCTCTTCCTTGAGGAGCTTGGCCACCTCCACCTTGAGGTTGGAGGAGGGCATCTCCACGTAGGCCTTACGGCTGGAGAGTCCGTTGCGGATGCGGGTCAGGAAATCGGCGATCGGATCGGTCATCGTCATCGCGTCACCTCACCACGACGCCTTGGTCACGCCCGGAAGCTGGCCCGCCAGCGCGAGCTGGCGCAGACAGCACCGGCAGAGGGCGAACTTGCGGTAGTACCCGCGGGGCCTTCCGCAGCGCCGGCAGCGGTTGCGGTAGCGAACGGCGAACTTGGGCTTCTTTTCCATCTTGGCGAACATGCGAATGCTGGCCATCCTTGGTCTCCTACTTGCGGAATGGCATCCCGAAATGCCGAAGGAGGGCCTTCGCTTCGGGGTCCGTTTTGGCCGTGGTGCCGATCGTGATGTTCATACCCATGGCCTTCGTGATCTTGTTATATTCCACCTCGGGAAAGATCAGCTGATCCTTCACTCCGAGGGTGTAGTTGCCGTGCCCGTCGAAGGAGCGGTCCGACAGCCCCCTGAAGTCGCGCATCCGGGGGATGGCCAGGGAGATCAGGCGGTCCAGGAACTCGTACATGCGGTCGCCGCGGAGGGTGACCATGGCGCCGATGGGCTGGCCCTGCCGCAGCTTGAAGTTCGAGATCGACTTGCGGGCCCGCCGGACGGCCGCCCTCTGGCCGGAGAGGGTGGTGAGCGTCTCCACCGCCTCGTCCAGCAGCTTGATTTCGCTCTTGGCCTCGCCCATGCCCATGTTGATGGTGACCTTCGTGAGCTTGGGAACGGCCATGACGTTGGGATACTGGAACTCCTGCTGCATGCGCGGCAGGACCTCCTTCCCGTAGAACTCTCTGAGACGCGGCTGCTTCTTCATGACTGTCCCCTTAGTCCTGCGCGGCGTCGCACTTCTTGCAGACGCGCATCTTCCTGCCCTCACGGGTCTGGAAGGAGAAGCGGGTGGGCTCCTGGCACTCCTTGCAGATGCCCATGAGCTTGGAGAGCGGAAGCGACGCCTCCTTCTCCAGGATGCCTCCCTTGATATTCTTTTGCGGGTTGGCCTTGGTGTGCCGCTTCACGAAATTGACGTTCTCCACCACGGCGATGGCCTTGCCCGGGTCCACGCTCAGCACGCGCCCGCGCTTGCCCTTCTCCCTGCCGGAGAGAATCAAGACTTGGTCGTTCTTCTTAATCCGGTTGCCCACGGCGCGCCCCTCTCAGATCACCTCGGGGGCCAGGGAAACGATCTTCATGAACCGCTTCTCCCTGAGCTCCCGTGCGACAGGTCCAAAGACGCGGGTACCGATGGGCTCGCCCTTGTCGTCCACCAGCACGGCCGCGTTGTTGTCGAAACGGATGTAGGAGCCGTCCCGGCGCCGCGTCTCTTTGACGGTGCGCACGACGACGGCCTTCACCACCTTCCCCTTCTTGATGTTGCCCTGGGGCGCCGCCTCCTTGACGGAGCACGTGATGATGTCGCCGAGGCCGGCGTAGCGCCCGGTCGTGGAGCCCCCCTTCATGTGGATGCAGAAGAGCTTCTTGGCCCCGGAATTGTCCGCTACCTGCAGGATGGTCCCCATCTGGATCATGGCTGTCTCCTAAGGCCGATCAGCGGGCTTTCTCCAGGACTTCCTTAACGGCCCAGTGCTTGTCCCGGCTCAGGGGGCGGGTCTCCACGATGAGGACCGTGTCCCCCACCCCGCACTGGTTCTTCTCGTCGTGCGCCTTGAAGCGATTGGTCCGCTTGACCACCTTCTTGTAGGCCGGATGGAAGATGCGGCGCTCCACCTGCACGACCACCGTCTTGTCCATCTTGTCCGACACCACCAGCCCCACCTTGGTGGCGTGGTGGCGGGTCTCCTTCGTGGCATTCGCGTCCATGCTCAACTCCCCTGGGCCGCCCGCTGCTTCTCGGCCAAGACTGTCTTCACCCGTGCCAGGCCGTGCCGGAAAGCGCGGATCAGCTGCGGATTCTCGATCTGGCCGGACGCCAGCTGGAAGCGGAGCTTCATGAGGTGCTCCGTGATCTCCTGCTCTTCGCGCCTGAGCTCATCCACTCCCAGGTCGCGGATCTTGGCCGGTCTCTTGAGGTCCTGTGGCTTCATCATAGCGAGAACTCCTGGTCCTTCCGGGCCACGAACCGGGTCTTGATGGGAAGCTTGTGGGCCGCGAGACGGAAGGCCTCCTGGGCGATGTCCAGGGTCACCCCCTCCAGCTCGAAGAGGACGCGGCCCGGCTTGACCACCGCCACCCATCCCTCCGGATTGCCCTTTCCCTTGCCCATACGGGTTTCAAGGGGCTTCTTGGTGAAGGGCTTGTCCGGGAAGATGCGGATCCAGAGCTTGCCGCCCCTCTTGATGGAGCGGTTGATGGCGACGCGGCTCGCCTCGATCTGCCGGTTCGTGATCCACGCGCATTCCAGGGCCATCAGGCCGTAATCGCCGAAGTCCACGTGACTCCCGCGGGTGGCCACTCCGGAGCGGCGCCCCTTCATCTGTTTCCTGTACTTGACCTTCTTTGGCATCAACATGGTGCTGCTCCCGGCGGCTTACTTGCCGACCTTCTGGCCCTTGTAGATCCACACCTTGACGCCGATGACCCCGTAGGTGGTCCTGGCCTCGGCGAAGCCGTAGTCGATGTCGCTGCGCAGCGTCTGCAACGGCAGGCGCCCTTCAAGATACCACTCGGACCGCGCGATTTCGGCCCCGTTCAGGCGGCCGGCCACGCGGATCTTGATGCCGAGCGCCCCGAACTTGCCGGCCATCTCGATGGCCCGCTTCATGGCCCGGCGGAAGGCCACGCGCTTGTTCAGTTGGAGGGCGATGGATTCGGCCACCAACTGGGATTCGATCTCGGGCCGGTGGATCTCCTCGATCTTGATGTAGACCTCGCGGCCGAGGCGGCGCTGGATCTCTTCCTTGAGACGGTCCACTTCGGCGCCCTTCTTCCCGATGATGATGCCGGGGCGGCTGGTGAACACCGTGATGGTGAGCTTCTTGCCGGCCCGCTCCAGATCGACGCGGGATACCCCGGCGTGCCGCAGGCGCCCCAGGAGCTCCTTCCGGAGCTTGAGATCCTCGTGGAGCAGGGACTTGTAATCCTTCTTCGCAAACCAGCGGGACTCCCAGTCCTTGTTGAATCCTACCCGGAAGCCTACGGGGTTAACTTTCTGACCCAAAGCTCACCTCCAAAGTCCAGTGCCGAGTGCCGAGTACTGAGGCGCGGTATCGCTCCCGCTTCCTCTCACAGCCTGCCTGGCTCGGTCCTCAGTGCTCACTCCTCAGTCCTGACCGCTACTTCCTCTCGTCCAAACCGATGGTGATGTGACTCTGGCGCTTCACGAAGCGGTAGGCCCGGCCCATGGGGGCGGGCAGGGTCCGCTTCCGAAACTTCAGCGAGGCGCCGTCCACGAAGATCGTCGACACCACCAGATTGTCCACGTCCACCTGCCGGTTCGGCAGGCTCTCGGCGTTGGCCACGGCCGCCTTGAGGAGCTTCTGTAGGTGCCGGGCGGCGCGCTTCTTGGTGAAGCGCAGGATGGCCAACGCATCCCCGACAGAGCGTCCCCGGATCATGTCCGCCACGAGGCGGGCCTTCTGGGGCGAGCTGTCCACGTATTTGGCGACGGCTTTTACGATCATGGCGGCCACCTTACTTGACCTCTCCCTTTTTCCTGTCTCCCGAGTGCCCCCGGAAAGTGCGCGTGGGGGCGAACTCGCCGAGCCGGTTACCGATCATGTTTTCCGTGACGTATACCGGCACGAACTTCTTCCCGTTGTGGACCGCGATGGTGTGGTTCAGCATGGCCGGCACGATCATCGAACGGCGGCTCCAGGTCTTGATGACGCTCTTCTTGCCCGAGGCGTTCAGGGCGTCCACCTTTCGCATCAGGTGGTCGTCCACGAAGGGGCCTTTCTTCAGGGACCGCGACATTCTAGGCTCTCCTCTTGACGATGAACCGGGCCGTCCGCTTGTTCCGGCGGGTCTTGTAGCCCTTGGTGGGGACGCCCCAAGGGGTCACCGGATGGCGCCCGCCCTTGGCCTTGCCCTCGCCGCCGCCGTGGGGGTGGTCCACCGGGTTCATGGCCGTGCCGCGGACCTTCGGCCTGCGGCCGAGCCAGCGGTTGCGTCCGGCCTTCCCCAGGCTGATGTTCTGGTGATCCAGGTTGCCGACCTGTCCCACGGTGGCGTAGCAGTTGACGCTGACGTAGCGCATCTCGCCCGAGGGCATGCGGAGGGTGGCCAGGCGGCCCTCCTTGGCCATCAGCTGGGCCGCGGCTCCCGCCGCCCGAGCCATCTGGCCGCCGCCTCCCTCGTGGAGCTCGATGTTGTGGACCATGGTGCCGACGGGGATCTTGCGGAGGGGAAGCGCGTTGCCCACCACCACTTCGGCCTCCTCGCCCGCCATGATCGTCTGGCCCACCTGCAGTCCCTCGGGGCAGAGGATGTAGCGCTTCTCGCCGTCGGCGTAATTCAGCAGCGCGATGCGGCAGGTCCGGTTGGGGTCGTACTCCACCGCGGCCACCTTGGCCGGGATCCCGTGCTTGCCGCGCTTGAAGTCGATGATGCGGTACCGGCGCTTGTGGCCGCCGCCCCGCCGGCGCACGGTGATGCGGCCGTGGGCGTTGCGACAGCTTGTCCGGGTCTTCTTCTCCAAAAGCCGCTTTTCGGGTTCGGTCTTGGTCACCTCTTCGAAGGTCGAAGTGGTGATGTAGCGGCGGCTGGGGGTTACCGGTTTATAGGTCTTGATGCCCATGGATGTCCCCTTACACTCCCTCGAAGTACTCGATGGGCTTGGCGCCCTTGGCGAGCTTCACGTAGGCCTTCTTCCAGTCGGGGCGCTTCCCCTCGGACCGGCCGACCCTCTTGTTCTTTCCAAGGACGTTCACGACCCGCACGGTCTCCACCTTGGTGCCGAAGATCTTCTCCACGGCGTAGGCGATCTCGATCTTGTTGGCCTTCGGATCGACCTGGAAAGCGACCGTCTGCGCGCGCTCCTTGGCGATGAGGTTCTTTTCCGTCAGGAGCGGGCGGAGGATGATGGTGTGGGGGCTCCTCATGGCTTGAGAACCTCCGAGAGGCGCGCGAGCGCCGACTCTGTAAAGACGACCATCTCGTAGCGAGCGAGGTCGTAGATGTTCACCTCGTCCACGCCCGTCACCTTGACGCCCGGGACGTTCCTGCTGGCCAGCCGGATCGGCTCGGAGACGGCCGAGTCCACGAACAGCACCGTCTTGTGGGCGTCCAGGATGGGAGCATAGCGGGACAGGAACTCCTTCGTGCGGTGGCTCTCCACGGTGAAATCGTCCATCACCGCCAGCATTCCCCGGCGGACCCGCTCGGAGAGGAGGCTGCGCATGGCGCCGCGGCGGATCTTCTTCGGGATCGAGTAAGAGTAGTCGCGCGGCTTGGGCCCGAAGACGATGCCCCCGTGGTACCAGAGCGGGGAACGGATCTCGCCCATGCGGGCCCGCCCCGTGTGCTTCTGCTTCCACAGCTTCTTGCCCGAGCCCGAAACCTCGTCGCGCCGTTTGGTGGAGTGGGTCCCCAGACGCTGGTTGGCGAGGAAGTTGCGCACCGCCTCGTAGATGAGGTCGCGGCGGTAGGGGGTCGCGAAGACCTCCTCGGGCAGGTTGAGCTCCCTGCTCACTTCATTGGATGCGTTGATCACTGGAATGTTAGCCATCGCTCAACCCCTCACCGTATGCCGTGGATCGTCAGGAGTCCGCCCCTGGGACCGGGCACGGCGCCGCGGATCAGCAGCAGGCCCCGCTCCGCGTCCACCTGGACGAGCCTGAGGTTCTTGACGGTCACCCGGCCGCTGCCCATCTGCCCGCCCATCTTGGTTCCCTTGAAGACCCTGGAGGGGTCCGAAGAGGCGCCGATGGAGCCCGGAGCGCGATGGAACATGGAGCCGTGCGTGGCCCGGCCGCCGCGGAAGTGGTGGCGCCTGACCACGCCCTGGAAGCCCTTGCCCTTGCTGGTCCCGATCACCTCCACCACCTGGATGTCCTTGAAGAGATCCACGGTGATGGTGTTGCCCGGAACCAGGTCCGGGAATTCTCCCCGCAACTCACGGATGGCCCGGACGGAACCGGCTCCGGCCTTCTTCAGGTGCCCCGCCTGGGGCTTGGTGATGGCGCGCCGGCCCACCTTCTCCACGAGTCCGACCTGCACCGCGTGATAACCGTCGGTGCTGGGGGACTTCTTCTGAAGCACGACGCAGGGGCCGGCAGCCACGACGGTCACGGGCACCACCGCCCTGGTCTCGTCGAAGATCTGCGTCATGCCAACCTTGCGTCCCAAGATTCCGATCTTCATGATCTCTCCTCAAGCAGAGGTCGCCCGAGGGCGACGTGCCCGCCCCGTCCATAGTGCGGCGGGGATCCGGGGGCCAGTTTCACTTCGTGAAGGCCTTGATCTCCACATCCACCCCGGGCGGCAGGTTCAGCTTCATGAGCGCGTCCACGGTCTGCGGCGTGGGGTCGTAGATGTCCAGCAGCCGCTTGTGGGTGCGCATCTCGAACTGTTCCCTGGACTTCTTGTCCACGTGGGGGGACCGGTTGACGGTCCAAATGGTTCGGTCCGTGGGCAGGGGGATCGGCCCCTTCACCCTCGCACCGGTCCTCTTGGCCGTCTCCACGATCTCCTTGGTGGAGCGGTCCAGGATCCAGTAGTCGTAAGCCAAAAGGCGTATCCGGATCTTTTCGTTCAGCATGAGCTCCTACTCCACGATCTCCGTGATGGTGCCGGCACCCACGGTGCGGCCGCCCTCGCGGATGGCGAACCGGAGACCCTTTTCCATGGCGATGGGTGAAATGAGCTTCACCGCGATACTCACGTTGTCGCCGGGCATGACCATTTCGCGGTCGGCCGGCAGCGTGACGTCACCCGTCACGTCGGTGGTTCGGAAATAGAACTGCGGACGGTAGCCTTTGAAGAACGGCGTGTGGCGGCCGCCCTCCTCCTTGGTCAGGATGTAGACCTCGGCGTTGAAGGTCGTGTGGGGGGTGATGGAGCCGCCCTTGGCCACCACCTGCCCGCGCTCCACCTCTTCCTTCTTGGTGCCGCGGAGCAGCAGCCCGATGTTGTCGCCGGCCTGGCCCTGGTCCAGCAGCTTGCGGAACATCTCGACGCCGGTGATGACGGTCTTGAAGGTGGGCCTGAGGCCGATGATCTCCATCTCCTCGCCGACCTTCACCACGCCGCGCTCCACGCGCCCGGTCACGACCGTGCCGCGGCCGGAGATGGAGAAGATGTCCTCGATGGGCATGAGGAAGGGCTTGTCGATGTCGCGCACGGGCTCGGGGATGTAGCTGTCGCAGGCGTCGAGCAGCTCCTGGATGCACTTGGCGTCCGGAGAATCGGGGCTCTCGGCGGTGCCGGCCTTGAGGGCGGAGCCGCGGATGATGGGCGTCGCGTCACCGGGGAACTGGTACTGGCTGAGGAGGTCGCGCACTTCCAGCTCGACCAGGTCCAGCAGCTCGGGGTCGTCCACCTTGTCGCACTTGTTGAGGAAGACCACGATGTAGGGCACGCCCACCTGCCGCGCGAGGAGGATGTGCTCGCGGGTCTGCGGCATGGGGCCGTCCTCGGCGGAGACCACGAGGATGGCGCCGTCCATCTGGGCCGCGCCGGTGATCATGTTCTTCACGTAGTCGGCGTGGCCGGGGCAGTCCACGTGCGCGTAGTGGCGCTTGTTGGACTCGTACTCCACGTGCGACGTGGCGATGGTGAGGATCTTGGTGGGGTCGCGGCGCCCCTGGGATTCGGAGGCCTTGGCCACTTCGTCGTAGCTGATGTACTTCGCCAGCCCTTTGGCCGCCTGGACCTTGGTGATGGCCGCGGTCAGCGTGGTCTTGCCGTGGTCGACGTGCCCGATGGTCCCGACGTTTACGTGCGGCTTGGTACGGTTGAATTTCTCCTTTGACATCCTCAGCCTCCTTGACTAACGGCCCTGCACGCGGGCGACAATCTCGTCCGAGATCTGCTTCGGCGTGGTTTCGTAGTGCTCGAACTGCATCACGTAATTGCCGCGTCCCTGCGTGAGGGAGCGCAGCGAGGTCGCATAACCGAACATTTCAGAGAGCGGAACGTAGGCGGTGATGACCTGGAGGTTGGCGCGCGATTCCATCCCGTGGATCTTTCCGCGCCGGGAGTTGAGATCACCGATCACGTCGCCCATGTAGTTTTCCGGGACCGTCACCTCCACCTTCATCACCGGCTCCATCAGCGCCGGCGAGGCCGAGCGCGCGGCCTCCTTGAAGGCCATGGAACCGGCGATCTTGAAGGCCATCTCGGAGGAGTCCACCTCGTGGTAGGAGCCGTCGTAGAGGGAGACCTTCACGTCCTTGACGGGGAACCCGGCCAGGACGCCGGTCTCCATCGCCTCCGCGATGCCCTTCTCCACCGCCGGGATGTACTCCCTGGGGATGGTGCCTCCGGTGATGGCGTTCTCGAATACGAAGCCGTCCCCCTCGCCGAGCGGCGCGACGATGATCTTCACATGGCCGTACTGGCCGTGGCCGCCGGTCTGCTTGATATACTTGCCCTCGGCCTTGGCCTCCTTGGTCAGCGTTTCACGGTAGGCTACCTGCGGTTTGCCCACGGAGGCCTGGACCCCGAATTCCCGCGTGAGGCGGTCCACGATGATCTCAAGGTGCAACTCGCCCATGCCCGAGATGAGGGTCTGGCCGGTGTCGAAATCCACCCGGACCTTGAAGGTGGGGTCTTCCTTGGCGAGCTTGACCAGGGCGGCGGAGAGCTTCTCCTGGTCCGCCTTGGTCTTGGGCTCGATGGCCACGGAGATGACGGGGGCGGGAAAATCCATGGACTCCAGGATGATGGGGTGATCCTTGGTGGCCAGCGTCTCGCCCGTCACCGCGTCCTTGAGGCCCACGATGGCGGCGATGTCCCCGGCGCGAACCTCCTCGATCTCCTCCCGCTTGTTGGCGTGCATCTTCAGGAGCCGGCCCACGCGCTCCTGGCGCTTCTTCGTCACGTTCCAGACGTAGGAGCCGGCCTTGAGGGTGCCGGAATAGACCCGCGTGAAGGCGAGCTGTCCCACGAAGGGATCGGTCATGATCTTGAAGACGAGGGCGCAGAAGGGTTGCTCATCGAGCTGCTTCCGCTCCTCCACCTCGTCCGTGTCGGGGTTGATGCCCTTCACGGGGGGAACCTCGACGGGCGAGGGGAGATAGTCCACCACGGCATCCAGGAGCGGCTGGATGCCCTTGTTCTTGAAGGCGGAGCCGCACAGCACCGGCGTGAAGTGCATGGCGATGGCGCCCTTGCGGATGGCGGCCTTGATGGCCTCCACATCATCCAGCTCTTCCCCGTCCAAGTAGCGCTGCATGAGAACGTCGTCTTCCTCGCACGCCATCTCCAGGAGCTTCTCCCGGAAGGCCTTGGCTTTCTCCACGTACTCTCCGGGGATCTCGGTCACCTCGTACTTCGCACCGAGGGTGTCGTCCTCCCAGCGGATCGCCTTCATCTGGAGGAGGTCGATGACGCCCACCAGGGAATCTTCCGAGCCCCACGGAAGGAAAAGCGCCACGGGGCGGGCGTGCAGGCGCTCGTCCATCATCTTGAGGGCGCGTTCGAAGTCGGCGCCCTGCCGGTCCATTTTGTTCACGAAGGCGATGCGCGGAACCTTGTACTTGTCGGCCTGGCGCCACACCGTTTCGGACTGGGGCTCGACCCCGGCCACGCCGCAGAAGACGCCTACGGCCCCATCGAGCACGCGAAGGGAACGCTCCACCTCGGCCGTGAAATCCACGTGCCCGGGCGTATCGATGATGTTGATGCGGTGATCCCGCCAGAAGCAGGTGGTGGCCGCGGAGGTGATGGTGATCCCCCGCTCCTGCTCCTGCACCATCCAGTCCATGGTGGCCGTACCCTCATGGACCTCGCCCATCTTATAGTTCACGCCCGTGTAGTAGAGCACCCGCTCGGTCGTGGTGGTCTTGCCGGCATCAATATGGGCCATGATGCCGATGTTTCTTTGTCGTTCGTACGGGACGGAACGGGCCACGCCTTCTCCTTACCACCGGTAATGGGCGAACGCCTTGTTGGCCTCGGCCATCTTGTGCGTGTCTTCGCGCTTCTTGATGGAGGAGCCGCGGTTGTTGGCCGCGTCGAGGACCTCGGCGGCCAGCGCCTCCGTCATCGTCTTCTCGCTCCGGCTTCGGCTGTACTCGATGATCCAGCGGAAGGCGAGGGAGAGCCTGCGCTCGGGGCGCACCTCGATGGGCACCTGGTAGGTAGCGCCGCCCACGCGCCTGGACTTCACCTCAAGGACGGGCTTCACGTTTTCGAGGGCCTTCTGGAAGACCTTGAGTGGGTCCTCGCCGGCCTTCTCCTTGATGATGTCCATGGCCCCATAAAAAATGGACTCCGCTACGGATTTCTTGCCCTCCAGCATGATCTTGTTGATGAACTTGCTGACGAGGACCGACCCGTACACAGAGTCCGGCGGAATTTCTCTTTTCCTGACAACGGCTTTCCTAGGCATTCCTGATCGCTCCTTACCCTCTTTTCAAAGAGCAACGGCCCCCCTGGGGGCCCGGGTGGCGAGGGAACTCTTA
>JAJYLT010000067.1 GCA_021787565.1 Acidobacteriota bacterium
GGCTTGGAAAACCTTCGGGGCTTCGCCCCTCAGGTTTCCCACACCTCCCACAGCCCCTACTACTAGACGAGAAAGGGGACATTTCTAGGGAGCAAAGAAAGGGGACATTTCTAAAAAGTGTTGACAGCTTTGTAACCGTATGAAAACTAAGGTGAAGTTCTAAGATGCCCATGGGGCGCGGGTTGTGGAAAAAAGTTCCCGCCCCACCGGTGTGGGAATAAGAAACACCGCGAGTCGGGGGCCGGGCCGGGTGGCGGAGGATTACTTCTTCCGCCAGCTCCCATCGGGCATCTGGATCCACCATCCGGCCTGGGCCTTTTCGCGGCGCAGGGAGGCGAAGGTCGCCGCCGCGTCGGGCTCTACCCGGCTGATAGCCGCAGCGGTGACCGCCTCGCCCTGGGCCAGAAGCGCCGCCTTGGCCAGCCCTCGGATGACCACGAGGCGGTCGGTATTCTCCTCCTCGATGGTACGCTGGTCCCTCCGGTCGGCGATCGCCTGCCTGGGTTTGAGCAGCCCGTCGTTGCCCTCGCCCACAACGCCGGATTGGCGCAAGGCGTCCACCCGGGCCATCCGGGCCCCGATTCGCTGGTAGGCCTCCACCACCTGAGGCATGGACTTGATCCGGTTGTAGATCTCCTCTTCCGTGACGGACCCGGCGGCGTAGGCCACCTGGGGGTGGAAGAGATCGAGCCAGGCGCTCTCCCTCGGCCCCTTGGGGGGCGTGGCGGGTTCCTGCGGCGTCGCCGGCTGTGCCGGTTTTTCCTGGGTGGAAGGGGTCTTGCTGGGACTGCCGGCGAGAAGCTCATCCTCAAGAGAGGCCAATGCGCCCTTGGCTTCGGAGGCAGGGAAATAGACGTTCACGACCACGTGGATGCAGGAAAGTGCGGCCAGTAGAAGGATGGTGGCTCCCAGGGTACGCTTCATGGGGTTCCTCCCAGCGGCTGCCCTGCCGCCCGTTTCACCTCTCTATATATCGTAGTACAGGGCGAATTCGTAGGGATGGGGCCTGAGGTTGATCTCCTCCACCTCACGGTGGCGCTTGTATTCGATCCAGGTGTGCAGGAAGTCCTCGGTGAAGACGTCGCCCTTGAGCAGGAATTCGTGGTCCTTCTCCAGCTCGGCCAGGGCCTCCGAGAGCGACCCGGGCATGGTGGGGATCTCCTTGAGCTGCTCGGGAGGGAGGTCGTACAGGTCCTTGTCCAGAGGCGGCCCCGGATCGATCCGGTTCAGGATCCCGTCGAGCCCGGCCATGAGCTGGGCGGCCAGGGCCAGGTAGGGATTGCAGGAGGGATCCGGCGGCCTGAACTCGAGGCGCTTGGCCTTGGGGCTCTCGGTGTAGAGGGGGATCCGGATGGAGGCGGAGCGGTTGCGGCGCGAGTAGGCCAGGTTCACGGGCGCCTCAAATCCTGGTACCAGCCTCTTGTAGGAGTTGGTGGTGGGGGCGATGATGGCGGCCAGCGCACGGGCGTGCTTGAGCAGGCCCCCGATGTAGTAGAGGGCCGTCTGGGAGAGGCCGGCGTAGCCGTTGCCCGGGAAGATTGGCTGGCCCTCCTTCCACAGGCTCTGGTGGGTGTGCATCCCGGAGCCGTTGTCCCCGAAAATGGGCTTGGGCATGAAGGTGGCCGTCTTGCCGTACCGCAGGGCCGTGTTCTTGACGATGTATTTGAACTTCATCAGGTTATCCGCGGTTCGCACGAGGGTGTCGAAGCGGATGTCGATTTCGCACTGGCCAGCCGTTGCCACCTCATGGTGGTGGGCCTCCACGGTCATCCCCACTTCCTGCATGACGCGCACCATTTCGGCCCGGAGGTCGTGGGTGGCATCCGTGGGGGGCACGGGGAAGTAGCCCTCCTTGTACCTCGGCTTGTACCCCAGGTTGGGCTTTTCGTCCCGGCCGCTGTTCCAGCGGCCCTCCACCGAGTCCACGTAGTAGAAGCCGCAGCTCGGCGTCTGATCGAAGCGGATGTCGTCGAAGACGAAGAACTCGGCCTCACAGCCGAAGTAGGCCGTGTCCGCGATACCCGTCGAGATCAGGTAGTTCTGGGCCTTGAGGGCGATGTTGCGAGGATCTCGCGGGTACGATTCCTTGGTCACGGGGTCGAGGATGTCGCAGATCAGGGTCAAGGTAGGCAGCGTGAAGTAGGGGTCCTCGTAGGCCGTGGTCGGGTCCGGAACCACGATCATGTCGCTCTCGTGGATGGACTTCCAGCCTCGGATGGAGGAGCCGTCAAAGCCAACGCCCTCCGTGAAGGCGTCTTCCGAAAAGGATTCCGCCGGAACGGTGAAATGCTGCCAGAGGCCCGGCATGTCCATGAACCTCAGGTCCACCATTCGGATACTCTTTTCCCTGATCAGCTCCATTACCCGTTTTGCATCCATGATTGGCTCTCCCTCAAGGAAAGTATGGGGCACAGTCTATCGGGAAGACCCCTACGCGTCAACGTGCCAAAATGGCGTGGGCCCCGCGCCGGATTGGCGAAGCGGAGGGCCTCGTGGTTGAATAGGCTGGCTGACACGCCGGAGTCGGACCCATCTCCACCGGAGGGCGGGGCGTTGGCCCGGCGACCAGTTCTCAGGGCCAGCTTGGAAAGGAGCCGGGCAGGCGATGCCGAGCGAGATGAAGCTTACCCCTGCCATGCGGCAGTGGCGGCGGGTCAAGGATGCCCACCCGGACAAGATCGTCCTCTTCCGCATGGGCGACTTCTACGAGATGTTCGGCCCCGATGCCGTGGTCGCCTCCGATCTTCTCGAGATCGCCCTGACGACGAGGGACCGGGACAAGGCCGATCCCATGCCCATGTGCGGCATCCCCCATCATGCCCTGGAGGGCTACCTCGGGCGCCTCATCCGCGCCGGCCACAAGGTGGCGCTCTGCGACCAGGTGGAGAATCCCGCCCAGGCCAAGGGGATCGTTCGGCGGGAGGTGACCCGCGTGGTGACGCCCGGCACGGCCCTGGAGGAGGGGGTGGTGGAGGCCGGCCAGCCCGTTTTTCTGGCCGCATGGAACGCGGTCGGGGCCAGGGTGGGCGTGGCCTGGACCGACCTCTCTTCGGGCGACGTCGTGGTGTGGCAGTCCGGGCCCGAGGAGGCCATCGAGCGCCTCAGGGCGGTGGCGCCCGCCGAGCTCCTCCATCCAGAATCGGCCGGCGCGGTTCCAGAGGTGGGCCAGGCGGCTAACTCGCCCGTTCCCGACGAGGAGTTCGCTCACCGGAGAGCCCTGGAGCGGTTGACCGGTGGGCTGGGGCTACCGCCCGGCCTGCCCGGTCTTCCCGGAGAGCCCGAGCCCTTGGGGGCGCTCAGCGCGCTCCTGGCGTACGTGAAAGAGCGAGGCGCGGCCACCCTGAAAATGCCCAGGTACGAGACGCCCGGCACCTTCCTCGCCATGGACGAGGCCACCCGGCGCAACCTGGAGCTGGTGGTCGGCCAGGAGAGCGGAGGGAGGCGGGGGAGCCTCCTGCAATGCCTCGATGGGACTCTCACTCCCATGGGGGGAAGGCTTCTGAGGGATTGGCTCCTGACCCCCTGCGCTCAGCGCGCGCGGATCCTGGCGCGCCAGTCCACGGTGGCCGCGTGGATGGGGAAGCCCGCCGAGCTGGCCGCGTGGCGGTCCCTTTTCAAGGGGTATCCCGATCTCGGCCGGCTCGTGGCGCGCTTCGGCGCCGGCATCGCCTCCCCGCGGGATGCGGGCGGACTCCGGGCGGCCCTCGACGGATTGCCCGAGGCGCTAGCCCTGCTTCGGGGAATAGGGGAAGGCTCCGAGGCGCTGGAGGCTGCCCTGCCTCAGGTGCAGGCCTGGGCGCGCCGGCTGGCCGAACAGCTCGAAGAGACGCTGCCGGCCCACGCCCGGGAGGGAGGGATCTTCGCGCGCGACTTCCTGCCGGAGCTGGACCGCCTGAGGGGTCTGTCGGAAAACGCCCACGATGCCATCCTGCAGGTGGAGGCGAGGGAGCGCGGACGGACGGGCATCGGCTCGCTCAAGATCCGCTACAACCGGGTGTTCGGCTATTTCATCGAGGTGAGCAAGACGAACCTTCCCAAGGTGCCCGCCGACTATGAGCGCCGGCAGACCCTCGTGAACGCCGAGCGCTTCGTGACCGCCGAATTGCGTGAGCTGGAGGGGCGGATCCTGTCCGCCAGAGCGGACCGCTACGCGCTGGAGGAGCGGCTGTGGGGCGAGCTCGTTCAGGAGCTGGCCCCCGCCCTACCGCTCTTGCGGGAGGTGTCGGGTGAGCTCGCCTCCCAGGACATCCTGGCGGGTTTCGCGCACCTGGCCCGGGAGCGGGGCTACGTCCGACCCATGGTGGTGGAAGAGCCGGTGATCGCCATGGAGGAGGCCCGCCACCCGGTGCTGGAGCTGGACGAGCGCCACCGGCCCTTCGTGCCCAACCCCGTGGAGATGGACACGGCACAGAAGCAGGTCACCCTGCTGACGGGGCCCAACATGGGCGGGAAGTCCACCTACCTGAGGCAGACGGCCCTCCTGGCCGTCATGGCGCACGTGGGCTCCTGGGTGCCCGCGAGGAGCGCAACGGTGGGGCTGGTGGACCGCCTCTACTGCCGCGTCGGGGCGGGGGACAGCCTGCTCAGGGGGCTCTCGACCTTCATGGTGGAGATGACCGAGACCGCCGCCATCCTCCGGGGAGCCACGGCGCGCTCCCTGGTCATCCTCGACGAGGTGGGACGGGGCACGAGCACCTACGATGGGTTGGCCATCGCCTGGGCCGTGGTGGAGGCGTTGCGGGGGCCGGAGGGGATCGGATGCCGGACCCTCTTCGCCACCCATTACCACGAACTCACCGAGCTCGGCCGCACTCTGCCCGGCGTGCGGAACCTGACCATGGCCGTGCGCGAGTACGCCGGCACCGTCCACTTCCTCAAGATGGTGGAGCCGGGGGCGGCGGACAAGTCGTACGGCATCCACGTGGCGGAGCTGGCGGGAGTGCCCGCTCCCGTGGTGACCCGGGCCCGGGAGGTGCTGGAGCGGCTGGAGCGGCGGCGAGAGCAGGTGGGCCTCTCCGAGCAGGCCCAGCCCCGGCTGCGGCAATCGGATCTCTTCTCGGGCGAGGAATCCGGGCGCGAGGACGAGGTGGTCACAGCCCTGCGTCAAGCCGATCCTCACCGCCTGACGCCGTTGGATGCCCTCCTGCTCCTCGAACGGCTCAAGCGAAAGCTCTCCTGAGCCTGTCTCCCCGCCACCCATTATTCAGGATCATGCCTGTCCAAAACATTTTCAGTTCGCGTGTGTGCGTCTTGCCTTCCGGAGCGAAGCGAAGGAAGGCGCGTCCCGGCGCCGATAGGCCTCATGCAAGGAAGGTGAGGCGACCACACCGCAAGCGTACTGAATGTACGCTGAGGATGTGGGCGCCGAAACCTGACGCGGCAGGAGGTCCGTCGCCGCCGGCGCACCCGTGGAGGGTGGGGGGACCGCCTACCCCAGGCACGGCTGGGTCTGGCGCCCGAAGGGCGGCGGAGGGCCTGTGGACGGAGCGCGGCCACGCTGGCGTGGACGCGCCCGGACCAGGCCCCCATCGCCGCGCCAAAGGCGCGGCCGAGCCCCAGCCGTGGTTCGAAGCCGGCAGGGCGGTCTATTTTGGACAGGCATGATTCAGGATGTATCATTTTTAATATCAATCTATTGCAATCTATATGAGCGGTCCATTGTTATGATACTTGACAATAGCAATGTGAGGTTTTATATTAGGGCAGGATGCATAGAGAACGGCATCCTGAGCCAAAGAAAAGGAGGATACGCACATGGCCATCAGTCGTTGGAACCCCATGCGGGACCTGCTCACCATGCACGATCAGTTGAACCGTCTCTTCGACGAAAGCTATGGAAGGTCGCAGTCGGCCGAATTGGAGTACGGAACCTGGAGCCCGGCCGTGGATCTTCGCGAGGAAGAGGGGCAGTACGTGATCGAGGCCGACATGCCCGGCATGAAGCGGGAGGACATCGAGATCCACGTGGAGAGCAATGTTCTCTCCATCCGGGGCGAGCGGAAATTCGAGGCGGAGTCCCAGAAGGAGACCTACCATCGCATCGAGCGCGCCTACGGCCGATTCACGCGCTCCTTCACTCTGCCCTCCCGGGTGGAGGCCGACAAGATCTCGGCCACCTACCGGGACGGCATCCTGCAGCTCGTCGTCCCGAAGGCCGAAGAATCCAAGCCCAAGCGGATCGCCATCAAAGGCTAACCCCTTGAAGGCAAGTACTCGCCAGGGGGGCCCTCCGGCCCCCCTCAACGAGGGACAGCCGCCTATTTACGGCGCGGAAGAGCAAGTTATCGAGTCTCTTTCTGCCACGGCCTGCGCGCATCGCGATTCCCGCCGCCACTCGCCACGTCACGCAACGCGGGAACAACGGGCAAGGCCTCTCCTTCTCGGAAGAGGACCGGCGTCTTTATCGGGATTGCGTCCGCGACTACGCTCGTGAGGCGGGAGTCGCCACACTCGGCTATTGCCTGATGACGGACCACGTCCCTTTTGCTGGTGACGCCGCCTTCCGGAGGGCCTCTCGCGCAGGCACTTAGGCGTGCGCACTAATTCTGGTGACACAATAGAATGGTGCTAACTTAAGGAGCCTGTTGGTTTCTTGTACCTGTTTCTGTGCATGATCTCCCTGAACGTTGCTCGTGGTTTGTTGAGAAGCTGAGAGGCTTTGGGTCGGCGCTTTCTTGCTCTGGGTTCATTGCGGCCGGGCCTATGAGGCAGTTCCCCGCTCAAAGCCACCGCGAGCGGAGCCGTGCCGCTGGCTGGGTTGGCGGAGGCGCAGCCGTGGGCGCGGGGGTGGTAGTGGTGACGGAGACGCTCGCCTGGGCCGTTTTGTGCTATACGTTATACGTTCGAGTGGTAAGGGGACTATTGTCCTTTCGAAGTGAAGTGGTTCGGGGCTGCGATGGGCGTGACCGGCCCGGGCGCTCAGCCAGTGAGGGGAAGGGGGGATCATGTATCGATCTGTTGTCTCTCGCCGTTGTGTACTTGTGTGTGTCGCCTGGATCATGGCTATGGGGTTCATATTCGGCGGACCCACAAGAGCGCAGACCCCTATGAAGGTTGCCGCGGACGCCCCCGGATTCCAGCCAACGATGGTCTATCAAGACTTTGGACATGGCGAGAACGTGAACACCTTCAACGGTGGCCTGATAGTGGACCACGTATCACGCATCGCGGTGCCCGAGAATCTTGGCGGGTTGCTCGCTCCAAGGAGAGTTTACAATTCCAAGGACGCTTCTTATATCTGGATCCCGCAAGCCACCGATCCTTTGCCCCCGCATGGATGGATGGGGTTTGGGTGGGCGCTCTCCTTCGGTCGCGTAAAGCTTGTTATTCAAACGGTTGATTGTAGCAACAGCACCCAAGCTGCGTTCCTGTACTTTAAGCAGTGGTTCTATGTAGATGAAAGCGGAGCCGAGCACCGCCTCTATCTGGCGGCCACGGGCGGGTATGACGGGACGGAGAGCTGGGATGGATCTCCGACCACGCCGACCAACCCGCCCCCGAAGCCGCGGACAGGAGCCCTGTACGTCACCAATGACGGCAGCTACCTCCGCGCCTACTGGTCCGGTTCGAACAGCTGGCCGAACGATGGCGGAACCTGGACCATTTACTACCCCGATGGTTCGACGAGGATTCTCGGAGGGGATGGCACATCCTTCCTCGCCCCGACTATGCAAGGCGCCAACAATTCCACGGGCGACATGATTCAGAATTGGTCTCAACAGGGGTGGTACACGACTTCCATGAAGGACAGAGCAGGAAACACGACCGCCGTCACCTATAGGCCCTATCAGCCGTCGGTGGACCCTGTGAACCATCCCTACGCCGGACAGCAACCGTATATGGGCGCCATCAGCTCTATCACGGACCACATGGAAGATTCCGACCCAAGTCACCGGAGAACCATTGAGTTCGAGGTATTCACAGGTCAGACAGAGGCGAGCGAGCTCAACGGCCTGCTCCATAGCATCACGCTTCTGAATGCCTCGCCGGCGGAGACGGAGACCTATTCGTACACTCTTTGCAGTTACACCGCACCCGTAAACGGTGTTGCAACGACTTTTCAGTACCCGGAGCTATCGGAAGTGGCCGATCCGGTCGGGCTGGATACCCGCTACAACTACGCGTTCCCAAGCTACTCCGTGGGCGATAGCATCCCACAGCTACTCAGTCGCATCGATTATCCGACCGGCGCCAGTGTTTCGTACACCTATGGTATGTGGGATTACTTTTACTACGATAACCAAACGACGGTCTTTGATTCGGACGACATCGAAGGGGTAACCTCGCGGACCGAATCCGGGGCTGAACTAGGCGGCTCGAGCGGGCTGAACACCACAACGTGGCTGTGGAATCACCAGTACTCCCAGAACGACAAACTCTACCTGACGGGCAATGATGGCCAGCAACGGTGCGTAGTGTACGCGACTACCCAGGATCCACTGGGCCAAGTCACCGCACACCTCTTCTCGTGTCCACTCACAGGCTACGATTACCCTGCAGGCATTGAGATGGGCCAATTCCTTTACAGCATGGGTAACAGCATCAGCACGGACAACGTGTATTCGAACTGCGTCTATTCGAAGATCACGGATCTCGACTGGGGCGGAGGAGATGCCGCCTTATGCGTAGACGTGTCTGGCCCCTGTCCAGCCCTTCAGATCCCCAGAGGAAACTCGCGGACTCTCGACACCGTGGAAACCGAATGGGCGGCGGGCTCGAAGTTATGGTACAAGAAGGTACAAAACCTCACCTGGGACAACTATGGCCATTACATGCTTACTTATACGACAGGGACGAACCTTCCCGAGTATTGGGTCACAGCAAGAGCCTACGACCTGAAGTATGCCAGCACCGGTCCCTACCAGCTCGACCGGCTTGTCGTGTCCTTTGCCGGAACCGCCACAAGTGCACCGACAGGGGGAACAACGGCCTCCGCCACGGGTACGTTCCGAATGGTGCAGCAAGATTACACAGATGCTGCTCCATTTCCGAATGCGGGGCTGTTGGCGTACCGCTGCCAGATGCGCAGCTCCGTAGGCAGCTTTTCGCTGGATCCGGCGAGCCCAAGGTCGGCCATGGTTACTCCGGGCGCCTCTGATCCGACAGCGACTTTGGCATACCTTGATAGCCAGGGGCAGAATTCTGCCGGAGGCAACATTGATTCTCTCGTAAAAACCCCCTCTCTCGGTTCTTGACAAATTGATATTATCGCTATATATTATATGGTAATTAGGCCTATGCAAGGCCACTGAGAGCGGGGTGAGGCGATGTTCAGAGAAAAGAGC
>JAJYLT010000031.1:0-25074 GCA_021787565.1 Acidobacteriota bacterium
CTTGAAATAGCGCCGGGTGGAGGCATCCGCGGCCAGCGGGAGCCAGCGCCCTGGCGGAAGCATCTGGGCCTCCGCCTCAGGGAGCCGGGTGGAGGCTCTTGGCCTTGGCGGCCGCCTCCGAGTCCGGAAAGTTCTCCGTGAGCTTCCGGATCGTGGCCTCCGCCTGCGGCTTCAGCCCCAACTGGATCTGGCATACGGCCTGTTTGTACATCGCGTCGGAAACCTTGTTGCCGAAGGGAAAATGCTCCGAGACCGCCTCGAAGGCCTTTTCGGCGTCCTGGTAGTTCTTCTCGCTGTACAGGCATTCACCGATCCAGTACTGGGCGTTGTCCGCCAGGTCCGACTGGGGGAAGCGCCGGATGAAGTCCGCGAAGCTCCGCTCCGCCTCCGTATACTTGCCAGCTTCCATGAGGTCGAAGGCCGTCTTGTAGAGGGAGGCGGGGTCGGTCGCGAGGTTCTGGATCTCCACTCTGGGCGACGCCTCCTCCATGGGGACCGCCGCCGCGGGCGCCGAGGCCTGAGCCGGAGCCTGGGGCGGGGCGGACCCGACCTGGGCGCGGAGCGCCTCTACCTCTTTCGCCAGCTGCTTCTGCTGGGCCGTGAGATCCTGAATGTCCTGCCGGAGATAGTCCACGCGGCGGGAGAGATCGTCCCCCGGCCCGACGAGCGAGGAGCAACCCCCGACTGTCGCCAGGACGGCCCCGGCCAACACGATGCTGATCGCGCGCATGCCCTCACCTCCCCTCGGCCAGGCGCGTGAGGACCTTCCGGAAGAAGCCCTCCCCCCGCTCCTCGCGTTCCTTTTCCAGTTTCATGAGTTCCTGGTACAGGTGCTTCTCATCCTTGCTCAGGCGCTTGGGAGTGTGGACCTCCACCTCAACGTATAGATCGCCCCTCCCCGACCGGCCCATGCGGGGCATCCCCTTCCCGGCGATCTTGAATCGGTGGCCGGTCTGGGTACCCGCCGGAACGTCCAGGGTCTCCTCTCCCTCCATCGCGTTCAGCACGAGCCGGGTGCCCAACACGGCCTGTGGAAAGCTCAGGGGGATCTTGCAGAAAAGGTCCTCGCCCTCGCGCTGGAAAAAGGGGTGCGACTCCACCGAGATGAAGAGGTAGAGGTCGCCGGGCGGACCGGACCGCTCTCCGACCTCGCCTTCCCCGGCGATGCGCAGGCGCATGCCGTTGTCCACGCCCGGAGGGATCCGGACCTTCATGGTCTTTTGGACGGGCCTCCGTCCCCTGCCGCTGCAGGCCGTGCAGGGGTCGCGCACGATCTCCCCCTCGCCCCCGCACTGCGGGCAGGTCCTGCTGACGGTGAAGAAGCCCTGGCGAAAGGCCACCGTGCCCCTTCCACGACAGGCCTGGCAGGTGATTCGCTGCCCCGACCGGCTCCCGCTCCCGCGGCACTCCCGGCAGGTCTCCTCCTTGGGGAGATCCAGGGTGTGCTCCTTGCCCGCGAAGGCCTCCTCGAAGGTGATCTTCAGGTCGTAGCGCAGGTCCGAGCCCCGCTGGGGGCCCCGACGTCCTCCGCCGAAGAAGTCCCCGAAGCCGAACAGCCCTCCCAGCAGGTCCGCGAAATCGTCGAACACGCCGGAGTCCCAGGGGATGCCTCCTCCCTGCCCCACCTCCCCGGCGATCCCGAAGCGGTCGTAGCGGGCCCGTCTCTCCGCATCGCCCAGAACGGAGTAGGCTTCGGAGGCCTTCTTGAAATGCTCTTCCGCCTCCTTGTTGTCCGGGTTGCGGTCGGGATGGTATTTGAGCGCAGCCTTGCGGTAGGCGGCCTTGATCTCTTCCTGGCTGGCGTTGCGCGCAACGCCCAGAATCTCGTAGTAGTCACCGGATGGCGTCATGACTGGGGACCTCTCCCTGGACTGGGGGTATAGAGGATCACTTCCGAGAGGGCACGGGAGATGCCCGAGAGTTGTTCCATGGACTCCTGAAGCCGCGACAGGTTCTCGGAGCCTAGGTTCCTCTGGGCCTTGGTCAGCACCTCCTCCACCTCACGCTGCTTGTCTGCCTGCAGGAGCGTTCCGAACTCCTTGAAGGTCTTCTCGCTGCTCTCGAGCAGCCGCTCCAGTTTCATCTTCAACCGCTGGAGTTCCAGTGCGGTGCGGTCTTCGCTCTCCTTGGCCTGGGCCTCCATCACGATGCTGTTGATCTCCTCCTCCGAGAGGCCCGAGGAGGGATTGACCACGATCTTCTGCTCGTTGCCCGTGATCATGTCCCTGGCGTAGACGGAGACGATGCCGTTCGCGTTGATCTCGAAGGTCACCTCGATCTGCGGAATGCCCTTGGGCGCAGGCGGGATGCCGACGAGCTCGAACTTGCCCAGGCTGATGTTCTCGCTCGCCAGTTCGCGTTCACCCTGAAGCACGTGGACCTCGACCGTATCCTGGTTGTCCTGGACGGTCGTGAAGATCCGCGACTTCTTCGTGGGAATGGCCGAACCCCGCTCGATGAGCTTGACGAACATGTTGCCCTTGGTCGCGAGGCCGAGGCTGAGGGGAATGGCGTCCAGGAGGACGATCTCCTTGACCTCGCCCTTGAGGATGCCCGCTTGCAGGGCGGCGCCCAGGGCCACGACCTCGTCCGGATTCTTGTCGCGCCGGGGCTCCCTGCCGAAGAGGTCGGAAACGGTCTGGATCACCATCGGCGTGCGGGACTGACCTCCCACCAGGAGTACCTCGTCGATCTCGGAGGCCTTGAGGCCGGCGATCTGGAGCGCGTCTTCGCAGGGCTTGCGCGTGCGCTCGACGATGGGGCGGATGATGTTCTCCAGATCCTGGCGCGTCAGAACGGTGACCAGGTGCTTCGGACCGCTGGCGTCTGCCGCGATGAAGGGGAGGTTGACCTCCGCCGCGGGCAGCGTGGAGAGCTCGCACTTGGCCTTTTCCGAAGCCTCCTTCAGCCTCTGGAGGGCGAGCCTGTCCGCCCCGAGATCGATTCCTGTCTGCTTCCGGAACCCTTCCATGAGGTGAGCCATGATGGCGAGATCCATGTCTTCGCCGCCGAGGAAGGTATCACCGGCCGTCGCGATGACCTCGAAGAGGCCACCTCCCAGCCTGAGGATGCTCACGTCGAAGGTGCCTCCGCCCAAGTCGTAGACGGCCACCGTCTTGACCCCCGCCTCCTCGAGATTGAAGGCGATGCAGGCCGCCGTGGGCTCGTTCAGGATTCTCAGCACCTCCAGTCCCGCGATCCGGCCCGCATCCTTGGTGGCCTGGCGCTGGGGATCGGAGAAATAGGCGGGGACGGTGACGATGGCCTCCTTCACCTCCTCCCCGAAGTACTCCTCGGCGCTCTTCTTGAGGTCGGCCAGGACGAAGGCGGAGATCTCCTGCGGGGAGAACTCGCGGTCTCGCACTCGGATTCGCACGTCCCCGTTGGGGGCCTCCATGAGCGTGTAGGGAAGGACCTTGCGGGCCTGCTCCACGGTGGGGTCATTGAACTTTTTGCCCATCAGCCGCTTGACGGCAAAGATGGTGTTCGTAGGGTTTGTGACGGCCTGGCGCTTGGCCATGTTTCCGGCCAGGCGATCCCCCTGTTCGGTGAAGGCCACGAGGGAGGGGGTCGTGCGGCTGCCCTCGCGATTGGGAACCACCACCGGCTGGCCCGACTCGATGAAGGCCAGGCAGCTGTTCGTCGTACCCAGATCGATGCCGATCACCTTAGCCATCAGCCTCTCCCGACGGGACACCGGCTTTCGCCCTGCTCACCTCCACCCTGGCCGCCTTGAGGAGCCTTCCCTCAAAGAGGTATCCCTTCTCATAGACCGCCGTGACGGTGTTCGGCGGCACGTCGTCTCTCTCCGCGGAGGCGATGGCTTCCTGACGCGTGGGATCGAAGGGTCCGCCCATGGGGGCGATCTCCGCGAGTCCCAGCCGCCCCAGCGCCTCGCGCATCTGCTGGTGCACCAGTTCGAGGCCCCGGCACCACTCCTCGGGAGCCTCCCCTTCGAGTACCTTCAGCGCCCGGTCCATGTTGTCCATAACGGGCAAGAGGGCCTCGACCACCTGGGCCCTCGCCTGGCGGCGGTGCTCGTCGCGGTCGCGGTCCATCCGCTTCTTGAGATTTTCGCAGTCGGCCCTGATCCTGAGGAGCTGGTCCCTGAGTTCCTCCTCCCGAGAAGGCGGCGGCGCGCCCGAAGGCTCGATCTCGTGCTCGGCGGGATCCACGCGGAATTCTTGGCGGCCCACAGATCCGCCTTCATCCCCCTCTTCGTGGTCCACGAACTCAATTTGAATCTCCCCGTCCTTCGGGGGGGCCTCATCGCCGTTCGGCACTTCGCCTCCTCTTATCCCCATCCCCAGACATGTCCTCAACCGTTCCCGGCCGTCACAGGCGGGCGCTGGCCAGGGTCGCCAGCAGGGCCGCGCGCCTGACGTTGGGAATGACCGTCTCGTAGCGCAGAGCCTTGGGGCCGATGATCCCCACCAGGCCCTGGCCGGAAGCCTCCCCTCCGAAGGGGGCCACCACCATGGCGAGGTCGTGGCTGGCCGGGTCGGGCCAGTCCTCTCCCAGCACCACGCGGAGAGGTTCCCTCCCCCTGAAGAGGTCATCGAGAAGATCGATCAGCTGGGCCTTGAGTTCGAGCGACTCCAGGAGCCGCTTGACGCTGTCCAGGTTCTCCCGCAGCTGGGGGTCGTCCAGCAGCCATCGCGCGCCGTCGAAAAAGAGCTCCCTGGCCTCGGAGTGTTCAAGAAAATAGGGAGCCACCAGTCGCAGCGCCGAGATCATCTTGGAATCCAGCTCGGACCGTTCCGCCTCCATCTGTCGCTTGAGGCGCCTGCGGATCTCCAGGAAGGAGCAGCCGGAGAAGCTATCGTTCAGGTATCCGCTGAACCAGCGGAGCTGCTCGGCGGTATAGGGCTCAGGGCTTCTGAGCACGGCCTGATGCACCTGCCCCGCCTGGGAGACCACCACGCACAGCACCCTCCCTTCGCCGAGGGGAACCAGTTCCGTGCTCCTGAGCCTGATCTCGCCCACGGGCGGAGTGACGGCAAATCCGAGCGAGTGGACCGTGCGGGCCAGGACGCCGCTCATCTCCTGGACCAATCCGTTGAGGCTGCCCGAGGAGGCCAGGCGCTCGACCTCTTTCCAATCGGGCTCATCGGGGCTCTGCGACTGATCCAGGATGCAGAGCGCCAGATGCCTCAGCGCCAGATCCGTGGGGACCCGCCCCGAGGTGTGGTGGGGCTGGGTCAGGAGGCCCTTCTCCTCCAGTTGGACCAGGATGTGGCGAACGGTGGCCGAGGAGAGCCCCTCCGGATTCCCGTCGGCGAGCATGAGAGAGCTGACGGGCTCCTTGGTCTGGATGTAACGCGTCAGGAGCCCGAGAAGGATGGCCTCTTCCCTCGGGCTCAGGGTCATCGCCATGTTCAGCGCCTTCCCTCTAGCGCGGTCCGCGCCGTCCTGGGCTCCCGCCGGTTTCTCCGGGTCCGGGCCCAAACACCCTGCCGCCCCCGGACTCAACCAACGGCTCGGACCCTCGGGCGCCTCCGCAAGTGGGTTAGTTTATAACATCCTGCGCACACCGCAATCAAGCGGGGGGCATCGGCGGATTGGGAAGTGAGGAGCTAGAGACCGAAGGCGGCCGAGGTTTTGACCCTCCCGATCCTTTGGGGTATCCTTCGCTCCTGGAGAGACGGCATGAAGACGATCGGCGGCGCCATTCTGGGCCTTGTTCTGGCCCTCACAGCCTCGGTGACTCCTCCGGTGGGTGCGCAGGACCTGTCCACCTTCTTGAGCCAACCACCGGCGCCGGGCGCGTGGGCGCGCTACCGGATCGAAACCAAGAAGAGTTGGGGTATCCAGCGGGAACCCTTCAACCTGGCGATCATCGACCGGCAGGTCCTGGACGGTCAGCCGTACGTGTGGCTGGAGGCGGGACCCACCAACTTCGCCGGCTACAAGGATGGATACCTGCGCCTGCTGCTGAAGGCACACCCCGACCGGCAGGAGGCCCTGAACCCATTTCTCGAGGCCCTCGCTCTGGCCTACCAGCCTCCTGGCGGCGACCCGTTCAAGCTCTCGGGCGGGGCTCTCAGCTTCATGCACAGCCAGGCCAAAGACGTCCAGGTGCACCAGGAAACCACGGACCTGCCCCCGGAGCCCGCCCAGACCGTCAAAGGCGTGGTCTACCAGTGCTCCAGGATGACGATCAGCACGACCACGCAGACGACCTTCCTGACCAGGAAGTACAAGGTGACCGAGGCCGGCACCTACTGGGTCTCGCCGGACACGCCCTTCAGGATCGTCCGAGCCGAGATCGTGAGGACCGAGTACAAGAACGGCAAGGAAAACAAGACCGAGGTCACGGTCCAGCTCAAGGATTCCGGCGAAAGCGGCGCCACCTCGCACTTCACGGCCCCTATCCGCAAGGAGAAGGGACTCTTGGGATTGCTCTTTCACTGATGGCGCGAAGGCAGGGGCCGATTTGACGTGGCCGGAGGACATGATCCCGGTACCCGGAGGGAAAGTATGAATGGGGAGCGGCTCGTCACGGGCACGGGAGACGCCCTGGAACGCCAGTGGGAATCGGCGCTCCGCCCCCACCGGCTAGCGGACTACGTGGGCCAGCGGAACGTGACCGACAACCTGGCGGTCTTCCTCCAGGCCGCGGCCCGGCGCGGTGACGCCCTGGACCACGTGCTCCTGTACGGCCCGCCCGGCCTGGGCAAGACGACCCTGGCCCACATCATCGCCGCCGAGCTCGGCGTCAGCCTGAGAACCACCGCGGGGCCCCTCATCGAGAAGGCCGGAGACCTGGCCGCCCTCCTCACCAACCTGGAACCGAAGGACGTCCTGTTCATCGACGAGATCCACCGGCTCTCCCCGGCCGTCGAAGAGGTGCTCTACCCGGCCCTGGAGGATTTCAAGCTGGACCTGCTGGTGGGACAGGGCCCTGGGGCCAGGACCATCACCCTGCCTCTTCCGCCCTTCACGCTCATCGGTGCCACCACCCGGATCGGACTCCTCACCTCGCCCCTTCGGAACCGGTTCGGCATCACCTTCCACATGGGCTTCTACAGCGTGGAGGAACTCCGGACCATCGTCCTTCGGTCCGCCTCCCTCCTCGTGGTCCCACTTGAGGACGCGGCCGCCGAAGAGATCGCGAGGCGCTCCCGCGGGACCCCCAGGGTGGCCAACCGTCTTCTGCGGCGCCTCCGGGACTACGCCCAGGTCCTCGGCGATGGCCGCATCACCCTGGAACTGGCCCGCGACAGCCTGGAGCGGCTGGAGGTTGACCGCTACGGGCTGGACGACCTGGACCGGAGGATCCTGCTGGCCATCATCGAGAAATTCGCGGGGGGACCGGTGGGGCTCAACACGCTGGCCGCCTCCATCAGCGAGGAGAAGGACACGGTGGAGGAGATCTACGAACCCTACCTCATGCAGATCGGATTCCTGGAAAGAACTCCCCGGGGCCGCAAGGTGACCCGCCTGGCCTGCGAGCACCTGGGCCGCCGGCCGCACGAAATCGGAGGAGACCTCTTCGCCCGTCCGGCTCCTTGACACCGCGCGGGCCGGTCCCTACACTGCATTTGGTTAGGGCGGACAAAGCTCAAAGGGGGCGCAATGAGCCACGAAGAGCAGATTCGAAGCGTACTGGCCGAGCAGTTCGAGAAGCTCCAGAATAATCTGGAAAACCTCCGGAGCATGCTGCAGGACTTGGTGCTGGCGGTCCCCTCCCCCCCGGACCCGCAGCGCCTGGCGGCGGTCATCTCGGAAGCCATCCCGGAACCGGAGCCCGCCCTTCCTCCCGAGCCGCTGGCGCAACCGGCGGCGGTTTCGGCGCCCCTCAACAACTCGCTCCTCTACAGGATGGGCTCCATCGAATACGCCGAAAGCCAGGGGGAGATCCTGAACCACCTCGCCAAGGGCATTGAAGATTTCGCCGAACGGGGCGTGCTCTTCGTGATCCGGGGTGACACCGCCCAGGCCTGGAACTCCTTCGGTTTCGACGCGGAGGAGGTCCGCGGCTGGAAGGTGCAGGTGGACAGGGACCCCATCCTGCAGACGGTGGCGGCCTCCCGCACCCGCATGCTGCTGGACAGGACGCTCCCGGCCTTCATTCCGGTGTCGGGCCCGGTCCGAAGAAGCCTCATCTCCCCGCTCCTGCTGAAGGGCAAGATGCTCGCCTTCGTTTACGCCGATTCGGGAGATGCGGGAAAACTGGACCATTACAGCGTGGACATCCTGGTGAGGACCGCCTCCCTCGTGATCGATATCTTCCCTCTCAAGGCCAAGCGGGATCCCCTGCCGCCGACCCTCGAAAGCCAGGAGATCGTCCTGCCCGGCCAGGAGCCCGCGGCCAAGGCTTCGGAGGATGCATTCCTCTTCGAGGACAGCGGGACCCTGGCCGCCGAACCTTCGTCCGAGGACCTTCCCGGCAACCAGACCCTGCTGGCGGAAATCCCCAGGGAGGCCCTGGCCGGGCCCCCGGCCGAGGCGGAGTTGGAGCCCGAGGAGGTGGTGGAGGAAGCCACCATCGTGGAGGAGGTGCCTGGCGCACCGGAGGTCGAGTCCACGGTTCCCACGCCCGAGCTTGAGCCGGCGCCGCCCGCCGTCTCGCCGGGCGACGAGAAGCTCCACGAGGACGCCAAGCGCTTCGCCCGCCTCCTGGTCCAGGAGATTGCCCTGTACCATCCTAAAGAGGTGGATCAGGGCAAGCGGACGAAGACCCTGTACTCCCTGCTCAGGGAAGACATCGATCGGAGCCGGGAGGCCTATGACCATCGGTTCCAGCAACCCTCGGTTCAGGCCCAGGACTACTTCGGCAAGGCCCTCGTCAACTACCTGGCGGACGGGGACGCCGACCTCATGGGCACTTAGAACCGTCGTCGTTCTGCTCCTTCTCCCCCTCACCGCCGGACGCGCCCAGACGCGTCCCGGAAACGACGTGTGGCGCTCTCTCGCCTCCCTGCAAGGCGAGGCCAGGGTGCGCGCCATCGTGAGGGCACTGGCTACTCCGCTGGATCCCCCTGACGCGGGGACCCTGCACCTCCTGCTGGGCCGCGCCTACGAGGCCCAGGGGCAACCGGACTCGGCGATTGAGGCGTACTCGGATGCCTCCGTCCTCTCCTCGAGCCTCTGGGAGTACGGGCTGGACTGGGAGGCGAAGCTCCTCGAACAGCAGGGGCGCTCGGCCCAGGCCCTGCCGCTGTGGCGCCGGCTCTTCGCGGCCACGCCGCAACCCTCCTTCCGGCTGGAGGCGGCGCGGGCCATCCTCGAGGACCTGCCGGCCAGAGGAGCCGAGGCGGAGGCCATTCCTTGCGCCGAGGCCCTGCAGCGGGCGGCGCCCTTTGATCCCGAATGGATAGCCAGGCTGGCCGTCCTCTACGAGGATTCGGGCCGCATGGCGGAAGCTGAATCGATGGTCCGCGACCTCTGGATCCACCATCCCACGAACAGACAGGCCCAGGAGCTGCTCTCCCGGAGGCCCGAATGGAGAGGCTGGGTGGAGCGACTGCCTCCGGCGGACCAGCTCGTCCATCTCCGGTCTCTCGCAGAGGCTGGGCAGTGGGCCGAGCTTCGCAGGGAGTTGCCTGCCTTCATTCCCTCCTCGCCCTCCGGGGCGGGCTGGCGGCGCTACCTGGCCGGTCGCCTGCTCGAAGCGCGCGGGCGATTGGGAGAAGCGGCCAAGGATTACGCGGGATTGGAGACCCCTCCGGAGGCGGCGGCGGCGAGCAAGGTGAGGCTCGGGATGCTGGCCGCCGCGGGAGCGCTTTCGGGAAAGTCGGCGGCGGCGGCCGAGGCCGGCCTTCTCGGGCTCCCCACCGATACGCCCGGGCGGGGCCGCTCCCTCCTGGCCCTCATGCGCCGGTACGACCGGCAGGGCGACGAGGGGAAGGCCGTGCGGATCGCGGAGGCGCTGTTGGCGGGCGGGTTCGGGCGGACGGCCGCCGCCGAATACCTGTATGAGTCCGGGTGGCATTACGTCATGGCCGGGAAACGGGACCGCGCGGACGGCCTTTGGCGGGTGCTCCTGAAGGCCCTGCCCCCCTCCAGCGATTACCGGAGCGCGGCGGCCTACTCCCTGATCAGGCTCGGCCGCGTTTCGGGAGAGGAGGCGGCGGCGCTCCGCGCGGACATACTCCGCGAGGACCGATACGGGTACTTCGGCTACAGGGTGCGGGGCGGGCCGCCGGCGCCCGGCCAGCCGGCTACGCCGCCGCCCGCCCCGGTGCTTGCACAGCCGGGAAGCCACGCGGCCAAGGGCTTCGAGCTGCTCCGCTGCGGACTCCTCCCGGAGGCCGGGGGAGAGTTCGAGATGGCTTCGCGGGCGGCCGATGACCCCGGCACCCAGTGGGCCATGGCCAGGGCCATGGCCGAGGCCGACGACTTCCCCGGAGCCATTCGTGGCCTCCGCCGGCTCTATCCGACGGCCTTCGGCCAGTCTGGGGACAGCGTCCCCGCGGAAGCTTGGCGGATTCTTTTCCCCAAGCCCTTCTGGCCCGAAGTAAGGACGGCGGCCGACGCCTTCGGCCTGCCGGTCTTCTTCGTCTGCTCCGTGATCCGCCAGGAAAGCCTCTGGGATCCCGACGCCCTCTCGGCCTCGGGCGCCGTAGGGCTCATGCAGCTCCTTCCGGGGACGGCCAGGGCAGTGGCCCGGAAATTCGATCTGAAGTACGCCGACCTCTCGCACTTGAGGGATCCCGGGTGGAACGCCCTGGCGGGCTGCGCCTACATGGCCGAGATGCTCAAGCGGTACGGTGGCCAGGTGCCTCTGGCGCTGGCTGCCTACAACGCCGGCCCCGGGCGGGTGGACGAGTGGCTCCGCCGGCCCGGCTGCCCCAAGGACCCCGACCTCTTCATCGAATCGATACCCTTCCTGGAAACGCGTTCCTACGTCCGCAGGATTCTCTTGAACCAGTGGGAGTATGGCAGGCTGTATGCGGACGGGACGGGTGGGGCCGTCGGGGCCGAGGCGCACCTGCTCGTGCCGAACGCCCGGCCGGCCGGCGTCCCCTCCATGACACCCTAGGCGAATGCGGGAGGCTTTCATGCGAAAAGTGACGGCGGCGGTCCTGAAGTGAATCATCTTCTCCTGCTGGGCACGGCGGTCTCGCTTGTCGGAGAGGCCTTCTTCTCGGGCACCGAGATCGCGCTGCTGAACGCGAGCCCGGCGATCGTGTACCGGAAGGCGCGCCGCGGGGACTGGAGGGCGCGGCGCCTCATCGGGTTCTTCAGGAAACCCGATTACTGGCTGGCCGCCACGGTGCTGGGCACCAACCTCTGCGTGGTCTCGGGCGCCTACTTCGCCCAGAGCTGGGCCGCACAGGGACCGGCATGGCTCCTCCCCGTGACGGGGATGGGCCTCGTCCTGGCCGTGCTGTTGTTCGGCGAGATGCTTCCCAAGCTCCTCCTGCGCCCCCTCGCCACGGGTTGGTCGCTGGGCGTGGTGCCCGTGCTGCTCATCCTCCTCGTGCCGGCGGCCCCGCTGGGAGGTCTGCTGCGTCTGCTGACCATGGGGTTGCGGGGACGGCGCGCCAAGGGCGGCCGCGGAATCCCTCCCTGGGCCTCCCGAGACGAGTTGATCAGGGTCTTCTCCTCCCGCTTGCGCCACGCGGATACGGTTCGGGCACTGGCCAAGGGGATCCTGGCCCGGCTCCGCGAGCCCGCCTGGTCCCTCATGACGCCGGTGGAGTCCATTCCCGTTCTCCCGTTTCCCTCCGCCTCCAAGGTGTGGAGGTCCAGGCTCGCCGAGGCGGCTGGAGGGCCGCTCCGGGTGGTGGACCGGGGCGGCAAGCTCCTCGCCCTCGCCCGCCCTTCGGATCTGTTGGGCCTCGACCCCGCTGGGGTGCCCCCCCGCAGTTGGCCCGCGCCTCCCGCCACCGCGCCCGCCGCCACATCCTTGAGCGAGCTCCTGCACCTGCTTCGAGAATCAGGATGCACGTGGGCGGCCCTCACGGAGAAGGGCGGGACGGTGGGCTTCCTGTCGCTGGAGGAGCTGCCGGCTGACCTTCTCCAGGCCGGGCCTTGACCTCGACGCATCCCCGAAACCCCTCGCCCCGCTTGACATGCGGCCCTTTCTCTGGTAGGCTTGGGGCTCCCGTAGGCGCGTAGCTCAGATGGGAGAGCGCTACCTTGACACGGTAGAGGTCAGCGGTTCGATCCCGCTCGCGCCTACCACTTTTCATTTTTTGGAGGCCACCGTGCCCGAGATCCGCGTGACGTTGCCCGACGGGACCAGCAAGGTCTTCCCTTCGGGGGCGACGCCACAACAGGTGGGAGAGAGCATCTCCCCGCGGCTTGCCGCCGCCAGCCTCGCCGCCAAGAGCGACGGCGGGCTCGTGGACGTGTACCGGCCGCTCGATCACGACTGCACCCTGGAGCTCATCACGGAGCGCTCTCCCGACGCGCTCGGGATCTACCGTCATACCTGCGCCCACCTCATGGCCAACGCCGTGAAGGAGCTCTTCCCCGAGGCCAAGATCGCCATCGGGCCCGTGATCGAGGACGGCTTTTACTACGACTTCGACCGCGACGCGCCCTTCACGCCGGAGGACCTCGAACGGATCGAGGCGCGCATGCGCGAGATCATCGCCCGCGACACCCCTATCCGGCGCCAGGAGCTCCCCTGGCAGGAGGCCAAGGCGCTCTTCGACCGGCAGCAGGAACCCTACAAGTCCGAGCTGGCCTACGAGCGCGGCCAGAACGAGCCGGTCTCCATCTACCGCCAGGGCGCCTTCGACGATTTTTGCCGGGGTCCCCACCTGCCGAGCACGGGACGGATCAAGCCCGACACCTTCAAGCTCCTCTCCGTGGCAGGCGCCTATTGGAAGGGCGACGAACACAACAAGATGCTCCAGAGGATCTACGCCACGGCCTTCCTCTCCCGCAAGGAGCTGGAGGAGCACCTGACGCGGCTGGAGCAGGCCAAGGCCCGCGACCACCGCAAGCTCGGCCGGGATCTCGGCCTGTTCATGCTCCACCCGTGGGCGCCCGCGTCCCCCTTCTTCACGGCCAAGGGCGCCATCGTCTACAACGAGCTCGTGGACCTGATGAGGGAGTTCTATCGGGAGTACGGCTACCAGGAGGTCATCACGCCCCAGGTCTTCGACGTGGAGCTCTGGAAGCGGTCCGGACACTACGAGCACTACCGCGAGAACATGTTCCTGGCGGAGATCGACGAGCGGGAATTCGGCCTCAAGCCCATGAACTGCCCGGGCCACTGTCTGCTCTACGGCAGCGAGAGCCACTCCTACCGAGAGCTGCCCCTGAGGATCGCCGACTTCGGCCGCCTGCACCGCTACGAGCGCTCGGGCGTCACCCAGGGGCTCACGCGAGTGCGCTCCTTCGCGCAGGACGACGCCCACATCTTCTGCCGGCCCGAGCAGATCGAGTCGGAGATCCGCTCGCTCTTCGAACTGGTCCGCCGCACCTACGAGATCTTCGGCTTCGTCGATCCGCACGTGTACTTCTCCACGCGCCCCGAGAACTCGGTGGGCTCGGACGAGATCTGGCAGCGGGCCGAGGCGGCGCTCGACGGCATCCTGAAGGCCCAGGAGGCCGTCTTCACCGTGAACCCCGGCGATGGGGCCTTCTACGGACCGAAGATCGATTTCGTGGTCAAGGACGCCATCGGGCGGGAGTGGCAGCTCGCGACCATACAGCTGGACTTCAACCTGCCCGAGAGGTTCGAGCTGAGTTATACCGGGCCCGAGAACGCGCCCGAGAGGCCGGTCATGATCCACCGCGCCATCATGGGGTCCATCGAGCGGTTCATGGGGGTGCTCATCGAGCACTTCGCCGGGGCCTTTCCGCTCTGGCTGGCTCCCGAGCAGGTCAGGCTCCTTCCCATCGCGGACCGACATGTGGCATACTCCGAGGTTGTGGCCTCCCGCCTGCGGGGGGCCGGGTTGAGGGTGACTGTGGACGCCCGCCCCGAGAAGACGGGGTACAAGGTTCGCGAGGCCCAGCTGCTGAAGATTCCCTACATGCTGGTGATCGGGGACCGCGAGCTGGAATCCGCGAGCGTTTCCCTGCGGACTCGCTCGACTGGGGACCGGGGGAGCGTGACCGTGGATACCTTTGTTGAGATGGCTCTCCGACGGGTGGAGAGCCGATCCCTGGAACTGGAGTAGGAGGCAGCTATCCGAGACGCGACAGCCAGAGGACCGAGGTTGAATCGGCAGATCCGGGTCCGGGAGATCCGGGTGATCGATGACGACGGGGCCCAACTCGGCATCATGACGCCCGATGAGGCGTTGGTCATGGCGGAGGCGAAGGGGCTGGACCTGGTGGAGATCGCGCCCACCGCCCAGCCGCCGGTTTGCCGGATCATCGATTACGGCAAGTTCCTCTACGACGAGAAGAAGAAGGCCCAAGAGGCGCGAAAGAAGCAGAAGCAGGTCGTCGTCAAGGAAATCAAGCTGAGACCGAAGATCGAAGAGCACGACTTCCAGGTCAAGAAGCGCCGGATCGAGGAATTCCTGGAGGACGGGGACAAGGTCAAGATCACGGTCCGCTTCCGGGGACGCGAGATCGTCCACCCGGAACTGGCGCAGAGGCTGCTGACCCGAATCGCCACGGAGGTCGTTCAGAAGGGCAAGATCGAGCGGGCCCCCGGGATGGAGGGCCGCATGATGACGATGCTGCTTACGCCCACGAAGAAGTAGGCAACGCGGGAGGTTGATATCCATGCAGAAGAAAAAGACCAACCGGGCCGCCGCCAAGCGGTTCAAGCTGACCGGCACGGGAAAGATCAAGCGGGGCAAGGCCTACCACAGGCACATCTTGACCTCCAAGGATCGCAAGCGCAAGAACCGCCTCGGCACCGCGGACCTCGTTGACAAGGCCGACGTCCGGAAGGTCAAGCGGCTGATAGCAAAGTAAGTCCACTCGTTGAGGAGTTGAACCATGCCCAGAGTCCGCCGCGGCCATCACAAGGTTGAGCGCCGCAAGAAGCTAAAAGGTATCGCGAAGGGTTACTTCGGCGCGAAGAGCCGCCTCTACCGGTCCGTCAAGGAGCAGGTGGAACGGTCCCTGGTTTTCGCCTTCGCGGGCCGCAAGGTCAAGAAGATCGATTTCCGCCGCCTTTGGATCGTCCGCATCAACGCGGGCTGCCGCCAGAACGGCATCAGCTACAGCCGATTCATGGACGGCCTCAAGAAAGCGGGCCTCAACCTCGACAGGAAATCGCTCGCCGGCGTAGCCCTGACCGATCCCCAGGCCTTCGCCAGCCTGGTCGAACGCGCCAAGAAAGCCATTGCGTAAGGACCTCGAAGAGGCCGAGGGTGCCGGTGCCACCCGCGCCGGCACCCTTTCCTTTTCATCCTCCTTCAAAATCCAGCCCAAAAAGAAGGTCCAAGGCCAAGTGGATCAGGTTCAACGAAAGAGCCCAACCGCGAGGTGAAGTCTCGGTGCCAGTTCTGCGCCAGACCCGTCTCAGCGTCCCAGTATTGCCCCGGGAACCCCAAGTTGTTCTCCACGGTTGCAACGGGCATGGAATAGATTCCGCCGAAGGGGGCGTGTTCCGCGCGCCAGACGAGGGCGCCGGCCCCATTGGTCATAGCGATTGGGGTGCCCTGGTGGCCCGACGTGGTAGAAATAAAGCGTGTCAGTCAGGACCCGCCGGAACGCCTCGTAGGCGTAGTTGATGGTGTCGCCGAGCACGCTATCATCGAAAGTCTTTGTGCTTTGGGCTGACCCCAGGTACTGCGAGCTGGAGAAGGTGAACGACGTGGAGCGCTTGACCACGAAGGGACCGCTGGAGCTGTTCAGGCTCCAGCCCAGGTGCCCGTTCGGGCTGCTCTTGGTGCACCGGAGGACGTCGCCGTTGTCGGCGGCGGCCAGGCTGCGCGGCTACGATGGCTTCTTGCGCCAGATCATCGTGCGCGGCAACGGGCGCGAACGGCCCGCCTTCCTCATCACCAACGACTTCGAGCAGCCCGCCGAGCTCGCCGTCGGAAACTACGCCAGGCGGTGGCGGGTGGAGAACGGCATCGCGGAAGCCGTCAAGTTCTTCCACCTCAACGCGCTCTCCTCGCCCATCCTCGTGAAGGTGCACTTCGACGTCCAGGCGCGAAAATCGGCGTTGAAAGCACTTGGGGCCAATCTCACTGTGCCAGTGAAATAGTCGTAGGCTGTTACCTCGCCACACGAGGTAACAGATTCGTCCCATACAATGGTCGCCTTTTCAAGTATTTGCGAGGCTCTTAGGCAAAGCGGGCAATTGCAGCAATGTCTGAGTCCACCTATCGCATTCACGACGGCAAGGCCCGCCGCCGCTTTCTGCGAAATGGGTGGCCAGAGCCAATACGTGTGCGTCCCGTCTGAAGTAGTATTTCTATTGGCGTCATAGCCGTAGGTCGCGGGCTCGCTGCCAGTGGCGGTGGCCAGGCGGTTCGTTCCCGCCGTGTAGGTATAGCTGGTGCTGCTCGCCCCCTCGACCTTCGTGAGCCGGTTTCCGTTTGCATCGTAGCTGTAGCTGCCCGCTCCCCACGGGCCGTTGGCCGTGGTGAGCCTGTGGATCGCGTCATAGTCGAAGGTCCGGTTGTTCGCGCTGTTGAGGTTGTCCGTGATCCCCGTGATGTTGTCGTCGTCCTGCCAGGCGTAGGTCTTGCTGACAAGACTTCCCAGCGTCCAGGTTTCCAGCCTGTAGCGGCTGTCGAAGTTCCTCGCGTCCGTGGAAACTCCCACAAGAAATATGCGGACAAGGTAGGAGCGCACAAGACGTATGGAAAGGAACCACACCAGACCGGCTTGCGCGGCGCAGACAATGGAGTAGATGATCCAAAGCCACAAGTTCCGCGTGTCGGTTTCCTGTTCCTTTGCTCCTCAACCCCCATCTCTTCTCACGAGTTCGGGGCATCAAGGCATTGCATTGGGGGGAACTGTTGGCCATACAAGCAACGCAACCAAGTAGGAAACGCCTACTAGAAAGATACTCGCAAGGGTAACATATCGAGTTATTCGTTCGCTGGAGGGCCACCTCCAGACTATTAAGACCGCCAGGAGGCCCCAGACAGTCATGCCAAATAAAAGCCAGTATGACATGAGCCAAGCAATTGGAACCAACAATAACACCCCCAAGGCAAGCCGAAGCTTCTGGTGATTTGCCTCTGAATGGCGGGAGGCTAGGAGAAGTACGGCAATCATAGAGGCACAAAAAAGCAAGGCATGAAAGAGCGTATAAATGATAGCAAAAGAGCCTTGCCGATTAACAGGTATAGTGGTTGTGTCAGACAGCAAAAATGCGCTACCTAAAGCCAGATAAGTCACCCGCAGCGGGGGAACGTGCGACAATTGGTAAAATGAGAATCCTCCGATAGCAAAAGCAAGGGGAAATACAACCAAGCAGACGAGAAGCTTTTGAATGGCCATCTTCATGGTTCACCTCGGTGGAGACGAATCCCAGCCTGGAGCATCATTCTCATTTGCACTGGCTGGTGTATTAAGGCTGCAAGCCTTGGCGAGAGTCGCAGCAAAAGTGTTGCTGTTTGGATCACCCTTAAGCACGCCATACGTTGTTCCTGATGGATACTTGTCGTATGCCTTATCAAGGCATCCTTTAAGGTCGCAGCCTGTTGTTGGTGCACAGTCCGCGTTTGCGTTTAGAGGTGCGGGAACCTTTTGAGGATATCCGGCTGAATAGTTTGAATTCGGCTGAAGTTCGTACTTCAACCTGCCTACTTGGATGTAGCAGTGTTTCTTATAGTGAGCCCCACTCCCAACATTTGCGGAGGCGCAGCAAACAAATACGGTCTGCTTCATGGAGGTTGCGCCCTGCAATCCCCTGAAATCCGTTTTCCGGACGGGGTTGGCACTGGCGTATGGGTAAAGAGCTTGTTGCGCCAGAAGTCCAATCGGGTCTGGCTCCCAATATCTTCCAGTGTTGTGCTTGTAGTCCCTGAAGTAGTTCTGCGCCAGCCCCGTCTCTACATCCCAGTATTGCCCTGGATATCTCAGGTTGTTTTCGACCGTCGCGATAGGCATCGAGTAGACACCGCCAAAGGGGAAGTGCTCCGCCCGCCAGACAAAGGCGGCGGCTCCGTTGCTCATGGCAATGGGCGTGCCCAGGTGATCGGCGTGGTAAAAGTACAGCGTGTCGGTCAGAGCCCGCCGAAATGCTTCGTAGGCGTAGTTCTGCCCGCTCCCCAGCACCGGATCATTCAGGGTCTTCCCGCTTTGAGCTGGTCCAAGGTATTGCGGGCTGGAGAAGGTGAACGACAGGGATCGCTTGACCACGAAGGGACCGCTGGAGCTGTCCAAGCTCCAATCCAGGTGCACGTTCGGGCTGCTCTTGGTGCACCGGAGGACGTCGCCGTCGTCGGTGTCGGCCAGGGTGAAGTCCACGCGTGCCAGGGGCTCATAGGTACCGGGGAGCCAGAGGTAGTCCTTGCCCTCGCTGGTGGCGGGGTTGAACTCCTCCAAGAGCTTGCCGTCAGGGTCGTAGAAATAGAGGGTGGTCACGGCACCGGCGGTCTTCAGGACTCTTCGCCCGTCCCCGTCGTAGCCGTAAGTTCCCGTGGTCCCGCTGTCGGCCGAGGCCAGGCGGTCCCGCTGGGAGTATTCGTAGGTGTGCGTTCCGTCCCCAGTGGTATTCCCGTTGGCGTCATAGGCGTAAGTGCCCGGCTCGCTGCCGGTGGCCGTCACCAGCCGGTTGGTCCCCGCCGTGTAGGCGTAGCTCGTGCTGCTTGCCCCTTCGGTCTTCGTGAGCCGGTTCCCGTTCGCGTCGTACCCGTAGCTCCCCGCGCCCCACGGGCCGTTGGCCGCCGTAAGCCGGTGAATCGCGTCGTAGCCGAAGGTGCGGTTGTTGGCGGCGTTGAGGTTGTCGGTAATCCCCGTGATGGTGTCGTCGTCCTGCCAGGCGTGGGTCTTGCTGATGAGGCTGCCCAGTGTCCAGGTCCCCAGCCGGTAGCGGGAATCGTAGGTCCGGGCATCGGCCAGCCCGTTGCCGAAAGTGATGGAGGTATGAGGCCCGAAAGGGGCGTAGGCGATCCCTGAAGCCACGGCGGCGCTTGCCCCGTTCACGGTTGCCGCCGCACCGGTCACCTGGCCGCTGGTGTTGATCGTGAAGATAACGCTCCTTCCGCTCGGGTAGGTGATTCCCGCGAGGTTCCCGTTCTTGTCGTAGAGGTAAGCCGTGAAGGCGTTCGCCTGGCCCGAAGGTGTCCGGTTCTCCTCGGAGAGATGTCCCACGGCGTCGTAGCAGAAGACGCTAGTCCCGGCGGGATCGCTCATCCCCGTTCTTCTTCCGGTCCCATAGGGCACGCCCGGGGCGTCGTAGCCGTAGCTTACGTTGTTGTTGGTGTCAGGGTAGGTGACTGCAGCGAGGCGGTTCAGCGCGTCATACGTTCTGGTTTCGCTAATCCCGTTGGCGTTGAGCTTCGAGGTTAGGTTGCCCGCCGGGTCGTAGGCATAATCCGTTGTTCCCGTGTCCGGCGAAACCTGCTGGATCACCTTGCCCGCGTCGTCCACCTTGTAGGTGGTCACGAGGCCGCCGGAATCGGTCACGCTCGTTACGTGGTCCTGGGTGTCGTAGCCGTACTGCGTTAGAAGGTCAGCGCAGCCGGGCAGCGTGCACGTGCCCAGGCAGGCGGCGGGCGGGGTCCCCAGGTACTGGTTGGTCTTGGCCTTCCGGTTGAGAGCGTCGCACTCGAAGCAGGCGAGATGGCCCATGGGGTCCGTGAGGGAGGTCTGATTCCCGGCATTGTCGTACGCGTAGGCCCAGTAGACGGAGCCGCCCCCGGGGGGTACGATGGCGTTGTAGTACACGTACTGAAGGCGGTTATAACCGTCGTACGCGAAATTCGTAAACTTCGTCACGGTGGCGGACGGGTCTTGCAGCTCCTCCCGCGTTTTCCGCCCTTCGGTGTCGTAAGCGTAGACGGTTTTGTTCCCAGGCTGGTCCGTGATGGACGTGAGCCGGTTCACCGTGTCGTAGCCGTAGCTGATGCTGTTTCCGCCCGGCAGCGTGACCGCCGTTGGGAGGCCCGCGTCGTTTAGCGTGTAGCTCGTCAGGAGGTCTTCGCCCGCAGGCCCTGCGGCCTTGAGCGTCGTGCTGCCGAGCCTGTCCAGCGCGTCATAGCTATCGTCTCTTTCTACGCCATTCTGGTCCACCGTGACCGTGGGCTTGCCTGAGAGCGTGTAACCGTTGATTGTGGTCATGTGGCCCAGGGCATCAGCGGCGGTGTGGAGCCTCCCGCGCTTGGCCGGGTCCGGATCGCTGTCGCTGTAGTAGGCGTAAGTGGTCACGTCCGATACGTCCGTCCTTGGGCCGTCCTGCGTGAGAACTCTCCCCCTGGTGTCGTAGGTGTAGGTCGTGGTGTCCGTGAAGGGGCTACCGCCGCTGTACCCGCTTACCGCCTCAGAAAGCAGGTTCCCGTTTGCGTCATAACTGTATGTTTCAACGCGGTTCTACCCGCTCGTGTCCACCGAAGGAACGGTCGCCGTGGCCACGAAGTGGTAGGTGGAATCGTAGGTATAGGTAGTGGCCCTCTGGAGCGCCGTTCCGAAGGCCTCCGTGCTTGTGAGGACGTCGCCGTAGCCGTCGAAGGTCCGTTTGGTGATGATCCCGTTTCCGTCCGTGGTTTGCGTCTTGTTCAAATAGGCGTCCAGGACGTAACTCTCATGGGTACCCGTGCCGCACGAGGTGCACCCAGGGCCGCTGATCGCCGTCGCCACGCCGTTGTACGGATCTAGCGTGAAAGTGGTCGCGTTCCCAAGGGAGTTCGTGACCGTCGTCTGCGTGGCGCTGGAGTAGGCGAAGGCAAGGGCGTTGTTCCCCGAGTCCTTGTAGAAGGTGGCCACCCGGTCCGAACCGTCGTAGGTGAACGCCTCAACAACGTGGGCCAGGGGGTCCGTGATGGATGTCAACCGGTGGCTCGCGTCGCTCCCGTAGGTCCACGTCTTTGCGGCGGCGTCCACGACCGTTAGGAGGTTTCCGGCGCCATCGTACCCGTAAGTCACCGTGCGCGTTCCGTCCGTGAGAGAGATGATCCGGTTGCTCGCGTCATAGGTGAACGTGAGCGCACGCCCAAAGGGATCGGTAACGGAGGACAGCCGGTTGCTGCCGTCGTAGGCCAGGGTGAGGGTGTTTCCGTCGCGGTCCACGATGGAGACGAGCTTCCCGCTGGTGTTGACGTTGTATTGCGTCTGGTCCTTGGTCGTGACCCGGTAGCCGCCCGTGATGGCGGCCAGGCTGAGATGGTAGCGAAGGTTGTCGGCATAGCCGCCGTCCAGCCGCGAGGCGAAAAGGATTTCCCGGCCTTCGGCATCACGAAGATGGGCCGCGCCGGTGGAGAACCAGAGGGACAGGTCATACGTATGGGTCCAGGAAACGTCGAAGAACTCCCCGTTGGTCAGGTCAAGGTGGGCCTGGTCTGCGGGAGAAGTGATCGTGAGGGCTTGGGCGAAGCTGGCGGTTCCAGCCCCGGCGCACAGGAACGCCACCGCAAGAAGGAACGCAACGCGCATTCGCTTCACAGGATCCCCCTTTTTCAGAACGCCGTAAGCCAGGCCCGTCCCTGTTGTCTTGTGCGTCGTCCTAGAATCATTCTAGGCTCTCCGCCGAAAAGTGCAACTCCGGCAAATGTGTTCCACATTGAAGCTACCGAAAGGCGTAGCGGCCACGGTATCTTTGCGCGTTCAAGAAAGCTTTGTCTGTGCCTCGGTGGTTCATTTCTTCCTTCCACCTTTCCGTTCCGCCGCTTTCCCGGTAGAATCTCGCCATGAGCTTCCAGGGCGACTTCGCCACCATGCCCCTGCCCGATCTTCTCCAGTGGCTGGCCATCGGCCAGAAGACAGGGATCCTCCTGCTTCAACGCGGCGAGATCGTGAAGGAGATCTACTTTCGCGACGGCAAGATCGTGGCCTCGGCGAGCAATGATCCCCGGGAGTACTTTGGGCAGCTCCTCCTCTCCTACGGCAAGATTCGAGAAGAGGACCTCATGCGGGCCTTCGTCAAGCAGGGGGAGACGGGCACCAAGCTCGGGCGCATCCTCGTGCAGGAAGGCCACCTGGAGGAGGAGGAGGTCCAGCGCTTCCTGCGGATCAAGGCCGAGGAGACCATCTACGACCTCTTCCTGTGGGAGGGAGGCGAATTCAAGTTCTACAACGACGCCCCGGCGCAGGAGAGCCACGTCCCCATCGAGATGGACGTGACCTCCGTGCTGATGGAGGGCACCCGGCGCTCCGACGAGTGGAAGCGAATCCGGCGCGTCTTCCCCACCTCGGGGGCAGTCATCCGCATCATCCCGGAGGCCCTCACCCGGGCCATCCTGGCTGACCCGCTCTACAACCGGGTCATCCAGTTGATGGAGGTCCCGCGTAGGATCTCGGACCTCTGCCTCATGTTCCACGCCTCCGACTTCGCGGTGAGCAAGACGCTCTTCGACATGGTCCAGATGGGCATCATCGAGGTGATCGAAGTGCCGCCGCCTCCGCCGCGCTCCGAGGTCCGGGTGGAGGAGGAGGTCCGGGGCCTCGCCAACCAGGGCCTCAAGCTCTTCAACTCGGGCCGGTACGAGGAGTCCATCGAGATCTTCAAGCAGGTCCTGCTCCAATCCCCGGGACATGCCCTGGCGCAGACCATGATTCCCAAAGCCTACAAGGAGATGAAGGAGCAGCTCGTCTCGGACACCTTCACGATCGAGCACGTCCCCTTCCTCCAGCGCTCCATGAGCGAGCTGAACGAGCTCTCCTTCACGCCGCAGGAGAACTACATCCTGAGCCGCATCAACGGGGTGAGCCCGGTCCAGGCCATCATCCGCATCTCGCCCATCCAGGAAATCCAGGCCCTCATGACCTTCAAGAAGCTGGCGAAGGCCGGGCTTGTCGGATTTCTGCCGCCCGCCAACCCCCAAATGTAAGCAGTTGCTCACTGCCGCAAGCGGCCAACACCAGAGGAATCCACCCGACGGAAGCCATGTAGCGCTTTGGCTTCACGCCTGGATGGATTCCAAATGCCGGGCCAGGGATGAGCATTTAAATACATTGACAGGGAGCCCCTGGGACTCTATGCTACGAAGGTGCCGCGCGCGGGGCGCGTTCGAGGGGGAGGATTGACCCATGCACCCAGTGGAAACCTGGCTCTTTTGGGCGTTCGTCATCGCATCGCTGGCGCTTTTCGCCAACACGGCGCGGGTTCGGATCGGCGCCCTCATGGCCGGGCTCCCGGACAACCGCTTCGACAGGCCCTGGGAGAGGCTGAAAGGCCTCATCCTGTATGCCTTCGTCCAGAAGCGCATGGTGCGAGACCGGTACGCCGGCTTCTTTCACCTCTTGATCTTCTGGGGATTCATGGTCCTGGCCCTGCGGTCGCTGTCGCTGGTGGCCGAAGGCCTCTTCCCCTCCTTTCACCTGACCGAGATGATGGGCGTCTGGGGCCTGGGCTACCAGGTCACCAAGGACATCTTCGAGGTGCTGGTGATCCTGGGGATCCTCATGGCCTCGGCCCGGCGGCTCTTTTTCCCTCCCGACCGGCTGGAGAACTCCTGGGATGCGTGGGCCACCCTCTCGCTCATCGGCGGCCTCATGGTGACGGACCTGCTGGCCGACGGCGCTTTCATCGCGCTGCACAACCCCGCCTGGGCGGCCTGGTCCCCAGCGGGTGAATTCGTTGCGGCCCTTCTCGGGGGCATGGGCAGCTCCTCCCTGTCGCTGCTCTATCACGCCACGTGGTGGTTCCACCTGCTGATCCTCTTCGGCTTTCTAAACTTCCTCCCCTACTCCAAGCACTTCCACGTCTTGACCGCCCTCTTCAACGTCTACTTCCGGGAGCTCGAACCGACCAAGAACATCAAGCCCATGAACCTCGAGGCCGAGCACTTCGGCGTCAACAAGATCCAGGACTTCACCTGGAAGCAGATGCTGGATTTCTACACCTGCACCGAATGCGGGCGCTGCACCGAGGTATGTCCCACCACGCTCACGGGCAAACCGCTCCGTCCCAAGAATTACGGCAACGACCTGCGGGACTACCTGTACGAAACGCCCCTGGCCGACATGGCCCAGGACAAGGGCGTGCCGGAAAACCGCCTCCTCATCGGCGGGCCGGTGCCCGAGGGTTCCGTGTGGCAGCGGAAGGAGGAGCACCCGCCCTGGACTCCGGAGAATCTGGGCGGGACCATCAGCGAGGACACGATCTGGGCCTGCACCACCTGCGGCTATTGCGAACACGCCTGTCCGCTCCACATCACCTTCGTGGACAAGCTCGTGGGCATGCGGCGCTATCTCACGCTGGAGGAGAGCAACTTCCCCGCGGAGGCCCAGGTGGGCTTCAAGGGCATGGAGCGCCAGGGCAACCCCTGGAACATGGCCCAAGCCGACCGCGCCAAGTGGGCCGAGGGCCTCGAGGTTCCCACCATGGCGGAGGAACCGGACGCCGAATTCCTGTTCTGGGTGGGATGCGCCGGCTCTTACGAGGACAGGGGCAAGAAGGTCTCCGTGGCCCTGGTCAAGCTGCTCCGCGCGGCGGGGATCAAGTTCGCCATTCTGGGCGAGGAGGAGACCTGCACGGGCGACTCGGCCCGACGGCTGGGCAACGAGTACCTCTTCCAGACCCTGGCCGAGACCAACATCGAGACCCTCAACGGATACAAGGTCAAGAAGATCGTCACCAACTGCCCCCACTGCCTGAACACGCTCAAGAACGAGTACCCCTCGTTCGGCGGCCACTACGAGGTGGTCCACGGAACGGAGCTGGTGGCCCGCCTGGTGGCGGAGGGCCGCCTGAAGCTCACTCAAGAGGTGCGCGAGAGCCTGACCTACCACGACCCCTGCTACCTCGGCCGGTACAACGACCAGGTCGAAGCCCCCAGGGCCATCCTGAAGGCCATTCCGGGTCTGAGCCTCACGGAGATGGACCACAGCGGGAAGAACGCCATGTGCTGCGGAGCCGGCGGTGGGAGGATGTGGCTGGAGGAGAAGCTCGGGAAGCGGGTCAACCACCTGCGCCTGGAGCAGGCCCTCGAAACCAAAGCGAAGGGCGTGGCCGTCGCCTGCCCCTTCTGCAACGTCATGATGAACAACGCCGCCGGCGAGACGGGACACGAGGGGTTCGCCGCCCACGACGTCCTCGAACTGGCGGCCCAGGCCCTGCCCACCTGAGGCGGCGCGGCGAAG
>JAJYLT010000031.1:25174-42098 GCA_021787565.1 Acidobacteriota bacterium
ACGCCGCCGGCGAGACGGGACACGAGGGGTTCGCCGCCCACGACGTCCTCGAACTGGCGGCCCAGGCCCTGCCCACCTGAGGCGGCGCGGCGAAGAAGCCCCCTTCGGGCTGAATCGCTCGGGCTGGTCGGCTTGGGAACCATGCCCCAAATTTGCCAATGGGGAGTTGCCCCGCCCCCGGGGCGCCCGCACCTTTCCGGGCCCAGGAGGTCGATCATGCCCAGAAATCCCGAAGTGACGGGCGCCCTCATCGCCGGAGGGCGCTCCCGGAGAATGGGCCAGGACAAACGGTTGCTGGTCCTTGACGGCCTGACCCTCCTGGATCGCGCCCTGTTTCTTCTGGAGGAGGCTTGCGGTGAGGTCTTCGTGGTGGCGCCCGAGCCGTTTCCCGTCGACCCGAGGGTGCCCCGGTTGCCCGACAGGATTCCCGACATGGGCGTGCTGGGGGGGATCCACGCCGCGCTGATCGGGGCCTCCTTCCCCGAGGTCCTCTGCATCGCCGTCGACACTCCCCTCCTCACACCCCAATGGCTGGACCTCCTGGTCGGGCGCTGCCTGAAAACGGGCCGGCCCTGCGCGCCCTTCGTGAACGGAAGGGTCCATCCCCTTCCCGCCTGCTACCCCAAAACCGCTTGGCCCTTCGTGGAGAGCGCGCTTCGCTCGGGCGACGCCACGGCCCACCACCTGCTTTCCGCCCTAAATGCCGACCTGGTGGACGAGGAGGAGGCCGAAGCCGGCGGCTGCGACCCGCGCTCGCTGACCAATGTGAACAACCAGGAAGAGTGGCACGCCCTGCTGACGGGCGAACCCTAAGCCGCAAGAGCTCCCAGCCACACCAGGCCGGCCGGTCCCGCTCGCTCTCGATCAACCCCCGCCGCGCACGGGCCCAGGCCGGTAGGACGCGAAGTGGGGAGTCCACTGGGCCTTGGCCACCAGGTGCTCCAGTTGCTCGTCGTCCACCAGGCGCCCGAGGCCCGAGTCCCTCGCCTCTCGGGCCACCGCCACGGCGACCCGGCGCGAAACGGCCCGGATGTCCGCCATGGGCGGCAGGAGCAGGCCGGCCTCCCTCTGCTCCGGCGTGACCATGTCGCTCAGGGTCTTGCTCGCGGTCAGGAACATGGCGTCCGTCACCTTGGCGGCGTGGCCCACCAGGGCGCCGAGGCCCATGCCTGGGAACATGTAGAGGTTGTTGCACTGGGAGGTCATGATCTGACGGCCGTCCCAGTTCAGGGGCTTGAAGGGGCTCCCCGTGGCGAGCAGTCCCCTCCCGCCCGTGGCCTTGGCCACCTCCTCGGGGGTGCACTCGGTTTTCGCCGTCGGGTTGGAAAGGGCGAGAATCACCGGGCGGTCCGTGTTCTTCGCCACCTGCCTCAGGATGGATTCGCTGAAAAGACCTCGCTTGGCGGTGACACCGATCAGGGCGGTGGGATGGGCATTGCGGACCACATCCTCAAGACCGACCCGGTCGGACGATTCCAGCGTCCACCCTTCTAGGGTGGTCCGGGGCTGGGCGAAGGGGCGCTGCGGATCCTCCAGCTTGGGATCGTCTTCCATCAGGAGCCCTTGCACGTCCACCACGAAGATTCTCGCCCGGATCTCCTTCTCGGACAGTCCCTCCTCCCGGAGCGCCGTGCGGATGTTCATGGCGTTGCCGACCCCGGCCTGGCCCATGCCCACGACGAGGAAGCGCTGGTCCGAGAACCGGCTGCCCTTGATCCGCATGGCGGTGATGAGGGCCCCCAGGGCCGTGGCACCGGTACCCTGGATGTCGTCGTTGAAGGAGAGGATGCGTTCGCGATAGCGCTCCAGGTTCTTGAAGGCGGTGTGCTTGGCGAAGTCCTCCCACTGCAGAAGGGCGTCGGGAAAGTTGCGGCGAACGCCCAGCACGAACCTCTCCACCATCTCCTCGTACGCCGAGCCCGTCAGACGCGGCTTGCGGTAGCCGAGGTAGAGGGGATCCTTCAGCAGCCGTTCGTTGTTGGTGCCCACGTCCAGGCAGATCGGAAGGCAGACCGAGGGATGCAACCCCCCCGCCGCGACGTAGAGGCTCACCTTTCCCACGGGGATGCCCATGCCGTCCGACCCCAGGTCGCCCAGCCCCAGGATCCGCTCCCCGTCCGTCACGACGATGAGGTAGACGTGGGGAAGGGCGATGTTCTGGAAGATCTGGTCGATGTCGGCGATGTTGTCGGGATCGATGTAGAGCCCCCTGAAGCGCCGCACGATGTGGCTCATCTGGAGGCAGGCCTGTCCCACCGTGGGCGTGTAGACGATGGGCACCATCTCCTCCAGGTTCTCCACCAGCAGCTTGTAGAAGAGGGGCTCGCTCCTGTCCTGCATCCCGATGAGGAAGATGTAGCGCTCCAGGTCGTCGGGCTTCCGCTTGAAGGCTTCGAGGCTCCGCTGGACCTGACTTTCGAGCGTGGAGACACCGCTACGGAGAAGGCCCGTGAGCCCCAGGCTCATGCGCTCTTCCGGGGTGAAGGCGGAGGCCTTGTTGAGGTGGGGATCGTTGAGCAGTTGGCGCCCGCGGAGATAGACCTCGTAATACTCTTCGCTCGTGAGGGGGTCTATTTTGAATTCGAACGTTTTCATCGGGGTTCCTCCTCCCTAGCAGGGGTGGCAGTATAGAACCAAATCCGCCCTTTGAGGGGGGGATGGCCCCATTCACTGCCGATAATCTGAGGAGTCCCGGTCTCCAGGGCTCCCGGCGCAGCCTTCCGAGGAGCACCGGCGCGAGGATGAGCGTGGCCAGGCCCACGGCCAGGATGCCCACGGTGCGCCGGTCGGTCTCCGTCACTGGCCCTCGTCCTCCGGCCGCGAGGCGGCGGTCGCGCACTGCGTGCATAGGCCCGGGGTTCCGGGGCGGCCTCCCGTGGCCCGGTGCTCGGGGCAGCAGAGGCGGCCGCAGCGGATGCAGATGGCGTCGAGACCCGGATCGAAGGGTTTCCCGCAGAGGTCGCAGCGCCACGGCTGGACGTTCCCCTGCAGAGTCTTCTTGTCGCTCTGAAGGCCCACGCACCGCCTCCCTTCCGTCCGAAACCGCCCAGGCCTTGAATCTTATCACGCCTCGGCCTCGGGGCGACCGACGCCGGGCGACGGGAATGAACCCGAGCGTGAGCGTGTATGCTACTATCTTAAAGGATGGGCGAGCATGAGCGAAGATAAGGCACCGGCCTCCATTCCGGCCGCTGATGAAAAGTCCGAAGAGCGCCCAGCGAAGCGCCCCAAGGCGGTCGTTCTCATGAGCGGCGGCCTGGACTCCACGCTGGCCGCCAGGATCCTCCAGGAGCAGGGCGTTGAGGTGGTGGGAGTCCACTTCTCCACTGGATTCTGCGTCTCCGACCACAAGCGCGCCACGGCCTCCGTGGAGGAGGACCCCAGAAAGCTGAGGAATGAGGCTCTCCGGGCCGGCGCCGACCTGAAGATTCCCGTCCGGATGGTGGACCTCTCCGAAGATTACCTGGAGGTGGTCTTCAATCCCAAGCACGGCTACGGCGCCCACATGAACCCCTGCATCGACTGCCGCACCCACATGCTCAAGAAGGCCAAGGCCATCATGGAGGAGGAGGGTGCGGACTTCGTGGCCACGGGCGAGGTGCTGGGCCAGCGGCCCATGAGCCAGAGGAAGGACCCCATGCGCGTGATTCAGCGCGAATCCGGACTGGGCGACAGGCTCCTCCGCCCCCTCTCGGCGCAGCTCCTCGAGGCCACGGCACCCGAGCGCCAAGGCTTGGTGGACCGCTCCAAGCTCCTGTCCATTCGCGGCCGGGGCCGACGGATCCAGATGGACCTCGTGGAGGCTCGGGGCATCACCGACTACCCCTCCCCGGCGGGGGGCTGCTGCTTCCTGACCGACGAGAACTACACCAGAAAGTTCCGCGACAAGATGACGCACAGGGGCAGGGAGCGCATGGGCTGGGAGGACGTGGCCCTCCTCAAGGTGGGAAGGCACTTCCGGATCTCCCCGACCCTGAAGCTGGTTCTCGGACGGAGGGAGGAGGAGAACCTCTTCCTCGAGCGCTTCACCGCCGGCCGCGTGCGGCTGGAGGCCGCTGCCGTGAAGGGCCCCGTGGCCGTCACCGACGAGTCCCTCCCATCCGAAGCGGCGGAGGCCCTGTGCGCCGCCATCGTGGCCCGCTACTCCGATGGACGGGAGCGGGATAAGGTGGAGATTCGGGCCTCGGGCGGGAACCGCGAGGAGCGCATCCACCGGGTGGCTCCGCTCCTGGATGAGACCGTCCTCGCCCCCATGCGGCTCTGACCACCCCCTCAAGGAGATTACCGTTGCACGGCATCGACTTCACCCCACAAGGCATTCTCACCATCCTCTTGCAGGTCCTCATCATCCTCTTCTCCCTTTCGGTCCACGAGAGCGCGCACGGCTGGATGGCCGACCGGCTCGGAGACCACACCGCCCGCATGCTGGGCAGGATCACCCTGAACCCCATCCCCCACATCGACCCGCTGGGAACCATCCTTCTCCCTGCGGTCATGGCCTTTCTGGGAGGCCCGATTTTCGGGTGGGCCAAGCCGGTGCCCGTGATCAGCCGCAACTTCAAGCACGTCCGTCGCGACGGAGCGCTTGTGGGCGCCGCGGGTCCCATCAGCAACCTGCTCCTGACCCTGCTCACCACCCTGATCCTGGGGACGTTCCTGTTCTTCATGCCAGCCGCCAGCCTCTTCGATCAGCTCGGCACCCGCTACAGCGGGCCCTGGTGGGTCCTCCAGCTGGGCATGATCAACCTCGTGCTCGCCACCTTCAACCTCATCCCCATACCGCCTCTGGATGGCTCTTGGATACTCTCCGCCGTCCTTCCGTACGGCGTCCACCGGTTCTACGAGGGGATCCGCCGGTACGGTCCCATCCTCCTGCTGTTGATCTTCTTCACGCCCCTGCTCAACTTTGTCCTGCAACCCCTGTTGGCGGTCTCCTCCTTTCTCTTCATCTCGCTGCCGCTGCACATCATGGCCGCCATGGTGGGGTGAGAGGCCCCCGGACTCGCCATCACCTCGGGCAGCCGTGTATAATCGGGTAGTGGAGGGGTGTCCCTTTGCCGAGTGACGACATGGCGCTGGCCTCGGACCGCGCCGATGCACCCCAGGCCTCCCTCGTCCGCAGCCTGATGACCCACATCGTGATGGCGGCGGGGGTCCTCATCCTCGGCCCCATCGCCATCCTTCTCTCTCCCTTCAGCCGCGGTGACATGGTCTTGTTTCTCGCGCGGATTTGGTCCCGATCCATCCTGCGCGTGGCGGGCGTCCGCCTGGAGATCGCGGGGATGGAGAGATTGGTGCGCGGCGAGGCTCGGGTGCTGGTGGGAAACCATACGAGCAACTTCGACATCTACGTCATGATCTTAGCCCTCAGGGACCACCGCTTCCGTTTTACTCCGAAGAAGGAGCTTCAGTGGGTGCCTGTTCTCGGCTGGGCCCTCTGGGCGAGCCACTTCCCCTTCATCGACCGGGGACGGAGTCAGAAGTCCCTCCAGACCATGAAGAGGCTCGCGGAGCGCATCCGCAGAATGGGGATGAGCCTCGTCTTCTTCCCGGAGGCCACGCGCAGCACGCGCAATGAGCTGATGGCGTTCAAGAAGGGTCCCTTCGTGCTGGCCATCGACGCCGGCGTTTCGCTGGTGCCTTTCGTAATCCACGGTGCGCGCAGGGTGCAGGGCCGCCATGTTTTCACGGTCCGGCCGGATACCATCCGCGTCACCTTCCTGGAGCCGATTTCCACCGAAGGACTGCGTTACGAGGATCGAGACGACCTTCTCCTGCGGGCGCGAACGGCCATCCTGGAAGAACTCGGGGACGAGAAGGCGAAGGGGATCTCGTAGGATGAGGACCGCGGGCCGAGTTCTAGCAACGAAATGGGAAAGGGTGCGGACCCAATGACGATGAAAAGCACACCCGCTGAGAACCGCCCACTCGGTCCTCAGCCCTCGGTCCTGGGTCCTTTTTTCACGCTCCCCGCGAGGCATCAACCATGATCCTCTACTTCGATCCCTTCATGGGGATGGCCGGCGACATGACCGTGGCCGCCCTCGTGGATGCTGGCGCGGCGCCCGAGGCCGTCAATGGCGCACTGGGGCGACTCGGCCTGGGAGGTTTGGCGTTTCGTTTCCAAAGGGTGCGCAGGCAGGGCCTCGCGGCCACGCACGGTCGCGTGGAGCATCCCCCCGAACGGGGCCACCGAAGCCTCTGCGCCATTCTCGCCCTCATCGAGGGGGCGGGATTGCCCTCGGCCGTGGCCGAGCGGGCCTGCGAGACCTTTCGAAGGCTGGGCGAGGCCGAGGCGAAGGTGCACGGAGTCGGGGCGGAGAAGGTGCACTTCCACGAGGTCGGCGCGGCGGACGCCATCGCCGACATCGTGGGCGCGTGCGCCGCCTGGGACGCCCTCGGTCGGCCGGAGGTGGAATGCGGCCCCATGAACCTGGGCAGCGGCTTCACCACCATGGAACACGGCACCTTCCCCGTGCCGCCTCCGGCGGTGGTGGAAATATTGAAGGGCGTGCCGGTCTTCAGCGCCGGCGCTCCCCTGGAGCGGACCACGCCCACCGGCGCGGCCCTGGCCGTGACGCTGGCCCGGCGATTCGGTTCACTGCCCCGCGGGAGAATCGCCGGCGTGGGGTACGGCGCCGGCTCCCACGACCCCGAAGGCGCCCCCAACGTTCTGCGGGCCCTGCTCGTGGCCGAGGAGCCGACCGACGGAGCGGTGGCCGTCATCGAGACCCAGGTGGACGACACAAGCCCCGAGCTCCTGGCCGGGGCGCTGGAGGCAATCCGGGCACAGGGGGCGCTCGACCTCTTTCTCACCCCCGTCGTGGCCAAGAAGGGGCGCTCCGCCTGGATCGTCACGCTTCTGTGCGGGATAGGAGAAGAGGCCCGGTTCTCGGACCTCCTCCTCGAGCACACCACCACCACGGGCGTGCGCTTCAGCCGCTGGGAGCGGAGAGAGCTGCCCCGGGAGGTCGTGTCGGTCGCCACGCCCCGCGGACCCTTGCGAGTGAAACGGATCACGGCGCCCTCCGGCGCGCGGCGCTCTCACGTCGAATGGGAGGACCTGTGCGCCCTCAGCGAAGCGACCGGCGTGCCCGCCCTGCTCCTTCTCCAGGAGCTGGAACCCTTCTTGAAATGAGGGGACCGCGCCGTCCGGGACCCCCTCCCTCGAACCCCGCCTTCGTCAGGCTTTCCGGCCGGCGCGCCGGCTGATCCCCGGGGAGGCTCCGCCATGCGCTTCCGCCAGTCCCCCGCCACCTTCACCGTCGCGGAGTTGCCGCTGTTCGCTCCAAGCGGCCGGGGGGACCACCTCTACCTCACGGTGCGCCGCTCGGGGATGTCCACCCCCTTTCTTCTGAGGGAGCTCCAGCGCCGCCTCCGCCTGAAGGAGGGGGATCTGGGCTGCGCGGGGATGAAGGACCGGGACGCCGTGTCGGTGCAGACCCTTTCCTTGCCGAGACACGCGGCCCGGCAGGCCGAGCGCGCGCTTCGCGAACTGGGCGTGGAGGTGGTGCGCCCCGAGAGGCAGTGACATCCTCAGCCTTCTTGTCCCCTGTCCCCACCCCGTCCTGGTCCGCACTTCAGCCCAAATTCCGCGATAGAATTGCACTCGTAGGAGCGCCGCCCCCGGCGCGACGGACCGTACGCGGGCACCGCATCCTGGTCGCAGGGTCACCCGGTTCGCGGCGAGGCGCCGCTCCTACGCAGGCGTTGAGCCGCTATCGCGGAATTGGGGTTCAGCGGCGCCTTTCCCGCCGACCGTCATTTTGCGATAGACTGAGCATGAAATCGATCAAGGAGAAAGCGATGCCGACCATCGAAACGACCCCCGAGCTGGTGGCCAGGACTTATGATCGGACGGCCGCCGGCCTGGCGGTCATCCGGCGACGCCTGGGGCGCCCTCTCACCTACGCGGAAAAGCTGCTCTACGGCCACCTGGACAACCCCGAACGGGCCGAGCTGGAGCCCGGCAAGAGCTACCTCGCCCTTCGGCCGGACCGGGTGGCCATGCAGGACGCCACCGCCCAGATGGCCATCCTTCAGTTCATGCAGGCGGGCAGGCCGAGCGTCGCGGTGCCCACGACCGTCCACTGCGACCACCTCATCCGCGCCTACGCCGGTGCCGGCCCCGATATGAAGACGGCCCTGGACGAGAACCGCGAAGTGTACGAATTCCTCGCCTCAGCCTCGGCCAAGTACGGGATCGGGTTCTGGAAACCGGGCGCGGGCATCATTCACCAGGTGGTCCTCGAGAACTACGCCTTTCCCGGCGGCATGATGATCGGGACCGACAGCCACACCCCCAACGCGGGCGGACTCGCCATGTGGGCCTCGGGCGTGGGGGGCGCCGACGCCGTGGACGTGATGGCCGGCTTCCCATGGGAGGTGTTGCACCCGAAGATCCTGGGGGTGCGCCTCACGGGCACGCCCTCGGGCTGGACCAGCCCCAAGGACGTGATTCTCAAGCTCCTGGGCCTCCTCACGGTGAAGGGTGGAACCAATCGAGTGGTGGAGTACTTCGGCCCGGGGATCAGGGCCCTCTCCTGCACGGGCAAGGGTACGATCACCAACATGGGCGCCGAGCTGGGCGCCACCACTTCGGTCTTTCCCTACGACGAGCGCATGGATGCCTACCTCCGCGGCACGGCCCGGACGGCGCTGGCCGACCTGGCCCGGAAGCACCCCGAACTGCTGGGCGCCGATCCCGAGGTGGAGATCGAGCCGGCCCGGTTCTTCGAGCAGGTCATCGAGATCGACCTCTCGAAGCTGGAGCCGCACGTCACGGGGCCCCACACGCCGGATCTGGCCCGGACCACCTCGGAGCTGAAGGCCGCCGTTTCCAAGGAGGGCTACCCCGAGGCCCTGACCTACGCCCTCGTCGGTTCCTGCACCAACTCCTCCTACGAGGACATGGGCCGCGCCGTCCAGGTGGCCAGCCAGGCCTCCGCGCGGGGCATGAAGACCGCGGTTCCCCTGATGGTCACCCCCGGGAGCGAGCAGGTCAGGGCCACCATCGAGCGGGACGGACAGATGGCGGCCCTGGAGGCCATCGGCGCCATGGTCCTGGCCAACGCTTGCGGCCCCTGCATCGGTCAGTGGAAGAGAGACGACCTCAAGCCGGGAGAGAAGAACTCCATCATCTCCTCCTTCAACCGCAACTTTCCGCGCCGCAACGACGGCAACCCCACGACCCTCTCCTTCCTCACCAGCCCCGAACTGGTGGTGGCCTACGCCCTGGCGGGCCGGCTGACCTTCAACCCCGTCACCGACAAGCTGAGGGCTCCCGACGGCTCGGAATTCGCCCTGGAAGCGCCCGGGGGCGCCCCCGATCTTCCCGAGAAGGGCTTCGTGAAGGACACGGCGGGCTACGCCCCCCCGGCCTCCGACGGCTCGGCGGTGGCGGTGAAGGTCGCCCCCGACAGCGGGCGCCTCCAGATCCTCACCCCCTTTCCCGCCTGGGACGGCAAGGACTTCACGGAGCTTCCGCTCCTCCTGAAGGCAAAGGGGAAATGTACTACCGACCACATCTCCCCGGCCGGGCCTTGGCTCCGCTTCCGGGGCCACCTCGACAAGATCAGCGACAACATGTTCAACGGCGCTATCAACGCATTCTCGGGCGAACCGGGGAAGGGGCTGAACCAGATCCTCGGCCGGAAAGACGAGCCCTTCGCTCAGACGGCCAGGGAGTACAAGGCCAAGGGTTTGCGCTGGGTGGCCGTGGGGGACGAGAACTACGGCGAGGGCTCCAGCCGTGAGCACGCGGCCATGTCCCCGCGTTTCCTGGGCGCGGCCGCGGTCATCGCGCGCTCCTTCGCCCGGATCCACGAGAGCAACCTCAAGAAGCAGGGGATCCTCCCGCTCACCTTCGCCAATCCGCAGGACTACGACAAGGTCGAGGAGACCGATCGCATCAGCATCCTGGGGCTGAAGGAGCTGGCTCCGGGCAAACCGGTGCGCGCGGTCCTGCACCACGCCGACGGCACGGGCGAGGAGTTGCCCCTCCGCCACTCGCTGAACGCGGAGCAGATCGAGTGGCTCAAGGCGGGCAGCGCCCTGAACGTGCTGAAGGCTTCCTGAGCTGGGATCTCTCGCACCGAAGCGAGGCGAGAAGGGGCCGGGGCATCCCGGCCCCTTTCCCGTTCTACCGAGGATTTGAAGTGTGGCGGTCCGCGTGGCGCTTCGGAGGCTCGGATCCCTTGGCGGGACGTGGCGCGCCGGAGATCCAGGGCGCCTCGATTCCCAGCGCCCTGGCCAGCAGGGTCAGGGGGTGGACCACCGGCCAGGAGAGGTGGCTCTCGTCCTGGGCCTTGCACGACCCGCAGGGCGTCACGACGGCCTGGGGCGAAGCGCGCCGGATCCGCTCGTAGAGGGGCGAGGCGATGGCCTCCGACAGTCCGGCGTGCCTGGACTCCGCCCCGAAGGAGCCGGCCAGGCCGCAGCACTCGGCCGTCACATCCAGCACCTCCAGCCCCGGGATTCGTTTGAGCAATTCCACCTCGTCCCTGAAGCTCCCGAGAACGGCGCCGTGACAGGGGGTCTGGTAGACCACGCGCAGGGGCACCGGACGCAGCCCGTCCGGCTGCCTCTTGAGAATCCCCAGCAGAAAGGTGAAGAGGCCCGTCGAGGCCTGGGCGAGCTCCCGAGCTTCGCCGCACGGGAAGAAGCGCGGCTGCTCCTTGACGAGGGCGAGCAGGCACGAGGGGGCCGAGGCGACCAGCGAGAATCCCTCCCGGATGTACGGCAGGAAGGAGGTTCGGTTGAAGAGGACGTCCGGCGCGGCGACGTCCACGAGCCCCCGGGTCAGCTTGCTCACGCCGCAGCAGGCCTGGGGAGGCACCACGACCTCGACGCCCAGCGCGTTCAGGACCGCCACGGCCAGTTCCGCCTCGCCGTCCGGGTTGTAGGTGTTGCCGTAGCACCCGTAGAAGTAAAGGGCCTTGCCCGCGCCATCACCGGAATAGTGGTAGAGGCGGCCCGGGTCGAAGGCGAACCTGCCCGCCATCTCGGGGGCATCGAGGTCGCTCCGCAGACCCAACAGGGCTCCGTTCAGATGGCGCAGGGGAAAGCGGTTCCCGGCCTTCAGGGCGAGGCGGCCCGCCCTCGCTCCGATCTTGTACCCGAGCGAGGGAACCTGGCCGAGGAAGCGATCCCTGATCCGGTCGAGGGGGGGCGTGAACACTTCGCGGAAGGCGGCCGCCAGGGGGGCGATGTCCACCCCCGTGGGGCAGTGGATGGCGCAGAGGGAACAGCCGAGGCAGGAGTCGAAAATGGCCCGAACCTCCGGACTGCTGGCATCGCGAGGGCTCAGCTCCCCGTCGAGCAGGGCCTGCAGCAGGTGGCCCCGCCCCCGGCTCGAGAGGAGGTCGTGGTCGGTGGCCTGGGCCGTCGGGCAGAAATCCCGGCAGGTCCCGCACCCGTGGCAGCGCTCGGCCTCGAAGGCCCAGGACTCCTCCGAGAGCCGCCAGGGCAGGGCAGCCCGCCGGTAGTCGGGGTGGAAGCGGAGCCCCGTGTCCATGGGTTCCGCTTCTGCGGGGGCGATGATGCCCGGATTGAGCACCTCGTCCGGATCGAGGGTCAGCTTGATCTGCCGGAAGAGGTCCGTGAGGTCCCCATAGATCATCGGGAGGAAGGGGGTCCTTAGCCGGCCGTCCCCGTGTTCCCCCGAGAGGCTGCCGTGAAGACCGGCGAGCAGATCGGCCACCTCTCGCGCGACGAGCGGTAGCTGCGCGGAATGAGAGGGGTCCTTCAGATCCAGGAAGGGGTTCACGTGGAAGTTCCCGTCGCCTGCGTGGCCGAAGATGACCGAATCGATCCGTCGGGAGGCCAGGATCGCCGACACCCCATGCAGGTAGGCCGGAATCGCCTCCGTGGGTACCGCACCATCCTCGATGAAGCGCACGGACTTCAGCCGCCCCCTGCCCTTGTTCAGCAGAGGACTGGCCGCCTTGCGGAAGGACCAGATGGCCGCCCGGTCGGCGGCAGTGAAGGCACGGTGCACGCCGGTGGGGCGCGCCGATGCCGCGGCTTCGAGAAGGCGGTCCATGCTGGCCTCCGCCTCCTCTCTCGTGCCACCGTCCGCTTCCACCAGGAGAATCGTTCGCGCCCCGTCATCCACGGGCAGCGGAAAGGTCCCCAGGCCGGCCCGGATGATCTCCAGGAAGGTGTTGTCCAGGATTTCACAGGCCGACGGCCCGCGCGGCAGGATGTCCAGCACCGCCTGCCCGGCCGATTCCACGTCGCCGAATTCTAGCATGACCATGGATTGGTGCAGGGGAATAGGGATGAGGTCGAGGAGGGCTTCGGTGAAGATGGCCAGGGTGCCTTCGGAACCGATGAAGAGCGGAACGAGGTCCACGCGGCCGGGCTCGCCCAGACAGCCTTTCAGGTTATATCCCGAGGCGTTGGTCCTGCTCCTGGGCCAGCGGTCGAGAATCTTGTCGCGGGCGCTTTCAATGAGCGCCGCGGCCCTGGCCAGCGCCGGGTGGCCGTATTCCTCCGGACGCCTGGTCCCGCGCTCAAGGGTGAGGTGGCTGCCGTCCGCGAGGATCAGGCCGAGTGCCTTCACGTGGGCGGAGGTGGTGCCGTACTTGACCGAACGGGCCCCCTTGGAGTTGTCGGCCAGCATTCCTCCGATCGTGCAAAAGTCCTGGCTGGAAGGATCCGGGGCGAAGCGGAGAGAATTCGTGGCCAGGGCTCGGTTCAGGTCGGAGAGCACCACACCGGGCTGGACAACGGCCTCCCGGCGCTCCGCGTCCACCGACAGGACGCGATTCATCCACCGCGAGACATCGGCCACCAGGCCGCGTCCCACCGTCTGCCCCGCCAGGCCCGAGCCGCCGCCGCGCATGGTCAAGGGCAGGCGGTTTTCCCTCGCGTAGGAGAGGGCCCACTGCACGTCCTCTTCCGCCCTTGGAAACAGGACCCCGGCGGGGCGGCGCCTGTAAATGCAGGCCGCCCGGGAATAGACGGCCAGGTGGGCCGGATCTTGGTGAAAACTGCCCAGAGGCGGTGAATCGCGCATCATCCGGCTCCTTCAGCCTCTCCTAACGCCAGGGAGCATGGATTATTTGCCCCTTCAGCGCCCAAGGCAAGCTCCACCGCAAGCTTCGCCTCGCCCGTTCGTGCCCCCGGCGACCTAACGCGGGAACGTGGCGCAACCTCCTCCTATGCCTTACATTTGACCTCGGAATTGGGCTAAAACCCCCATTTCAGGGGCCGGTGCGGGGGAGCTTGCCAAAATTCCCTGGATATGTTCTCATGGCCTTCTTGGCTGGGCCGCACGGGTGGTCCATGCGTAAGGGGTGGTTTTCAGCGGAGTCGTTGCGACAGCGGGGTCAAGCTTCGGCGGCGGGCAGTCACCGCGGCCGGCTTCACAGAAAGCACCACAACCGTCGAATCAGCCCTATGAACTAGGGAACCCTCTGGGAGGCCATTGCAATGAGTCTGGGCCATTCTGACAGGCTGAAATGGAAAAGCAGGGTCGTATGGCTGCTGGGGGCTCTCTTCCTCGCGGCCATGCTTTCGGGTTGTGCTTCCCTCAACGAGCACATCGCCATGAAGGATGCGGCCAAGGCTTACAAGTCGGGCCACTTCGAGGAGGCCGCCAAGGACTACGAGCAGGCGCTCGCCATCAACCCGAGCCGGGCCGAGAACTGGAAGTACCTCGCCTTCTGCTACTGGAGCCTGGTGACTCCCGGCTCCATGCAGAAGAAGGACCAGGACTACACCCAGAAGGCCCTGAACGCCTTTCAGAAGTACCTCGACATCGTTGGCAAGGACGATCAGGTCCAGGATTACATCATCAACCTCTACATCAACCAGAACCTTCTCGCCGACGGGATCAAGTACTACGAGAAGGCCCTGCAGAAAGACCCCACCGACCCCCGCATCATGCAGATCCTCGCCACCATGTACGGGAAGATGGGCAACTTCCAGAAGTCCCTCGAGTATTCGAAGAAGAAGGCGGAACTCACGCCCAACGATCCCGCGGGCTATCTCTTCATCGGCGCCCTCTGCTGGCAGCGCTCCTATCAGAAGCAGGACCCCGACGCCGTGCGCTCGCAGATCGTGGACGAGGGCGTGGCGGCCCTGCAGAAGGCCCTCCAGCTCGATCCCAAGAACTTCACCGGCCACCTGTACATGAACCTTCTCTACCGACAGAAGTCCGAGTTGGCCAAGAACGCGGCCGACCAGGAAAAGAACCGCCAGAAAAAGAAGGAGCTGCTCCAGCAGGCCGACGACTTCCTCACCATGGCGAACAAGGAACGCGACATTGCCCTGGAAATTCGCAAGGGAGGCAGCGGTTCGCCCGCCACCGCGACGGCTCCGGGTTCCCCTTCGGCGAACGCTTCCCAGAATTGACGAGGTGCCCACATGTTCGAAGACTCGCTAGTCGAAACGAAGCGGCAGAAGGTCTCCAAGATCAAGATGTGGACCTTCCCCTTGACGGTGGCGCTGCACGTCGTGCTGATTCTGGGGCTCGTCCTCTACTCGATCTACGCCGCGGACACGTTGGAACCCCCGCCCATCACCATCAGCTTCTTCAGCGCGGCACCGCCGCCTCCGCCACCTCCTCCACCACCGCCACCTCCGAAGGTAGCCGTGGTCAAGACGCCCGTGGCCCCGCCCATCAACCCCGACAAGCTGGTGGCCCCCACGGTCATCCCCGAAAAGCTTCCTCCTCCCAACCCGAATGCCGGTGGCAGCGGTGAGGGCGGCGTCGAGGGCGGCGTCGAGGGCGGCGTGGAAGGCGGCGTGCTCGGGGGAGTACTCGGCGGCGTGGACACCGGCCAGCAGCAGAAGATCCTCCCCATGGGCTCCATCCGCCAGCCCAAACCGCTCAGCCAGCCCAACCCCACGTATCCTCCGGCCGCCCAGGCCATGGGCCTCGCGGGCCGGGTCGTCTTGGAGATCGTCATCAACGAGAACGGAGACGTAACGAACGCCCGCGTGGTCCAGTCCACCAACCCCATCTTCAACCAGGCGGCGTTGGATGCAGTCCGGAGGTGGAAGTACTCGACGCCCACGACGGAAGCCGGTCAGGCGGTGTCGGTCTATTGGCTCGTGACGATAAACTTTAAGGTTCAGTAGGGTTCACGGTTGGCTTACCGAAGAAAGGAGTCCCGGCAATGAGTTTCAGTATTCTTGACCTCTGGAACAGTATGGGTTTTCTGGCCAAATCCGTGGCCATGCTCCTCATGTTCATGAGCTTGATCTCCATCTGGGTGTTCATCGACCGCTTCATCGTCTTCCGGTCGGCCAAGAAGCAGTCGCTGGAGTTCATCGGCAAGGTGGGCAACCTGCTGAAGCAGAACAAGCTGGATGAGTGCATCGACTTGGCCAAGAAGTCCAAGAACAGCCATCTCGCCAAGGTCTTCTCCGCTGCGCTCCTTGAGTTCAAGGCCAGTACGAGCGGCGGCGTCCAGTACAACGTCATCGAGGCCGCGAAGCGGGCCATCGAGCGCGCCACCGTGAAGACCTCCTCCGAGATGAAGCGCGGCCTGAGCTCCCTGGCCACCATCGGCGCCACGGCTCCCTTCGTCGGTCTGTTCGGAACCGTCATCGGCATCATCAACGCCTTCCGCGGCATGGCCCTCACCGGGTCCGGCGGCATCGGCGCCGTGGCCGGCGGTATCTCTGAAGCCCTTATCACCACGGCTTTCGGTCTGTTCGTGGCCATCCCGGCGGTGTGGTTCTACAACTACTTCGTCAACAAGTCCGACCTCATCTCCATCGAGATGAGCAACGCCTCCTCCGAGTTGGTGGATCACTTCATCAAGGTCACGGGCATCGAAGAGAAGTAACCCAGGAGGTCACCATGAGTATGGATGTAGGCAACGGCAGCGGGGGATTTAAGAATGACATCAACGTCACGCCCTTCTGCGACGTGTGCCTGGTGCTCCTGATCATCTTCATGGTGGTCACGCCCCTGCTCCAGAAGGGTGTCCCGGTTCAGTTGCCCACGGCCATGAACCCGTCCAACGAGCCGGAGAAGGAATCCAACGTCACCATCAGCATCCAGGCCGACGGCAAAATCTATTACGGGGACAAGTGGGTGCCCATCGACGTCCTGAAGGACAACCTGCAAGAGGCTTACGCCCGGAATCCCGGCCGCGCCGTCTACATCAAGGGCGACAAGCGCCTGGACTTCGGCCAGGTGAAGAACGTTCTCCGCTACACTCAGGCCGTCGGGTTCAAGGGCGTCGGGCTCGTCTCCCAGCACGTGGACGCGAAGGGCAACGTGGTCACCGGGAACGCTGCCTCCGCGGTCGCGGGCAACGGCTAGGAAAGGGGTTAAGCCATGAGCATGGACGTGAAGAGCAGCGGCGGCCCCAAGTCGGACATCAACATCACGCCCCTGGTGGATATTCTGCTGGTGTTGCTGATCATCTTCATGGTGATCACCCCCATCATGCAGAAGGGCTTCGAAACCCAGGTGCCCCCGAAGGCCCCGCCCAGCTCCAACCCGTCGAACAGCAACGCGATCGTGCTCCAGATCGGCGCGAACGGGAGCATGGCCATCAACAAGGGCCCCGTCACCATGCAGGATCTTGGGGAGAAGCTCGGTGCCATCTACGCCACCCGGGCGGACAAGGTCCTCTTCGTCGACGCCGACGACAAGGTCGCCTACGAGACGGTCATCAAGGCCCTGGACATCGCCCGGGGCCAGGGCAAGGTGGAGACGATCGGCTTCGTGCTGAACTGAGCCAACCGGCCGGGGATTCTCACTCCGGCTTTGAACCAACCCTGAACCACAGTCTCGAGCCAGTCGCGGGGGGAATGGAAACATTCCCCCCGCCTCGTGTTTGGCCTTTAACTAGATAATCACCCTGTCGAATCTAGACAGGGAAGCGCCAGGGGTGTTTTGGGGCTTGACTTCGGTCGTGGGTTGCCCTATCTTGTGGTCTAGTCATATGACTAGAGA
>JAJYLT010000032.1 GCA_021787565.1 Acidobacteriota bacterium
AGATGGTCATGTGCCAGCCCGGCACCAGGGAGACGGCGAAGTCGAAGGAGACCACGCTGTGCACGCTCAGCACGAGGCCGGTGGCGAGGCCCGCCAGCAGGAGGTAGGCCTTCTCGTAGTGGAGCCAGTTCCTCGCGGAGCCCACCCACCCGAGGCTGAGGATCCGATAGATGCCCTTCCGCAGCCTGCTCGTGGTGCGCTCGCGCATGGAGGCCAGATCGGGCATGAGCCCCAGGTACCAGAAGAGCAACGACACGCTGAAATAGGTGCTCACGGCGAAGACGTCCCAGACCAGCGGGGAGCGAAAGTTGATCCAGAGGTCCCGCACGTTGGGATAGGGAAAGAGCCAGTAGCCGAACCAGGGGCGACCCACGTGGATCAGGGGGAAGATGCCCGCGCAGCAGAGGGCGAAGATGGTCATGGCTTCGGCCGCCCTGGAGATCGCGTTGCGCCAGCGCTTTCTGAACATGAAGAGGATGGCCGAGATGAGTGTCCCGGCGTGGCCGATCCCCACCCAGAAGACGAAGTTGATGATGGGAAAGCCCCATGCCACGGGGACGTTGTTGCCCAGCGTCCCGATGCCCTCGTAGACGAGATAGCCGATGCACCCGAATCCCATGAGCATGATGAGGCTCGTGATGGTGATGGCGATAAACCATCCCCGGCCCGGCTTGGTGTCTGGCCACGCCAGGACCTGGTCATCGAGGCCGCCGATGGTGACGGGCCCCTCCATCAGCGGCTGGTGGCGGATCGCTTCGGGAAGCAGCGCCTCAGGCATCCTCGTCCTCCCCTGGTACGGCGGGGTTCTTGAGCTCGGCCATGTAGGTGATGGCCGGCCGCGTGCCCAGCTCCTCCAAAACCTTGAAGCGGCGGTCGCTGCGGGAGAGGTGGGCCACCCTGCTGCTCTTGTCGTTGAGGTCGCCGAACACGATGGCGCTGGCGGGGCAGGCCGCCTGGCAGGCCGGCACGATCTCCCCGTCGCGGAGCGGGCGGTGCTCGTCCTGGGCCACTCGCCTGCCGTTGACGATGCGCTGCACGCAGAAGGTGCACTTCTCCATGACGCCCCGCGGCCTTACCGTGACCTCGGGATTGAAGGCCAGGTCCAGCGGGTCCTTGATGAAGCTCGTGTAGTCCAGGAAATTGAAGCGGCGCACCTTGTAGGGGCAGTTGTTGGAGCAGTAGCGCGTGCCGACGCAGCGGTTGTAGGCCATCTGGTTCAGGCCGTCGGGGCTGTGGGTCGTGGCCGCCACGGGACAGACGTTCTCGCAGGGGGCGTCGTCGCACTGCTGGCAGAGCATGGGCTGGTGGGCCACCCTGGGGTTGCCAGCACCCCCTTCGTAGTAATTGTCGATCCGGATCCACTGCATCTCGCGGCCCCGGGAGACCTGCTCGGGGCCCACCACGGGGATGTTGTTCTCGGACTGGCACGCGATCACGCAGCCGCTGCACCCCACGCAGGCCGACATGTCGATGGCCATGCCCCACTTTGCTCCGGGATAGGCATAACCCTCGTAGAGGGTCGTCTCCTGCTCGCTCTGCGGGTGGGCCGCCTGCTTCTTGTACTCGTCGAGGTCCCACAGCCTGACGATGTCGCGCCCCTCTAATGAGAAGTGATGCTGGGTCCTGTGGAGGTCCGAATGGCCTCTGGTCGGGATCACGGCCGCATCCGCGCGAAGGAACGGGGAGCCTCCGGAGGCCATGAGGGGGAAGGCGTTGACGCCCACGCCCGAGGCGACTCTCCCCGCGGAGCGCCCGTAGCCCAGCGGAAGCGTGATAACTCCCCGGGCCTGGCCCGGCTGGACCAGCACGGGTACCTCCAGGCTCTTGCCGCCCACCTCGATGTGCAGCCGATCTCCGTCCTGCACGGTCAGCCGGTGGGCATCGGCCGCCGAGACCAGCGCGGCGCAGCCCCAGGTGAGCTTGGTCACGGGCTCGGGCATCTCCTGGAGCCAGCCGATGTTGGCGTAGCGCCCATCCCACAGCTTCAGGTCGCGCACGAGCAGGAGATCCATGCCCTGGCCCGCCGGAACCTTCGCCCTATCCGCCGCCTCCGCCAGCGCGGAGGCCTTGGGCTGGCGCGGCGCCCTTGGCTGGACGTTCAGCCTGAGCACGCCGTCGTGCAGTGCCGCGTTCCAGTAGGCCTCGAAGGGCACCAGGGAGGTGGCGGGGTAGACCTCTTTCCGCCAGCGGCCCATCACATAGAGCCGGTAGTCCGTCTCAACCGGTGCGCCCATGGCCTTGGCCCACCGCAGCAGAAGCTCTTCCGCCTGCCGGGTCTGGTAGAGCGGCCGGATGAGGGGCTGCTGGAGGCTCAGCAGGTCGGTGCCCGCCTCGAAGTCCCCCCACGACTCCATCCAGTGGCTGACCGGAAGGACCACCTGGCACGCCTTGGCGGTTTCGTCCTCCCGCAGGCCCAGGCGCACCCTCAGGGCCACCCGGGAGAGGGCCTGGACGAAAGAGGCGGCGTCGGGATGGTCGTAGGCCGGGTTCGCGCCCCATACGATCGCCGCGGCGTACACACCGGAGGCGAGGTCCTTGGCGAGAGTGGCCATGTCCTCCGGAGCGGCGAGCTGCACGGGCGCGGGCGCGAAAGCGGCATCCACGGTGCTGCCCTCGGCGCCCAACATGGCGTTGAGCAGCAAGACGGCGGCGTGGGCCTCGTAGGGAAGGCTCGGGCCGGCTACCACGAGGGCCGTCGGACCGGCCTTGGCGAGGTCGTCCACCATGACCCCGAGGAGGTGGAGATCGAGCCCCTGCGCCCTGGCCACGTTCTTGAGCGCGAAGGGCGCCAGGGTGCTCGCCGCCAGTCCGTCCGGAAGGGCCAGGTGGTGGCGCTCGTGGAGGTCCAGCGCCAGGGCGAAAGCCACTGCGGCCGCCGCGGAGGGACGCATGGGAAGGCGGTTGTCCGCCTTCGTGCCCGTGAGCGTCAGCGTGCCCTCCAAGGCGTAGAGCCGGTTCATCGGCTCCGCTGGCGAGGAGAGACGCCGGTTCGCGGCGAAGCCACCGATGGCGGGGACGGCCTGCTCCATCGTTCCCAGCAGGTCCGCCTCCAGCGCCACGATCACCTTGGCCTTCTCCAGGTGGAAACGCGGGCAGAGGGCCTCTCCGAACACGGCCTGGGCCGCCGCACGCCCCGCGTGGTCCGCCGCGGGCTCCCACGCAACGTGCCGTAGCGTGGGCAGCACCGCTTTCAGGTCGTTCAGGACCGCCCGCTGGCTCGGGGAGATCACGGCGGGCGTCATGAGGAGAACGGCCTTGCCGCCCGAGGCGGCCGCCTTCAGGGCGACAACCACTCGGCCGTCCACCGCGGCCCAGTCGGCGGGGTGTCCGTCCATCACGGGCTGCGTGAGCCGGTCCGGATCGTAGAGGCCGATCACCTCCGCCATGATCCGCGGCGAGGTCTTGCCCTCGAAGAGGGGGTGCTCGTCGTTCCCGTCGATGTGGATAGGCCTGCCCTCGCGGGTCTTGACCAGCACGCCGTAAGGCACGAGCCCTTCCTGGACGGTGCTGGCATAGTAGTTGGCCACGCCGGGGATCACCTCGGGAGGCTTCTTGGTGTAGGGAACGATGGTGTCGCCTTCGGGCGCATGGCAGGCGGCCGTGGCGGCGAGGGCCGCCGAGGCCCCCATGAGGCCCAGGAAGCGCCGCCGGGCCATGGGCTCCCTGGGTGGCTCCATGGGAGTGAGACCGTTCGGGCCTTCTCTGCCGTCCCATCCGCCCGGGGCCACCGCCGTGGCCTTTGCCGGAAGGACCTTCCAGAAGGTCCGCCGCTTTTCGTCCCTCTCCTCGTTAGCCACGGCGCTTCACCGAGTGGAGCGGGCCGGCCACCCTCCTCGAAGGCAGCGGGCCCCTCTGAGCGGCTTCCTCGCGGGGACCGGCCGGTGCGGCCGGGCGAAGGGGCACCCCAACCCGCCCCCAGAACCCGCGCCCGAGGGCGAGGTTCCCCAGGAAGGCCGCGAGCAGCCCCGCCAGGACCTTTCGACGACTCGTACCGGTCATGGAAACTCTCCTCTTCATCCTTGCCTCGCGTCTCATCGGTGACAGGCGTTGCAGTTGGTGGGTCCGGCCTGGATCGGCGAGCCCGGCGGGAGATAGCGCCTCGGGTCCCGGTGGCAGGCCAGGCAGTGTCCCATCCGCATGTTCATGACGCGCCTCACCCGGTCCATGTCCTGCACGTCGCCGTGGCAGCTCTGGCAGGCGATACCGGAGTTCACGTGCGGCCGGTGGTCGAAATAGACGTGGTCGGGGAGCTCGTAGATCCGTTTCCAGAGAAGCGGCTTGTTCGATTCGTAGATGGCTGCCAGCTCTTTGATGTAGACGTTGTCGGTCTTGGCATAGCGATGGCAGTTCATGCAGGTCTGGACCGCCGGAACGGTGGCGTACCGGGAGCGCGTCGCGTTCGTATGGCAGTAGAGACAGGGGATCCTCATCTGTCCGGCGTGAAGGCGGTGAGAGAAGGGGATGGGCTGCTTCGGGGCATAGCCGAGGACGAATCGGTCCGGCTCCGCGACCCATCCGACCGTGATCATGGTGACGAGGACGGCCACCGCGCCGATGGGAATCGCGAACCTGAACAGGCGGTCTAGCGGATGCATGAACCTCCTCCCAATGGGGCCGCACAATTCTCTATGCCTGGTTCAATCACGGCCTACTATCCCACAAGACTATCGTGAAATGGAATGGGGACGTGCTTCATCCATCCAAATCCTCTCGTGTAACCGGGCCCCGTTTTGGATTATTCCCGCCGTCGCGGCCGTCCGTGAGGGACCGATGCAGCCACGCGGCCCGCCGGCCAGAGCAAGAAGGGAGCGCGCGACGCACGAGGGCTGGCGGGGCGTGCGGCCTGAGCCCGCGGGGGCCCGTCGTTACGGATAGAGCCGGTAGAGCATGCGCGGATAGGGAATGGTCTCCCGGACGTGGTTCAGACCGCAGAGCCAGGCCACCGTCCGCTCGAGGCCTATCCCGAAACCGCCGTGTTTCACGGTTCCGTACCTGCGGATGTCCAGGTACCACTGGAAGGCCTCTACCGGGAGGCCGTGCTCCCGGATGCGCGAGAGGAGCAGGTCGTGGTCGTGGATGCGCTCCGAGCCCCCGACGATCTCGCCGTAGCCCTCCGGGGCGAGCACGTCCACGCAGAGGGCCAGGCTCGGGTCCTCGGGATCGGGCTCCATGTAGAAGGCCTTCACCGCCGCCGGGTAGCGGTGGACCATGATGGGCCGGTCGTACTGCTGGGTGAGGATGGTCTCATCGTCGCCGCCGAAGTCGTCGCCGTACTTCAGGTCGCTGCCCAGCTCGTGGAGCTGCCGCACGGCGTCCTTATACTGCACGCGAGGGAAGGGCTTCTGGACCTTCTCCAGCTTGCTCGTGTCCCGCTCCAGGATCTTCATCTCCTCGGGGCAGCGATCCAGGATCCGCGAGACGACGCTGACCAGGAAGTCCTCCGACAGGGCCATCACGTCATCGAGGCCCGCGAAGGCCACCTCCGGCTCGAGCATCCAGAATTCCATGAGGTGCCGGCGCGTCTTGCTCTTCTCGGCCCGGAAGGTGGGGCCGAAGCAGTAGACCTTTCCCAGCGCCATGCAGGCGGGCTCGAGGTAGAGCTGGCCGGACTGGCTGAGGTAGGCCTTCTCGCCGAAGTAGTCGGTCTGGAAGAGCGTGGTCGTCCCCTCGCAGGCCGCCGGCGTCAGGATGGGGCTGTCGATGAGGGTGAAGCCGCTCTGGTAGAAGTAGTCCCGGAAGGCCTGTTCGATCTCGGAGCGGACCCTGAGGATGGCTACCTGCCGGGAGGAGCGCAGCCACAGGTGGCGGTTCTCCATGAGGAAGCCCGTGCCGTGCTCCTTCTTGCCGATGGGGTACTCCTCGGCCATGTGGTGCAGAACCAGCCCGGAGAGGGAGAGCTCCACCCCGCCCGGTGCTCGCTGGTCGATCCGCACCGTTCCCTCCACCGTGACGGAGGACTCCAGGGTCACGCGGTCCATGAGGTCGAAGACCTCGGGCGGGACGTCGCGGACGAAGGCCACGCACTGGAGGTAGCCCGAGCCGTCCCGCAGAATCAGGAACCGGACCTTGCCGGAGGAGCGCTTGTTGTAGACCCAGCCGTCGAGGCTCACCTTCTCCCCGTCGTGGGCCGCCAGTTCCTTCACGGTGAGCTTGTGCAGCATGGACGCATCTCCTGACCGAGGGCTGGAATTATAGACAATTCAGGGCTTGCGGGCAATAGGGGGCGGCCGGCCCAAATTCCGCGATGGAATCGCACTCGTAGGAGCGCCGCCCCCGGCGCGACGGACCGTACGCGGGCACCGCATCCTGGTCGCAGGGTCACCCGGTTCGCGGCGAGGCGCCGCTCCTACGCAGGCGTTGAGCCGCTATCGCGGAATCGGGGGGCCGGACTCGCGAAGGGCGAATGGCGAATTGGATAGAGCACCCCGGGGACGGCGGTGTTGAGTCACCCCCGCGCTTATTCCCTTTTCACTCTTTGCTTCTCACTTCTTACTTCTCACTTCTCACTTCTCACTATTTTCAGTTCAGCCGCTTCTGCTCCCTGCGGAACTGGAACTCGCACTGGCCGGCCCGGATGGTCGACCCGGCCTTGAGCTCCTTGAGGGTGACGCGCTCGCCGTCCAGGAAGGTTCCGTTGGTGGACTGGAGGTCGGCGAGGTAGTAGGTGCCCTCCTTGGGGACGATCCGGAAGTGCTGTCCCGAGAGGGTCTGGTCGGCGATGCAGAGCGTGTTCACCTTGTCGCGCCCCACGGAGACCACCTGGTCCGGCGGGAGCTGGAAGACGCGCGGGGGATTTTTGCCACGATGCAGAACCAGCACCGGGACCTCGTCCAGGACGAGGGTGTGCTCCAGGGCGTCCGAGCTGGGCCCCTTCTGGAGCAGGGCCGGATCGAGTTCGGGCACGGACTCGGCGGCCACGGACTGCGTCGCCGCGCCCGGGTTGGTGATGGAGAGCCTCTTGGCCAGGCACACGGGACATTCGGCCTCCCAGAGATTGAGCGGACGTCCGCACTGCTCGCACGCCCTCGCCTCCTGGAGCTTCGTCCGCTTCAACAGGACCACCACCCCGTAGGCCACGACGGCCAGTCCCGCGGCCAGCGCCAGGAGAAGGACCCACACCCACGCCCTGGAGGCGGGCGGTGGCGGAGGTGGAGGCTGGGGCTTCGCTTGTGGCGGCGCCGCCGGATGGGGTTGCGGCGGGGCGGGCGGATGCACGGGCGCCAGGGCGAGGCTGACCTTGGACCAAGCGCTGGCCACATCCCCCGACGTCATGCCCGAGAAGGGGCCGGCGTACTCACCCCCCGTGAGCGCGGCGATGCGCCTGAGCACCTTCAGGTCCTGGGCACCCATCCCCACGGCCACCACGGCCACGTGCGCCTGAGCGGCGCGGGAGGCCGCGTCCTCCAGAGTCACCGCCGAGTTCTCGTCCTTCCCGTCCGTGAAGAGCAGGACGACGCCCTCGCTGTTCTGCCCTTCCACGGCCTTGACCGCGGAAAAGAGGCAATCGTAGAGCAGGGTGTAGTGTCCTCCCTGTTTCAGCTTTCCGATGGCCGATTTCAGGGCCTCGGGGTCGCGGGTGAAGGACTGAACCTCCACGGGCGCGTCGTTGAACGCGTAGATGGCCACGGGCCCCTTCTCGGCCAGCGTGGGGGCGAGCCCCTCCAGCATGGACTTGGCCGCCTCGAACTGCGAGGGCGGTATGGACCGGCTGGTGTCCACCAGCACGGCCGTGGGCGAAGCCAAGAGGACGATCGGCGCAAGGAGCACCGTCAGGACGATGGCAACGGCGAATCGGCGCATGGCAGCCTCCTCCCCCAGAATACCCAGCTATTATAAGGACTGATGCGCTCGGGCCGCAATAGACGGGGCCACCCCAAATTCCGCGATGGAATCGCACTCGTAGGAGCGCCGCCCCCGGCGCGACGGACCGTACGCGGGCACCGCATCCTGGTCGCAGGGTCACCCGGTTCGCGGCGAGGCGCCGCTCCTACGCAGGCGTCGAGCCGCTATCGCGGAATTGGGGGCCACGACGTTGCCCGGCCCCTCTCGCTGTGGGAGAATCTCCCGAGGCGGCAGCCACGAAGCCGCGGTGCATCCTGGAAAGGAGTCCATGCATGCTGAATCTGGAACCCAAGAAGGTGTGGGAACACTTCGAGAAGCTCAGCGCCATTCCTCGTCCTTCCAAGCACGAGAAGGCCGCCGGGGATTACGTGGTTTCGGTGGCGAAGGCCCGCCGAATGGAGTGGGAGCGGGACGAGGTCGGCAACGTGGTGATCCGGGTCCCCGCCACGAAGGGCCACGAGAAGGCCGCCATCACGGTCCTTCAGGGCCACCTCGACATGGTGTGCGAGAAAAACTCGGGCACCGTGCACGATTTCTTGAAGGATCCCATCCGTCTGCGGGTCGAGGGAAAGGTCGTCAAGGCTGAAGGCACGACCCTAGGGGCCGATAACGGAATCGGAGTGGCCATGAGCCTGGCCCTCCTGGATGAGCCCCAAGCGGTTCACGGTCCCCTGGAGCTTCTTTTCACGATCGACGAGGAGACGGGCCTGAACGGCGCCAATAACCTGAAGCCCGGCTTCGTGAAGGGGCTGCGGATGCTGAACCTCGACACGGAGGAGGACGCCCAGCTCTACGTCGGCTGCGCCGGCGGCATCGACACCGTCATGAACCTGCGGGTGGGGCGCCGCCGCCAGAAGAGCCGCCAGCCGGCCTTCCGGCTCTCGGTCTCCGGCCTGCGCGGAGGCCATTCGGGCAGCGACATCAACGAGGGCCGCGGCAATGCCAACAGGATCCTCGTCCGGTTCCTCCAGGAGCTGGACCGCCTGTCCCTCGGCTACGAGCTGGCGGCCATTCAGGGCGGCTCCAAGCGCAACGCCATCCCCCGGGAGGCCTTCGCGCTCCTGCACGTGAAAAAGACGGCCATGGAGGAGGCGCACGGCGCGCTAAAGGCCTTTCAGGAGGTGGTTCGAGAGGAGCTCAGGGGGCTGGATGACGGCGTGACGCTCACCCTGGAGGAGGCCCGAAGCGACATGGCTCCCCTCTCCCCCGGCAGTCAGAAGAAGACCGTGCGGCTCCTGGGAGCCGTGCCCCACGGCCTCATCGCCTACAGCCTCGAAATCCACGGTCTCGTGGAGACCTCCACCAACTTCGCCATCGTGACCACGACCCAGGGCAAGGTCCAGGTGGCGACCTCCCAGCGCTCCAGCGTGGCCTCGCAGCTCGCCTGGGCGGCCCAGTGGGTGGCCAACGTGGGACTCCTGGCGGGTGCGCAGATCGTCCAGTCCGACGGGTATCCTGGCTGGAAACCCAATCTGGATTCCCCCATCCTGAAGGCCGCGCAGAAGACCTTCCTGCGGGTCATCGGCGAGGAGCCTCTGCCCAAGGCGATCCACGCGGGCCTCGAATGCGGCATCATCGGCGCGAAGTACCCCGGCATGGATATGGTCTCCCTCGGACCGGAAATCCGCAACGCGCACTCGCCCGACGAGGAGGTCCACATCGACTCGGTCAAGAGGACCTATGCCGTCCTCCTGGAGCTGCTGAAGGACCTGGCGTAGGGACGACTTGGATGGGGGATTTGGCAAGGGTGGATCGCAACAAGACACGGGCGGGGAACTCTCTTCGGCTCCCCGCCCGTTGCTTTCGTTCCCCGCTGGCTCCCTACTGCCGGATGTTGACCCAGTCCTTCTCGATCTTGTCGAAGAGCGCCCCCTCGTCCTTGCCCAGCCGCGGCAGCCAGTAGGCGTAGAAGAGCTGGAAGTCGGGGTTGCTCATCTTCTTCAGGAAGGTGACGAACTCCTCGTGGCCCCCCATCGGGTCCCCCTGCTTCCGTTTGATCTGGGCCATGTAGAACCAGGCGTCCCTCATGGTGTAGGGAGTGTCCCCCAGGAAGTCGCTCCCCTTCTCGCACCTCGCGATGGCCGATTCGAAGGACTTCGCCGCCTCCGCGTAATTTCCCTGGTCGTAGAGGATCCGGCCCGTCAGGTAGTCGGCGATCTTGTCCCCGTCGATCCCCTTCTGGGTGCGGATCCAGCGGATCCAGGCCATGGCCGGCGGATAGTCGCGCATCAGGCGGTACATGGTCACCTCGCCGATCACGTCCGCCAGCGGTCGAGCGGTTCGCGAGCGGGCGGCGTCGAAGTAGCGCAAGGCCTCCTTGTAGTTTCCCTCGTCCCAGTAGGTCTGGGCGATGGCCGCCGGCGGTTCGTCGGATTCCGGGCGCAGGGCCCACGCCCGCAGCAGGTAGAAACGGCGGGCCGCGGGAAGGGTGGTCAGCTTGCTCGGGAGCGGCTCACAGCAGAACATCCCGCGCTGCAGGATCTGGATGGACTTCTCGTCGGTCAGCCTCGTGGCGCAGTCCATCTCCTTCTTGTAGTGCTCGGCCTTCGATTGGAAGGCGCCGCAGCACCCCCCGAGAGCGAGGAGCATGAACGGCACGAGGATCCGAAAGGGTCTAGGGCTCACCTGAACCTCCATGCAGCCATTGTAGGGACCGGATCCGTCCGGGGCAAGCATCCTCACGTCGGCCGGCCTCCGGCGCGGCGAGGGCGCCTCGCCCCGAAAGCCCCCAAATTCCGCGATGGAATCGCACTCGTAGGAGCGCCGCCCCCGGCGCGACGGACCGTACGCGGGCACCGCATCCTGGTCGCAGGGTTACCCGGTTCGCGGCGAGGCGCCGCTCCTACGCAGGCGTTGAGCCGCTATCGCGGAATCGGGGAAGCCGACCGCCATCGCCTGGCGCTGGACGTTGTGCTAGGATGACGGGCCGAGCCCGAAAGCCGCACGGCTTGGGCCGGACCGTGCCCCAGGGAGGTCGTTTCAATGGAACGCTATGACGTGGTCATAATTGGGGCAGGATTCGCCGGAGCAGCCACGGCATGGTGGCTCCGCCGGTTCGGCGTGGACAGCGTCCTCCTCCTCGAACAGGAGCAGGTCCCGGGCGCGCACGCCTCCGGAAAGAACGCGGGCATGGCCCGCCAAGCCGTCCCCGAACCCATCCAGTGCCTCCTGGCGGCCCGGAGCGTCTCCTTCTTCAAGGCACCTCCGGACGGCTTTACAGAGACCCCTCTGTTCGCCGAGAACGGCGGGGTCTTCCTGGGCCCGGAACCGGAGGATCCCAGACTGGAGCAGCTCCGGCACAACGCCATGGCCGCCGGGGTCTTCACCTATTTCGGCGAGCGCCTGGAGGCCATCGAGAGGGCTCCCATTCTCCAGGATGCGCCCTTTCACTCGGCGCTCATCTGCCCGACCGACGGCCTCGTGGACATCCACTCCCTGCTCTCGGCCTTTCTGCGGGGGAGCGCGCTGAGGACGGGCGTCCGGGTGCAAGGATTCGAGTCCTCGGAGGGAAGGCTGACGGCCGTGAAGACGCGCGATGGCTCCATCCGGTGCGAGCGCGTCGTCCTCGCGGCGGGCGCATGGTCGCGCCAGCTCGGCACCCTCGCGGGGGGGCTCCCCGTTCCCGTCACCCCCAGGCGCCGCCATCTCATCCACTCGGGCCCCATCCCATGGGCCGACCCGCTATGGCCCTACGTCTGGTGCCTGAATCCCGAAGTCTACTTCCGGCCGGAGAGCGGCGGCTTCCTCCTCTCCCCCTGCGACGAGGCTGTCTTCGAGCCGGGATCGCCACCGACCGATCCCGAGGCGCCCCTCTGGCTCGCCTCCCGCCTCTCGGAGGCCGTCCCCCGCATGAGCTCCATCCCCGTGGCCCGGAGCTGGAGCGAGCTCCGCTGTTTCACGCCCGACGGCGAGTTCTGCATCGGTCCCGATCCGATGCGCCCCAACCTGTTCTGGGTCTGCGGCCTGGGCGGCCACGGCATGACCACCTCGGCCGCCGTGGGCGAGCTGGCCGCCCAGCTCATCACGGGTGCCGATCCCTTCATGGATCCAGCCCCCATGGCGCCGGGACGGTTCGCCTGATCGGTGGGAGGTAGCCGTCGGGGCTAGGGCTCTGCCCGAACGGGCGCTTCGTTCTGCGTCTGGCGGAGAAGGATGAGGCAGGATCGGGCTCCGCGTCCCATGGCCTCGCGGACTTCGGTGCTCCAGATGGTGCCCGGCAGGGCGATCTCCAGCCACGAGGCCCAGACCCGCTGGCAGGCGATGCACGGCGTGTCGGGACGCAGACCCGCCTTTCCCGCTCCCTCCTGGGGGAAACATCGGGTGACGCGGACCTCCAGACCCGTCTCTCCAACCACCCACCGCGCCGCCATTCCCTCGCCGAGGAATATGCGGTTGTAGCCGTCGAGGAGCCGCACCGCCTCCTCCACCGACGACGCAGGAGGCCGGTCGAGGGCCTTCAGGTACTCCCGTATCTCGATCCTCCCGAAGCTCGCCCTGACCCTCGCGTTGAGCTCCACGGCCTTGGGCAGCCCGCACGCCTCCGCGACCTTCAGGAACCACTGGCCGTCCCAGGCCAGCATGAGCCGCCCCAGGAGGCGTCGCGCCTCTTCCTCGGAGAGCTGGTTTTCAGGCCCGCGTTCTTTCATGATCTTCTCCCGCCGGGCATTGTACAGCGCGCAGGTTCGCGCGTGAAGCGCGGAAGGGAGCCCAAATTCCGCGATGGAATTGCACTCGTAGGAGCGCCGCCCCCGGCGCGACGGACCGTACGCGGGCACCGCATCCTGGTCGCAGGGTCACCCGGTTCGCGGCGAGGCGCCGCTCCTACGCAGGCGTCGAGCCGCTGTCGCGGAATTGGGGGGGAGGGCGGGGCGGCCCCGGCAGCGGGCCCACTCCGGCGCGTTCCGCATGGCCACACGCCTCGGGGGAGGGACGAGCAGGCTAGAGGCCGTGCCCTTTAGGTTTCCGTGCGGCCCTGCTTCCGATCCCGCGTTGACAGGGAATCGCCGCTGTGGCAAGGTCGAAGCAGAATGCCTCGCCGGCACCGCCTCTCAGCTTAACGCGGCCCGCGAGGAAGGCCGTGGGAGGGGGACGGGGATGGACGATTCGGGGGTTCTGCTGTTCCGCTGTGACTCGTGTGGAAGGGAATACCGGCTGGCCCTGGCCAAGGTGCCACCCGGCGGAGCCACCGGGCCATGCAAGGCGTGCGGACGGATCATCGGGGTCCATCCTGACGGGTCCCTCGCGGGAGCAGTGTGGATCTCTACGCCGGCCGCGCCTGAACCGCGCACCGGCGCAGGCCCACCGGCCGCCCGGCCGGCGGCCGATTCCGGGGCGGCCTCCTGCGCCCCGGCCTGGGAGATCCAGACCGAAGGTCAGAGCATGGGGCCCTTCGGGCCCGACGAGATGCGCGAGCTGATCGCCTCCGGACGGCTCTCCAAGGAGCGCATGGTCCGTCCGCCGGGGGGCGAGTGGGCCCCCGCCGGCTCCCTGCCCGCCCTGGCGGGGTTCCTTCCCGCCGAGGAACCGGTCCAGCCCGAGGCGGACGAGGGACCCATCGGGAGCGAAGAGGGCTGTTACGCCCATCCCTCGGCCCCACCCGGCTTTCAATGCTCGCGGTGCATGCGCTACCTGTGTGAATCCTGCGTGGTGGAGAAGGCCCTGACCAACTTGAACCATCCGGTCAAGGTCTGCGGCGCCTGCGGTGGGACGGTCACGGCCATTCGGCGGAAGCCCCGATGGCCCCCTTTCTACAGGGACATGCCCAAGGTCCTCACGGCCCCGTTGCGCGGCACCGACGGGCTGCTGGCCCTCGGCGTGATGGCCCTGCTCCAGGTGCTCAAGATCCCCTGCCGCCTCGCGGGCCTGGGCGGCCTGGCTGGGGTCCTCATCCTCACGGTCTTTCAAACGGCCTTTTACCTCCATCTCATCCGGGAGGTGGCGAGCGGCTCCTACGACTTCCCGGAGTGGCCGGACATGAGCCAGTTCGTGGACATGCTCGTCTCGTTCCTCAAGGTCCTCTTCGTGACCCTCTACTCCCTCGTGCCGGCCTTTTGCCTCGTCCTGGTGCCTGGCGCCAGCGCCATGCATCTCCTTCTTGGCCCGCGGGCAATGGGACACGGGGCCGTGGCGGCACCCGCCCTCGTCCTCACCGGCGTCGTGATGCTCTGCTACGCCTTCTACCTGCCTATTTGCATCGCCATCGTGGCCGTCTTCGAGACGGTCCTTCCGGCCCTCAATCCCGTGCTGATTGTCAGAATTATCGGCAGGATTGGGATGCCCTACGTGGCCGCCGTGGCCCTTTTCATCTCCCTCATGGTGATCGCCCGGGGCATCATGGCTGCGCTGGGGCACCTCCCGATGGCCGGAGCGGTGAGCGAGGCCGTCCTCACGGTCTACGGAGAGCTCGTGAGCGCCTACATCCTGGGCAGGGTGATCTACGAAAACGAGGAGCGCATCGCCTGGCGTTGAGACTGGCACACATTTTAGCAGGGCGCCCCCTGCCGCGCTTCTTGTGGCTGGGCTGAAGGGTGCACCCCCTGCGCTGGATGGCTCCCTGGGTGGGTCGATCCGCTCCCTACATTCCGCACCCCGGTGGGTCATCGAGCGTATTGGCATCGGAAAGGGCCGAAGAAACGGCGGCGGACGAGTCGGTGAAGGTCGCTGTGGCCCTGTGGGCGGTAGTGTAGTACAGGAGGTTCATGGACAGACCCTGGCCTGGCGAGGCGGTGATGCGCAGGTAGCCACTGCCCTGTGTGACCGTGCCCGCCCCGGTGAAGGTCTGCCCTGCCCCATTGCCTTTCAGTACGGCCCAAGACCAGTTCCCGTTTTGGCTGTTGGCACACATGGAGGACCTACCGTAGTCGTCAGTGAAGTGCAGGTCGTAGGGGGGGACCGAGACCGTGATCGCGACTTGGGACGTTGCGGTTCTGGCTTCGGCGTCCGTTGCGGTCACGGTGGCTGTAAAGGTCCCCGCCGAGGTATACGTGTGGGACGTGCTGGCTCCCGTGCCGGTTCCCCCGTCTCCGAAAGCCCAGGAGAACGAATAGGGAGCCGTTCCTCCGGAAGCCGTGGCCGTTAAGCTTACGGCTAGGGGCGCCTGTCCTGCGGTGGGGGTGGCCGAAGCCGCCACCGCCAAGGAAGGGGTCACCGTGATCGTCACCTGGGCCGTCGCGCTGTGCGAGGCCGAGTCCGTGGCCGTGACGACAGCATCAAAGAGGCCCGCTGCGGAATAGGTGTGCGAGGGGGTGGAGCCCGTGCCTGTACCACCATCTCCGAAGACCCAGGAATAGGTGTACGGAGAAGTGCCACCGGAAGCCGTGGCCGTGAAGGCGACCGCCAGGGGCACCACACCCGAGGTCGGGGTGGCGGAGGCCAATACGGACAGCGGCGCGCCCACGCTGATTGTGGCCTGGGCCGTGGCCGTGTGCGAGGCCGAGTCCGTTGCTGTCACGGTGGCCGTGAAGCTCCCGCCCGACGTGTAGGTGTGGCTGAGGCTGGCCCCCGTGCCGGCGCCTCCATCCCCAAAGGCCCATGCAAAGGTATACGGACCGGTTCCTCCGCTTGTTGACGCGGAGAAAGATACGGGCAGAGGGGCAATTCCCGACGTTGGGTTAGCGGTGGCCGTCACCGAGAGACCGGCCGTCACCGTGATCGTGACCTGGGCCGTCGTGCTGTGCGAGGCCGAGTCCGTGGCTGTGACCATGGCCGTGTACGTGCCCGCTGAAGCGTAGGTATGCGAGGGGGATGTCCCGGATCCCGTTGTGCCGTCGCCGAAAACCCAGGCGTAAGTATAGGGCGGGACACCGCCCGAAGCGCTCGCCGCAAGGGTCACGGACAGCGGGGCACTGCCGGAAGCCGGCACGGCGGAGGCGCTTACGGCCAAGGCCGGTGTAGCCGTGACGGTCACCGTCGCCGATGCGGTGTTTGAAGCGCTGTCCGTGACCGTCACCCGGGCCGTGTAGCTCCCAGCCGTTGTGTAGGTGTGCGTGGGCGTCGCTCCGGCCCCCGTGTTGCCGTCGCCGAAGTCCCACACATAGGTGTAGGGGGTGGCCCCCCCAGAAGCGGAGGCCGTGAAGGTGACGGCAAACGGGACCATGCCGAGCGAAGGCGTGGCGGATGCAGAAACCACCATGCTGACGTTGATCGCAGCCTGGGCAGAGGCCGTGTGAGAGGCGCTATCCGTGACGGTCAGCGTAGCGGTGTACGCCCCCGCCAATGAGTACGTGTGTGAGACCGTGGCTCCGCTGCCCGAATTCCCATCTCCAAACGCCCAGGCATAGGTGTACGGGGAAACGCCCCCCGTGGCTGACCCCGTGAAAGTGACGGCCAGAGGCGCTGGGCCCGAGGTCACACTCGCTACAACGCTCGCCGCCAAAGGCGGAGTGGCCGTAACCGTCACCGTAGCTGCACCCGTATGCGACGCACCGTCCGTTGCCGTTACGACCGCAGTGTACGTGCCCGCTGTTGAATAAGTATGCGAAGGCGTGGCGCCTGATCCCACAGTGCCATCGCCGAAAGTCCAGCTGTAGGTGTACGGAGGGGTACCGGCCGAGGCGGAGGCGCTGAAGGCGACGGTGAGCGGAACCATGCCGAGCGGGGGAGTGGCCGATGCGGAAAGCGTCAGGTTGACGGTGACCACGGCCTGCCCCGTGGCCGTGTGCGATGCGGCGTCGGTCGCTGTCACGGTGGCCGTGAATGTCCCTGCCGAGCTGTACGTATGGGATGCTGTGGCCCCCGTGCCGGTTCCTCCATCGCCGAAGGCCCAGGCATAGGTGTACGGCGCGGTCCCGCCCGAAGCCACAGCCGTGAAGGTCACCGCGAGCGGTGCAGGCCCAGAAATGGGCGAAGCCGATGCGGTCACCGACAAGGGAGAGGTCACCGTGATGGCCACTTGGGCCGTCGCAGTGCGGGATCCCGAGTCGGTTGCCGTCACGGTAGCCGTGAAGCTTCCTGCCGAGTTGTAGGTATGGGATGTGGTGGCCCCCGTGCCGGTTCCCCCGTCGCCGAAGGCCCAGGCATAGGTGTACGGCGCCGTCCCGCCCGAAGCGGCAGCCGTGAAAGCGACCGGCAAGGGCATGACACCCGAAGCCGGATTGGCGGAAGCGGTGACCGACAGGGGCGGAACGACCGTGACCGTCACTTGGGCCGTTGCCGTAGCCTGCATGGCGTCTGTGGTGGTCACCACGGCTGTAAAGGCGCCTGCCGAGCTGTAGATGTGCGAAGGGGCGGCACCCGTACCCGAGCCGCCATCTCCGAAAACCCAGGAATAGGTGTACGGGGAGAACCCGCCCGAAGCCGTAGCCGCGAAGCGCACCGTCAGGGGAGCCGCACCGCTCGTAGGATTCGCCGTGCAAGTCACGGAAAGCGGCGCGGAAGAGCCTACAGTAGCGGTGATGATGTAATTCACGCGGCCAGGGTCTACGTTGGCGACTCCGAAGTACCAATTCGCAGCCGCCGGATTCTGTATGCTCACACTCTCGGAGGTGGTTCCGTCGTTGACGGAGCGGGCCGTGTAGGTGACGAGGGTAGGCTCAGACCCCTGGCGCACGTAGAGGTCAGCGTCGGCGCAGAGCCCCGTGAGCGTCACCGTGAGATTCGCCGCGCCACTCGGGATCTGAATGGCGTAGTAGTCCCAGGGCCCGTACTGGGAGAGATTGTTGAGGGAGCCCGCCTGCGGAACTCCACTGGTCAGGCCCGTCTGCGCTCGCACACCCAGTCCCGCCAGCGCGCCCAGGAGCACTACCGCCAGGCCCAGGACCGTACCCCACCGACTTCGCCTCTGTGCGTTCATCCCCCACTCCCTCTTCGCCCGACGGCAACCCGATGGCCCGCCTGCCTCAGTCGTAACGCCTCATTCGTAGACCACGTACTGGACTAAACGCTGCAACCCATCTCTGCCGCGTGTCTTCTGGCCGGCCGATCAGGGCTCCGTTCTTGTCTCGACGGTCGCTAGCGAAGTGGGACCGCCCTGCAAGCGTTGAGTGCTCAAATCTGGCCCCCTTATTCATTCGTCGCAGCATCGAGCTGACTCATGGCAGGCACCGATTGCCGCTGAACTGAACGGCCCCCTTTGCCTGTTTGGAATCACGGTTCCTTTAAGAACCGTCCCTTCTTGATCTTTTCAAAGACGAATATTCTCAAATCGGGATCGTCACACCTATCATACTCTCGGACCAAGAGTCGCAATCGTGGGGCCAACTGAATTCCGCACTTGAATAGAGCCTTTGCCAGTAATTCCTGGAGTTCACCGAGCGTATCTAAGCAAGGACCTGCTTCATGGACAGTACTGCACTTTCCAATGTCACGAATAAGGGCGTCCACATGGAGATCGACAACTCGCCACTCCTCCGCCGTTACCGCGACTCGACCCGAGAGGGTCGAAGTGAGCCTTTGAAGCAGGTCGATAGAGTTCATTGAGCACCTACTGAATGGGCTGAAGATGCCACACTTCCTTCGTGGCGGGATTGTGAATCATCTCCCAGCCACCGTATTCATACCGGAAAAAGCCCTGTTTGACGATGTCGGGAGTGGCTTCTGTAGCGCTTTGCAAAACCTCTCTGGCCACAAGGGAAGGGGCCCCGCGGCCCGTGTCCCATAGCTTGTTATAGTAGTACTCGCTGAATTTGAAGCCATTAACCTCGTAGTAACCATCCTTCAGAACGGCAGTGGATCCCTGCTCGACGAGTGACGATGCTCCTCTTGTGGCACCAATGGAACGCTCTGCTTCGCCCCCCTTGGCCAATTGAGAAAGCGGGGCATTGAGCATATCTCCCAGCTTGGTCCCTTCGGATAACGCTTGAAGAGTCTTTCCCGCGAGACCTACCCCCAACATGATGTTGCTGGCCCTGCCAACATCTTGAAGCGCTCCTTCGGCCGCCCCTACATAATCCCCTCTCGAAGCCGCGTCATAGCTGGCGTAGGCCCCGTCCCCCAGCCTGAAAGTGTCCGCCGCCATCTTGACTGCGTCTCCCAGCATCCCTGCCGCTGCATAATCCATGGCGCTGGCGTTCGTATTGGAGACTGCGCCAACGGCTTGATCCACCCTTGCATCGACCCAGTCGGCGAAGTCCTCACCCCACCCAAGCCCAGCGGGGTCCATGAACAAGAGCGGGCACTCGCTCGTGTACGCATACTGGTTCAGCGTCCTCGGGTCATGGACATTGAAGCTGCCGCTGGGGTCGGCGCTGATGAAGCGTGCGGCCGTGCCGAGGTACCGGTTCGGCGTGTAGAACACCCCCGCGTCCTGGTGCTCGTCCTGCAGGCTGGCGAACCCCAGCTTCGTGAAGGGCTGGTCATGGTAGAACCCCAGGTCCTCGCCGTACGGGCCCGCGAAGCTCCTCGACAGCACGTTGCCCTGGTTGTCCACCCACATCCGTGGGCTACCCGTCACGTCCAGAACCGGGTACTCGTACGTGAGGCTCGCTTCGGCCACAGCCTCCGGCGTACGATAGTCCGCCGGATCCACATTCGGGACGTACTGGTCCCACGCCATAGCCCAGAAGGTCTCGACGCCGGCCGCCTGCGTCCCCCCGGAAGTCATTCCCCACCTGCGAGAACGCCCGGCGGCCACGGGCGACGCCGTGCAGGGAGAGCTGTAGGGGGCAAAGTTCAGTATCGCCACCAGGCGTCCCGACGCGTACACGTAGTCCCGCTTCGGCGTGATGGCCCCTCCGTTCAGGCTCTCCATCTCCGACAATAGCTCCCCGGCCCCGTCGTAGAAAGCATAGCCCACGTGGTTCCCCTGCGCGTCCGTCCACGAGGTCCGCACCCGCCGCCCGGCCGGGTCATAGGCATAGGTGAAGCTGCCACCCCCCGTCTTGGAGGCCGTCGCCGCCAGGTTGAGCGCGTTCATCGTGTAGGTGTACGGCCCGTCCTGCATCACGTTCCCGCGCCCGTCGTACCCCACCGACGCGTCCTGGTTCGTTGAGGGGTGGTAAGACCGGCTCAGCGCGAGCGCCGAGGCGTTCGGGATGCCGCCCGCCGCCGTACGGGACTGGAGGTTGCCGTACACGTCATAGCCGTACCCGAGGCTTCCGGTGACCGCCCCCGTGAGGGTCTCGCCCGTCAATCGGTGCAGGTCGTCATACTGGTACGCTACGTTGAGCGTCCCCAGGCCCTGGGGATCGCCGTGGCTCTGGCTCGATAGGTTGCCCGATGGGAAGTAGCTGAGGGCCGACTGGTAGAGCGTGGTGGCCGACTTCTTGAAGGTGAGCGTGGCGGGACGGTTGAAAGTGTCGTCGGTCGCGGTCCACGCGGAGGCGCCCGCGTCGTAGCCAAGCAGGTTCTTGTCGGGGCCATACTGCAGGGACGACACAAACGGGGTGCTGCCGTTGCCCAGTTGCGCCGGGAGACCCGCATAGTTGAAGCCGGACGCCTGTACGGCCTGGCCCGAAGGATACGTGATCTGGCCCAGCTCGCCCCGGTCGTTGTAGTCGTAGCCCACGGTGAAGGCGGTGTTGTCCACCGTGGTGATCTGCCTAAAGAGGCGGCCATGGCTGTCATAGGAGTTGCATAAGGACCGGATCACGTTTCCCGTGGGGTCCAGGTTGGCTTGGTACAGGAGGTGGTTCGCGGGATTCGCCGAGGGTCCCGAGCACCCACCCGGATACGCGTCGTATACGTTTCGGACCTTCGAGTTGTCGTCGAAGAGGATCTGCGTAACCCGTCCCGCGAAGTCGGGGGTGTACTGGATCCGGCTGTTGTCAGCGAAGGTACGCTTGATGAGGTTGCCGGCATGATCGTACACGAGGTGCGTCGTACCCGACTCGGGCAGCATGCTGGTCAGGAGCTGTCCTGTGCTCGCGTAGGTAAAGGTGCGAGTTTGGGAACCGTCCTGAATCTCGGTCAGGTGATCGAGCGGGTCGTAGGTGTAGTACACGGTGTTGTTGGCATCGTCAAGGAGCTTCGTCAGGTTCCCATCCGAGTCGTACCACTCTTCGGTTTGGACCGTGCCGCTCGCCGCCGAGGCGGGCCGCGTGATGGTCACATGTACGCAGTCCACGGAGGTGTCCGCGGTATAGGCGTAGCTGGTCTGCGACTCCTGCGTGCCGTTGGCTCTGTAGGCCGTCACCGTGAGGGGGCGGCCGAGGGCGTCGTAAGTGGTCGTCACCTTGCCCTTGTCGCCCACATTGAAGTACGGAACGTACCGGTCCGTGGCGCGGCTCAGCGCGTCCACGCCCGTATCTTCGTGAGCGGTTTGAGCGGTGGCGAAGACCATGCGTTTGGAGGCGAGGTTGCCAAATCCATCGAAATCGTAGTCTGTGCGCTCAAGGCTTGCCCCCACCAGCAATTCCACCTGCGGAGGTTTGGCCGTGTAGGTGATGGCGGTCGCCTGAGCGGTCACCGTGCCGCTGTAATCCGCGAAGGCCGGCGGTGTGACCGAGGAAAGGCGGCCGGCCGAGTCGTAGTTGAACCGCGTGGTGCCATCCACGGTCTCGGTGGCCGGTGCCAGGTAGTTGCTATCGAGGGTTCGGGTGTAGACCTGAATGGAGGGCGAGCCCGAAGGCCCCTGGACTTTACGCGAAAGAGGCGTTCCGTGGTCCTTCGTTTCGATGATCTTGCGGTCCGCCGTCAGAGAGCCCGTGGGAGACGTGGCGTGCCCCACCGTCGTGGTCACCGTGTCCTGGTTCCCGCTGCTGCTATAGGCGTAGTCCTCGCCGGACCAGTACTGAGTGCCCGTCCCGTCGTCACTCACCCAGTGGCGCAGCATGGACGGAAAGCCTGGGTGATTCGCATCGTTGTAGTAATCCCGGTAGGTGTCCGCGAGGGTAACTCCGGAGCCGTTTTCGAGGGTCTCCTCTTGCGGCGCCCGGATCACCCATTCGTTCTTGAGCGTGGAATCGCCGGCCCAGGCGTAGGTGACCGAGGTGCTTCGAAGGGTGGAGCCGGAATAGCCCGTCTCCACCTTCTGCTGGGGATTGCCGTACTGGTCGAAGCTGCTGAACGTCGTCGTCTTCTGGAGCTGGCCGCCGGACAAGTACAGGGTCTCGGTTTGCGCCGCGAGGACGGGCGTGAATCCGTGCTCGACAAACGCCGCCGAGATGACGTAGGGGAAACGTTGAGAATCATAAACGGCGTGAGCATAGGTATAGGTCCGGTCCTCGAGCTTAACGGGGGACCCAGACGTGTCCCACGTTTCCTCCTTGAGGAGCAAGCCCACGCGCCACCGTTGCCAGTTATTGTTACTTGGGCAATTTCCGGTGCTGCACGAGACGCCCGAAAGCGGAAGGAACGGGTTGAAATAGTAGATCTGCCGGACAGGCTCAGGGGTGTCCACTTGAGCCTTGAATTGGCTGGTGTTGCCCGAGCCGGCCACCGAATAGCCGTAGGTCCACCGGCGCACTTCCGGAGCGGGGGAGGTACGTCCCGCCACGAGGCTGCCTTTCTTCCCTCGAGCCGAGATGGCGAGATAACAGCTCTGGCCGGGAAAATCCCCGCGGCTGATGAAGGCGTAGGCGTAGGCTGAGACGGTCCCGTTGGGGTACTGGATGCAGGCCATCTGGTTGCCGGCCAGGGCCCCACCCCCACCCGCATCCAGGAAGTAGTTGTACGACGTGGCGAAGGCGGTGCCCGCGGGCGGAACTACCTGCCCGAGAATGAAATAGGGAGGCCCGTAGGTCTTGGAGCGCGGCGCTGGACTCGTGAGGGCGCTGAGCGTGGGCATTGTGAAGACGGGGTTGCTCGTCGAGTCCTGCGTGACGGGTGAGCTCGAAGGATTGATGTAGTAGTACTTCACGGAGCCCGTGGTCCCGGCCACGGGGAAGTCGATCTCGTAGAGGGGGTTCACGAGCTGGGAGGGGTCATTCGCGTTATAATAATGAAAGGTGACTTGGCGGCCGTAGGTATCGGTGATCGAGGTGATGTAGGCATATTGGGGGGTTACGTCGTATTGGATAGAGATGCTTGCATCCCCGCGTTGTATCGTGGTTACGTTCCATATGACCGTGTTCGCGCCTGCGCTGTATTGCGCAGAGGGGTTGAATTCATAGATGGTGCCGTCCGGGGCGTGGACCACCAGCGGATCGCTCGTGGTAACGGGGTAGGTCGCCCACCAGAACTCCACCCCCGTGCGCTGGCCGGCTGGGTTGGAGTTGGGGAAAAGTGCACTGTCGGCGCTGGTGTAGAAGGCGATGCGGTGTCCACCTGGCAACTCAAGATAGTCGGCGGGATTGGGGGCAGCCACGCCCGGCGATGGGATGACGGGGTTCAGTTGCTGGATGAAGCGCCCCATGTGCAGCCTCCAGCCATACCCCAGGACCTCTCCGGTCTCCTGGCCATAGTCGAAGACTTGGCAGGTTCCGCCGGTAGACGTTGCCGTGTCGCTGATCTTGGAGTCATACCAACGAACAACGTTCACGTCCAGGCCATACTTGCCGGGCAGGTGAACATCCGTGTGCTGCAGATGAAGGCTGCATCGGAAGAGGTCCACACGCTCCGCGTCCGTATCGGTATCGTAGAGCTTCTGTGGATCCAGCGACTGCGTCGCGTAGTTGAGAGGATCGTCGGCCCGCGCACATACCCCAAAGAAGACGAAACCCACGAACAAGAGCAGCCAGCGATATCGCCCCTTCAGCATGAGAACCCCCTCTTCGTCACTCTTCCCTGGTTCCTGCCCTCTAAGATTCCTTTCCGCCCCCCAGGTGCTACCGTCCGGCCTAGTTCGTGATCCGTTGGGATGACTCCCCGTAGAAAGGGGCCCACCCGCGTATAAAAGGTGATGATCCGTGTAGGTGATGCGGTGGGCATCCAAGATGTGCGGTGCACACCCTGCGCGGCTGCGCGTTCCCCTGTGTCCGGTTTCCTGCGTACGGTGCGTCGCGCACGTGCATTTGACCTTCCGGAACGTGCAACGGAGTCTCCTGAACGTGCATCGGACCTTCCGGAACGTGAAACAGAGTCTCCCACATGTGCACCGGAGCTTCCTGAGCGTGCATCAGACCTTCCTGGACGTGCAACGGAGTCCCCGGAGTCTGCATACGCCCTTCCGGAACGTGCATGGAAGGCTCCTCAACGTGCGCGGGTCCCTCCTGAGCGTGCATCGAGTGCTCCCGAACGCGCTTTCGGCCTTCTTGAAGGTGCAGTGGAGCCCCCCACACCCGCGTCGGACTGTTCGCAGCGCGCGCGGCGTTCGCGAGCAGGAAACAGGCCCCGCAGGAATAGGCGCGGGACCACGGGCCACTGAGAAGTCAGGAGGGAAGAGAACACCGCGCCCTCCGCGCCCCTCTCCCCTTGCACCTGATGCAGCCAGTGCTCAAGGCCACTGCCAGATGACGGTGAGCGCGCTGCCATCGGGGTTCACGAAGCGGAACTGCGTGGGCACGTTCATCGGAACCACCGTCTGCAGGGAATCACCGCCTTTGAGGATCAGCTTGTAGGTGTTCTTCCAGACCAGGTTCCCCCACTGGGCACCGTTGATGTACACCTGCACCCCGTACTGCAGGTTGGTGCCGTGCACCACGATTCGGAAGGGGCTGTCCATCTTCTTGATCCAGGCGAGGGTGATGGGCTTGACGCCGATGGCGACGCTGCCGCTGCGCGTGCAGGTCAGGCCGGCCGCCGTGACCGTCATGGTCCAGGTGTAGGTGCCCGCCGTCGCGTAGACGTGGGTCGGGTACTGGCTGGAGGAGGTGGCTCCGTCTCCGAAGGCCCAGGCGTAGAGAATGGAGCCGGGGCAGTTGCTCAGCGTGGCCGACGCGGCAAAGGCCACGGGCGTACCCGCGGTGCCGGCGGTCTGGGCGGCGGCCGAGCAGGTGAGGATGCACTGCGGCGCCACGGTGATCACCAAGTGGCTGTCCGAGCAGACCTGCTGTTGGCTGTCGGTTACCGTGAAGATGGCTCTGTAGGTGCCGCCGGTCAGTTGAGAATAGGTGTGTGAAGGGTTCTGCGCGGTGGAGGTGGAGCCGTCGCCGAAGTCCCACGCGTAGGCGTAGGGCGGATAGCCGCCGGCCACGGTTGCGGTGAAATTCACGCTCAGGGGAGCCGTTCCGGCGGTGGGAGAGGCGGAGGTCGAGCAGGTGAGGGGGCCCACCACCGTGACGGTGCCGGTCTGCGTGCAGCTTTGGGAGCCAGCCGTTACCTTCAGGGTCCAGGTGTAGCTGCCGGGATTCACATAGAGGTGCGTGGCCGTGGCCGTCGTGCCGTGAGTGCTGCCGTCTCCGAAGTTCCAGTCGTAGGTCAGCGTGCCCCCGCAGCCGCTGGTTCCCGATGCGGTGGCCGTGAAGGTCACCTGCAGGGGGGCCGTTCCGGTGGCCGGATTCACATCGGCCGAGCAGGTGATGGCGCAGACCGTGCCGGAGATCGTGATGCCGCCGCTCTGGGTGCAGTGGATCCCGTCCGAAGCCGTGGTGAGCGTCCAGGTGAAGGTCCCCGGCGCGGTGTAGATGTGGGTGGGACTCTGAACCGTGCCGTGGGGAGAGCCGTCACCGAAGTCCCAATCGTACGTCACCGGGTTGGTGCACCCGGCGCTCGGTGTCGCCGTCCCCGTGAAGGCCACCGCCGTTCCCGTCGTTCCCGTGGCGGGCACCGTGGCGCTGCACGTGAGGGAGCAGGTGCCGATGGTGATCACACCGGATTGCGTGCAGCTTGTAGAACCACTCGTTGCGGTGAAGGTCCAGGTGTAAGGCGAGCCTGCTGCAGAGGTGTAGATGTGCGTGGCGCTCGCCGTCGTTGCGGCGGGGCTGCCATCCCCGAAGTCCCAGTTGTAGGTCACAGTCGTGCAACCGGTGGGCGACACGGTCCCCGTGAAGGCTATGGGGAAGCCTGCCACGCCGACGGCGGGTGCCGAGGCCGCGCAGGCCAGCTGGCAGGTGGCGGGAGGCACGCTTAGCCGGCTCACAAAGGCGTCACCGGTTCCTCCATATGTTCCCTGGTACGCGCTAGCCGTCGTCGGGAAGGGGCTAGATGCCGTCTGTCCTGCAACGTAGGCCACACCGGCGGAGTCCACAGCGATGGCGTTGGCGGAGTCGTTCGCGGCTCCGGAGAGCAGGGTGGAGTAAGCCATCAGAGCCCCCGCGGCATTCAGCTTGGTCACGAAGACCTCCGTGCCTCCTGTGGGGTTGCCGGTGATCGGGTTGGCCAGCGGGAAATCGGCCGAAGAGGTCGTAACCCCAGCCACATAGGCATTTCCTCCGGTGTCCACGGCGATGCCATACCCGACATCAAGGCCACTCCCGCCCAGGTAGGTGGAGTAGGTCAGGCTCGAACCGGCCGGCGAGAGCTTGGTGACGAAGGCATCCTGCGCTCCGAATCGGGCGGCCTGGAAGGGAACCTTGGTGGGGAAGTTGAGAGAGGTCGTTAACCCGGCCACATATGCACTCCCCGAGCTGTCCACCGCCACCGCGTAGCAGACGTCGGAGGCGCTGCCCCCCAGATAGGTGGAATAGGCGAGGCTTAGGACACTTCCGCTGAATGTGAGTTTGCTCAGGAAGCAGTTTTGCACCCCCAGCAGGGTGCCCTGGAAGGCATTCTGGGTGGGAAAGGCGATGCCCGGGCTCCCCGCCGGCGAGGAGGTGACCCCGACAACGTAAGCGGACCCCGCCGAGTCGACCGCGATGGCCGAAGCCTGATCCAAACCGTCACCGCCCAGGTAGGTCGAGTAGACCAGACTCAGCGTGCTGCCTACCGAATCGAAGTGGAATTTCGTAACGAACGCATCATAAAGGCCGCCCTGGAAGGCTCCCTGAATGGGGTAGACAACGGGAAAGTCGCTGGATGCCGTGTAACCATCCACGTAGGCGTCTCCGGAAGCGTCCACCGCTACGCCGCGCGCCACATCGTCCCCGGTACCGCCCAGGTAAGTGAAATAGACGAGGGCGTCGCCCGCCGGGGTCAGCTTCGCCAGAAAGGCGTCGGTCGCACCCGCGTAGGCTTGAGTGGGATGCACCGTGGCCAAGCTGCCGTTTGACATGGATCCGACCACGTAAGCATCTCCCGACGCATCCACCGCCACACCCCACGCGATGTCGTCTCCAGTGCCTCCAAAGTAGGTGGAGTAAATCAGGGAAGCGGCCCCGCTGGCAGTGGTGTCGAACTTGCTCACGAAAGCATCGGTGGCGCCCGTTCCAAAGGTCGTCTGGTAGGCACCAGCAGTCGTGGGGAACGGATTGGAAGCCGTTTCGCCCACAACATAGGCATGGCCCGAATTATCCACGGCGATTCCATGGGCGATATCCGACGCGGTGCCCCCCAGGTAGCTCGAATAGTCCAACACCGGGTCGATGACGAGTGGCATCGACGGGTCGTAGCTCTTCACGATGAAGCCCAGGGTGTCCTTGCCGATCAGGCGAAACGAGCCACTCACGGCGCAGCGCCGGCCGCCCCTCTCCTGATAGAGCAACGGGCGGTGCTGAATGAGTTGCCCTTCCGCCGTATGGATCACCAGGTCACCATCAGGCGAGATCTCGATGGAACGGGCGCCGGCGATTTTCATGGCGAGGGCCGAGGGATCGGCCCCCGGCTTCACCACAAAGTCGAACTCGAGCTGGCGCTGATTCCCGTAAAAGACCAGGTCCACCCCGGGGTAGAGTTCGGGGTAGCAAACCCGACCAAAGGTCGAGATGTCCGTTCTCCATCGCGCCGAATCGCCGCCGACAAAATAATTCACGCGGCCGGGCAGGAGATCACGCCCTTCCGGAGTCACGGTCCGGGCTCCCTCGAAGCTCACTTGGAGGAGGGCTCCCCTCTTGCCCTTCGGGCCGGCCAGGGCGAAGGAGGCCCCGCCACCGGTGAGAAAGAGCCCGTACCCGCTGCCGCGGGCGAGGAAGCGGACGCTCGGATCGGCCTGGCCGCGGTTCGCCTCGAAGCTCATGGGAAGCTTTCCGTAGGCGTCCACCACACGCAGCTGCTGGTTCTGGTCCGGCCGGGCCGTCGGGCCCTCTCCGGCCATGGCCGGAAGTGCGGCCAGAACCATGACCGCCGCCAGCCCAACAATGCCCCACTTCGTGAAAGGTTTCATGGACTCCCTCCACCTATGCCGCACACGGAAGTGCCGCGATCACCCGCTTCTCGTTGGTGTACACCCGGTTTTCCCTTCACGCCCAAGTCTGGAAGTCCGGTTGCACACTGACCATTATAGAGCATTCCAGAAAAAAATTCATCCGTCAAGGAAGTAGGCCGATGCAACCTCCCTCGGAACACTGGATTTTTCACCGAGAGATTCCATCGCCCGCCCCGGCGCAACGGCTCAAACTCCTTGTCGGACGGCCTTCCTGCGGTCCGCCTCGGCCCGGAAGGGGATCACGACGAAGGCGGTGCCGGGCGCGCCGACGGTCCAGCGCCATCCCTTCACGCAGTCGAAGGCCGCGAGACTCAGCCCCACCAAGGTGGTCAACCATGGCTGCCTCCGCTTTTCAACCGGCACCCATTCCCTTGCTAGCGCTCAATATGGCACCGGCGCACCTGAGGGGCAAGGCGACGGGCAACCCTGCCCCGGAGCGGCGCCCGTGGGAAGCGGCGGACGGGGCGGGCACGGGGGACACCGCGGCATCCTCCGAGCCGATGACTAGTGAAGAGCGACGGGGCCCTTCCGGACCACCAGCAGGTCCTGCCCGCTCAAGCCGCCAGGACGTCTGCACCACTTCCCGTAATGAATCGGACCGACGAGTTCCAACCCCGCCGCGGCCAGATACCCCAGGACGCTGTCCTCCGTGTAGGCCACCGCCGCCTCGGGGAGGCGCGGGTCCTGGATCCGGCACCCATCCAGGGTGTGGGCGAAGAGCATGGTGGCCCTGCCTTCGGCGATAAGGGCCTCGGACTCCGAGTTGAGCAGGAAGAAGGTCATGAGACAGCGCCCCTCCGGACTGAGCGTCCGCGCTATCTCGCCCATGTAGTGCTCCGTCTCCCGGGGAAGCAGGTGGGTGAAGACGGAGGTGAGGAAGCAGAAGTCGAAGGAGGAGTCGCCGTAAGGGAATCGGTAGGTGACGCCGCTCTGCGTGCCGGCCGGATTGTACTCCTTGTTGTAGATGTCGGCGTGCAGGAACCGGAAGTGAGGAAATCTGGGGGTGAGGTGGCTGGCGCACCACCGGACGCTGACGGCGTCCACGTCGAAGCCGTCGTAGCGGCCGTCTCCGCGAAGATAGCCCGTCAGCGGCAGGGCCATGCGCCCCAATCCGCATCCCACCTCGAGAACCCGCTCGTCGGGTCTCAAGGAGCACAGCTCGACGAAGTGCGCCAGGAACTCCCTGCCGATCCGTTCAAAATCGCCGATCCCGATGCTTCGCTCGATCACGAGGCTGGTGGGAGGAAGGAGCGGGTTCCGGCGCCCCGTCAGCCGTTCCAGCCCGTCCTGCAAGCCGTAGAAGCCCCGCCGGAGTACCGGGCGCAACCTCTTCGGCAGACAGCGTCTGAGGCCTCTCTTGATGGGCTCTCTCATGAAGTCACGCCTCCGGACGCTCTCCCGCTGTCGATGCCGGCTCCACCGCGGGCTCGGGTCCCTCCTGGTCAGGGTAGCACGCCGCGCCTCCCCGGAGAGGAAGGGGTCTCCCTGGCGCGGCACCCCGACCTTCCGGGATGGCCGGCGCGCGGACGATTACCCCTGGACCTCCTCCAGCACGCGGAGGAAGTTCTCGTAGGGCAGCGCCTGCCAGGATTCGGCGCACAGGGCGCCCTCCGCCCTTGAAATCAGGGAGACCCGGTGCGCCGTCTCCACGTCCGGGGCCTCGTAAATGTCCATGAAATCGTAGGGGCCCAGAATGGCGTAATGGGCGTGCCACTTGACCTCCGGGCAGGTGGCCTTGACCTTCTTGAGCCACTCTTTTCCCATGGCTCGTCGCCCCTTCGGGTCGTTCAGGTTCTCTGATGCAATCCGCGTCATCAAGACAAAGATCGGCATGGATCACCTCCCCACTTGGTTACGTTTCTAATTTCGGTCGTCTCGGCGGACGGCGCAAGGTTTTGCGGCTCTCCTTCCTCCCATCGAGGCTTCTCCCCCCAAGTCATCCCCTGTTATCTTGTGGACCTGGAGGAAACTCGATGAGCGCCATTCGCGTACTGCCCGACGACCTGGTGAACAAGATCGCCGCCGGCGAGGTGGTCGAGCGGCCCTCGTCGGTGGTGAAGGAGCTGGTGGAGAACGCTCTCGACGCAGGCGCCGGAAGAATCACCGTGGCGGTGCGTGAAGGCGGCCGCTCGGGTATCGTCGTGGAGGACGACGGGGCAGGGATTTCGGCCGCGGATCTGCCCCTGGCCATCCAGCGGCACGCCACGAGCAAGCTCTCCACCGTCGGAGACCTGGCCGCCATCGCCACCCTGGGATTTCGCGGCGAGGCCCTCCCCTCCATCGCCTCCGTGAGCCGGTTCAGCCTGACGAGCCGCCCGAGAGGGGCGGCGGAGGGGCAGCGCGTGCGCGTGGAGGGAGGCCGCATCCGACCGGCCGAGCCCGCCGGGCTGTTTGAAGGCACTCGCGTGGAGGTGGAGGACCTCTTCTTCAACGTTCCCGCCCGGCGCAAGTTCCTGCGCACGCCCGGCACCGAGCTGACCCACGTGATCGCCCTGCTGGAGCACTACGCCCTGGCCCGTCCCGATTGCGCCTTCGTGCTGGAGAGCGACGGACGGGCACTGCTCAACCTCGCCCCCTCGCCCAACCGGACCGAGCGGTTCTTCGAACTCTTTCCCGAGCTGCCCAGGGAGGACTTCATGGAGCTCGAGGGGGAGGGCCCCGTCGTCGGGGTGTCCGGCCTTGCGGGCAAGCCGGCCCGCAACCTGGGCACCGCCCGGTATCAGTTCACCCTCGTGAACGGCCGGTTCATCCGCGACCGGCTGCTCCAGCACGCCATCACGCAGGCCTACGAGAACACCCACCCGAAGGGGCGCTACCCCGTGGTGCTTCTCTGCCTCGCCGTCCCCTTCTCCAGGGTCGACGTGAACGTGCACCCCGCCAAGCGGGAGGTGCGCTTCGTGGAGGGGCAGGCGGTGCACAACATCGTCGCCGCGGCGATCCGCCGGGCCATTGCCCCCGGGGCTCCGTCCGCCCCCCACGCCGACCTCGTCTCCGAGCCGTCCAGCCACTACGGGGACCTGGCCCTTTCCGGCCCCTCCGCCTTCGGCACCCCTCTCACCGACGGGCTCTTCGCTCCGCGATTGGAAATGCCGGCTGCCGCTCCCTCCGGGGCCACGGCGCCGTCCCCCCTGCGCGCTCTCTGCCAGTGGCGCCACTCCTTCATCGTGTGTGATTCGCCCGAGGGGCTGGCCATCGTGGACCAGCACGTCGCCCACGAGCGGGTCCGCTTCGAACAGTTCAGGAGGTTCCTGGACTCGCCCGGTCCCCGTCAGCCCTTCCTCAGCCCCCACCGCTTCACCCTGCCCCGGCAGGTGGCCCACCGCGCGGAGGAGATGGCCGCCCTCCTGTGTGCCCAGGGCTTCGAGGCCGAGTCGGGAGGCGAGGAGTCGGTTCTCGTGCGCTCGGCGCCCGCCTTTCTCACCCAGTCGGAAACAGATCGCCTCCTTTCGGGGTTCTTCGAATCGGCGGCGGAGGTTCTGAGAACCCCCCGCGACCGGTGGAGAGAGGTCCTGATCATGCGCTCGTGCAGGGGCTCGGTCATGCTGAACGATCCGCTGACTCCGGAGAAGGCGCAGTACCTGCTCGACACGCTCTACGCGCTCGGCGCCCCCTTGACCTGCCCCCACGGTCGGCCTATCGTCTTTACGCTCAAGGAGGCCGAACTCCTGGCCAAGTTCGACAGGAAATAGAAACGGAGATCCCACCCGATGAGACAATCCATTGCCCTGGCGGCGGCGGTGTTCCTAGTGGCGGCGCTGGCCGCCTGCTCGCAGCACGAATATTCGATGAAGGGCCCCGCGCCCAAGGCGCCGGAGCACTTCCGGGATGCCCACATCGTGATCAAGGGCAAAGGAGCCGGCATGAACGCCATGCCCGTGCCCGAGGACCAGACCGATGAAGGCTCCGGCCAAACCGCCGGGCAGGCGCAGGCCGCCGAGAGCGGTGCGGGGGCCTCGGCCGGCCAGGCGACGCAGGGGCAGGCCCTCTACACCGGTACCATCGAATTGCCTGCCGCGCTCGAGGCGGACTTCACTCCCGGCGAGACGCTTTTCATCATCGGCCGGGCCACCGACCAGCCCGTCCCGGTCGCCGCCAAGAAACTGACGGTCGCATCCTTCCCCGTGGAGTTCACCCTCGGCGCGGGGGATTCCATGACGGGTCAGCCCCTGCCCTCCTCCATGGAGATCCTGGTGCGCCTCGACAAGGACGGCGATCTCAACACTCAGGATCCCAAGGACATGACCGCCGGCCCCGAGATGGCATCCTCGGACAGCAAGATCACCCTCACCCTCCACGAGGCGGGCAAGTGAGCGGGTCGGGCGAGTTCGAGCGCCTCGTGGAGATCATGGCCAGGCTGAGGGCCCCGGGCGGCTGCCCCTGGGACCGGGCCCAGAGCCGTGAAGACCTGAAACCTTACCTCGTGGAGGAAACCTACGAGGTCCTGGACGCCATCGACCAGGGCGATGCGGCCATGCTCCGCGAGGAGCTGGGCGACGTGCTCCTGCAGGTGGTCTTCCACGCCCAGATCGCCAGCGAGGAGGGGGCCTTCACCATCGAAGAGGTCTGCCGGGGCATCAACGAGAAGCTGGTCAGGCGCCATCCGCACGTGTTCGGCGAGATGAAGGCCGACACGCCCGAGCAGGTGCTCCAGAACTGGGAGGCCATCAAGAAGGAGGAGAAGGCGGAGAAGAACGGCGAAGCGGCGCCCGTCAGCGTGCTCTCCGGCGTTCCCAAGGTCCTTCCCGCCCTCTTGAAGGCCTACCGGCTTCAGCAGAAGGCCTCCCGCGTGGGATTCGACTGGGAGGAGCGCCGACAGGTGGAGGAGAAGGTGCGGGAGGAGTGGGCCGAGCTGAACGAGGCCGTCGCCGAGGGCGACAAGGCCCACGTGCGAGAGGAGCTGGGCGATTTCCTCTTCGCCCTGGTGAATCTCGCCCGCTTCCTGGAGGTGGACCCGGAGGACGGCCTCCAGCAGGCCAACGCCAAGTTTGCCCGTCGGTTTCAGGCCATCGAGCGGGAGGCCGAGGTGCGCGGCAGGGACATCCACGGCATGACCCTCGACGAGATGGACGAGCTGTGGGAACTGGTCAAACAGCGGGAGCGGGCGGATTCTCCGAAGCTGCCCTTCGGTGGATCGAGATGAGGAGATTACGAGATGCCATGATGAGGAGGTCCAGACCGGACCGGCATCGGTCTTCCCTCATCTCCTCTTCCCCGCCTCCCCTCATCTCGTCGCCCGGAGGCCTCCCTACGTGAAGTACCTCATCAAGACCTGGGGCTGCCAGATGAACGCCCTGGACAGCGACAAGATGGCGGGGCTGCTCCAGGGGATGGGCTACCAGCCCACGGAGGAGGAGCGGGAGGCGGACGTGATTCTCCTCAACACCTGCTCCGTCCGCGAGGGCCCCGAGAACAAGGTCTTCACCGAGCTGGGGCGGCTCCACCCCCTCAAGCGGCACAAGCCCCTCATCCTGGGCCTGGTGGGCTGCGTCGCCCAGCAGGAGAAGGAGCAGGTCTTCAAGCGCGCACCTTACGTCGATCTCGTGATGGGCCCGCGCGGCGTGCGGCACCTGCCCGAGCTCCTCGCCCAGGCCCGGAACCAGCGGGCCATCGACACGCAGTTTCACGACGATTCGATCCTCTTCCCCGACCAAGCCATCGCGCGCACCAATCCGACCAAGGCCTACATCACGGTCATGGAGGGCTGCAACAAGCGCTGCACCTTCTGCATCGTGCCCACCACCCGCGGGCGGGAGGTCTGCCGGCCGCTGGAGGACATCGTGAAGGAGGCCCACAGGGCCGTGAACGCGGGCTACGCCGAGGTGGAGCTGCTGGGCCAGAACGTGAACTGCTGGAGGGAGGGCGACCGGGGCTTCGCTGACCTTCTGGCCGCCGTGAGCGACGTCGCGGGCGTCAAGCGCCTGCGCTTCACCACCAGCCACCCGCGCCACTTCCCGCTCGCCGCTGCGGACCTCATGGCCGAGCGCGAGAATATCTGCCCCTACCTCCACCTGCCCGTCCAGGCCGGCTCGGACCGGGTCCTGAAGCTGATGCGCCGCCAGTACGATAAAGCTTGGTACCTGGAACTGGTCCGGCGGATCCGGGAGAGAATCCCCCACATCGCCCTCTCCACCGACGTCATCGTGGGGTTTCCTACGGAGACCGAGGAGGATTTCCAGCACACCCTCGATGTGGTCCGCCGGGTCGAGTACGACACGCTCTTTTCCTTCCGGTACTCGCCAAGGCCCGATACCCCGGCCGCCGCGATGGAGCCCGTCGGCGACGCCGTGGCCCGAGAGCGCCACCAGCGCCTGCTGGACCTTCAGATGGAGATCCAGACCCGGCGGTTCGCGGCCGTCGAGGGCCGGGTGGTCGAGGTGCTGGTGGAGGGTGAGAGCAAGAAGGGCGGCCAGGCCATGGGCCGCACGCGGGACAACAAGGTCGTCAATTTCGCCGCCGAACGGCCCGTTGCCGTGAACACTTTCGTCGACGTCAGGATCACCCGTTCCGCCGTCAACAGCCTGGTGGGTGAACTCGCCTGAAGCTCCCCAGCCGCAACCGAACGCCGCCCGGCGGGCGGTTTACCCCTCCGTCTCTTCCAGGCTCCCCGCGCTGGGTAGAAGGATGGGAATGCCGTCCTCGACGGGGTAGACCCGGCCGCAGCCGGTGCAGTGAAGCTCCTCCTTGCCCTCCCGCTCGCGGGAGGTCAGGGGCTCCCGGCAGACGGGGCAGGCCAGGATTTCGAGGAACTCGGGATCGATGGGCATGATCGCGCCTCCCTCCCCATGGTACCGGAACGGCCCGGGGCGCGGAAGGCCCCGACGGGCCGCGTCTTCTTGGCCGGCCTGGAGATTCTGGACTATAATGCGGGCTTATCCCGGAAGGGAGGAGGATGCCCGAGTACATCTTCAGGGGAGCTCTCGCGGAGAACCCACTGCCTGAAATCCTACAGAAAATCTATTACTACAAGGTTCCAGGTGTCCTCACCGCGTCGAGGCAGAGCGGGCAGAAGCAGATCTTCATCACCGGCGGGGAGGTGATCTTTGCCGCCTCCACCTTTCCCATGGACCGCCTGGGCGAGTTCCTCCTTGCAAGGCGAGAGATCACGCGCGAGCAATACGAGCGCTCCGTGCTCCTGATGAGGGAGAGCGGCAAGCGGCAGGGCGCGGCCCTGGTCGCGATCGGCGCCCTCTCCCCCCAGCAACTCCTGAGTGCCGTCAAGGACCAGGTGATGGCCATCCTCTGGTCCCTCTTCAATTGGGACGACGGCGAGGTCACCTTCAAGGTGGGCAAGTTCAAGGATGACGAGATCATCCAATTGAAGGTGGACACGCGCTACGCCATCCTGCACGGCATCAAGGGCATCGAGGACCCGAAGCGGGTGGTCCGGTGGCTGGGCCGCAAGGAGGACGTCTTCGAGCCCGCCGAGAACTCCCTCGCCCTTCTCCCCTCGCTCCCCCTGGCGCTGGAGGACAAGCAGGTCTTTCGGCTGGTGGACGGCATCCGGACCTTTCTGGATGTGCTGAAGGCCTCCAGCCTCGATTCCACAGCCACCGCCAAAATCCTCTACGCGCTGTACATCCTGGGCCTCATCAAGCGGAAGAACACGGCCATCCGAATCGTCGCGGTTCCGGAGGGGGGTGGCGGAAAATGCTGAAGATCGCCTTCCTGGGAGGCCTCGGGGATTTTGGCAAGAACATGACCGTCTTCGATCAGGACGGCCGGCTGCTGGTGGTGGACTGCGGCAGCATGTTCCCGGAGGCGGATTTCCCGGGCATCGACCTGGTCTTTCCCGACTTCACCTACCTCCAGGATAAGGCCGACCGCTTCGAGGGGCTGGTCCTGACCCACGGCCACGAGGACCACCTGGGAGCCGCCCCCTTCCTCCTGCGCCAGTTTCCCATGCCCGTTTACGGGGGACCGGTGACCCTGGGCATCCTCGCGCGCAAGCTGGAGGAGCTGGAGGTCACGGCGCCCGTGCAGGTGGCCCTCCAGGCCGGGGTGCGCCACGACCTCGGCCCCTTCGCCCTCGAAGCCATCCCGGTGACCCACTCCATCCCGGACGCGTTCTCCCTGTTGATCCGGACGGCCGACGCCACGGTTCTGCACACGGGTGATTTCAAGCTCGACCAGACCCCTTTGGATGGCCGGCTCACCCACTACCACCGGTTCCAGGAGGCGGGCGCGCGGGGCGTCACCGCCCTCCTGATCGACAGCACCAACGTGGAGGTGGAGGGCATGACCGGCTCGGAGGTGCGGGTCCGCGGCACCCTGGAGCGCTACATCGCCTCCCAGACGGGCAAGCTCTTCATCACGCTCTTCTCCTCCAACCTCATGCGGGTGCAGGCCATCTTCGAACTCGCCGCGGCCCATGGCAAGAGGGTGGCCCTCTTCGGCCGCTCCCTCGTGCAGAACGTGAAGGTCGGCCAGGAGACGGGATACCTCCGGATTCCCCCCGGCGTCGAGGTGGCCGTGGAGGAGGTGCCGGACCTTCCCAGGAGCGAGGTGATCGTCATCGCCTCGGGGAGCCAGGCCGAGCCCTTCGCGGCGCTCAACCGGCTCGTCTTCGACGAGTCCCGGCACCTCTACGTGGAGGAGGGCGATCTGCTCATCTTCTCGGCGCGCATCATCCCGGGCAACGAGAAGCGGGTGGCCCGGGTCATCAACCAGGTCTATCGAAACGGCGGCCAGGCCGTGACGCCGCGTGAGGACCGCGTGCACGTGTCGGGCCACGCGGCCCAGGAGGAGATCAAGCTGCTCGCCTCGTGGGTGCGGCCGCGCTACTACGTCCCCATCCACGGAGAGTACCGCCAGTTGAAGGGAAACGCCGCCCTGGCCAAGGAGATGGGCTATCCCGACGAAAACACCCTGGTCTGCGACACGGGCCACTGCCTGCTGTTCGAAGCGGGCGAGCTGGTGGGCCGGGAGGAGGTGCCCACCGGAAGCCAGCTCATCGACGGGGACACCTCGGACGCCGTGGACCGGGTCGTCGTGAGGGACCGCCGCCACCTCTCCCAGGACGGCGTCGTGGTTCCCATCGTGGTCATCAACCGCCAGACGGGCCGGATGGAATCGGCCCCCGAGATCATCGGCCGCGGCTACCCTTACCTCGAGGGGGCCAACGGGACCGTCGAGGAGGTCCGGGCGGACCTGGTGGCCATGGTGCGGAGCCTGCCCCAGGAGGAGATCCGCGACGAATCCATCCTGAAGGCCAAGGTGAAAAGCACCGTCAAGAAAACGCTGAAACGCAATGACGCCAAGATCCCCCTCATCATCCCGGTGGTGATGGAAATATAAGGGCAGGAGACTCGGCCCGCCCCGGAAAGAGGCCGGATGAACCTGGATCAATTTCTCAAGGGGGCCGCCCCCGGCAGCGCGGCCCACACGCTCAGGGCACTGCGCCACCGCAATTTCCGCCTCTTCTTCTTCGGCCAGCTCGTCTCCCTCATCGGAACCTGGATGCAGAGCCTCGCCCAGGGGTGGCTCGTCTGGCGGCTCAGCCACTCGGCCTGGCTGCTGGGCCTCGTGGGATTCTGCCAGATGGCGCCGGTGCTTTTCCTCGGGCTCCTGGGCGGCGTCGTGGCGGACCGTTTCGACCGGCACAGGATGGTCATCGCCACGCAGAGCGCCGCCCTCGTACAGTCCGTCCTCCTGGCGGCGCTCACCCTGGCCGGCACGATCACCGTCTGGCAGATCATGCCCCTGGCCCTCCTGCTGGGCGTCGTCAACGCCTTCGACATGCCGATCCGGCAGGCTTTCATCGTCCAGATGGTGGGACGGGAGGACCTGGGCAACGCCATCGCGCTCAACTCCTCCATCTTCAACGGGGCGAGGATCATCGGCCCGGCCGTGGCTGGATTGGTGGTGGCCCGGTGGGGCGAAGGCATGTGCTTCAGCCTCAACGCCGTCTCCTTCCTCGCAGTCCTCGCCAGCCTGATCGCCATGCGTCTCGACAAGCACCCCATCCCACGGCCCGAGGGCAACACCGGCCAGAGGCTCGCGGAGGGCTTCTCCTACGCCTGGCGCACGCCCCACGTCCGGGTCCTCCTCGCCCTCATGATGGTGACGAGCCTCTTCGCCTTCCCCTTCACCTCGTTCCTGCCGGCCCTGGTTGGCGGCGTGCTCCACCAGGGCGCCGGGGGGCTCGGCACCCTGATGACCTGCTCGGGCATCGGCGCGCTCCTGGGCGCCCTCGCCGTGGCCCGCCGGGAGGGCATCCGGGGTATGGGCCGGTTGGTCGGCACCACGGGCGTCGGGTTCGGCCTGTTCCTGATGGCCTTCGGACTCTCCAGAAGCTTCTGGCTCTCCTGCGCGCTGATCCTGGCGGTCGGCTTCTGCATGATGATCCAGATGGCCGCGACCAACACGCTCCTCCAGAGCCTGGTCCCGGAGGAGCTCCGGGGCCGGCTCATGAGCCTCTACACGGTGACCTTCGTCGGAGTGGCCCCCATCGGCAGCCTGCTGCTGGGCTGGCTGGCCCACACCCTGAAGATCCAGTGGGTGCTGGTGGGAGGAGGCGCCATCACGGCGGCGGCGGGAGCGGTCTTTCTCTTCTTCGTCCCGAGGATCCGCCCCTCCGTGCTGCCCCTGCTGACCGAGGGTACCGGGGAATTCACCTAGAAGGGAGATGGATGAGATCATGCCGGACGCCACCCTACCATCGAATTCGGATCTCGCCGCCTACCTCCTGCCCTCGTCCGGAGTGGACTCGGACTCGGAGGGCGTGCTCGAACTCGCCGAAAGGCTGACCAGGGGGGCGCAAGGCCCGGCCGAGACGGCCGCGCGGCTCTTTGCCTTCGTCCGGGACACGATCCGCTACGTGCCCTACGCGCCGTTCGATTCGCTTCCGGCCTACACCGGCCAGGCCACGCTCGAACGTGGCTACGGCTTCTGCACCCAAAAGTCCGCCCTGCTCATCGCACTGTCCCGTGCCGCGGGCGTTCCCGCACGCTTCCACTACGCGGACCTCGTGAACCACAGCCTTCCCGAACGGCTCGAGTGGGTCCTGGGATGCAACCGCATGGTCTACCACACCTACGTCGAGTTTCTTCTGGAGGGGCGCTGGATCAAGGCCACACCCTCCTTTGAGAAGCCCCTGTGCGAGAAGATGGGGTGGCGCCTGGTGGAGTTCGACGGCACCTCGGATGCCATCCTCCACCGGACCGACCTCTCCGGGCGCCTGCACGTGGAGTACGCCGCCGACAGGGGCACCGACGCGGGAGTTCCCCTGTCCCTCATGCTCGATGCCTGGATGCGGGAGTACGGCCCGGAGACCCTCGGCCGCTGGCAGGAGGCCGTGGCGGGGAAGGGGCTGGGAGGCAACGGGGGACGGGCATGAGGCTGAGGAGCAGACGCGGGGGCGGTGCATGGGAGAAGGCACTGGCGACAAGCGCGAACTCCCGAACCCTTGCTCTCTTTGTGCCTTGGTGTCGTGGTGGTGAATCCCTTTTCCGAATTTCGAATTTTCTCTACTCGCCCTCGTAGGTCCCGAAGGTCCGCTTGAGCATGGTGATGATCTCCCCCACCGATGCATGGGCCTTCACGGCCTGGAGGGTGGGCTCCATGAGGTTGGCGCCGCCCTTGGCCGCATCGTTCAGCCGCCCGAGCGCCCGCGTCACTTCGGCCGCGTCCCGCCTCTCCCGCACCCCCCGCAGCCGCCTGACCTGCTGGCGTTCCAGCTCGGGATCCACGTGGAGCACGGGAGGGTGGACGCCGCCGCCCTCCGCGAACCGGTTCACCCCGACCACCACCCGCTCGCCCCTTTCCACCGTCTGCTGAAAACGGTAGGCCGCCTCCTGGATTTCAGACTGAACGTAGCCGGTCTCGATGGCCTTCACCATGCCGCCGCGCTTCTCCACCTCGGCCATGATCTCCAGCGCGTTGGCCTCCAGGGCGTCGGTCAGGGCCTCGATGACGTAGGAGCCTCCGAGGGGGTCGATGCTGTCCGCGACGCCGCTTTCGTGCCCCAGGACCTGCTGCGTCCTCAGCGCGAGGGTGGCGGCCTCGGTGGTGGGCAGGCCCAGGGCCTCGTCGAAACTGTTGGTGTGAAGGGACTGGGTGCCGCCCATCACCGCGGCCAGGGCCTCCACGGTCGTGCGCACGACGTTCACCAGGGGCTGCTGAGCCGTCAGCGTGGAGCCGGCCGTCTGGGTGTGGAAGCGGAGCATGCAGGCCCGAGGGTTGGTGGCTCCGAAGCGATCGCGCATGAGGCGCCCCCAAAGCCTGCGGGCCGCGCGGTACTTGGCCACCTCCTCCAGAAAGTGGCTGTGGGCGTTGAAGAAGAAGGAGAGGCGCTCGCCGAAGGCGTTCACCTCCAGCCCCTTGTCCACGGCCGCCTGAACGTAAGCCAGGCCGTCCAGGAGGGTAAAGGCGATCTCCTGCGCCGCCGTGCTGCCCGCCTCGCGGATGTGGTAGCCCGAGATGGAGATGGTGTTGAAGCGCGGAAGGGCCTGGGTGGCGTACTCGAAGATGTCGGTGACGATGCGAAGCGACGGGCGCGGAGGGAAGATGTAGGTGCCCCTCGCGATGTACTCCTTGAGGATGTCGTTCTGGATGGTGCCCGTCAGCGCTTCGGGCGCCACCCCGTGCTTTTCACCCACGGCCATGTAGAGGGCCAGCAGGATGAAACCGGTGGCGTTGATGGTCATGGAGGTGGAGACCTTGTCCAGGGGGATGCCCGCGAGCAGGGTCTCCATGTCATCGAGCGTGTCGATGGCCACCCCCACTTTTCCGACTTCGCCCGCGGCCAGCGGGTCGTCGCTGTCGAGCCCCATCTGCGTCGGCAGGTCGAAGGCCACGGAGAGGCCCGTCTGCCCCTGTTCCAGGAGATAGCGGTAGCGCCGGTTCGACTCCTCGGCCGTGCCGAATCCCGCGTATTGCCGCATGGTCCAGAGGCGCCCCCTGTACATGGTGGGCTGGATGCCGCGCGTGAAGGGCGCCTCTCCCGGCACACCCAGCTTCCCGGCGTAGCTCCAGCCCTCCAAGTCGAGGGGGGTGCAGAGGGGCGCCAGCGGGATGCCCGAATCCGTCTCCACCGATCTTCTGCCGCCTTTGGCGAACTGCTGATCGAGATTCCGGCGGTAGCGATCGAGAAGCGCCACCAGATCGTCCTTCTGAGTCTCCTCGGGCATGGTTCGCTCTCCTTGCGGATCCGGTTTTCCACCGGCCCATCGCGATTACCGTCCCGCCAGCGTTCTCCCGGGCCACGGTCTTGAGCACCAGCATAGCCTCTCGCTCGGATGGGAACAATTGGCTGGGCCTCCGTCTTCCAGGGACGGGCTCCCGCCCCGCGGAGGATCCTGGATCACCCCATTTCCGTGAGGCTTTGGAGGGGAGCGGCCAGCTCTTCCAGTGGAGCGGGCGCGAGGGCCAGGAAGTGGAGGGCGTGGCGGGCCTCGGAGGCCATGAATTTGAGGTAGCGGGCCTTTTTTCGGCGCGTTACCTGGTAGCCGAAGGTGCCCAGCGCCTTGAGCGCCCGCTGAAGGGCCGTGCGTCCGAATTCTTCAGCCGCAACTCCCGCCTCGCTCGACCACCCCTCGGCGAAGAGGTCCCGGATGGCCGGACGCTGGTCGCGGTAAGCATCCACCGCCAGGGAGGCGGCGTCGTAGCACCGAGGCGCCAGCAGGGCGTCCTGGAAATCCAGCAGCACGAGCCGGCCCTCCGCGGTGGCGAGCACGTTCTCGGAGTGGAGGTCCCGATGGGCCAGCCGGCGAGGGTAGCCGCCCACCTCCTCCGCCAGCGCGGAGAGGCCCAGGGACACCGAGGGCGACGCAGAGATGTTGAGAAATCCCTCCAGAAGGTGGACCGAGAAAAAGGAGAGCTCGAACTGGAGGCGGGCGCGGTCCAGCTCCAGCAGATCCGGGCCCTCGCCCCAATCCTGGAGGGAGGAGATGACCCGCGCCGAGGACAGAAGGCGATCCCCCCATTCGGGCCGCCACCGGCCGCGAGAGAGGGCCCAGCCCTCTATCCAGCTCTCGATCAGCCAGTCCGGGTCTTCCGGCGGCACATGCAGGATCTCCGGGACGTCCAGGCCGCCCCTCGCGAACAGGTCGCGGACGTGGACGAAACGATCGAGGCCGTCCCTATCGCCCCCGAACTGTGCCAGGAGCGCCGGAGCCCCCCGCCATTCCCCCTTGAAATAGCGCCGGGTGGAGGCATCCGCGGCCAGCGGGAGCCAGCGCCCTGGCGGAAGCATCTGGGCCTCCGCCTCAGGGAGCCGGGTGGAGGCTCTTGGCCTTGGCGGCCGCCTCCGAGTCCGG
>JAJYLT010000068.1 GCA_021787565.1 Acidobacteriota bacterium
TCATCAGTACGTCTGTCTTCGAGAAAGTCCCTCTAAATGAACTACTTACGAATCAAGACTCCTTGGATGCTGGAGAAGGTATTCGTAACTCACTGCTTCCATTCGACTTATAACCGGACAGCAGTGGAGATATCTATGAAGTCAATGCTGCATGATTATCTGCTGGCGCTACATTTCAGCGCCAGCCCAAACCCCTGTCCAATCATTTCAGGGAGTTACAACGAAAATACCGCCCAATTTCACTCGCAACTGTAGAAGATGAGTTTGACCGAAAACCGTCGATTACGCTCGCCCGTCGCATCCGATGTGTGGGCACACGACGAGTCGTGGGAACCCATCCGACCACGTGCGGTCAGGTTTTGAAGGGATGGCGCTCGGGGGGTTTCTCAGGAGCGGGGAGCAGCGCCAGGATGGATGGCACGGCGAGGTTGAGGGCCGGGTTCTGAAACCTCAGATAGCCGTGCATGGGCTGTGCCCTGGCGCCGATCTGGGCTTTGGGGGCGAGGGCGGTGCGGCCCAGATAGATCCGCTCGGCCCCCATCGCGATGCCCTGGCCCACGCCGGCGTATACCAATCCGAGATACAGGGGGGTTCCCTTGGCCGCCGTGGCCTTGTCGAAACCGATGTAGTAGCCGTACGCGCTGTCGCCGTCCCTGATCACGGTGACGAAGCCCAACAGCCTGTCGCCGCCCTTGGGCCTGGCGACGACGGTGCGGAAATCGTCGCCGAAACAGTCCGCGAGCGAGTGGATCCATCCGGGGCGGATGGTCACCAGGCGCAGCTTCTGGCGCTCGTGGACCTGGAGGTAGAGGCCGTGGATTTCCGAGGCCCTCTCTTTCACCTGCTCCGGACCGAGGCGTTCGAGGACGACATCCCAGGCCTCCAGCTCCTTGAGGGTCTTCTTGATCCGGCTCCGGTACTCCGATCTCATATCCCCCAGACAGTCCTCGAAGCTCCGCCAGCCGGGCTTCAACGGGAGGACCATGTTCGGTTCGGTCTCGAAGCGGCGAAAGTGAAAGTGCCGCAGGGCGGCCGCGGCATCCTTCTGGTCGGCCGTGAGGTCCTTGATCATGACGAGGTCGGAGTCGCCGAAGAGTTTCACCGAGCGCCGGATACGGTATACGGCTTCCTCCACCGCGGGCCAGAGCCGCGCCGGATCCTCGCCCTCGGCGAAGGCCACGCCGTGGGGTCCCGTCGTGAGGAGGTTCCCGCACACGAGCATGCGCTGGTGGACCCACGCCACCGGCAATTCAGCGACGTGCTCCGCGGCCTTCAGGAGGGTGCGCCACTGGCGCCACAGGCTCGAGGCCACCCCGGGCCAGAGCTCGGGCTCGTCCGCCGCCTTGGTCCCAGCATCGAGCCGTGCCCACGGAAGGAGCACGTCGAAGAGCAGGAATCGCTTTCGGGCGCGGGTGATGGAGCGTCCCGCCGCCGCCTCCACGGAACGCCACAGTCCGCGCCCCTCCTCACCGGCCCCCCGGGAGGAGAGGTCCGCGATCCGGATGTCGAGGCTCTGCGCCACGATGGCAACGACGGGCCGGTCCCCCAGGTACGCCAAAGCGTAGTGCGTGGCCAGGTTCTCGGGCAGGTTCCGCTCCAGCAGAGCCAGGAACCGGCGCGACATGAACAGGCCCGAGCGCGCCGCTACGGTGTCCCAATCGCCCGCGTTGAGAAAGGCGATGGAATCCGCGAACGCGAAACGGATGCCCTCTGGCACATCGCGGCCGCGACCGGACATGGGGCCCTCCCTGAAGCTGCGGACATCGTACCGCACGACGCGGCGAAGGCGAAACCAGCGGCCGGTCCCGGTGGAAGCGGATGATCTCCTCGCGAGAGGCACCGACACCTTCGGTTTCACCCGCGAAGGCCCAGTGAGCCGATGAGGGCAGGCCAACGACCAGGCCACTCACGGAACGGCGCTCATTCGCCCAGCACTAGGGTTACGAGGTGGGCACCACCGTCACCCAGGGCACCAACGACGTCCCCCTCGTCGTGGTCATGGCCCACGACGCACAGTAGGATCCACGACCCGAAGGCGCAGGCGGTCCCCCCTCGCTCGGCCCACATCGCACACCCTTTTCCCCCGGGCGGACGGGGCCACCCCGTCCGCCCGGCCGTCCTTCCCGCGCAAGCGGGAATCCAGCCGCCAGGCACGGGCTCCACGGTGTTTGGGAGCAAACCACCGGTGTGGGAGCGATCGCCTGATCGCGATGCTTCGCGTTGACGGTGACCTTCGGTTCACCCCCATGTGCGAGGGGACATCGGGTGCCTGGTCTACCAAGGCAAGGTCTACTGCTTCAGCGTGACGGAGGATGCCGGCGCGGGGCGGGGAAGACGGCGGAGCCACCCCGGGCGGGGTGGCTCCGATCTACCGAGGTGCACGTCGGACCTCGGACTGTCCGGGGGGCGCCCGGGGGGGGATGGGCAGGCGGCGCCCGCGGCCGGCAGGATAATCAGCCCGTCGCGTTTTGCGGCGAGGGGGCGAAGTCAAGAGAAAGACCGGGTCAGTGCCGCTCGCCCCCTTTCAGGATGACCTGTCAGGATGACCTGGGAGGCCAGCACGCTCCCGTCCGTCTGGGTGGTGCCCCTGACCTTGACGTGGCGGCCGGCCGTGAGGGCGGCGGTGCCGGCGCTGGAGCCATGGCCGGAGATCTTGGTCGAGCTTCCCAGGACGATGGTGGCCACCGACCCGCGGCTGCTCATGGTGAATCCCGTCAGGTTGCCGGAGGCGTCGAAAGAGGGGGTGAGGATGAACCCGTTGTCCATGGCCTCGGTGTCGCCCCCGCTGGACCCTCCCGACTCCACGCGGCCGTATACGGCCGTGAAGACGCCATCCTGGGCGATGCCCCACAGGGTCACCTCGCTTCCCACCTGAAGGGTGCCGCCCTGCTCGTCGGCGGGATGGCTGTGGACGACGCTGTCATCGGGGCTGATGAAGGTGGTCTGGCCGATCTCCACCGTGTAGATCCCGTCGATCACGGCCTCGGATCCACCGGAGGCGTTGGTTTGGAGGGCCGTCACCGTGCCCGAGAAGCGGAAGACATCGCCCGCGAAGACGAGGTCGGCCACGGCGACGCCGTTGTCATCGTGGCCGTAGACGGTCACCGGGCTTGCGGCCACCAGGGTGGTGGGATCCACGTCCACGATGGAGCCGGTGGAGTCCAGGCCCTTGATGATCGTATCCGTGGTTATGGAGAGGGTGACGCCCTGGAGCATCAGGCTCGTGCTCGTGGACGCCGTCAGCGGTCCGGCCAAGACCACGTCATCGGAGCCGTCCATGGGCATGTTCGCCCGGAGCCCCGAGGTGGAAAGCGCGAGCGCCAAGACAAGACCTGCGCCCATCAAGCAAGTGTTCTTGAGGCTGAGCATGGCTAGTCGTCCTCCTTTCAGGGTTCACCCGTCGCGGGGTGAGGCGCACCATGACCAGCAAGGCTGGTGCCAGGAAGATCCCTCCGTCCAGGATCGCGCCGTGGGGGGCATTCTTGGGTGTGAGCGGGTGGGGGGTGTCGCGTCGCGGGTGAGGAGGCGGGGAAAATATCCCGGGAGGGGTCCTTCGATCGGGGAAAGAGTCCCCCCGCGACCCGCGCGGCATCCGAGTCTGCACTCGCGCGGCCGTCTTCGGGAAGCCGGACCGCCGTGAGCTCAGGGTGGCACGGCGGATTGTGAGGGGCCTCCGGCCCAGCGCGCCGCGGTCCGTTCGCCGTAAGAAAGCAGGCCTCATGCGCAGGCCGAGGCGGCCTCCGAGGGCCGGCCGAAGAAGAACCCCTGAGCGTAGTGGAAGCCGAGCCCGGCGCATACGTCACGCTCCTCCTGGCACTCCACGCCCTCGGCGAGGCAAGATATGCCCAGCTCCGAGGCCATCTGGACCAGCTTGGCCACGAGCCGCTGGTGGCGGCCCGTGCGCTCGTGGATGTTCTTCACCAACGAGATGTCGAACTTGAGAACGTGCGGAGGCACCTCCACCAGCTCCAGAAAACGGCCCTGGCCGGCGCCGAAGTCGTCGTAGGCCAGCTCCATGCCCAACCCGACCAGCTCGCGCCTCACCCTCGTCATGATGCCCAGGTTGCTGACGAAGCGCTCGCTCACTTCGAGAATCACGGGGGTGCGGGGGTTGGCTTCGCGGTAGCGCCGGAGAGCCGGGATTAGCGTGGGGCACTCCATCTCCTCGGGGTGGACGTTGATGAAGAGGCTGGGATTGCCAGGCAGGCCGGCGCAGGCGCTGAGCCCCTCTTCCCAGAAGAGCCTGCTCAGGTGGGTCGCGCACCCCAGGGCCTCCGCTATCACGAAGAGCTCCTGGGGGTGGGTGGGGAGCGGGGGGTGATTGCCCCGGCCCATGATCTCGTACCCGTGGCGCGTACCGCATTGCAGGTTGACGATGGGCTGGAGGAGGTGGCGGACCAGGCGCCCGGATAGCAGCGCGTGCATCTCCCGCTCGGAAGCCAGGAAGTGGTTCGGCAGGCCGAGGGCCAGGAGGTCGCAGGACAGGGTCTGGTCCGCTTCGGATTCGGGCTGGGAGGTCCAGACACGAAATTCCGCGGTGCCGAAATGGACCACGTCGCCCTGCGCCAGGGGCACTTCCTCCTCACCGATGCGCTGCCGGTTGACGAAGGTGCCGTTGGTGCTATGGAGGTCGCGGACGAGGAGGCATCCGTCGCGGACATCGAGGACGGCGTGCTCCCGCGACACGCTATCGGCGGCCAGGCACAGGCTCCGACTGACGCTCCGCCCCACCGTGAAGGGAACGGGCGTGATGGCGATGATCCAGGGCTTGCCGTCAGCCAGTACGCCCTCGAGATACCAGTCGAGCGGTCGCTCCCCTTCGATCACCTAGCCACCTTCCTCAGCCCGTCTGCCATTCGTTCAAAATCAAAAACATCGGCGAATGAGGAAAGATCAACAATGCGACCGGCGGATTCATTCCCGCTCCGCCCGCAAGCCGGCTCTCCTCTGCGGGGCAACGGCTCGCCCGGGGTTACGCGGAGGTGATCGAGGGGCGGTGATTCCTGCGCCGCCGGGCGGTATGACGGCAAGGGCTTCTCCAATCTGACCTCGGACCTAAATTCCGCGATGGAATCGCACTCGTAGGAGCGCCGCCCCCGGCGCGACGGACCGTACGCAGGCAGCGCATCCTGGTCGCAGGGTCACCCGGTTCGCGGCGAGGCGCCGCTCCTACGCAGGCGTTGAGCCGCAATCGCGGAATTGGGGTCGGAGGACGGGGCTCGTGAAGGTGGTCGACCTGAGCCCCATTCGTGGCCGAGCCATTCCCTCGGCATAGGCGGCATGATCCTGGTCTTCGGAGCGGAAGTCAGCACGCGCCTGCTCTTACCTGGGGTGGGCGTATGGCGAGGACTTCTCGGCGCTGCCGGTGCCGGCGGGGCAGGCGCTCCTCGCGGCGGGGTACAAGCAGGACGTGTCGTGCTTTACGGGTTCGGCGTATCCCTGCATGGACCATCCGATTCTCTCAGGTATTACGACGCTCCAAATGGGCTGCACCGGCGGGGCGTGCGGGATGCGGCCGGGGATCACGGCGGGCTTCGACGGATTCTTCCGGGAGGTCCCGGCCAATGCGACGGTGCTCCTGCGCCGGACCATCTCCGGGGAACCGTGCCTGATTCTGTATCCGGTGGGCCAAGGCTATGTCGTCGCCTCCACGCTGTACGAAGACTGGGGCTACGCCAACGGGCAGTCCACGGCGGACGGACGCTCGATTCTTGCCAACATTCTCGCCTGGGCCAAGGCCCCGAACCAGGGCATTCCGGTCACGAACCTCTCCACGGGCGGGAGCGCCTCGGGCATTTCTTTGACGCTCCACGTGCGCAACCTCTCCGACATGCCGGCGGACCAGATGGAGGTCCTTGTGATGACGCCGGACCGGCAGACCGTGGCGGCGCAGGCAAGCGTATCAGGATACTGGACACGTCATAATGAAGGGGGGTAACGTAGGAGCAAGGGAAACAATACGGATAGAGGTAGGGGCTTCTAGGCGGTGAGGGAATAAAAAGAAGGGCGTAGGGGGAATCTTGCTCCGGCAGGGAAAGACATTCCCACGCGTGCGTGGGCAGGGTGGTCGCACATGCCGCCACAGGGTGTCGGTGAGTAATCCGTGGACGCCCAGCGCGCCTTGGCCGCTGCATACGGTTGGCTAGAAAAGAGGAAGGGGGTGCAACGTGAAAGGGAACGCGGGGACGAGTAGGAGGCTTGGCTGCTGGGGAAAGCTGGGCCTGGTGGCACTGGTCCTGCTGATGCTCGAAGGGGCCTTGCAGATTCTCTTCCTAGTGCAGCGGCGATGTCCCTCCATCTCTGGTGTCCTGGTCGACCGAGATACAGGGAAACCCATTGAAGGCGCTACGGCCACGGCCAATGTCATTGGTTACAGCCGAGACCCGCTTGCCGCGCTGGCTGCCAATAGCGGACCTTTCGGCATGCTGCCAACTGTGTTCACTCAGACAGACCGAGAGGGACGGTTCAGCTTTCCCGTAAGATGGGCTCCCTTCAACCGGGATGAATGGTACAGCGACCTGGCCTTTGGCCCCCTGAAGAGGGTCGGTCTTTCCATTTTGGTGTACTCGCGGGGATATATCCCGCTTCACTCCCACGCCGAAGGATTTGATTGGACCGACAACTGGAAGATCCGCTCATCCACATATAAGGGTTACATCCTAACCGTCGAGGCCCACCCGGAATTCGGCCATGTGACGCGCCATGGGTCCCTCGGTCGAGGATTCACCTACCGCATCGAAATGGTCCGGGCCGTGACCGAAGAACAATGGCGCCTGAAGTGCGACGAAACCATTCGAATAGCCCCTTGCTGCAAGGAACCTTATGCGACTTGGCTCTTCAACGACCTCACGGCCTACCTTGAACGATGGCCGCAGGGAGAAAGGGCGGGGGAGTACTACAAGTTGGTGTGGGAAACGGCAAACTTGTCGCCCTGCAACCCATACGAACAAGATGACTTCGCTCGGGGGGAAATCTCCAGTGAACAACTGAAGACTTACTGTGACAGGGCGGCCCAGATCATCGCCTTTTCGGAGAGGCTCAACAAACCGCCGGCTGGATTGACGGAGGACTACTTCAGAAGGACGCTTGAGGAAGAAAAGAGACAGCTCGCGTGCGGAGAGGATCTCCTAGGCAATGTGGGCAAGGCAAGGAAGGGAGGGAAACCATGAAGACAGGAAAGATGGTCGCCATGCTGGCTTCCGCGGTTGCCGTTCTCGGCGGGATCACGGTTGGCGGGTATGAAGACCTCACCCACCAACAGTTGAGCAAAAGGGCAGTCCAAGTTGCCGGAAGCAACGCTCAGGCAATCCCCCCTGAGCTTGTCGCACTCTTTGTCGACTCACAGGGGAACATCAAGTCCTTGGGTCAGCAAATCATCGCCGGTGCGGGCGAGGGCCCTGGCGCAAGGGGAGGAGGTGGGCCTGTCGCCACCGATGGAGAGGACTACACGCGCTATCGGATCATCCACTGTAAAGAGGCCAAGCCACACGTTGCCACGTGGGAGCCGCTGAACCACTTTGCGGGAGGAATGGCGATTGGCGGGCCCGCTGCCGACCGCTTTGTCAAGTTCTATCAGGACGCCGTGGACCTCTGGAGGAAGGGCAACCGGAAGGACGCCGCTTTCATTTTTGGCCGGGCCCTGCATCTTGTGGAAGACATGGCCCAGCCGCAACATGCCTCCGATGAGGCGCACCCTGACAAGTGTTACTTTGGGTACGGCCCCAAGTTGAGCTTCCTGGAAGAGTTCACCGAAGCACAGATCAACGGAATGGGGCTTTGTCCAGAAAGAGGTGACTCTCCCCCGCGCGTCTACCCGGGCCTGATTGCTGAGGTGTCCGAGTACGAATCGCTTTGGCGCCCGCTGCAAGCCCTCATTGAAATGGAAGCACTTGGATACACGGAAGGCGTGCGCTACAAAGGGTATTCATTTACGGCGAACCGGTTGAACGACTGGTACCCAAGCCCCCAACCGCTTCAGGTATTGTGCACGCCGGAGGGGCAGTGCATCGATCTCATGCTTCCGTTTCAGTTCTCTGATGGGGGTCATCAACTGGGAAGCTGTGGCACTAGGATATATATTCGCCAGGCCAGGATTACATGGGGAGCGGAACGCAGGGGGGAACGACGCTGCGCATCGATATGGGAATGAAGCTAGAGGAAGGCAAGGTGGAGACGGCGGCCTTTGCGGACAAGCATGTCCCCAACCTCCTGTCTCCGTGCATTGGCTATGCCTCTGGTCTCATTGTGTATTTCTGGAATGAAGTGAAAGACTCCTGTGGGGGCAGCTCGGCGAGGGAGTCCTCGGGAACGTGCCTGACGTGCTTTACGGACAAACCTTCTGGGGAGAGCCCGGACGACTCGGTGGGCGTGAAGACTTCCTCGGCGAGAACCGAAAGTGCTGCTGTTCCCGTATCGGACGACTGGCACGATCTCTGCCGGGTGGGAATTGCCAAAGGACTGCCGACGATGGCGGATTATGGGGTCTCGTCAGCGCTCATGGATCAACTCGCGGCGCTGGATCCGAACGGCGATCCCGCCGTCGCCCAGGCTTTGTATGATCGCCTGGAAGCGCTGGAGGGCAAGTATTCTGGCCCGCAGAACCTGATGCCGCAGGATGTAGCGAATGCCCCCCAGG
>JAJYLT010000033.1 GCA_021787565.1 Acidobacteriota bacterium
GGGCGGAGAGCATCTGCTGAAGCTGCTCGAAGGCGCTGGTTTGGGCCAAGGCGGCGCGCTGTTCCTGGGTGTGGCAAAGGGAGAGGAGCTTCCCCTTGGGCCCGAAGAAATGCGCCGAGAACTCCGTGGCGGTGGTGCCTCTCTTGAGGAGCGCTTCCGCCTCGCGGAGAAGGGCCTGTTCCGCCTGGCCAAGAGATGTTCCCTTCATAGGTCACCTCATAGGAATCGAACATCCACGTGGTGCTCGATTTCCAAGTAGATCGCTTCCTGGTTGGCCCGGGCCTTGAAATGCCGGAGGATTCGTTCGAGCTCGGGCAGTTTCTTCTCGTCCATGACGACCCAGTAGAGGGCGCTGGTATCCTGTTGCCGCTCGCCGGTTTCCATCCTCCAGGTCCCCTTGACGTACCCGGAAAAGGTGAAGGCCCCCAAGGCGATGAAGCACGCCGCCTCGGCCTCGCCGATCTCTTCCGCCAAGTCCCGGCCCTCGTTGTCCTTGAGCGGAAGCAGAAAGGTCGCCTTGATCTGGGCCACGCGCACCTCCTACCATTCAATGTAATGGCTTATGTGATGGCAGTCAAGCAGAAAGGAGGGCTCTTCAGCCGGTTCAAGCTATGGCCTCTTTCCCATTCTTCTCAGCTGCGAGGGTGTTGATGATGCGCTTGAGGGCCATCCTGGCGCTTGGGTCCATCTGGTCCACCAGCTTGAACTGTTCCACCAGCTCGGCCTCCTTGAAGCCCACGAGCGGCCTTGGCGGCGCCTCTTCAAAGAGAAGGCAGTCCACTGAGACGTCGCATTGCATTTGGGGGACACAATACCGAATTCATGGTCAGGGAGACCGCCGCCCCGCCCGTATGCACCGGCGGTGCGGGAACGGGCCTTCGAAGGCCCCCGCCCCAACCGTCCTGGTGCTCGTCCCGTTGGCGGCCGGCCAATCTCCGGCGGGGCCTTCGAAGGTCGCGAGGCCGTTTGCGGCGGGGGCGAGAAGACGCTCCGCCCTAGCCTTCCGGCGGGCCACCTTCCTCGCCTTTCTAAAGTTTTCGAGTACTCTTTCGGAGGGGCAAGCCGAGGGCCACCCCCAATTCCGCGATAGCGGCTCAACGCCTGCGCAGGAGCGGCGCCTCGCCGCGAACCGGGTGACCCCCGCGACCAGGATGCGGTGCCCGCGTACGGTCCGTCGCGCCGGGGGCGGCGCTCCTGCGAGTGCAATTCCATCGCGGAATTTGGGGCCGCCGGGCCGCCGGGCCACTCGCGTCCCGGCGGCGGTGGGTGTATGCTGAGCACCTTCACGGAGGATGCCGCATGGCGAGTGCCAGATTCCCCCTGACGGTAGCCGAGAAGCACAAGATCCTCTTCACCAACCCGGAGCCTCCAGCCGAACTCAGCGCCTGGGGGAGCACGTATGAAAAGGCGGGCAATCTCCACGACGCCCTGGAGTTCTACCAAGCCGCCCAGGACAGGCCGGCCTTGGAGAGACTCCTGAATGGGGCGGTGGAGACCGCCGACCTCCTGCTTCTTCTGAACACCTGCAAGGCCCTGGGCCTCCCGCCCAACAGGGGCCATTTGCAGGCCCTGCAAGACCGCGCCCACTCCGCCGGCAAAGCGGAAACCGCCCGTAAGGTTTCGTTGTTGCTCGTCTCTGCCTAACACAATCTGGAGGTCCGGATGATCGAAGTGAAGGACCTGGTCAAGCGGTACGGCGACACCGCGGCCGTCAATCACGTCTCCTTCCAAATCCACCCCGGCGAAATCGTGGGCTTTCTCGGGCCCAACGGGGCTGGCAAGTCCACCACCCTGCGGATTATGACCGGTTTTCTCCCCCCGACTGCCGGCGAAGTCTTCGTCGGCGACCATTCGGCCCAGGAGGACACCAAGGCGGTGCGCCGCCTCATCGGCTACCTGCCGGAGAACAACCCCCTCTACGAGGACCTGCGCGTCAGAGAGTATCTGGCCTTCAGGGCAACCCTCAAGGGCATTCCCAGAAAGGCTCGCAAGGGACGCATTCAGGAGGTCCTGGAAGCCTGCGAAGTGACCGAAGTGAAGGATCGGATCATCGGCGCCTGCTCGAAGGGGTTTCGCCAGAGGATAGGCTTGGCGGACGCGCTCCTGGCCAATCCGCCCGTGCTGATCCTGGACGAGCCCACCGTGGGCCTGGATCCGGTCCAGATCGTGCATACGCGATCACTGATCAAGACCCTGAGCGCAGACCATACGGTGATTCTCTCCACGCACATCCTTCCCGAGGTGGAAGCCATCTGCTCCCGAGCACTGATCCTCCACCACGGGGCGCTGCTCTACGACGGCCCTGTCTCCGAGCTCCGCCAGGGGCTCGGCGGCGAGGCGGGCGGGCTGCTGTGCACCGTCTCGGCGGATGCGGAGGCGGCGAGGCGGTGCCTGGAAGGAGTGGAGGGGGTGGAGCGAGTGGAGCGCCTGGCGACAGCCGAAGGCCCGCCCCGCTTCCACATCCTGACCGCCCAGGGCAAGGACGCGCGGGAGGGCATCTTCAGGGCCTGCGCCGCGGCCGGGCTCCCGCTTCTGGAGCTGAGCGTCCAGCAGGTCTCGCTGGAGGAAGCCTTCCTCTCCATCATGACCCAGGAGAACAGCTCGGAGGTGCTCTCATGAGAGCGGTGATGGCCATCGCCCGTAAGGAATTGACGAGCTACTTCTTCGCCCCCATGGCCTACATCGTGATCGCCGCCTTTCTCCTCATGAACGGATTCATCTTCTCCGTGATCCTGGCGGCCCTGAGCCAGCCCGGGGCCTTCTCGGCCCAGCCCATGCTCCTCTTCTTCGGCGGGACGACCTTCTTCTGGATCTTCATGATCGTCATGACGCCCGTCATCACCATGAAGCTGGGCGCCGAGGAGCGAAAGACTGGGACCATCGAGACCCTCATGACGGCTCCCGTCTCCGACCTGGAGGTGGTGCTCGGCAAGTACCTGGGTGCCATGGCCCTCTACGTGGCGGCCTGGCTGCCCACGGTTCTCTATGCATGGGTGCTCACGGCCTATTCCAAGGTAGACGTGGGCCCCGTGATATCGGGCTACTTGGGCGTGCTGCTGGTGGGCCTGTTCTTCATCGCCATCGGCCTGTTTACTAGCCTGGTCTCCAAGAACCAGGTGGTGGCGGCCATGTTGTGCTTCGCCATCCTTCTGGTGCTGATCCTGATCTCCATCCTCACCTTCCTGGTGACCGACCCGTTCTGGAAGCCCATCCTGCAGTACGTGGACCTCTGGTCGATCATGCAGGGCTTCGCCAAGGGGGTGGTGGACAGCCGCTCGGTGGTCTACTGCCTGTCGGGAACCGCCCTTTTCCTGGCCCTCGGGTACCAGGCCATGCAGACTCGGCGTTGGAGATAGCCCATGAAGAAAAGACTCCTGCAAGAGACCAACTGGAGCGTCTTCCTGGTGCTCCTGGCCGCCCTCTTCCTGATCGTGAATTACCTGGCCTTCCGCCACTATCACCGGTGGGACCTCACCGCCAGCCGCTCCTTCACCATTTCCCAGGAGACCAAGAAGGTCCTCGGAGAACTCAAGGAACCGCTCAAGGTGGTGGTCTTTCTGGCCCCCAACGACCCCCTATACGAAAGGGTGAAGGATCTGCTCGACGGCTACGCCGCCGCCAGCTCCCGGGTGCAGGTGGAGACCATCGATCCCGACCGGCAGCGTGCCAGGATGGAGGCCCTCGCCCAGCAGTACAAGGTCTCCATGGCCAACGTGGTGGTCTTCGCCCTCGGAGGCAACAGCAAGTACGTCGAGAAGGACCAGATGGTGGACTACGATTTCTCCAGCGCGGGCCTCGGCGGCCAGCCCGCCATCAAGAGCTTCAAGGCTGAAGCGGCTTTCACCAACGCCATCTTCAGCCTCGAGCATCCGCAGACGCCGGTGATCTACTTCACGACGGGTCACGGCGAACGCGACAGAGGCGGGCAGGGGCAGGGGATCACCCTCCTCAAGGAACGCCTGGAGAAGGAGGGTGCCAAGGTCCTGGAATGGGCCAGCCTGGGCAAGACCGAAGTGCCCGCGGACGCCAGCATGCTGGTCATCGCGGGGCCGAAGAGCCCCTTCCTTCCTCAGGAGGCCCAGGTCATCGACCAGTACCTCCAAAAGGGGGGGAAGGCCCTCTTCCTTCTTGACCCCATCATCGTGAGCGGAAAGCCGCCGACCTTCGGCTCCACGGGTCTCGGGGCGACCCTCCAGGAATGGGGGATCACGCTCGGGCGCGACATCGCGGTGGATCCTGCCGCGTCGGTGCCCTACCTCGGAGCGCAGACCTTCTTCGCCCGGGCCGTGGGGCGGGAGCCCGTGGTGAAGGACCTGGTCCAGAACAAGCTGCCCGTGCTCCTCAGCCTGGCCGAGTCCCTCACCCTCGGCACTCCCCATAACAAGGCCTATCACTGCGAGGCTCTCCTGCAGTCCTCGCCCCAGTCGTGGGGCATGCGGGATCTGGCTAATATCGACAAGGGCGTCGAAAAGAAGCCGACGGACGCGCGGGGGCCCCTGACCATGGCCGCTGCGGTGAGCTCCCCAAACACCGCCGACCCGTGCCGGTTGGTGGTGGTAGGCGACTCCGACCTGGCGAGCGACGGGCTCCTGCAGACGGGGGCCGGAAACCTCCTCTTCTGCCTCAACTCCATTCACTGGTTGCTCTCTCAGGCCAGCCGGCTGGCCATTCCGCCCAAGACCGAGGTGGAGACGCACCTGAGCCTGACCGCCTCGCAGTCCAACTTCCTCTTCATCCTCTTCGTCGTGATCCTTCCCGGACTGGTCGTAGCGGCGGGGGTATTCGCCTACCTGCGCCGACGGAGGTGAGGAGCCATGAAGAGATCCACGTGGATCCTGCTGGCCGTGGTGGCGCTGTTGGCCTCCTTCATTGCGCTCTGGGAACGGAAGCAGCCCAGCACGGAAGAGATCGCCGAGCGGCGCAACCGGCTCGTGGACTTCAAGCCCGACCAGGTCACCCAGTTGAGCCGCAGCGGACAGGGGGCGGTTTCCCTGGTGAAAGAAAAGGGAGGTGGCTGGCGGGTGAGCCAGCCCGTTGACGACGCCGCCGACCGGTACGGCGTGGAGGGTTTTCTGGACCGGATCTCCAAGGCGACGGTCTTGCGCTGGGTAGAGTCCACCGCATCCGAGGCGCAACTCGGCCTCTCACCGCCCAGGGCCGTCTGGACCCTGAAGGGGCCGACGATGCCGGTGGTTCTTGACGTGGGGGCCAAGGCGCCCCTGAACGAAGGGCTCTACGTGCGGATCGGCGGCCGGACCGCCCTGGTGGCGCCGGACCTCGAAAGCCTACTCCTCGAGCCCGTGTCCAGCTTCCGCTCCAAGGACCTCCTCACCGTCGGAACGGCCGACATCCAGTCCCTGAAGGTCGTGCGCGGCGGAGCCGAGACCCTCGCCCTCTCCCGTAACCCCACGGGAGGATGGACCGTCACCGCCCCCTTCAGCGACCGCGGGGACAGCAACCAGATCGAGAATCTCCTCGACGACATTTCCCTCTGCCCCGTGGACCAATACGTTTCGGACAAGCCGGCCGACCTGTCGAGCTACGGCCTCGATCCGCCCTCCACGGACATCCTGCTGACGGCCAAGGGCCAGAGCATCGAGGCCAAGCTCGGGAAAGCGGTCCCCGGTGGCGCGCCCGAGAAGCGCCTGGTGTACGCCTGGGTCTCCAACCGCCCTTCGGTCATGGCCGTCTCCCTCAACTCGCTGAAGTCCTTGGACCAGGATCCGGAGAAGCTGCGCTCCATGAGCCTCATCTCGCATGACTTCTACGACGTCCAGGAGATCGGCGTCTCGGGCCTCTACGCCCTCGCGTTGAAGCGGGACGAGAAGCTGGGCTGGGTGTTCACCCAGCCGAAGGTCCAGCCCAAGGGGGCCCAGGCCAGCATCCTGGCGGATGGCCTCTCCTCCCTTCGGGGGGAGCGCGCCGTGCCTCTCACCGAACCCGGTGCACTCGGGCTCTCCCCTCCCGCCCTGACGATCACCTTTCAGGGCAAGGGGTTCTCGGACCGGGTGGATCTGGGCCGGGATTCGTCGGGCACCTGGTACGCCCACCCCGCCAAGCGCAGCGTGGCCCTTGTTCTGCCCGAGCGAGCCTGGGGCAAGATCGTGGCCTCCTTCACCCTGGTCAAGGGGGCTCCGAAGGCGGGGCCGAAGTGAGGCTCCAGTGGGCTCCGCACCGGAAAGAGAACCTCACTCCCGCATGGGTCGGCGTGGGGCTGGGGCTGCTGGTGCTGGGCGCGGCCGGGCTGGTGGCGGAACGGCTCCCGGCGCGGTTCCTTCCGCCCTGCGGCTTCCACCTGATCACCGGCCACCCCTGTCCCACCTGCGGGACCACGAGGATGGTGCTGGACCTGCTGCACGGGAGGTTGGCCGCCTCCTTCCACAGCAATCCGCTCCTGCTCCTCGTCCTGGCTGCCCTGGTTCTCTGGGCTCTCGCCGGGCTGGTCGCCCGGTTCGGAGGGCGCGATCTCACGATCGAACTATCGCCGAGGGAGGAGAAGTGGTTCTGGCTCGGCCTGCTCGTGGCATTTCTGCTGAACTGGTGGTATTTGTGGGAAGCCGGCATATGACCGACGGGCGGGGGGAGGCATGAGGGGCGAACTGCCAGACTGGCGAGGAGTGAGGATCCTGGTGGCCGGGGACTTGATCCTCGACCGCTTCGTCTACGGGACCGTCCGCCGCATCTCGCCCGAGGCTCCCATCCCGGTGGTGGAAGTGGCCAGCGAGCGGGCCCTGCCCGGTGGGGCGGCGAACGTGGCCCACAACATCGCGGCCCTCGGAGGGGCGGTGACCCTGGTGGGTGCGATCGGGGACGATCCCATCGGGAGGCAGTTCCGCCAAGTGCTGGCGGGCGCCGGACTCTCCACCGACGCGCTGGTCGAAATTCCCGGCCGCACCACCACCGTGAAGACCCGGATCGTCGCCCACCACCAGCAGGTGGTTCGGGTCGATCGCGAGGTGAAGGATCCCCTGGACGAGCCGGCGCGCCAAAGATTCCTGGACTCCATAGAGACAGCCTTGCGCGGGTGCGCGGCACTCGTGGTCTCGGACTACGCCAAGGGGCTTTTTGACCCCACCAGCCTGGCGGCCATCGGCCAGATGGCCAAGGCCGCCGGCATTCCCTACGTCGTGGATCCCAAACCCTCCCACTTTCCCTATCCGGGGGCCACGGTCCTCACGCCGAACCGTGCCGAGGCCACGGGCCTCTGCGGCCACGCCTTCTCCGTGGAGCGGGCGGGCGCCGCGGCCGAGGGTCTTTTTTCCCGCACCGACTGGGCGGCGATCCTCTTCACGGTGGGGGAGGAGGGCATGGTCCTGGCGCGGCGGAAGGGGGACGTGGAGCACATCCCCGCCCGGGTCCGAGAGGTCTACGACGTGACCGGGGCGGGGGACACCGTGGTGGCCGTGCTGAGCTTGGCGCTGGCCTCGGGCGTTCCCCTGTCGGAGGCGGCGCACATGGCCAACGCCGCGGCCGGCGTTGTGGTGGGCAAGGTGGGCACGGCCACCTGCAACCCCGAGGAGCTGACCAGGGCGCTGGCGGACGAGCTGCCATGACCCGGGCCGTTCGGCGGGTGGCTCCGGACCCTCGGCGGAAAGAGGCCGGGGAGGTGGCCCGCATGTTCGGGGCCATCGCCCCCACCTACGATTTCCTGAACCACGCCCTGTCCCTGAACGTGGACCGCTATTGGAGACGGATGGCCGTCCGGGCCATGGAGCCCAAGCCTCGGGGCCTCTACCTGGATCTCTGCACGGGCACGGGAGACCTCGCCTGCGCGCTGGCGAGGCGTTCGGGCGCCAGGGTGATGGGCCTTGATTTCACGGGACCCATGCTGGACATCGCGCTGAAGAAGGCGCGCCGCCGGCGGAGGGAAATCTGGTGGGTGCAGGCGGACGCGTTGCGACTGCCCCTGCGCGACGACTGCGTGGATGGCATTACGGTGGCCTTCGGGGTGCGCAATTTCGAGGATCTGGAGCGGGGGCTCACGGAGGCCGCCCGGGTGCTCAAGCCCGGTGGGAGGCTCGTGGTTCTGGAGTTTTCGGAGCCGCAGGGCCAGCTCTTCGGTCCCATCTACCGCCTCTATTTCCGTCGCCTGCTGCCCCGGATCGGGGCGCTTTTCAGCCGCGTCAGGGGACCCTACGGTTACCTCGCGGCTACCGTCCAGGGCTTTCCAGAGGCCGCGCAATTCGCCATGACCATGCGGCGAAATGGCTTCGCTGAAGTTCGACAGCGTCCGCTGACGGGCGGCATCGCCACGCTTCACGTGGCCGAGAGGGACCAGAGAAAGGCGTCGATCGCGGGTTCCGGTGAGAGGGAGAAATCCGCCGCAGCTATACAGAGCGGCATAAGTGAAGGCGCATAAGGTGGTGGGGCTTGGGGAGTATGCCGCTCTGTATTCGCGGGGAAGGCCCCAGCCCTTGCGAGTGCGGCCCTGCGGGCCGCGCAAGGGCTGAGCCCTCCCCGCGGGCCCTACCGGGAGAGGCGCAGCGGCGCCTCCCCCGGACCCCCACCCGCATACAGCGCGCCGGACTTCCGTCGCGCTGTATAGAGGCCCGGTGGCCTAGTTCACGTTGTAGGATGGCACCATGGGAAGAGTGATGGCGGTGGACTGGGGAAAGCGGCGGGTCGGGATGGCCGTCTCGGACGAGACGAGGACCATCGCCCGGCCCCTTCCCACACTGGAGATCACATCCCGCCGCGAAGCGCTCAGGCGAGTGATCGCGGTCGCGGTCGAGCACGGAGCCAGCACCATCCTCATCGGGCACCCCCTTCACATGGAGGGAGGCGAAGGTGAGAGCGCCCGGGAAGCGCGAGCGATGGCCGAGGAGATCGCCGCCCGCCTGCCGGAGGTGGCGGTTCGGCTCGCCGACGAACGGCTCACCAGCCGAGAGGCCTCCAGGGTGCTTCAGGAGCACGGCGAGCGGCGGCGCCGGGGGAAGGGACGCTTGGACCAGGTCGCCGCCGCCATCCTGCTCCAGAGTTATCTGGACGCCGGTGCCCCATGAAGGTCTGGGCGCGAAGGGTGGCTCTGGGGGCCGGGCTGGTTGCGGCCGTGGCCTGTGCCGTATTCGCCGCTTGGCTGGCCTGGGACTGGCACGAACCCTACCCCTCCCAGCCAAGAGTCGTCCTCGTGCACGTGCCCAGGGGCATGAGCGCCGGACAGGTCCTGGAGCGGATGGCGGGGGAAGGCGTCGTCCGGAGCCGGTTCTCGCTGAAACTGGCCTTCTCCCTGTTCGGCCATCCCAAGACTCTTAAGGCCGGAACCTACCGATTTGAAAGGCCCATGACGCCCCTTCAGGTGGTGCAGGTGTTGAACAAGGGCGAGATCCTGCTCACGAAGGTGACCATCCCCGAAGGACTCCGCCGCAACGAGGTGGCCCACCTGCTGGCGGCGGCCGGCCTGGGCCGCGAAAAGACGTTCCTGAGACTCACCTCCGATCCGGCCCTGATCCGGGACCTCGACCCCGCGGCCACCACGCTGGAGGGGTATCTCTTCCCGGAGACCTATCTGATGGATCCGGATCTGCGGGAGGAGGCCGTTCTGAAGGTGCTCGTGACGAGTTTCCGATCGTGGTGGGAGAAGACCGGACTGCCGAATTCGGGCGGCATGCCGATCCGCGAGGTGGTCACCCTGGCTTCCCTGGTGGAGAAGGAGACGGCCGCGCCCCAGGAGCGTCCCCTGGTGGCGGGCGTCTTCTTGAACCGGTTGCGCATCGGCATGCCGCTCCAGACCGACCCGACCATCGTGTACGCCGAAACCCTCGGCGGCGCGTACCGGGGGTACCTCACCCGGCAGGATTGGGAATACCCGAGTCTCTACAACACGTATCTTCACGCGGGCCTCCCGCCGGGTCCCATCTGCAGCCCCGGCAAGGCCTCCCTTGAGGCGGTGCTCCACCCGACCCCATCCGACTACCTCTACTTCGTGAGCCGGAACGACGGGACGCACTATTTCTCCCGAACGCTCGCCGAGCACGACCGGGCCGTGGAGCGGTTCCAGCGGCGCGCGGGCGCGGCCGGGATCCGGTGATGGCCCCGCTTCGGTTCATCCTGGTCCGCCCCAGGACCCCCGCCAACGTCGGCTCCGTGGCCCGGGCCATGAAGAACTTCGGCTTCCGGGATCTCGTCCTGGTGGATCCCCGCCTTCACCGTTCGCAGGACCTCCCGGGTTCTCCGCCCCTCTTCGAGACCGAGTCCCGGCGCACGGCGTGGGGAGCCGCAGACGTTCTCGGCGCCGCCCGGGCCGTCGGCTCTCTCGAAGAGGCCGTGGCGGGGTGCCAGGTGGTGCTGGCTACCGCTCCGAACGCCCACGCCCATCTGCCCACGCTGGCGCCCGAGGCGGCGGCGGATCTCGTCGGCCGGCCCGGCGTGGAGGCGGCGCTCGTCTTCGGCTCCGAGTCGTCGGGGCTTACCCTGCGGGAACTGTCGATGTGCGGGCGGGTCGTGGTGATTCCCACGGACCCGGCCTACCGGGACCTGAACGTGGCGCAGTCCGCTGTCTTGCTGGCCTATCTGGTCTTTCGGGCCGGAGGAGGGAGGCCGCCGGCGGCCGCGCCGGAGCCGGCGGCCCACGAGCAGGTGGAGGCGGCCGCGCGGGATCTGCTCGACGTGGCGGAGCGGGTCCGCTTCATCCGGGACCCCGGCGCCCCCGTGGGTCGAGAGCTCCGCTCCATGCTGCACCGGGTCGGATTGTCCAAACGCGAGGCCGGGCTGCTCAGGAGCTTGGTCCGCCGCCTCAAGCCCCACCTGTCCCAGGCCTCCGAATAGCCCAGGCTTCAAATCACCCGGCTATCCGAACGTCCTCAAAGAGGGCCGTCGTTCCAGCGGTTCCGCCGGGAAAGGTGAGCGGCTGGCCGGCCACTCGGGCGAGCTTGAGAAGGAGGTCCGGCAGGGCGTCGGCCAGGCAAACCGGCCCCACCGGCTCCGCCGGCTCGCCGTCCCGAACCGCCCATCCCCACCCCGTGAGAAGGCGGTCGTATCCGGCGTGGAAAGGGGGCGAACCGGCCAGTTCTTCCAGGTAGAGACAGGTACGGGCCTTTTCGAGCAGCGCCTCGGGTGTGACACCCGGCTCTCCAGCCAGATAGAGGTTGTGAAAGCCGATCCCGGGCAAGTGGGCGAAGCCCCGGCGGAGGCCGTGTCCCGTGCTGGCACGCCCGGCCTTGGCGGCGGAGGAGCAATGGTGGGCCAGGGCCTGAAGGATGCCCTTCGCCGCCAGGCAGAGAGGTTCTGCCGGCACTCCTTCATCGTCGAAGGGCGAGCTTCCGGCGCCGCCGGGCAGCCGGGGGTCATCGACGAGCGTGACGGCCCCCGAGCCGACCGCCTCACCGAGGATCGGCATCCAGGATCGCTCGCCCTCGTCCGCGAGGCAGGGGGTGAGGCGCTGGAGAAGGGAGGCCGTCGCCCAGGGGCCCAGTACCACGGTGGCCTTGGCCGGAAGTCGAGCCTTGCGGGCCGCCAGAGCGGCCGTCCGCATGGCGGCCCGGCGGCCTGCGGAGGCGGGCTCCAGGTCCCTGACCGTGGCCCCGAACTGGGAGAAACGGCCCGAGTGGTCACCTCCGTCGGCCCTGCACGCCACGGACAGGGAAGAGCCGCGCCGCTCGAAGGCCACGGCGAGGCCACGGCTGTTGCGGATGCTGATGCTGTCCTCGGCTTGGCGCAGGCGGCACTCCCCGGCCGCCAGGCCGGGCCCGCGGGCGGACGACGCGGCTTCCCTGACCATGGATTCCGCTTCCCGCCAATCGAGCGGTGCCGCCGGCGAGGTTGTTTGGAGGCCGCCCGCGGCGCCTGGATGCTCCGCCAAAGGCCACGGCGCTTCGCGATCGGCGGACCGGACCACCGCATCGAGCCGGTCCAGGAGCCCCGAGAGTCCCTGCGGGTCCAGGTTCGTGGAGGAAACAAAGCCCCGCCTGTCTCCGCGGCAGGCCCGAATCCCGAGTCCGGCCTCATCGATCGCGAGCAGTTTGAGATCGGAATCCCCGGTGAGCAGGGCGGTCCGCGCGGTGCGTCGAAGCTGGTAAGCCTCCCACGCGTCGAATCCGGCGGCGGACAACAAGGCGACGCCCCGGCTCAGGTCGGAGTCGGTCATGGCGAAGGGGGGGGTGATGGCCTCATCGGGGCTTCCACTGGATCTCTTGGTAGAAGACCGGGCTGGGTTCGTGGATCTCCTGCATCAGCTCGTCGCGGAACGTGGGGAGGAAGGTGTCCCACCGCTGGCACTGGGTGCAGTAGTCCTTCCACTCGGGAGAGGGCTGGTGGCAGGAGGTGCACTCGTAGCTGAATTCGAAGGGATCCAGAATGCGTATGACCTCCCGGTAGTGGTCGCAGGCCTTGGCAAGGTCTCCGCGCCTCTCCCTCACGCGTCCCAGGTAATACTGGAGAAGGCCCGACTGACCGACGTTGCCCTCGACCTCTCTGAGGATGTGCTCGGCCCGGTCGAGGATCTCCAGCCGGTAGAAAAACCGCCCGAGCAGGAACTTGGGCAGGACCTTCCGGTCCGTGGACGCAATGAGGGTTTGGTACTGCTGGATGGCGCCCTCCGGGTCCCCCTTCTCCAGATAGAGCTGCTCCATGGCCAGAAGGCAGGTGGGGAATGCGTTCTTGCGGTATCCGTCGATGTAGGTCTCCACCGCCTTTTGTTCCTCGCCGTTCAAGAGGTAGGCTTCGGCGAGCTTCAGGTAGGTGGCCTGAAACGCCGGATACTTCTTTCTAACCTTTTCCATCTGGGCGATGGCCTCGCCGTGCTTGTCCTGGAGCAGGAGGTCCACCCCGATCTGGTACAGCAGGCCGGGCTTGAACGGAGCGTCCGCGGCTCGTTCCTCCTCCAGAACCCTCGCCTCTCCGATGTGGTCCTGGATTTCGAGCGCCCGGCGCCAATTGCCCTCCTTGATGTAGAGGTCCCTCAGCATCCGCATGCCCTTGAGGGCCCGGCGGGGCTGGATGCGGATGATCTCCAGCAGGTACCGCTTGGCCTCCTCGTGGTCCTGGAGCGCCAGGGCATCTTCGGTGAGCGCATAGAGCGTCGGGACGTCCTCCGGGTGTTCGTTGAGAGCCTCCCGGTGGTAGGTCAGCGCCTCTTGCGGACGGTCGGCGGAGCGGAGGGCATCGCCCAGCTTGAGGAGCGCGGGCAGATAGTTGGGCTGGGACTCCAGGGCGTGCTGGAAGTGGTTGATGGCCTCCAGCGGCCGGCTGCCGAGGACGGCGTCGAGGCCCTTGAGGTAGTGCTCCTCGGCCGCCCTCTCGCTCTGGCGCCTCAGGTCCGTCAGCCAACGCCGCACCACCTGGGCCAGCCCGCTGGCCGCGATCCAGACGGCGAAGCTGAGGAAGCCGGCCAGGAGGGCGACCGTCAGCACCCACGCCATGGGGACTCGAAGCCCGAAGAAGATGAAGGGCTCTCTCAGGACCTCCACGTTCCTGGAGACGAGTCCAAGAAGGAGGGCCATCAACAGGATCAGCGTCCCGGTGATGAGGGCGGTCTTCAGGCGCATGTCGATTCGGTCACTCGATGAGCCCGCGTTCCTGCAAATCCTGGCACTCGAGGCAGTGGCGGGCCCAGGGAACGGCCTCGAGCCGCTTTCGTTGGATGGGCTTGCCGCAGTGGACGCACTCCCCGTAGCCTCCCTCCGTTGCGATGACCCGGAGCGCCTCGTCAATCCGCCGCATGACCTTCCGGTCCGCGTCCGAGAGGGAGTACCAGAACTCCTTGTTGTAGTTGGCGGAGGCCTCGTCGGCCGAGTCCAGCGCTCCGTCCGCCCCCGCGTCCCCGCTCCTGGAGAGCTTATCGCGGTAGGCGCTCTGGAGTTCCGCCCTCTTGTCCAGGAGCAGCTTCTCGAAGTGCTTCAGGGTCTTCTTGTCCATGGAGACTCCTCTTCACGCTATTTGGCGTAGGCTCTTCCCGTGCAGTGGGCGAAGGCTCGATAGACCTGTTCGGCGAGGACCAGCGTGGCCATGTCGTGGGTGAGGGTCATGGGAGAGAGGCTCAGCCGGATTTCGGCGAGCTCGAGTGCCTCACGGCCCAGGCCGTGGGGACCGCCCACGAGAAAGGCCACGCGCTTGCCGGCGTCCTTCTGGCGCTGGAGGAGGCCGGCGAAGCCTCCGCTGTCCATCGTCCGGCCTCCGGGGTCCAGGGCCACGGCCAAGCAGCCCCTGGGAATCCGCCGGGTCAGGAAGCTCGCCTCCTCCGTCTTGCACGCCTGCGGCTCCTTCTTGCGGGAGGCCCGAACGGGCTCGACGCGGAAGCTCCACTCCCCTCCGACCATCTTCACGTAACGTTCCACGGCGCGCCCGATCCCCTCGTCCGAGATCCTTCCCACGTGCAACAGCAAGATCTCCCACATCCGATTGGCCTCACACTATACCCTATCTGGCTTCGCCCCTCAAATGACTCCAGAGGGCCTTGCGGCTGATTCCCAGCCACTTCGCGGCCTGGGTCCGGTTGCCGCCTACGCGGGCCAGGACTTCGTGCATGTAAGCGTCGCGAAGTTCCGACAGCGTGAGACGCTGGCGGATCGCGGTCTCCAGGCGCTCCCCTCCGCCCCAGAAGGCCGGCGGGAGATCCGCCGGGGTGAGGGGGTCCGCCCCCACCAGGGCCAGGTGTTCCATCCGATGGGCGAGCTCCCGGCAGTTCCCCGGCCAGGCGTGGCTCTTCAGGGCGTCCATGAGCTCCTGGGACATGCGGGGTTTCTCGCGGTGGATCCGGCGGCAGCATTGGCCGAGGAAGAAGTCGGCGAGGATCGGGACGTCTTCAGGGCGCTGGGCCAGGGGCGGGATCTCGATCCGGATGACGTCCAACCGGTAGAGCAGGTCCGGCCGGAGGGCTCCTCGCTGGACGAGGAGCTCGGGGGAGTCCAGGAAGGTCGCGCACAGGCGGGCCAGGACCTGGATGGGACGGCCTCCACCCACGCGTTCCACCTGGCGGGTTTCGAGGACTCGCAGCAGGGCGGCCTGCTGATGGCTCGGCAGCGCCTCCATGCCTCCCATGCAGAGCGTCCCCTGGCCGGCCCTCTCAAAGAGGCCAGGCCTCTCCGCCACATCCGTTGCGGTTCCCGAATGGACGCCGAAGAGTTCGGCCTCCAGCAGGGTCTCGGGCGCGGCCCCGGTGTGCCATTCCAGGAAGGGCCCCCGACGGGGCCCCCAGTGATGGATCCATTGGGCCAGGTGGCTCTTCCCGCAACCCGTGGGTCCCACGAGGAGCACGGGGCTGGACTCGCGCGCCACCCGCCGGGCCAACTGCATCACCGCCCGGAAGGCCGGGTCCCGGCCCACCGTTCGGGGAGGGGTCACGGCGCTACCCGAGGGGCGTCCATCCAGATGCGTTCCAGGCTGTAGAATTCGCGTTTGTCCTCCAGCATCAGGTGAATGATGAAGGAGCCGTAGTCGAGGAGGACCCATTGGCCGTGGGAGAGGCCTTCCACGTGGTGGGGCCGGAGTTGGAACTCTTCCCGTAGGGCATCCTGGAGGTCCCGGGCCAGGGCCTGGACCTGCCGGGTATTGGTGCCATGGGCTATGGCGAAGTAGTCGGTCATGCTCGTCAACTGGCGAAGATCCAGAATGACGGGGTCCAGAGCCTTCCCATCCTCAAGGATCCTCACGATGCCCGCCAGGATCTCTCTCTCATCAGCCTTCACCGGTTCCTCCTCCCCGACGGGGCGCCTCGGTTCATTCACGGTAGAGCCCTTCCTTCCGAATATAAGCCGCCACGCAGCGGGGCGTCATGTGCCCCGCGGTTCGTCCGGCAGCAACGGTTTGCCGTATGAGAGTGGAACTCACCGTGAGGGGTTCCCCCTTCAAGAGGTGAACGCGCGAGGAGGGCAGGCTTCTGGGGACGGGCGCCGATTCGACCCCTCCCCTCGGTGCGACGGCGAGATCGGCCGCCGCCAGGATGTCTCGAAAACGGTGCCAGCGGGGGAAGGCAGCCAGCGCGTCGGCGCCCACCAAGAGGACGAGGCGGGCGCCGGGGAAACGCGTGCCCAGCGCCTCGACCGTATCGGCGGTGTAGGAGACCTCCCCCCTCTCCAGCTCGAGGTTTTCGAGTAGCCACCGGCGATGGCCCGAGAGCGCCAGCGCGACCATGGCGGCGCGATGGAATCCGGAGGCATGGGGCGCCTCGGTCTTGAGAGGCTGCCGGTAGCAGGGGATGAACAGGATCGAATCCAGATCGAGGGCTTGGGAGGCGATTCGGGCCAGGTGCAGATGGCCGTTATGCGGGGGGTCAAAGCTGCCCCCCAGCAGGCCGATCCTCATGCCTCCTCCTCGTCGGACAGGTATCCCCAGGCCTCCGCCAGGAGCCCGTGCAACCCCTTGTGGGCCGCGGCCGAGACCCGGTGGTAGGGGACGCCGCGGCGGGCGGCGTATTCCCGGAGGGCTCCCTCCTTCTCCGGGTCGAAGGGGATGTCGTCCTTGGTGCCCACGATGACGACGGGCTTCTGGTCCAGACCCGCTCCATAGGCCGTGAGCTCGTGCTCCACCGTCATCACCCGTTCGAGCGGGTCGGACGCCTGATCGGAAAGGTCCACCAGGTGAAGGAGAACCCGGGTGCGCTCCACGTGCTTGAGAAACTGATCCCCCAGCCCCACGCCGTGATGGGCCCCCTCGATGAGGCCGGGAATGTCGGCGATCACGAAGGAGCGACGGCGGGTCCACTCCACGACTCCCAGGATGGGCCGCAGGGTGGTGAAGGGGTAGGGGGCTATCTTCGGTTTGGCGTTGGTGACGGCGGCCAGGAGGGTGGACTTGCCGGCGTTGGGGAGCCCCACCAGTCCGACGTCAGCGAGGAGCTTCAGCTCCAGGCGGATCCATCGGGACAGGCCCTCCTCGCCGGGATCGAACTCTCTGGGAGCCTGGTGGGTGGCGCTCTTGAACCGCGCGTTGCCCCGGCCGCCCCGTCCCCCTTGGGCCACGACGAAGCGCTGGCGGGACTCCACCAGGTCCGCCAGGACCTCGTCCCCTTCTTCGGCGAGGACGACCGTGCCGGGCGGCACGGGCACCAGCAGGTCTCGCCCGGAGGCTCCCGTACGCAGGCTACCTTCGCCCGGCTTCCCGCTGGGGGCGATGAAGCTCTTCTTGTAACGGAACGCGACCAACGTCCGGACCTGGGACCTGGCGACGAGGACGACACTCCCGCCCCTGCCACCATCTCCGCCGTTAGGGCCGCCCTTAGGGACGAATTTTTCCCGGCGAAAACTCACGCATCCCGACCCGCCGCGGCCCGCCTTGACGAAGATCCGTGCCGAGTCGAGGAACATTCGCCGCTACTGCGGGGAGACGACGTCGACGTAGAGCCCCAGCTTGCCTCGGTGACGGAAGGACACGACGCCGTCCGCGAGCGCGTAGAGGGTATCGTCGCTGCCGCGCCCCACCTGGATGCCGGCTTTGTATGGAGTCCCGCGCTGCCGGACCAGTATGGTCCCCGCCTTCACGACCTGGCCGCCGAAACGCTTCATGCCCAGCCGCTGCGAGTTGCTGTCGCGGCCGTTGCGGGAACTGCCTTGACCTTTCTTGTGTGCCATGGTCCTCTCCGAATCAACCCTTGGCGATGCTCAGGATTTCCACCTGGGTGTAGGGCTGGCGATGGCCGTAGATCTTCTTGTACTGCTTGCGGCGCTTCTTGTGGAACACGAGGATCTTGCGCAGCTTGCCCTCGCCCACCACCTTGCCCGTCACCGTGAAGGCCCCGGAATCCCCCGTCGCCCACACCTTGTCTCCGTCCACCACGAGAAGCGGGGCCCAACTCACCTCGCTGCCGTCCTCCTGGTGCAAGAGCTCGACCTTGATTTTGTCCCCGGCGGTCACCCGGTGCTGCTTGCCGCCACTTTCGATGATCGCGTACATAGACACCTCCGGACCGTACGAACCTGCATTATATGAGCTATTTGCGCGGCCTGTCAATAGCGCAGCGGGCCCCCGATTCCGCGACAGCGGCTCAACGCCTGCGTAGGAGCGGCGCCTCGCCGCGAACCGGGTGCCCCTGCGCCCAGGATGCGGTGCCCGCGTACGGTCCGTCGCGCCGGGGGCGGCGCTCCTACGAGTGCGATTCCATCGCGGAATTGGGGCGGGCCCGGCCCCTGGCAGGCCGGTGATCGTGCCCGCGGCGTACGGCTCTGGTACAATCCGGAGCCGGGAGTGCTTATGCTGAAGGACATCCGCGTTCACGGGAGCATCACCCGCGAGATAGACTATTACGCCAATCTGGCCGGGGAAAAACTGCTGACGGCCCCCTTTTACGAGATGAAGGAGGGGACGGATGGGTCGGAGGCTTCCTTCTTCCTCGCCGGCATGTATCTTCGGCTGGATGGGAAGGGAATCACCTTCTCGGGGACGGGCGGGGTGGTTTCGGAGTACATGTTCGGCTCCCCCATGCCGTTGCAGGATCTCAGCCACAAGGAGGTCAAGAATAGGCTGGTCATGTTCGGAGCCGTGGCCGGTGAAGGCGGATTGACCTTCACGTCGCAGCTTTCCGGCTTCCAGAGCTACGAGAGCCTCTTTCTGGACGGCAACGCCGTCGGCAACTATTATTTCCTAATCAAAGTCCCATGGCCCTTTTCGGCCCGCCGGACCCAAGAGACGCTCCTGAGGACCTTGGGACGGGTACTCAAACGGAGCCCCTTTCCCGGCGAAGGTGCGGACAGCGACCTGGTAGGGGAGATTCTCAGAGAGCTGGCCGATCCGGATGCCACGCTCCTTCTCCTGCGCCTGGTCCACAAGCCCTACCAGCGGTTTTACCAGTTCGTCCGGGACTACTATCGGCGGGTCGGCATGTGGGGGAGCCAGGAGGAGCGGTTCGTCATCCCCTTCGCCGAGGAGACGGGGGTCGAGGAGTACCAGCGGGAGCGCATCGCCATCGACATCCTTTACAAGGAGGAGAGCAACCGCCAACTGGTAGACGAATACAAGGACCTGCTCCTGGGGGTCATGTCCGGCCAGATGGACCCCTCCGCCCTGCCCCGGCTGAACTCCCTGCGAAGGCTGGCCATGCGCCACAACCTTCCGAGCAGCCTTTTTGACACCCTGGACGGACTGATCCCGGCCGCCTCCGTGGCCAGGGACAATGAGCCGGACTACCTCAGGCAGACCCGAGAAATCTTCGAAAGCCTCTTCATCGCCAGCAAGCCCGCGGCCGAGATCATAGGGCCGGCCGAAGTCGCCAGGCTGCTCGGCTACAAGCAGCAATCCGTTCAGCACCGGGACAACGGCTTTGAGAAGATCCTTCTGGACACGGGCAGGATGCTGGATGAGCGCGTGGCCCAGGGGGGAGATTTGGCCCCCCTTGAGGTGTTCTCGGAGGTCATCACCTTCTTCGACCGGCTGGACAACGCCGAGGCCGTCATCAACCAACTGGCCTTCATGGAGCAGGCCACGGTGAGCGAGAGCAAGGTGCGTTCCCTGGTCGGCAACCAGAGGGCCCTCGATGCCGTGGAGGCCGGGCTCTTTCGCTTGCTCGTGCTCGAGCCCGTCCTGAACAACCCCTACGTTCTAAGGTTCGGACGCGAGAAGGTTCTGGTTCTCGTGGAGGGATTGGGGCGGCTGGAGCGCGGCGAGGCCACGCTGGGGGACCTGGTGCGCCAGGTGGAGGCCATCGCGCAGGTCGAGGTGGCGGAGCGGCGTCTCTGCGAGGGCATTCGCACCCGACTGAAACGGTCGTACTTCAACCTCTCGAATCCGGTGCACGTCCGCCTTCTCCAACGGGAGGTGGAGGGGGAAATGGCCAAGCGCGAGGGGCGGCCCTTCTCCGTGCCGCCGGGGACCTTCGCCTCGGCGCTGGAGGCGGTGACGCGGGAGAGCGAATATCTCAACCACATCCTTCCGAGGGTTCTCGAGTCGCGCCAGACGGAGCTGCGGGAACGGTTCCTCAAGGAGACGGGGATGGACCGATACCGTCTCGAGGAACTGGAGCGGGAGTATCAACAGACGCATGGTCTGGGGAATGGCGAGGAAGAGAGGAAACTCGGAAGCTAGAGCGCGGGGAAGCGAGGACGGGAACGGCGCCCCCTCCTCCTCTCAGTCACGCCTGCATCCTACCGGCCGAAGGTCCCCATCAGTTCCCCCAGGGCCAACACGTGGTCTCTCATGGCGGCCAGGACCTGAGTCTTGGAAGCCCCCGGACCGAGCGCGAGCGGCGCATCCAGCGCGTAGACCTTGAAGAAGTAGCGGTGCGGCTTCCCGGGGGGCGGGCAGGGGCCCCCGTAACCGGGTTTATTCCAGCTGTTCATCCCCTGCAAGGCGCCGCCCGGCAGTGGAGAATGGGGAAGGACGCCGGCGGGCAGTCCCCTTTCCGTAGCGGGAAGGTCGTAGAGCACCCAATGGCCCCAGGTCCCCCCGGGAGCGTCGGGGTCATCGCAAATCACCACGATGGACCGGGCCTCCGGGGGCAGCCCCGACCACGTGAGGGCGGGCGAAAGATCCTCCCCCGTACAGGTGCACTTGCGTGGGATGGTCCCTCCGTTGGAAAAGTCCGGCGAGGTCACGCTAAGCCGGGCCGGCAGTTTCCCGGTTTGGACCGCGAAGGCGACCGCGGCCCAGAGCGCCGCACCGGCCGCCATCCAAAACCAAGCTTGTCGCATCATCGAGCCACCTCATCTCATCGGCCAAGAGCAGGACGGGTCGCCATCAGGTCATCAAACCAGGCCAGAAACTCTACGGGGTCCTTGTAGCCCGTGAATCGTCCAAGCTCACGTCCGTCGGGGGCCAGCAGGATGACGGTGGGAAGGCCGAGGATGCCGTATCGCTCCTGAAGGGATTGGTTGGCCCGGGTGCTTGAGGTCATGTCCAGCCGGACGGGGATGACCTCGTTCAGGGCCGGACGCAGCTTCGGGGAGGGCCAGGTCGTTCGTTCCAGTTCCATGCAGGCCACGCACCAATCGGCGCGAAAGTCCAGGAGAAGGGGGCGGTTCTCGGCCCTTCCCTGGGCCTGGGCGCTCTCCAGGTCCGTGGACCAGCCGGCCGGCGACGGGCGGCCCGCGGAGAGCCCGCGCGCGGGAAGGAGCCAGACGACGGCGAGAAGCGCCGCACAGGCGAGAACGATGCCGGAGATCCGCATGGGTACCGCGAAGAAGTGGCGGCCGCCACCGAAGACAAGAAAGCCGGACAAGAACCCCAGCGTCAGCCCGGCGACCAGCCAGAACAGGAAGGGCGTCAGATAGAGGCCGGCGAAGTAGAAGCCGGCGGCCAGGATCAGGACGCCAAAAACGACGCGCACTCCGTCCATCCATGCGCCGGATTTGGGCAGGGAGGCGATGACCCCCGAGAAGGTCCCGATGACCACGAAGAGCAGGCCCATGCCAAGGGCGAAGGAGAAGAGGTAGAGGAATCCCAGGAGGACGGAGCCGGTGGCTGCCACGGCCACCAAGATGGCCAGGATGAGCGGCCCGACGCAGGGGCTGGCCACGAGACCGGAGAGCGCGCCGATGGCGAAGGCGCCGACAAACCCCTTGCCCCTTCCCCTCTGCTTGGTCTGCTCGATGCGGTTGGTCAAGAAGGCGGGGGTCTTGAATTCGAAGAGGTTGAACATGGAGAAGGCCAGGAGGAAGAAGAGGAGCGCGATGGGGACTCCCACCCACGGCGTCTGCGTCAGCGTCCCGAAGGTCTGGCCGGCCTTCGCGGAGACCGCGCCGAGCGTGGCGTACACCACGGCCAGGCCCAGCACGAAGGCAAGCGAGAGGAGGAAGCCGTGGCTCTTGCCGCGGCCTTCGGAGCGGGAGCCGATGTAGGCCACCGTGATTGGGATCACGGGATAGACGCAGGGCGTGAGGCTAGAGAGGATCCCGAACAGGAAGGCCAGGAGCAGGGCGAAGGGGATGTTGTGCTGCGCGATGGAGGTGAAGCGCTGCTGATAGGACTTCTCGGCGGGTGCCTCTCGCGCTTGGGCGGCCAGGGGAGGGGGCGCCGCTTTGCCCGAGACGGCGGCGTTGGCCTGGGATGGGGGCGCCTGAGTCTTGGGGGGCTCGGGTCTTCCAGGGAGACCGATCTCCCCCTGCCCGTTGGCTCGTGTGGCTTCCTCTGCAGAAGATGGAGGGGAGGCCTTTGAGAGAGCCACGGGGAGCGAGAAGGGCACATTGTCCTTGGTCGGAAGGAAGCAGACCTTCTCGCCGTAATCCTGGCAACCCTGCCAGTGCAACGTGAGCGAGCCCTCCAGTCGCTTTGCTGGAAGGGGGCCCAGCGTCACCGGAAGGGTCACCGTCGAGGTGCCCCGTAGGACGGCCCCGCCCTCTTCCGGTGTGCCTTTGGGGTAAACGGGCGTGCCGAAGGTAACTCCCGGCAGGCTGGGAAGGCTGACCAGAAGATCCTTTCCCGCGAAGATGTGGTAGCCGGCAGGCACCGAAACGGTCAAGACGAGGGAGCCGCTGCCCGGAACGGGCAGAGGCGAGGGGCTCGCCGAAACGCTGGTCTGGAGTTCGGGGGGGACTGGCCGGGAGTCTCCGAGGGGGCCCGAGGAGGCGAAGGCGGGGATAGCCAGCAGCAGGGCTCCGCTCAGGGCGGTCAGCCCCCGCCGGATGGCGGCATGGATCATGGCAGGTCTCCTGTGGTGTCGTTGGCGGTCAACTCCCGATACAAGCTCAGCAGGCGGTTGGTGATGGGGCCGGGCAGCCCCCCTCCGATGACGCGGCCTTCGATTTGGACGACGGGCATGATCTCCTTCAGCGTCGAGGCGAGAAAGGCCTCCTCGGCCTCCTGGGTCTCTTCCGGGCGAAGAGGCCGCTCCGCGCGGGGCAGGCCCGATCGAGAGGCGAGCACCAGAAGCAAGGAACGCGTCACGCCGTCCAAAATGCCGGCCTCGATGGGGGGTGTCACCTCCTGCACCGGGAGTGGTTCCGGGTCACCCTGCGCCCACGTCCAACTCTGCTCGTCTCTCATGACCTGTCCCGGGGCCAAGTCCCCGCCTCCATCATACTCTTCCCGGCGGATGGCTTCCCAGGAGGAGACCGTTGAGAGAGGCCAGATAGATATGTGCCTACATGCATCACCATGTGCGGCCAGCGGGAGGGGGACGTAGCGCTCTTTCCGGCTTGGGTCTGGGGAAGAACGCATAACCTCCCCGAGGCGGGACTACAATGCCAGGCTGATGCGCCCGATGCGACCGGCGGAAAGGCGCGGGATCTGGCGGGCTGCGTCCGGGTTCAGGGAGGAAGACGATGCACGTCATGGAGAAGATCAAGGCGAAGGCGCGCTCGAATCGAAAGCGGATCGTCTTGTCGGAGGGAATGGACCAGCGCATGGTTCTGGCGTCCGTGCAGGCAGCCAGGGAGGGGTTGGCGGAGGTGACTCTGCTCGCCACGGATGCCCAGGTGAAGGCGGCGACCAGCGGGGAGCTGGGGGTGTTGGCTGGAGTCGAGGTGCTGGATCACACCGCTTCGCCCCTCCTGCCCGAGTTCATCCAGGAGTACCACGCATTGCGCAAGGGCAAGGGCATGACCGAGGAAGAGGCCGCCAAGACCATGCGGGACAATGTCTTCTTCGGGGATATGCTGGTGCGGAGGGGGCTGGCGGACGGGTGCGTGAGCGGGGCTTACAACACGACGGCCCTGGTGACCAGGGCGGCCCTCCATCTGTTGGGCACGGCTCCGGGGATCAAGACCCTTTCGAGCTGCTTCATCATGGTCCACCCGGATCGGCAGTTCGGCGAAGGGGGGCTCATGATCTTCGCGGACTGCGCGGTTCTTCCCTTCCCCGACGAAAACCAGCTCGCCGATATTGCCATCGCCTCGGCGGCCAGCGCCAGGGCCTTTTGCGACATGGAACCGCGCATCGCCATGCTCAGTTTCTCCACCAAAGGGAGCGCCAAACACGAAAACCTGGACAGGATCCTGCGCGCCCTGGCCATCGTTCGCGAGCGCCGCCCCGACCTGCTCATCGATGGAGAATTGCAGCTCGATGCGGCCCTCGTTCCATTGGTGGGAAGCCGCAAGGCGCCCACGAGCGCCGTGGCCGGCAGGGCCAACGTGCTCATCTTCCCCGATTTGAACGCGGGCAACATCGTCTACAAGGCGGTGGAGCGCCTGGGCCGGGCGGAAGCCATAGGGCCCGTGCTCCAGGGACTCGCCAAGCCCGCCAACGACCTCTCTCGAGGCTGTTCCGTGCAGGATATCGTGAATGTGGCCGCCATCACGGCAGCCCAGGCCATCGGATAGGCGCCCGAACGCACAGGAAAGGAGGCCGGGGCGTGCGCCACGGTGCGCACCGGCCTCGGTGGCCGCGGTCGGCGGCCGTGATCTGGGAGGCTCCATCCCGGACGGGAATCTGGAGTCTCCCTCTGGAGGAATCCATGAATACGCTGGTCGTCAACTGCGGCAGTTCGTCCCTCAAGTACCAGCTCTTCGATATGGCCCATGAGACGCTGGTGGCCAAGGGCCTGGTGGAACGCATCGGATCGGACAACGCCACCTTGAAACACGACTCTCTCGGCGTCGGCAAGATCACGATTCGGTCCGGCATCCCCAATCACGCCGTGGCCGTGCACGACATGTTCGACGCCCTTACCGACGGAGAGTACGGCGTGATCAAGGACGTCAAGGAGATCAGCGCCATCGGTCACCGAGTGGTCCATGGCGGGGAGAAGTTCCACGACTCAGCGCTGTTGCGGGGCGAGGTCGTGGAGGCCATCCGGGACTGCATCCGCTTCGCCCCCCTCCATAACCCCCTGAACCTCATGGGCATTGAGGCCTGCCAGAAGTTCAGCCCCACGGTCCCGCAGGTGGCGGTTTTCGACACGGCCTTTCACCAGACCATGCCCAAGCACGTTTACCTGTACGCCATTCCCTACGAGTACTACCAGAAACACGGGGTCCGGCGGTACGGCTTCCACGGGACCTCCCACCAGTTCGTGGCCAATCGGGCCGCCGAGATCCTGGGCCGGCCCCTGGCCTCCCTGAAGATGATCACGGCCCACCTGGGCAACGGCTGCAGCATGACGGCCATCCAGGACGGGAAGTCCCTCGAAACCTCCATGGGGCTCACTCCGCTCAACGGGCTCATGATGGGCCAGCGCTCGGGCGATATCGACCCGGCCCTCATCCCCTATATGGCAGAAGTGGAAAAGACGGATGCCGAGGGAGTCGTGGCGATCCTCAACAAGAAAAGCGGACTCCTTGGAGTTTCCGGAGTCAGCTCCGACATGCGGGACATCCACAAAGCCAGGAAGGAGGGCGACGAGCGGGCCGCCATGGCTTTCCAGATGTTCTGCTACCGCGTCCGCAAGTACATCGGCACCTATGCCTCCTCCATGAACGGGCTGGACGTCATCGTCTTCACGGCCGGCATCGGTGAAAATGACGCCGCTGTCCGGGAGACCGCCTGCTCCAACCTGGACTACCTCGGCGTCGAGATCGACCCGGCGCTCAACGAGTCAGCGGAGCGCGAGAAGATCATCAGCTCGGACAAGAGCCGGGTGATCGTCATGGTGGTGCCCACCAACGAGGAGCTCATGATCGCCAGGGAGACGGTCCGCCTGGTGGGCGGAGCCCAGGAGGCACCTCGCCCGAACAAGAGGAAGCACTGACTCCCTCAATGCCTGGATAGCCCCAGGCGCTTCATCTTCTGAAGCAGGCTCTGGCGGCTGATGGCCAGGGACCGGGCCGCGGCCGAGAGGTTGCCGCCCGAATCCTGGATGGCCTGGGCGATGGCCTTCCGCTCCGCTTCCTCCAGGATGGCTGGCAGGCTTCGGCCTCCCGGCCCGTCGCGAGGACCCTCCTTGAGGCGCCGGGGCAAGTGCTCCTCCCGCAGCTCGGGGGCGCCCGCGGAGGCGACGAGCATGGCTCGGGCCGTGTTCTGGAGTTCCCGGACGTTGCCGGGCCAGGGGTAGGTTCCAAGGCGCGTCAGAACGGGCGGCGTGACTCGTGGGGACGGAAAGCCCTCGGCGGCCGCGGCCTCCTCCAGAAAGTGCGCAAAGAGCAGGGGGATATCTTCGGGACGCCGCCGCAACGGGGGCACTTCGATTTCGATGACGCGAAGCCTGTGCAGCAGGTCCTGACGGAACAGCCCTTCGGACGCCGCCATCTCCAGGTCCCGGTTGGTGGCGGCCACGATGCGGGCATCGGATTCGCGACCGCGCACTTCACCCAGCGGAAGGAAGGTGCCGTCCTGAAGATACCGGAGGAGGTGCGCCTGGACCTCCTGGGACAGCTCGCCCACCTCGTCCAGGAACAGGGTGCTGCCCCGGGCGGCCTCCACGAGCCCCGTCTGATCCCGATCGGCCCCCGTGAAGGCCCCCCGCCGATGACCGAAGAGGAGGCTCGCGGCCAGCGTCGGGGTCAGGTTGGCGCAGTTGGCCGCCACCCAGTTCTTGGGTGCGCGGGGGGAGGCGGCGTGGAGAGCTTTGGCGCAGGCCTCCTTGCCGACACCGGGTTCGCCGGTGAAGAGGACCGGGAAGTGAAAGATCGACGCCCTTTGGATGGCCTCGATCACGGCCCGCATGGCCGATGAGGCGGAGAGGAGGTGGCGGCCGATGGCGGGATGGATGTCGCGGCCGGGTGGAGGTGGAGTCTGGACCGGGGCCGCGGGTAACTGCCGGATCCAAATCGCGGCCAGCCGTCTCTGATCGGCGTCAAAGGAGATGGGGCCCGCCTTGAAAAGGCCGCACCAGAGGCCGGATTCGGTGGCAAGGCCGAGGACGAATCCCCCCGCCACGACTTTCTCTCCCCGGCTCCCGGCGGCCTGTAGCAGGGAGCGGCGCTGTTCCTCGGTCCCTTCGCCCCACCAGTGAGGGGGTGATCCGGGACGCAGGAGATAGCCCGCCGCGGCTCCCGTCCGCTCCAGGATGCCGGCCATGGTCTCTTCGGGAGTGGACTCCGCCGCGGCCAGGAAGGCGAGGGGGCTTGCTTCGGCGCGTGTTGCGGGGCCGGCGGCAGGTGGGGCCTCGGTCAAGAGTCCGAGAAGGCCACGCTCGGGGCCTCGCACGTGGTTCTTGGCGAGAAAGTCGCAGATCCACTGCCGGTCCTCGGGAGAAAGGGGTGGCAGCGCCCCCAGGCAGGCCAGCTCCCATAAGGCCCTCGCCGCCAGGTAGGGACTCCGTGCGTGGCCGGCTTCGGTCCAGGCCCGGAGGAGTGCGGATTCGGCGACCTCTCCCGTCTCTCCTGCCGCCAGGAGATGCCAGAAGGCCCGGAAATAGGGTGTGGCCTGGCCGAGCAATCCGACCGCCACGTGGTGATCCTCGGCCGAAAAGGAGCCCGCGCCCCTGCGGGCAGCGGCGCACCGGAGGGCCGAAATGGCCAATCGGTCATCCGCATCGACGTCGGGGTGGACCTGGTTTGAGATCTCCTTCACCAAGCGCCGAAGCTTCTGGATCTGCCGGGTCTGCAGGAGCAGCTCGCCCCTGAGGTACTGGAGGGGCAACCGGACCTCGGGGTCCGTGCCCGGAAGGGAGGAGAGCCCCTTCTCCGTCCATTCCAGCGCCGCGGGATAGTCGCCGAGCTGCTGGTGAATGGAGCCGAGCCAGAAGCAGTCGACGGCCAGGTACTGTGGATTCTGGGGGCTTCCCTTTCTGGCCGCGGAATTCTCGAATTGCCGGAGGGCCGGCAACAGGTTGCCGGCCTCGGCCGTGCACGCCGCGAGGTCGGTCCGCGCCACCTCCTCGAGGGTTGGAAGGCCCAGGGCGATGGCTCCTTCCAGACCGCGCCGGAGGCGTCGAGAAGCCTCGTCGAAGCGAAGCAGGCGTCGAAGGACGTTCGCGCAGTCGCACTCGCATCCCGATTCCAGGCTCCTGAAGCCGAAGCTTGAGGCCAGGCTCCGGGCCTCCTCGAATCCGGAGAGCGCGGCCGCGTGCTCGCCGAGCTTCTGGTGGAGCATGGCACGCCGGTGGGTAAGCAGGAAGCGCGTGATCGGCTGCGCGGATGGGGGAGTCACCGCGCCTGCCCTCTCCAGAAGCGCGAGTGCTTGCTCCGGCCGGTCGTCGTGCAGCACCGCCGTGGCCCAGTGGCAGAGGGCCTGCACGCGAAGGTCCGGGTCGTTCGTCGTCGTGGCCACCCCCTCCAGGCACGATTCCGCCTCGGGAAACCTCCCCAGCAACCAGTGGAACTGTCCCTTCAGGAGGTGGATGGCGTCTCGCTCGGCGGCCGGAATCGAACGGGCCAGTGCCTCGTCCGCTTGCCGATCGGCGGCGCGGTAGTCCTGAAGCCTCTCCAGGGCCTTGATCCGCTGGAAGGCCAGGCCGTGACTCCACCTGCCCTCCTCGGAGAGTCCCTCCCACATCCGCATCGCCAGAAGGGGCTGGCCCACGTGAAGGAGAACCACGCCCTCCCAGTATCGTCCTGCCTCCGCATCCTTCGGATGCGCCTCCCTCGCCCCGTGGAGAAGGGCCGCCAAATGGCCCTCGGCGGCCAACAGGGCGGGCTGTGAGGTCGGCGCGGCCGGCGGGATGGCTTGTGGTCCCCATGAGCCCAAGACTGAGCGGGCGGGAGACGGCATCGGGACCGGCGTCGGCGGAAGGAGGGAGTCTCCGCACCGAGGGTGATCGCCGGGACAACTGGAGAGCGCGACCAGCAGAAGTTCAGGGTCATCCCCGAGCAGCGCCCGAGCGTGGTCCATGTACCAACCTTCGGCGGTCTCGGAGAACCAGAGCAGCCGCGGTGAGCTGATCTGTCCACAGGGTCCCCCTTGGGTCTCGTGGAGGATGACCAGCGGGACGGAGGCGCTCGCGGCGGCCTGATCGAGAACGGCCCGGCTGTCGGGGTCGAGGGCCTCGCCGGGCCAAAGAAGCCAGCCCACCCCGCGAGGGGGAAGGGCGAGCAGCGGGGTGAGCCTTTCCGTGAACTGGCGGGCTTCACCGATCAGGCCCTCACGCATCCAGGCCTCGGCCTCATGTTTTCCCCCCAAGACCTGCCGAACCAGGGGTTCCAGCGCGGCGAATGGGTAGGGAGGAGGGTGCCCCAAGGGGACGGGGTCGAGGGCCAGTCCTCCGCGGTCGATGGGAAGCGCGAGTCCGAACAAGGCCTCAAGGAGCACTGAACGGGGCGCCGTGCGAACCCCATGGACGCCGGGCGAAGAGAATTGCCCCGGTGGCGCCCACCGAAACCCCAGGCCCCACCCAGGAGAAAGGCCAGGAGGGGGCCCATCTCCGGCCAGACTCCAGAGGCCCAGCAGCCGGCTCCGAAAAGGAGCGATGTCTCCTCCGTTGCCGGCCAGGGTGGAGGCTAGCCATCGGTTCCAGGCGGCGAACCGGCGGTGTCTGCGGGGGATGCTGGGCCAGGGGCCCTGTGGGGGAGGGTGGCGTCCGGAGAGGAGGCGGAAGAGCAGGGCGGCGTACCCCGCCAACTGGGAGTCGTCCGGCAGAGGTGCTGCCGCCGCTCGAAAAAGCGGGAGCCCATCGGGCGTCAGCACCCAATCCCGAGGCCCCGGTCGCAGGGGCCATCCCTCCGCCTCCAGGAAGGCCAGAGAGGAGAAGAGGCCCAGGCCGAAACGAAGGATCTCTTCCTCGCCGCGCAGGTTGAGGGGTGAACGCGAAACGCCGGCGGCCGAAGGGTCGCTCCCCCAGGAGAGCCCCGGACCCAAAGCAGGATGCACGAGTATCCAAGAAGACGGGCTGAGCGATACAGCGCCTGCCTGAACGCCGCCTTTCGGCTGATGGGAGCGGCTCAACGATCCCCCTACCAAAGAAGATAAGAGCAATCAGTCTATCGTGATCGCAGTGGGAGCTCAACTGTGAACTGGATTCTCATGCGCGTTCCGTGAACTGGCGCCTTGGGAGATGGGAAACGCCTTGATATATCTTGATATATAAAGAATAGGCGTGGGTTGGGCTTTCTGCTGATCCTTGCCTGGCTCTGTCGACTGAGGCTATACTACTGGACAAGGAGGAGGGAGCTTGGAGCCACCCATCAAGGATCTCCACAACGAGTTGCTGGCTCTGCGCGCCTCTCTCTACGACGGCAACACTCGACTGCCGGCCTACACCGCCTGTTTCGAGCCCCTCAAGAGGATGGCCGAGAATCAGTTCCTCGGCGCGATCTTCATCCAATTTTCTGACCTGGAGCGGGTGGAGGGGATCTTCGGTTTTGAGCGTTATGAAGCCATCCTCCGCCAAGCAGCCTTCCAGATCGAGGACGTCAACCACCGTGAGTTCGATGGGGCCCTGCTCACCACCCAGAGGGGAGTCTACGACGATCAGTTCTGCATTTTTGTGCCCTGCAGCTTCTTGCGTGATGGCAACGCCCGGGCGTTGGAGAAGGTGGCGAACAGGCTCTATCTGGTGCTGGACGAGGAATTATCGGCGCGGGACCTGCCCGGCCTTTCCCTCCATATGGGCTACTCGGTGCTCCACAACAACCCGTTTCTCCGCTTCGAACGGCTGGTGCACCGGGCCGTCGAAGAGGCCGCTTCGGTAGCTCACCACCAGAAGGAGGCCGAGGTCGTCTTCCACGAGCTGGAGCTCAGACAGATTCTCGCTCGTCAGTCCCTCAGCACGGTATTTCATCCCATCGTCCGTCTGGAGGGGTACGAGATCGTGGGGTATGAGGCCTTGACGCGGGGTCCCGCGGGAACCCAGTACGAATCCCCGGAATCCCTCTTCTCCTCCGCGAGGCAGTCCAACCTGAGCCGGCAGCTCGACCATCAATGCAAGCTCACCGCCATCGCCTCCGCCAAGCCCAAGCCGAAAGGGGCCAAGCTGTTCATCAACACGCTTCCCACCACGCTGGATGACCCCGACCTGATGGGCGATGGGGCGGTGAAGATGTTGGAAGACTCGGGGCTCCATCCCGAAGACGTGGTTTGGGAGCTGACGGAGCGTCTGCCGATCGATGACTACGCCGCCTTCGCGACCACCATGAAGGGGTATCTGGAGATGGGCTACAGCGTAGCCATCGACGACGTGGGCACGGGCTACTCTTCCATTCAGACCATTACCCACGTTCGACCCTCCTACCTGAAAATCGACCTCTCCCTCGTGAAGGATATCCAGGCCAATTTGCTGAAGCAGGAGCTGGTGTCGTCGCTGGCCCTGCTCGCCAAAAACATCGGCGCGCTCATCATCGCGGAGGGCGTTGGCACGATCGGGGAGATGGAGGTGCTCAAGGAGCTCGGCGTGCCCCTGGCCCAGGGCTACCTCTTCGGTATGCCCTCCAGGAAGTTCGCCGAGACGGCCCGTCCGGAGTCCTGACGGGAAGTACCGCGGCTCAGTCGTCCGGCACCGTGAAGGCAAAAGCGCGCTTGATCCTCGGCGGGGGCATCTCGGGCGGAAACCCCTCATGAAGCCACCGGCACCACGTCTGTACTTCGGCGGTATCCAACCGACTCTCCTCCACGATCACGGCGCCGTAGGCGAAGCGGTCCCGGCTGAAGGGAACCTGGCTTCGTTTGTAGAAGAACGCGGCGAAGCGTCTCGGTCCGATAGGGAAGAGCTTCATCAACGCCCGGTTGGGTCGGCCCGCCACGGGTTCGGTTCCGCCCAGTTCAAGGCCGCTGGCAGCGGGACTGAGCCTGAGAGGATAGGGGGAGGCCTGGGCGACTTCGAACACCGCGCCGTAGAGGGCCGTAGTAGCCAGTTCCTTCCTCTTTCCCAGAACCTCTGGATCGGAGCCGTTGACGATCACCACCCCCTCCCTGAGAGGAAGGCAAAGGCCGAGAGAGCTTTGCTCGACCCCCTCAGGCCCTCTTCCAGCGCACGCCCTGGGGTGTGTCCTCCAGCAGGATGCCCCGGGCCTTCAACTCCCCCCGGATTCGGTCCGCCTCGGCGAAGTTCCTGGCCTTCCTGGCCTCCTGACGTGCCTGGATGAGGGCCTCCACCTCGGCGTTCAGCATCTCGCCGCGTTCGAGACCGATGCCGAAGACCCGTTCGAAGTCTTCCAGAAGCAGCCCCGCTTCCTGTCTCGCACCAAGGCCCCAGCTCCCTCTGTCCATGGCCGCATTGCTGGCCCGGATCGCCTCGAAGAGGGCCGATAGGGCGATGGCGGTGTTCAGGTCCTCCTCGAGGGCCGCTGAGAAGGCGCTCCGGTGCCCCCGGATGGTCTGCGCCACCGCGGGTGGCTCCTCCGGACCGGCTGCCGCTTCGAGCCACCGGGCTCGGAAATCGCGGAGCCGCGCGAGCGCGGCTTTGGCCGCCTCCAGGCCCTCGAAGGTGAAGTTCATCTGCTTGCGGTACGGCACCGAGAGGAGGAGGTAGCGGATGGCCATCGGGTCGGCGCCCCGGTCGAGGAGGTCCCTCAGGGTGTAGAAGTTCCCCAGGGACTTGCTCATCTTCTCGCCGTTCACGAGCAGGTGCTCGGCGTGCAGCCACAGCTTGACCGGAGCCTTGCCCGTGGCCCCACGGCTCTGGGCGATCTCGTTTTCGTGGTGGGGGAAGACGAGATCGATCCCGCCCGTGTGGATGTCGAAGACCTCCCCGAGGTACTTGGCGCTCATGGCCGAGCACTCCAGGTGCCAGCCCGGCCGACCCGGTCCCCAGGGGCTTTCCCAGGAGGGTTCGCCGGGGCGCGCGGCCTTCCAGAGCACGAAATCGCGGGCCGATTCCTTGTCGTACTGGTCGCCGTCCACCCTGGCCCCATCCAGATTGCCGGCCAGATCCATGGGGCACAGGGCGCCGTATCCGGGGAGGCTCGCGATGCGGAAGTAGACCGACCCCTGGCTCACATAGACGTGTCCGTTCTTCTCCATGGCCTGGATCAGGGCTATCATCTCCGGGATGTGTTCCGTTGCCCGCGGGTAGACGTCGGCGGGAAGGCATCCCAGCGTGGCCATGTCCTCGAAGAACAGCGCCGCGAATTTGTCGGTCAGCGTCCGCAACGGGGTCCCGGCCTGGTTCGCGCGCGCGATGGTCTTGTCGTCGATGTCCGTGAGGTTCTTCACGTGGAGGACCGAATAGCCCTTCCAGATCAGGAAGCGCTTGAGGAGGTCCTCGAACAGGAAGGTCCTGAAGTTCCCTATGTGGGCCACGTCGTAGACCGTGGGGCCGCACGTATAGAGGCGCACGCGGCCGGGCTCGAGCGGATCGAAGGGCTCCATCTGCCTGGTCAGGGAGTTGGTGAACCGGATCATGCGGGCCTCGGAAATCGTCTGCCCACGACGGGTGCCAGATCGGCGAGCTCCCCAGCCAAGCGCAGCAGGTCCTCCGGCAGGAGCGCCTGAGGGCCGTCCGAGAGCGCCGATTCGGGCGAGGGATGGATCTCCACCAGGAGGCCGTCCGCCCCGACCGCGGCGGCCGCCCTCGCCATGGGAGCCACGAGCCGCCGGCGGCCCGTCGCGTGGGAGGGATCCACGAACACCGGAAGGTGGGTCATCTCCTTGAGCAGGACGACCGAGGCGAGATCCAGGGAGTTTCGAAGGGCCGGGTCGAAAGAGCGGATTCCCCGCTCACAGAGGATCACCCTTTCGTTGCCTCCGGCGAGGATGTATTCCGCAGCCAGAAGGAACTCCTCCCGCGTGGCGGCCAGGCCGCGCTTCAGGAGGACGGGCCTCTTCAGCCGCCCGATTGCCTTCAGCAAGGGAAAGTTCTGCATGTTCCGGCTGCCCACCTGGAGGATATCGGCCAACTCGGCCACCGCCGGCAGGTCCTCCCGATCCAGGACCTCGCTCATCATCAGGAGGCCGTGGCGGTCGGCCACCTCCCGGTGAAGGCGGAGGCCTTCGCGGCCGAGGCCCTGAAAGGTGTAGGGGCTGGTCCGAGGCTTGAAGGATCCTCCGCGGAAGAGGACGCCTCCAGCCCGTCTCGTGGCCAGGGCGCAGGCCTCCATTTGCTCTGGGGTTTCGACGGCGCACGGCCCGGCGGCCAGCACGAAGTCCCGGCCCCCGATATCGAGCGGACCGCACCGGATCACGGAGGGGCGGCCCCGAAGCGCCAGAGAAGCCAGCGGGAACCCCGCGTCGATCGGAAGAACGGCGGCGACACCGGCGATCGCCGCCAGGCGCTCGGCCGGCGGCTCGCCGCCGTCGGACCTGATCACCCAGATCGGGCGGACCCCGGCTGCGGCCTTCTCCACGCGGACCTCCAGCTCGCGCAGGCGATCCTCGATCTGCTGAAGTTGATCGGCGGTGAGGTCCGGCTCAAGGGTGAGAAGCATGCCGCCTCCATTAAACATCCTATGCTAGTATGTCCCATCCTTCACTTCAATACAGCCACGGTCCCCCAATTCCGCGATGGAATTGCACTCGTAGGAGCGCCGCCCCCGGCGCGACGGACCGTACGCGGGCACCGCATCCGGATCGCTGGGTCACCCGGTTCGCGGCGAGGCGCCGCTCCTACGCAGGCGTTGAGCCGCTATCGCGGAATCGGGGCGGTCGCAGGGCGCCAGAATCCACGCTCTCAGGCGCGCCACGTCGTGCGGACCCCGCCGTTGACAACAATCGGCGGGGGCGGATACACTCGGCCTGGGAGGCATGCCGTGATCGTCACCTGCCCCTCGTGCCAGAAGCGCTATCGCCTCGAAGAGAAACACTTCCTGGGAGGGGAGAGGTTTCGCTTCACCTGCCCCAACTGCGGCCAGGCCATCGAGGCCGTCCGAGAGGTGGCTTCGTCGCAGGCCTCCGGAGATGCTCCCTCCAGCAAGGTTCAGCAGCCTTCCACCGAGAAGGTCCACAAGCTGGAAAAAACGTGGGCGGAAGCCGAGGTGCCGGAGTCCGAGCTGCTGGCCATGCCCGAGGGCAAACGGGTTTCGCTGGCCGTGTTGCAGGGTAATGACGCGGGGACCATCATCCCCATCGATAAGCCCGTCATGCTCATAGGCCGGGCCGGAGCCGACGTGAACCTGAACGACAGCGAAGTTTCCCGGCGGCACGCCCAGATCGAGATCAAGGGGAAAACCATCCTCCTGAGAGACCTCAGGAGCACCAACGGCACCTATATCAACGAGCAGCGCATCACGGTGACTCAGGTCGATCACCAGTGTGAGTTCCGCGTGGGCACCAGCACCCTCATGCTGATCGTCACCGACGAACAGCCGTAGGCCCCATGTCCCATACCGTTCTCGTCGCCATGTCCGGGGGGGTGGACTCCTCCGTCGCCGCCCTTCTGCTGCTCGAACAGGGATACAGGGTCGTCGGCGTGACCCTGCGCCTGCACGATTCCTGCGGAAGCCCTGGGGCCAAGCGGTGCTGCGGCCTGGAGGACACCTTCGACGCGCGAGAGGTGGCGAGGGCGCTGGGGATCGAGCACAGGGTTCTGGAGCACCAGGAGGCCTTTCGGCGTCTGGTGGTCAAGCCCTTCGTGGAGGCCTACGCCCGCGGAGAGACCCCTAACCCCTGCATCCTCTGCAACGAGCGGGTGAAGTTCGGCACGCTCTGGGAGTACGCGCGCGAGCTGGGCGCGACGTGGGTGGCTACGGGCCACCACGCGCGCATGGTTCACCAGGATGGACTCAGCCGCCTCAGGCGCGGCAGGGACCCCGCCAAGGACCAGTCCTACGTGCTCTTCCCGCTCACCGAGCAGCAGCGCGGCCGGACCCTTCTGCCCGTAGGGGAGTGGACCAAGGAGGAGATCCGGGCGAAGGCCCGGGGACTCGGCCTCGCCACGGCCGACAAGCCCGAGAGCCAGGATATCTGTTTCGTAGGGCCGGGGGGCTACGCCGAGGTCGTCGAACGGGAGTTGGAGACGTTTCGGCCGGGCCTCGTGCGGCATTTGGACGGCCGGCCGTTGGGCACCCACGCGGGCATCCACCGGTTCACCGTGGGACAGCGTCACGGCCTGGCCATCCCTTGGGGTGAGGCGCTCTACGTGACCGCCATCGATGCGGAGGCAGCGGAGGTGACGGTCGGGCCGAGGGAGGCTCTGGGTGTTCCAAAGTTCGAGGTCGGGGATTGGATCTGGCACGTGGCGGAGGGTAATCGGCCGACGGAGGCCTGGGTTCAAGTCCGATACCACCAGCCTCCGCTGCGCGCGCGCCTCGTTGAGGCCGGTGAAGCCGTGATGATAGAATGGCTAGACGGGGTCAGGGCCGTGACCCCCGGGCAAGCGGCCGTGGCCTACCTGGGCGACACGGTCGTGGGCGGCGGCTGGATCAGCGGGAGAGCCGAATGAACCCCCAGAACTTCACCCTGTTCCTCTACACGGCAGCCCTGGCTTTCGCCCTGATCTACGGGGGATTCCAGAAGCGGCCCCTCTTCTGGTTGACCCTAGCCTTCGCCTCGGCCGGATTCCTGATCCAGACCGCCCGGATCGGGTGGTTGTGGGGGAAGCTGGGCTACCCCCCCGCCACCAACCTGCACCAACTCTTCGAGATCAGCGCATGGGCCATCCTGGCCCTGTACTTGTGCCTCTACCCGCTGACTCGGAGCAAGATCCTGACCTTCTTCCTCATGCCTCTGGTGATGCTGATCTTCCTTCTGGGCTTCATGGTCCCGGATCTCGTGGCGGAGCCCAAATCCTTCTACTTCACCCCCTGGTTCACCATCCACATTTTCCTGCTCGTTTTCGGGATGGCCTTCTTCTTCCTCTCCTTCCTCTACGCCGCCATCTTCATCATGCAGGACCACAGCCTGCGCCACCACCACCACCCATCGGAGCTTCCCATCCCGTCCCTGGAAGAGGCGGAAAAGTGGTCCTCCAAACTACTGCTCACCGGCTATCCCCTCTTTACGGTGGGCCTCGCCTCCGCCATTTTCTACGGCATCCTCTACGGCGACCGGAGGGACTGGAAGCCGGGCCTTCTCGAAGGTGCCAGCGTTCTCGCCTGGTTGGTCCTCGGCGTGGCCATCTACGGGTTGATCTCCGCCAAGGTCCATCCCCGGCGGCGCTCCTGGCTCGTGGTGGCGGGGGCGGCCTTCTCCGTTCTCATCATCATAGGGATCATGTGGCATTGAGCGAACTCATCCTGGTGGGCCTCAACCACAAGCAGGCGCCCGTGGAGGTGCGGGAGCGGGCGGCTTTCGAGGAAGGGGAGAGGCTCCCCTTTCTGGAAGGCCTCAGGGGTTCGGGCCTGGCCGAAGGGGCGGTCCTGCTCTGCACGTGCAACCGGGTGGAGCTGTACGCCGACTCGGCGAGTGACGACGGAGGGAAGGGGCTCGTCTCGACCCTCATGGCGGGCCGTCAACTGGACCCGGCTCACCGCGACCTCTTCTACGTCCGCCGCGGGAAGGACGCGGTGCGCCACCTGTTCCGCGTGGCGGCCGGTCTGGACAGCATGATCCTCGGGGAGCCGCAGATCCTGGGCCAGGTCAAGGACGCCTATTTCCAGGCGCGGGACGGCGGGACCCTCTCCACGCCGCTCAACCTCCTCTTCCAGAAGGCCTTCCACGTGGCCAAGGTGGTGCGGACGCAGACGGGTATCGGCCAGCGTCCGGTCACCGTCTCCTACGCCGCCTACAACCTGGCCAGGGGCATCTTCGCCGATCTCTCCACCAAGCGGATCCTGCTCCTGGGGGCCGGGGAAATGAGCCGGATCGTGGCCACCCACTTCGTGGAGAACGGAGTCGGCCGGGTCCGGGTGGCCAATCGCACCTACGAGCACGCCGTGGAGTTCGCCAAGCCCTTCGGCGCCGAGGTGGTTCCCTGGGAGGAGTTCCCCAAGGCCCTGATCCAGAGCGACATCGTGGTCACCTCCACGGGCTCGCAGCGCCCCATCATCCTCAGGCCCATGATGGAGACCGTGATGAAGATCCGCCGCTGGGCCAGCCTGTTCATCATCGACATCGCCGTGCCCAGGGACGTGGAGGAGTCGGCCGGCAAGCTCGACGGCCTCTACCTCTACGACATCGACGACCTGCAGGAGGTGGCCGACGAGGGGCTGGCCGAGCGCCAGCAGAAGGCCGCCGACGCGGAGGCCATGATCCAGTCCGAGCTGGACCTCTACGCCCGCTTCATCGGCCACCAGGACCTCTCGGAGCTGATCGGTTCCCTCATGGGCTGGGCGGGGCAGATCCAGGATTCGGAGCTCGAAGAGGCCCTCCGGCGCCTGCCGGAGCTGAGCCCCAAGCAGCGGGAGATCGTCCGGAACACGGTCCGGCGGGTGGTCCACAAGATCCTCCACGCACCCATCGCTCAGGTCAAGCGCCTGGTCATCGAGGAGGACTCGCCCCAGGCTCTGGATCTCTTTCGACAGCTTTTCCCCCAGAACCAGGAGGGAAGGGAACGCGGGGAGGGGCAATGAAGAGGGCTCCCTATCGCATCGGGACGCGCGGCAGCGCACTGGCCCTCTGGCAGGCCCGATACGTGCAGAGGCGGATCGAAGAGGCCGGCGGCGGGCGGCCGGAGATCGTGGTCATCCGGACGAGCGGAGACCGGATCCAGGACCGGGCGCTCCTGGAGGTCGGAGGCAAGGGGCTCTTCGTGAAGGAGATCCAGTCGGCGCTCCTCGATGGAGAGGTGGACCTGGCGGTCCACAGCCTGAAGGACTATCCCGCCGAGAATCCGGAGGCCCTGACCCTGGCCTGCATTCCGGAGCGCCAGGACCCGCGCGACGCGCTGGTTCTCCCGGTGGGCCGCGGGGTGGAAGATCTCCCCCCCTCGCCGCGGGTCGGAACCGGGAGCCTGCGGCGCCATTTCCAGCTCCTCGACCTGCACCCCTCCTGGGCCATCCAGGGTCTGCGGGGGAACGTGGATACCCGTCTGCGCAAGGTGGATGAGGGGGAGCTGGATGGCGTCGTGCTGGCTGCGGCCGGGCTCGCGCGCCTCGGCCACGCCGACCGCATCACGCGGCGTTTCGAGAGGGACGAGATGATCCCGGCCGTGGGGCAGGGAGCCATCGCCGTGGAGACCCGCCGGGACGACGACGGACTGATCGCCCTCCTATCCGCGCTTCAGGACCCGAGGGCCAGGCTGGAAATCGAAGCGGAGCGGAGGTTCCTGAGGGGACTGGGCGGCTCTTGCACCACCCCCCTGGGCATCCACGCCCAGATCCAGGAGGAGCGCGTGGTGCTCCGCGCCTTCCTGGCCAGCGTGGATGGTTCACGGCGCATCCGGGACAGGATCGAGGGCGCGGCCTCCGAGGCTTCGGAGCTTGCCGCGAGCCTTCTCGACCGCTTCTGGGCGAAGGGGGCACGCGGGCTCGTGGAGGGCTGAGGTGATCCACACGCTCATGGGGCAGAGGATCCTCATCACTCGCCCGAGGGACCAGGGGGAGGGGCTGCGCCGAGCCATCATCGCCCTGGGGGGGGACGTGCTCTGGATTCCCGCCATCGAGACGGCGCCCTGCCCTCTGTCCGACGGGAATCGCTCCCACGTGCAGGAATTGGGCACCTTCGCCTGGCTGGCCTTTGCGAGCGCCAATGCGGTGCGCTACTTTCTGGCCGCTACGGAAAGCGAGGGGGTCAAGCTGCCGGCGCACCTTCGCGTGGCGGCCGTGGGAACGGGCACGGCCAAGGCGCTGGAGGCCAAGGGGCTGACGGTCCACGCGCGCCCTGAGCGGGCGACCGGCCTCGCCCTCGCGGAGTACCTGGCCTCCTCGCACCGGCCGGCCCGGCTGTTGCTTCCGCGAGGGGAGTCGGCGAGGGAGGAGCTGGTCGAGCGGTTGGCCGCCGCGGGATGGGACGTGGTGCCGCTGGTCTGCTACCGGACGCGCCCCGCCCCCCTCCGCCCGGACCAGATCTTCGCCATCGAACAGGGCGTCCACGCCTCGGTTTTCGCTAGCCCATCCGCCGTCAGGGCGCTCTGGGAGAACCTGCCCGAAACGGGTCGGGAGGCGATCCGGCGCAGCCGCTGCCTCCCCATCGGGCCGACCACGGCTGCGGCCCTTCTCGAGATCGGCCTGAAGCCGGCCGCCGTTCCCGAAGACCACTCCGTCGAGGGCATCGTGGCGGCCCTCGAGAAGCTGGCTGTTCCCTGAACGGGGCCGCCGCGCCCCGAGGCGATGAGCTCGACGCCCGCCGCCGGGGCTTCCGGCGGGGCCGCGGGCTCCAGCCGACCCCCAATTCCGCGATCGCATGGTCCTTCCTTCGGTGGTGCAGGTGGCTCACGGGGGAAAGGCTTTGTCTCCTGAACGGGGAGGGCCTTCTTTTTCGCGCTCCGCTGGCAGAGCCAGACGGAGCGCTCGGTTTGCCCTTCGGGGCCCTCCCCGCTCCGCGGGCAAAGCCCGCGGAGCCCTCGTGTTTGGCCTTTTCAATCGACGAATTCCCTGTGCAAGACAAGGCCTGTCAATGGGGCTGGGCATAGAAGAGGGTGGAGGACAGGCAGGGGATGAAATTCTCCGGCTTCGGTGAGGGGGGATG
>JAJYLT010000034.1:0-21162 GCA_021787565.1 Acidobacteriota bacterium
TCGCCGCCGCCGAGTCGGGCGGCGATGATGATCTCCTTGGCGGTCTTCGTGAACATGTGGCCGCGCCTGGCGTCCTGGGCGCCCTTGCGTGCCTTGATGTTGGCCCATTTGCTGTGACCGGACATACCGCACCCTCCACTGAAAACGGAAAAACAGCTTAACACAAGGCCAAGATCGCAGGAAGAGGCATAGCCCCACCCCCATTCCGCGATGGAAGCGGAACCGCTTTGTAGGAGCGGCGCCTCGCCGCGAACCGGGTGACCCTGCGACCAGGATGCGATGCCCGCGTACGGTCCGTCGCGCCGGGGCGGCGCTCCTACGAGTGCAATTCCATCGCGGAATTTGGGGCCCCAACGATCCCGCGCTCCTTCAGCGCTCAAGCCTCAGACTGGTTGCCCAGCTTGGGGCCTAGGCCCCGTCCCGCGTCGCCGCCGGGCCCGCGCCCCTCAGAGGTCCCGCCGGCCAGGCATCGGAAACGAGAGGGCGTCCTTCAGGCGAAAGAGGTCGGACTCCCTCGGGACGAGGCGGATCCGAGTGGTGAGGGTCTCGGGATCGATCAGGTCGGAGAAGGGGATGGCCTTGAGCGCGAAGTTGTCCTCGACGCTCACCATGTGGCCAAACCGCCCCTCGGCGCAGAGGCGGTACGCGCCGTATCCGAGCATGGAGCCCAGGACCACGTCATAGGAGATGGGCCGCGCCGTGCGTGTTTCGTAACCGATCTGCTTGGGCGTGATCTTCTTTTCACGGCCGGTCCGGTCCTTGTAAAGGGCCGAGGCTTTCTGGGCCAGGGTGCGGCACAGTTCCACGTGGCCGTAATAGGGGTTGCCATGCTGGTCGATTTCCTTGGGCTTGAGCCGGTCCGGAAGCCGCTCGGCCAGGCCCTCGGCGATGCAGATGACTCCGGAGGTCCTCCCCTCCTTTTCCCGGGCCATGAGCAGGCCGCACAGCCGGTCGGCTAGGACATCCGGATCTACGTCGCCCTGGATGTCCTCCGCCGCGATGATGTCGCACGCCTCTCCCGCCACGCCCGCTGCGTAGGTGATCCAGCCGGCCTTCCTTCCCATCAATTCCACCAGGAAGTAGGCGTTGGTCGAATCCGCGTCCGACTTCAGATTGAGCAGGGCCTTTTGCGCCGTGTCCACGGCCGTCCAGTAACCGAAGGTCCAGGGGATCCCGAAGTAATCGTTATCGATGGTCTTGGGCACGTGGATAACTGGCAGGCCTAGCAAATGCAGGTAATTGGCCGTCTTGAGCGTGTCGTCTCCGCCCATGGTCACCAATCCGTGCACCCCGATGGCCTTGAGCGAGGCCATGACCGCGCTCAGCTTCTCGGTCTTCTGGGGGTCCCGCAGGTCCTGAGCGCCGTGGATGCCCTTGCCGGGATTGGCCCTGGAGGTTCGAATGTGGATGCCCGGCTGGTTTCGGATGGCCGAGATCTTCGTGTCCAGCAGCAGGTAGTCCCTTCCCTCCGCGAGTGGCGCGGCGCCTTGAAGCCGGGAGAATCCGTCCAGAAGTCCCGCGACTTCCACCCCGTTGTCCAGGAACGCCAGAGCGGCGGCCGAGATCACCGCATTGGCCGCGGGCGCCGGACCTCCCGAGAAAACCAGACCCACTCTCGATAGACTTTCCATGGTGCGCCCCTTATTGCTTTCAGACTAGAACTCCCACGGGCCTTGGTGGCCGACCAGGCAAGCGATGACCTTCGATCACGAGTATATCGTCCCCGCAGGGGCAAGGCCAACCGACCTCGCGACGGCCAGCCTTGACGGGCACGCGAAGGGGCCCTACATTAGGTGGGCACAACGTGGGGGCGAAACGGTCTCGACGGGGATGTGCGGGAGGTGGTCGCGCGCCGAGTTCCGGGCTCTCGTAAAACGACCGGAAACTCACAACTGCCAACAATAACTTGGCTCTGGCGGCGTAAGCTGCCACGTCCTTGATGGGAGGGCCCGCGGCCTTTCAAGGACGACGCTAGCGGGATGCTCCGGCGCGGCTCGCCCCGGCCGCGCCGGCTAAGATGCAGAGGGCTAGCGACCCGACGAATTGCCGGCTCCATTGGCGGGAAGCGAAACCCTGGGAACCGGCTACGCGCGTAGAAGCTGCCTTGGCCGGCATTTCCGGACGCGGGTTCGACTCCCGCCGCCTCCACCAAAAAGTTCGAGCTAGGGAAGTAGGGAGACCAAGAGGAACGGGGAAAAAGCCGCCGCGAGGCGGCTTTGGTGGTATCGGGAGGGTGGGAGACGGGGCGGACGGTTGCATCGAGAGTCACATGGTGTTACTAATTTGAGTAGTCGTGACACGGAGGAGAGATGCCGAGCACGGAACGGTTCGGGGTATCCATGGAAGAGGCCCTACTGCGCCGCTTTGACGCCCTTGTCGCGGCCAGGGGCTACGCGTCGCGGTCCGAAGCGCTTCGGGATCTGGTGCGCGCGGAGCTGGTCAAGGAGGAGTGGGCCGATCCGAAGGCCGACGTGGTCGCCACGATCAGCCTGGTGTACACGCATCATGAGCACCACCTGGGGGACGCTCTCACTGACCTCCAGCATGAGCATCACCAGAGCATCGTGAGCACCACTCACGTGCACCTGGACGCGCACAACTGCCTCGAGGTGATCATCGCTCGGGGGCGCAGCGCCGAAGTGAAGGCCATCGCCGACGGACTCCTCAGCACGAGGGGCGTGCGCCACGGCGGAATCGTGGCTACGACAACCGGCACGGGAATCCGATAGCCCTTCATCGGGCGGAGCGGGGGGGCAGGTGAGCAGGTGAGGAAGAGGCGATGCACATTCCAGACGGGTACCTCGGTCCCCAAACCTATGGCGCCGCCTACGTCGTGATGGTCCCCATCTGGACCTGGGCCTCACGGCGCGTCAGCCGCACGCTGAGGCTGCGTCAGGTCCCCGTCCTCGCGATGGGAGCGGCGTTCAGCTTCCTCGTCATGATGTTCAACGTGCCGATCCCGGGAGGGACCACGGGCCATGCCGTCGGAGCCGTCCTGGTGGCCATCCTTCTCGGGCCCTGGGCGGCCGTCCTGGCTGTTTCTCTGGTGTTGCTGGTGCAGGCCCTTCTTTTCGGCGACGGAGGGATCACCTCGTACGCGGCCAACTGCCTGAACATGGCGGTGATCATGCCCTTTGTGGGTTGGTGGGCATTCCGCCTCGTGGGATCGGGCGCGGTACGGGGGTCCCGGAGGCGCTGGCTGGCGGCCGCGGCCGGAGGCTACGTGGGACTCAATGCCGCCGCCCTGTCGGCTTCGTTGATGTTCGGCTTGCAGCCCCTGCTGGCCCATGACGCGGCGGGGCGGCCGCTCTACGCACCTTTCGGGCTGGCAATCGCCGTTCCCATCATGATGGCGGAGCACCTCCTTCTTTTCGGCGTTGTCGAGGCCGTGGTGACGGGCATGGCGCTGGCCTTTCTGGATCGAACCGAGCCGCTCCTCACGACCGCCCCCGCGGGGGAATCGGCCCCGGGGCCGCGCGGTCGAAGGCGCCTCTGGATCGGGCTTGGTGTAATGATCGTCCTGACTCCGCTTGGCCTGCTGCTGCCTTGGATAACGGGGGCGGGGAGCGCCTGGGGAGAGTGGGGAGGAGAGGAGCTCAGGGCCATGCTCGGGCACGTGCCCGAGGGACTGGCCCGGCTCTCGGGCCTCTGGCGGGCTCCCGTTCCTGATTATGCCCCGTCGGGCGCCGGGGGCAGCTCCATGTCCGTACATCTCGCCTGGTACCTGCTCTCCGCGCTCGCCGGATCAGCTCTCGTGGTCGGTGCCGTGTTTGCGGCGAGGCGCTGGCTTGCCGCCATGGGGGAGGCCGGATGACCCTTCCCGATTGGTTTCTGGCCTCTCAGCGGGCCTCCGCTCATGTGGCCCCAGCGGAGATCGGCGCGGGGCGCCACCCCCGCGTCCGCTGGCTACGCCGGGCCCTCGCCTCCCTGTCGAGGTCGTGGACCCTGCTGTTGGATGAGGGGGGCCTGGCGGCACAACCTGGATTGCTGCAGGTCATCGACCCTCGGGCCAAGGTGTTGGGCCTATGTGCAGTGATCCTGTCCGTGAGCATCGCCCCGACGGTGTGGGCACCCCTGCTGGCCTGCTTGCTGGCAGGGGTCCTGGCGATTCTCTCCCGGGTGCCGCCGTCACGGCTGGCGCCCGCCTTGGTGGCCGCCCTGTTCGCTGGCCTTATCGTCCTGCCGGTCACCCTGAGTCTCTTCGCCCCCGGTGAGCCGCTCCTGGCGCTGTGGCCTCCCGGGGCCGCGGGCGCCCACGAGCCGGCCGTCTCCCTCACGAGGGAAGGGGTGTTCGTGGCGCTCCGCTTCATCCTGAGGGTCGCGGCGTGCACCACGTTGGCGCTGCTCTTGGCTACAACCAGCGGCAGCGCGCGCCTCTTCCGCGGCCTGCGCGCACTGTGGGTGCCTCGCCTGGCGGTGATGACCCTCGACCTCATGGTCCGCTATTTGGCGATTCTCCTGCGGGCCGCCTCCGAGCTCCACCTGGCCCGCATCAGCCGCACCGTCGGAGATGTGGGCTCACGGGCCGACCGGCGGTGGGTGTCCACGGGCGTGGGAGCCCTCTATCGCCGGACCCGGATCATGGCTGAACAGACCTACATGGGGATGATCGCGCGCGGGTATACGGGCGAATCCAACGCCGGGCGGGCGGGGCCACTGAAGCCTAGAGACTGGCTGTTCATGGCGGCAATGTGGGCATCGGCCCTCGCTATTCAGCTGCCGAGATAGGGAGGAACCGTGGATCCGATCTACGAGATGAAGGGCCTCGCCTTCGGATATCCAGGAAGTCCGCCTTGCCTGCGCGACCTCGACCTCGTCGTCACCCGCGGGGAGCGCCTGGCCCTGGCCGGCGCCAACGGATGCGGCAAGACCACCCTCTTGCTCATCATGGCGGGCCTCCTCTTCCCCACGAGCGGCACCATGGCCTTCGAGGGCCGGACGCTCAGCGAATCCGCTCTCGAAGCCTTGCCCTTCGGGCCGAGGTTTCGTCGCAGCGTGGGGCTCCTCTTTCAGAACCCGGACTCTCAGCTCTTCTGCCCCACGGTGAAGGAGGAGCTGGCTTTCGGGCCCATCCAGCTCAAGCTGCCTCAAGACGAGGTGGACCGCAGGGTGGAGGACACCCTCAGCCTGATGAACATAGCGCACCTTCGGGATCGCCCGCCGCACGCGCTCTCGGCGGGCGAGAAGAAGAGGGTGGCGCTCGCCTCCCTGCTCATTCTCACGCCCTCGGTGCTCTTGCTGGATGAACCGACGGCCGGGCTGGACCCGCGCAGTCAGTCCGCTCTGGTGGACCTTCTCGGCGAGCTGGCGCAGGCGGGGCTGACGCTCGTCACGGCCTCGCACGACATGGTCCTTCTCCCGCATCTGGCGGACCGGCTCTTGGTGCTGTGCGAGGACCACCGCGTGGCGCGGGAAGGGCCGGTGAAAGAGATCCTGGCGGATGAGGATTTTCTCCAGTCGGTGAATCTGATCCATGAACACCGTCACCGACACGGGCCTCTCGTGCACAGCCATCCCCACGGCCACGGGCACAGCCACGATCACGGCCATGACCACGATCGGTTGCGGGCCTTGACCGGGAGAGAGGAATCCTAAACTCCGCCGGAAGCATGCCTCCCCGTCTGCGTGAACGACGCGTGGGCGCCAGCGGGCCGACCTCGCCGGCCTCGCCCTGGGAGGAGGCGGCGAGCAGGCTCGGGAAAGGATCAGGTGCTGTTGGTGTTCTTCTCTGTGGATGTGGCGATATAATCGAGACGATAGATCGTGCGAACAACTCTCTGGGTGGAGAGCCGACGTCCACAGGAGATTCAATCATGAATTGGGCCCACGCGCACCTGATCATCAATCACTTTCCCGTCATGGGAAGCACCTTCGCGCTCGGCATGCTCGCGTATGCCATGTGGAGAAACAGCCCGGAACTCAAGCGGTTCAGCCTCGGATTTCTCGTGATCGTGGCGCTGCTGACCATCCCCGTCTACTTCACGGGAGGAGAGGCGGGAGACTTCGTCCAAAGCATCCCGGGAGTGGACCCTGCTCGGATCTCGGCGCACGACGACTCTGCCCTGATCTCCTTGCTGGCCTGCGAGGCGCTGGGGGTCATTGCGCTGGGCGGACTGATCCTCTGGAGGCGTGAGAAAGATGTCCCCAGGTGGTTCATGAGCACCTGCCTCGTACTCTCCCTGGTAATCGCCGGTCTCATGGGCTGGACCGCGAACCTGGGGGGAGAGATCCGGCTGCCCGAAGCCCGATGGGGGTACACCTTGCCCGCGAACGGGACGAATCCCGCGACTCCCGCGGGGCAAGAGAGCCCCCAGCCGAAGCCTCCGCGTCCTACGCCCGGCCCCTCGGGCAAACCGTAGCCTGAAGGCCCGGCCACCGCGAATGGCCTGCGGGGCTGCGGAGAAAGAGGGCAGGCGGCTCGCGCCGCACTCCCTACCTCGGCGTGAGCTCCCTTCATCGGCTTGGAAGGGAGAAGGAGCCCGTCAGGGCTTTGGGGTGGCGTTCGGGTCCAGCATGGAAGCTAAGGTGGAAGCGATGTCGGAGGCCGTGGAGATGAGGTTCCGCCTCCGGGAAAGCTCCTGCGCGCTGCTTCCCACATCGGCACCTAGCAGGAGAACGGAGGCCACCTTGGAGGGGAGACATGGGGTTCCCATGTGCCTGGCCAATGCCTGGGAGGCCTCGATGAAGCCGATGTCGGGCGCATGAGGAATGGCCTTCTGTTCCAGAAGGCCCAGGAGCGCCTCGCGCATGGCCTCCAGGGCGGCGATCCCGGCGGATTTGAGATCGCACCTCGCCGAGGCGGCCTCCATGGCTTCGTAGGCCGCACGGTAGCGCTGAAGGTGGAGGGCTGCCTGCGGAACCTGGGAGTTCACGGATCTGGACGGGCGCTCAGCGGATTCGCTCTGGGAAGGCACCACCAAGCCTCGCGAAGGAGTCGGCCAAGTCCTCGGGTATGACGCGGAGATTACCGAAAACGGTGACGAAATTGGTGTCGCCCATCCATCGCGGCAGGATGTGCCAATGGATGTGGTCGATGATTCCGGCGCCGGCGGCTTGGCCTAGGTTCAACCCCACGTTGATTCCGTGCGCGTGGTAGAGCCTGCGCAGGATCGCCTCGCAATAGGTGAGGACCTCCGCCGCTGAGGCTCTCAGGGACGGGGTCAGTCCCGTGAGGCTGTTGACGTGGGGCCGTGGGATCACCAGCATGTGGCCGTTGGTGTAGGGATAGCGGTTGAGCATCACGGCCAGTTCCTCGTCCCGATAGACCACGAGATTCTCGATCGAAGGCTCGTCGGTGAAGGCCCTGCAGAAGACGCACTCGCCCGCCTGCTTGGGGGACTGTACGTACTCCAGACGCCAGGGCGTGTAGACGATCTCCATGAGGCGGACCCGAGGAAAAGAGAAGGGGGCCCTCGCTCGGGAAGAGCGGGGCCCCCCTCAGCTTGATTTGTTAATGGTTGACCGCTTCCCTCAGCTCCTTCCCGGCGCGGAAGTGGGGGACCTTCTTCTGGCCCACCTGAACCCTCTCGCCGGTCTTCGGATTGCGCGCGGTGCGGGCTTCGCGGATCTTCATGCGGAAGGAGCCGAAACCCCGGAGTTCCACCTTCTCTCCCTTGTCCAGCGCTTCCGTCACGGACTGGAAGATGGTGTTGACGATGATCTCGGCGGGTTTCTTCGGAAGGTCTGCCCTCTTGGCGACCAGTTCGATTAGATCAGCCTTGGTCATTCCGCATCCTCCTCGTTCTTATGAAACCCGCTGAAGTCCAGGACATCGCCCAGGCTCACCCGGCCCTCGTCCCCGGAGGAGTAATGGGTAGGCTCCTCTTCCCGCTCGCGATGTTGGCGCTCGCGACGGAAGCCCTCCTTGAGGGAAAGGCCGATGCGCTTCTCGTGGGGTTCGAGGCGGATGATCTTGAAGGGATAGGACTGGCCCACCTCGACCACCTCGGCGCAGCTGCTGATGTGCTTGTCGGAGAGTTCCGAGATGTGGACCAGGCCCTCGACGCCGTCGCCCAGATCCACGAAGGCCCCGAAGTCGACGATCTTGGTGACCACGCCGGGGACCACGTCACCCACGTAGTGCCCCTGGAAGAACTTCTCCCAGATATCGGGCTGGAGGGCTTTCATGCTGAGGGAGAGCCGCTGGTTCACGGCGTCGATGTTGGTGATGACCGCCTCGACCTCATCCCCCTTCTTCACCACCTCGCTGGGATGGTTGATGCGCTTCCAGGAGAGGTCCGAGATGTGCACCAGGCCGTCCACTCCGTCCAGCACTTCGACGAAGACGCCGAAGTCGGTGATGTTGCGGACCTTGCCCACCACGCGGTCGCCCTCGTTGTACGTCTCGGTGATGATGTCCCAGGGGTTGGGCTCGGCCTGCTTGAGGCCCAGGGAGATGCGCTGGGCGTCCTGGTCGATGTCCAGGACCACCACCTCCACCATGTCTCCCACGTTCAGGACGGCCGAAGGGTGCTTGACCTTCTTCGTCCAGGACATCTCGGAGACGTGGATCATGCCTTCGATCCCCGGCTCCAGCTCGACGAAGGCACCGTAGTTGGTGAGGGAGATCACCTTGCCCTTCACCTTGGTGCCGATGGGGTAGCGTTCGGCCACGTTGGTCCAGGGGGACGGCTCCTTCTGCTTAAACCCGAGCTGAAGCTTGCCGTTCTCCTCGTCGTAATTCAGGATGAGCACCTCCACCTCGTCGCCCACCTGGAACATCTCGGACGGATGGTTGATCCGCTTCCAGGACATGTCGGTGACGTGGAGCAGGCCGTCGATTCCGCCCAGGTCCACGAAGGCGCCGAAGTTGGTCAGGTTCTTGATCACGCCCTTGACGGGCCTGCCCTGCTGGACGGCCTCGAGGATGCGCTCCTTCTGGGAGGCCACGCGCTCCTCCAGGAAGGCCTTGCGGGAGAGAACGATGTTGCCGCGCTTGCGGTTTACTTTGATGACCCGCATTTCCACTTCCTGGCCCTTGAGGGCACGCAGGTTGCGGACGGGTTGGAGGTCCACCAAGGATCCGGGAAGGAAGGCGCGCACGCCCACGTCCACGGCGAGGCCCCCTTTCACGCGGTCCAGGATGACGCCCTTGATGGGGCGGCCTTCCTTGTAGGCGTGCTCCACCTCTTCCCAGGCCTTCATCTTCTGGGCCTTGACCTTGCTGAGCACTACGTGCCCGTTGGCATCCTCCATGCGTTCGAGGAACACCTCCACATCGTCCCCGATCTGTACGGTGAGTTCGCCCCTCGGGCTCGTGAACTCCTCGCGGGGCACCACGCCCTCGCTCTTAAGCCCCACGTCGACCAGAACATCCGTGGGGGTTACGGCCACCACACGCCCGCAGATGAGCTGCCGCTCGCTGTGGTCCGCCACCTTGGCCTTCAGCAGCGCTCCCATGTCCACGGGCGCGGCGTCTCCGATGGTGTCGGAACTCAGGCTGAGCCATTCGGCCGGAACCTCGAAAGGCGCAGTTTGACCCTGGTGGTCTTTCTCTTCGCTTGTGCTCATGAATGAACTACCTCCTGGTTTTTTATTTGGTCTTCATGCAGAGCAGAAAACCGAAGCGAGTATAGCCCCGGCTTTCGGGCGTGTCAATGGTATCAAGGCACTATGAAAGGAGGCTCTGACGGCCCCGAGGTGGTCAACGCCAGGGACGGTGGCTCCAGAGGCGATCCAGACTCCACGGACCCCCGCCGCCGAGGAGGAGCAGGAGGCAGGAGGCGAAGAGGGCCAGGGGAAACTCGAACCCCCCGCTTCCCGTCAGGCCGTGGCTCCAATGCACACCCATGACCGCCACGGCCATGACGACGCACAGGAAGAGGGCGCCGACGCGGGCGTACACCCCCAGGATCAGCGAGAGTCCCCCAAGCAGCTCGGAGAGGGCGGCCGACCAAGCAAAAACCACGGGGTGGGGGAAGCCGAGGCCGGCCACCGTGGGAATGAAGTCATGAACCCGAGTGCTGACCTTCTCCCACCCGTGCATGACGAAGATCACGCCCACGGCGGCCCGAAGCAGAAGGAAGCCCAGGGCTAGAGGTGCGCCGAAGGCGCGGTCGCCGCCGTTGCGTCCCTTCCAGGCCACGGATGCCTCCTAGGAGCCCTCCCGAGCGGAGGGAAGCTCGGGAACACCGACGAACAGGAGGCGGTCTCCCACCTCGACGTGGTGGGTGGCGCAGAGGCCACCCAGGACCTCCAGCACGTTTCTCGCGGGGCGGTTGGGCGTGTAATTGGGGCAGGGATCTTGGGTGCACGGTGGGGCGTCGTGGGTGATGTCCACCACCACGTTGCTGGCGTCCAGCCAGATCATGTCCAAAGAGATGAAGCAGTTCTTCATCCAGAAGGGCCTCTGGGCGTCGTCGGGGAAGAGAAAGAGCATGCCTTGATCGGGCGGTAGCTCCTTGACGGTCATCAATCCCTGCGCCTGCTCCTCGGGGGTCAGGGCCAGCTTGACCTTGACCGCCCACCCATCCGGGAACACGACGGTGGGCTCGGTGGAGGCGGGACGAGCCGGGGCGGGCGAGGAGCCGCCGCAGGCACAGGTGAAGGCTAGGAGCAGGAGGAGCGGCAGTATCCAGCAGGCAGGCTTCACGAATCTACCCCTTTCGTCATGGAACGCATCCTCCACAGGTAGTGGATGCCCGAGAAGACGGTAAGGAAGGCGACGGTCCACATGAGGCCCGCGACGACCTCGGGAGGGAAGGAGTAGGCGTTCTGGAGCAGGACGGCCACCACGAAGCTGATCTGGAAGAAGGTGGTCATCTTTCCCGGCATGGAGGGAGGGAACTGTTTGAGATTGAAAGCCAGATTCAGAAGAAGCGAGAGAAGCACGATGACGACGTCGCGGGCGATGGTGAGCACCGGGAGCCAGATGGGGATGCTGTAGGCGAGCCCGGTTTCGGGGATGGCCAGGGCTACGAAGGCACTGGTCAGCATGAGCTTATCGGCCATGGGGTCGAGGAATGCTCCGAGGGCCGTCCTTTGGTTGAAGAACCGGGCGATGAAGCCGTCCAGGCTGTCGGTGATTCCGGCACAGAGGAAGATCGCCAAGGCCACGCGGGCATGGCCGTAAAAGACCGCCATGAGGAAGAAGGGGATCAGAACCAGCCTGAAGACGGTGAGCAGGTTGGCGAGCGTCACGGGAACTCCAGCTGGAATGAGGCCGGGCGATCAATCCTCGGGGGAAGGGGCACCTTTGTGGCGTCCCTTCCCCCGCGATCCGGTCCGATTGCTGTCTCTGACCGTGGAGGCATTCCGCTCCTACTTCTGGACCATGTCTCCCACTTGTACGGGGCCGCCATTGGCCACGGCCATGGAGAGGTGGTCGCCCAGCACCTTGGTCACGCTCACCGTGCCGATGCGGGATTTCTCCTGGCCGAGGACCTTGCCCGTGTCGGGGTCGGTGATGGTCTCACCCACGTGGTACAGGGTGTACTGGTCACCCTCCTTGACGCCGTCCACGCTCCCGATGTTCAGGTAGACCCGGCCTTCCTCAACCTTGGCCACCTTGCCCGAGAGGGCCGCGGCGGAGCCCAGGCTCTCCTTGATGTTCCCCGTCGCGCTGACGATCTTCTGAACGAGGGCGGTCACCGCCGGCTCGAAGATCTGGCGCGCCTGGGACTCGTCCCAATCCACGCCGCCGCCGAAGCCCGCCACGTCCACGTTGCTGAAGGAGTGCTCCCCCTTCTCCGAGCCCGTCCAGATGATCTCCGCCGTGGTCGTGTTGACCAGCCGGATGTTGACGGTGCCCTCGGCCTTCGTGACGCCCACGCTGAAGCCGATGCCCCAAGCGCCGTGCGCCCCCGACTTGTGCCTGGAGAAGTCCGTGACGGCCCCGAGCACCACGAGCTGGCATCCCAGCAGCTTCCCTACCTGGATGGCCGTCTTGTCGTCCACCGCACCGCTGAGGGATAGGCCCTGCTCGTTCAGGATGGATTCGAGCTCCTTCCTCTCCACCACCCGGAATTGGCCTGACTGGACGAGGCCCTCTACGAGCCAGTCTTGGATGGCGGGTCCGAGGCGGGCCGAGCCGTACGCGGAATCGTTGCGGATCTTCAGCACCGCGATGCGGGGCTTCTGGGCGAAGGTGCTCACGGCCGCCGCCGCGATGGAGAAGAACAACACCACGAAAAGGAGCGTGCGCCTCATGGTTCTTTCCTCCTTGGGTTCGAGCATACCGGCCTCACAGTGAGGCTGTCAAACGGTTCGCGGTCTGGGTGAGGATCCTCGCCTTGGGGAAGATCTTGATGAGCTCCTGCCCCAGGGCCGCCGCATCACCCTGCATGGAAACGTCCAGAATGGTCTCCTGGCCGGAGGATTCCCTGACGATCACATCCTGGATCCCTCGTCCCTCCTCGCGAAGGCGCCGGGCCACCTCTTCGGCTCGAGCTGGAGTCACCCCGCGAAGTACCAGCGTCAGCATTCGCGTCGAGGAGGCCTCCTTGGCCCATTGGTTGGTGATCTGCCGGATCAGGTCATTGCCGGCCACCGTGGAGGCCTGCCGGAGCGCCTGGGCCAGCCCGGCATCCCCCACGTTCACGGCGGTGCCGCTGCCCGAGGAGGAGCCCAGCAGCTCATGGGTGTCCGTCTTGAGGGCCTTGAGACTCACGTTCGCCTGGTAGGAGATCAGGTTGGAGCGGCCCACGTTGGAGCCGGCCCGCCCGCTTGCACTGCCCAGCACGACCACCTCGGCACCGTACCGCTTCATGAGGTCGGCCTGCTGGCCTTCAGCCATACCCCAAAAATTCTGGGAGCGGGACGTCTGCCCCGTATCGACCACCAGAAAACCCTTGTCTTTGAGCATCCGGAGGATCTGATCGGAAGCCGTCTGGTCTTGCTCCCTCAGGGCCACGGCCACGCGGGGCATGTTCATCCGGCGCATGAGAATCCCGAGCGACTTCAGGTCGTCGGCCAGACTCCCCTCTTTGACCGTGGCTTCCACCTTCACCGAGTAGATGTTGTCCTCCAGGTCCGGCGTCTCGGAGAGGATGGTGTAGTTGGAGATGTAGCCCTTGGTCTGGGTGTAGATCTTGTCGGAGATCAGGTCGTTGTTCTTGACCAGGCTCTCCGAATCCACCATGGTGCCCACCACGCGCTCGACTGCCGCGCGAAGGGCGCTTTCCACGGCCCTGTCCCGCGCCTGCGCGGCGTCCTTGTTCAGGATCGCGGCGGTGCCGGTGGCCGTGACGGTCTGCTGCGCGTGGGCGCCCAGGGCCGTCGCCACTCCCAGGAGTGCGCAGAGGGCCAGCGATTTAGCGTTCATGGGAAGCCTCCTCGTTCTTGAGTCCCTTCACACGTACGATCTCGATGGGTTCAGCCTTTCCCTTGACCCGGACGGGATCGAGCCTCTCGTTCTCGTAACGCTCGTTGAAACCGGGAATCCTTTCTGCCGTGGCAGCGGTCACGATGACGTCGTCCTGCTGGGCCAGTCCTTGGAGGCGCGAGGTGAGGTTCACCGTGTCGCCGATGACGGTATAGACGAAGTTGTTCTCCGAGCCATTGTTGCCCACCACCACCGGGCCGGCATGGACCGCCACGCCCATGTGGAGGGGCGGCTTGCCCTCGGCTTTGAAGCTGGCCCTCAGCGAGGCCGCTCGCTCCTGCATGGCGACGGCGCAGGCCAGGGCGCGGGCCGAATGGTCCTCCTGGTTTACGGGGTCTCCGAAAAAGGCCAGGATGGCGTCGCCGATGAACTTGTCGAGGGTGCCGTCGTACTCAAACAGGATGCGGGTCATCTCGGTGAAGTAGTCGTTCAACAGGGAACTCACCTGCTCTGGGGGAATCCGCTCGGAGAGGGTGGTAAACCCCCTGATGTCGGAGAACAGGATGGTCAGCTCCTTCCGCCTCCCGCCCAACTGCACAAGGTCCGGCTGGCGAAGGAGCTTGCTGGCGATGTTCGGGGAGACGTAACGGGAGAAGAGCCGCTCCACGGCGCGTTTCTGGCGGAAGTCGCCGTAGCGCTGGTAGGCGAACGACGCCCCGGCGTAGGCGATCCATCCGAGCCCCAGGCTGAACATGGGCAGGGCGTGGCCGGAGCGGATGGCGGCGACGCCCGTCGCGGCGAGACCCGCCCCCACCGAGAGCCACGTAACGAGGGAGGGGATCGGCTTCAGGGGCAGGAGCACCAGGAGCGTTCCCACGGAGGCGAGGAGCGCGAAGGCGGCCCACCGCTGCGCGGAGGAGATGGGAAGGATGGAGCGGCCCAGCAGGAGCGCAGAAAGGGCCTGCCCGTGCACCTCGACGCCCGCCATGGAATGAGTCGAGATCTCGTTGAAGCCGCTCCGCCGGGAACCCGTGGCGGGCAAGGGTACGGAAAAATAGTCGTGCTCGCTCGGCCGGGTGTTGCCGACGAGGACGATGCGGCCCTTCATCGAGGGGAGAGTCCGCGAATCCTTCAGCACATCGACAAAGGAGACGTGCGGCAGCGTCCCGTCACCGCCGCAGTAGGGGATCCACCATCGGCCGCCCCGCATGGCGAAGACGTGGGGGCCGAATGAGATCCCGCTGGATTCCAGGCTGACCGGTGGCACTCCCTTGGGAAACCACTCCAGGAGGGCGCACGCCAGGGCGAACGGGAGGGCCTTGATCCTGAGGCCGCCCGGCGAGGGCTCGAAGAAGGGACCGGGCAGGCTGCGCAGGATGCCGTCGGAGTCCGTGACGAGATCGACGGAGCCCAGCCCGACCGCCTGTTTGCTGAACCGCTCGACGGGAAGATAGCCCTGGGCCGGGTCGGAAGCGAGGACCACGTCGGCCTTGGAGAGAGCCGTTTCCAGGGCCTCGTTCCCAGCACCCTCCTGTTCCTTGGGCTGCCAGAAGAGGAGATCCAATCCGATGAGCGAGGCGCCCCTTGTCCAGAGGTTGGTGACGGCCCTTGCAATCTCGGCCCGGTTCGGGTCGCGGCCTCCGAGGTCCTTGTAGGTGGCGTCGTCGATGCAGGCGAGCAGAACGCGCGGAGAGGGCGGACGCACTTGGAGCCGAAGGAGCAGGTCGTACATCCACCCCTCGCCCCCCCGGGCAATTCCCAGCGTGAGAGGGAGGGCCACTGCGACGGCCAGCAGAAGGGCGACCGTCAGGCGCTCCCGCCAGAGCTTGACTGGGATTGGGGGCGAGGGGAGCGGCATGGCGCGTCAGTTCTTGGCGAGGAGTTCGTAGGGGCCCTGATCCTCCGGACAAAGCCGGCGGCTTTCCACGCCGCCCACGTCCGAACGGACCACGACCGTCACCCGCCCGTTCGAGAGAGCGCCCGTTCGAACGTCCAACTCCCGCAGCTTCCTCGCCGTCTCCTCGGTCACCACGATGTCCGCCTTGAGTCGGCCGGAGGCTCTTACGGCTTTCACCTCCAGGCTGTTCAAGGCCCCCCTCGGTCTGACGGAGGGCTCCCGCCGTGCCTGGGCCAACAGCCTCCAGGGTGGCGTGATCAAGGCGAGAGGGAGCGGTCCCAGGCCTTCCGGACCCAGCCACGTGGCGTGGGAGGAGGTGGCACCGCCGTCTGCAGGCGTGACGTATCTCGCCAGCGTCTTGGTGCCGGCGACCAGCGGCTTGACGGTTTTCACCCCGTACACCTCCCGACCCTTCTCGTCGATGATGCGGGGCTGGAGGGCCGGCTTTGCACCGGCGTCCGTGGCGTCCACCGTCACCGAGGCGAAGGAGGCGAGGTCGGATGGCCCCTCCTGGCCGGTCCCGGCTTGGGCCTCCTCCTTCTGCTGGGGGGGGGGCTGCTCGGAGGGCTTGACCGATTGCCCATAGCCCCCGGCCTCACCGTGGCCTGAGGGCTCTTTCGGCGGGGGCTGGGGTTGGGGTGGCAGCGTCACGATGGACACCGCCGACACGATGCCGTGGACCCCGTTCACGGGCACCTTGAGGGAGATGTGGTAAACCCCGGCGGACGTTCCCTCGTCCACGACCTCGCCACCGGCCACGATGCCCTTGATCCTTATTCTCAGGGCTTCGTACGATTCGAGGCGGCGCTCGCTGTTGACCGGCAGTCGCATGGCGATCCTCAGCGCCGTCGCCTGGGCCTTGATCATGGCCACCCGTTGGGCCTCCACGAGCGCCTGGGCGGGAGGAACTCCCTTGCGCAGGGGGACGCTTGCGTCGGCTCGAATCCAGCCCTGGTCCCAATCCACCATCCCATCGGGCAGCTTCTCCCTGTAAGGGGAGTAGGGGCCCCGCTGCGCGAATACCGCCAAGACTACCAGGCCGCACAGGGCAAGCACGCGGCCGACCCGTTGGAGCTTCATGGGGATCCTCCTTAATGCACACGATAATACCACAGGATCAGCACGGGCTGTGACGGCAAGCACAGAGCCTCCCCGGGGGAAGGGAAGGAGAGGGAGGGCCGTGAACGGGCCTCCGGCATCAGCGCTGGAGTCTGTAGAGGATGATCTTGCGGCCCAGGAGCCGGATCAGCCCCTGGTGTTCGAGGTCCGTGAGGGCGCGGCTGACGGTCTCACGGCTGGTTCCCAGGTAGAGCGCGACCTCCTGCTGGGTGGGCCGCACGACCACCATCGAGCCGTCCGCCAGCTGTCGGCCCTGACGTTTGGCCAGCTCCAGGAGGTACCGGGTGACCCGGCTGTAGGTATCCAGAAAGATCAGGCTCCCGATCCGGTTGTTGGTCTCCTTCAGGCGGCGGGAGAGGGTGCGGATAACCGCGAGGGCGATGGAGGGGGTCTCCTGGAGCGCCTGCTTGAACTGGTCGCCCGAGAGGATGAGGAGCTCCGAAGCCTCTACGGTGATTACCGTGGCGGACCTCGTCTCCTCGGAATCGAAAACGGCCATCTCCCCGACCATCTCCCCCGGATCGAGCATGGCCAAGGTGACCTCCCGGCCGTCCTCCGCCACCAGCACCGCCTTGACCCGGCCCGAGAGAACCAGGTACAGGGCATCGCCCCGCTCGCCCTGCCGGAGCAGGACGGTGTTTTTTGCGAAGCGCCGGATTTCCGCCACCCTGAGGATGCTCTCCAACTGCCCGGCATCCAGCTCGGCGAAAAGACTGGCCTTGCGCAGAAGATCCTTGTTGATCACCGCATCCCCCCGGTAACGCGGCCATCACGCGGGTCCGGACCGCGTCCACGGCCCGGTCCCGCGGCGCGGGTTTTAGCTCTCCTCATCCTCTGGGCCGGGTCCCAGGCCTTCGGTCTCGACCGGCATTTCGCCTTCCAGGGATGCATCGCCTTCGCCCTCGGTCCCCTGCATCTTATGCATGATGTGCCTGGGCACCGAGACGTTGGTGATGGCGTGCTTGAAGACGATCTGGTCGTAATCGCGTCCCCGGATGTGGATGGTGTAGCGATCGAACCCCATGACCTGCCCCACGAACTTCTTGCCGCTCACCAGGAAGATGGTGATGAGGGCCCGATCCTTCCGGACGAAGTTGAGGATCTGATTCTGGATGTTCACTTCACGGTTTACGGCCGGCTTCCGAGTGCCATCTTTTGATGAATTCCATTGCATCATTTTTCCAGGCCTCCTTGTCCACGGAAAACCACAAAATGCCGTCTTCGCGGCGAAACCACGTCAGCTGGCGTTTGACCAAGCGCCGCGACCTGAGTTGGATCCTGGCCACAGCCGACTCTAAAGTTATCAAACCTTCCAGGTAGTCGGCCAATTCCCCGTATCCGATGGCCTTCCGGGCCGGCCCCGTGAGCTGTCCCGACGAGTGGAGCTGGCGGACTTCCTCCAGAAGGCCCGCCTCCATCATGGCCCTTACCCTTCGATCGGTCCTAGTGTAAAGGTAGGTCCTGGGAGCCGTCAAACCAAGCCTGAGGCCGCCCAAGGAAGGGGCCGAGCCGAAGGGGCTATCGCTCAAGCAGCGTGAGATCGGCAGGCCGGTGAGAAGGCGGACCTCAAGGGCCCTGGTGATCCGGAGCCCATCGCGGGGGCCGATCCCGGAAGCGGCCGCGGGGTCCAGGCGGGCGAGCAGGCGATGCACCCGTTCGGGCCCCCCGGAGGCGATTCGGGCCGCGATTCGTGCCCGCAGCCCCTCGTCCCTGGGAGGCAGTGGTGCCAGTCCTTCGGCGAGGGCGCGGTAGTAAAGCCCTGTTCCCCCCACGACCACGGCGAGGTGGTTCCGAGCCGCGATGCCGGCCATGGCCTCAAGCGCCATATTCCGAAAGGCCCCAGCGGAGAAGCAGGAGCCGGGTTGGGCCACGTCGATCAGGTGGTGGGGTACCAACCGGCGGGCTTCCCAAGACGGTTTATCGGTGCCGATGTCGAGCCCGCGGTAGACGGCCATGGAATCGCAGGAGACGACCTCTCCCCCGAACCGAAGGGCCGCATCGAGGGCGAGGTCCGACTTGCCCGCGGCCGTCGGGCCTACGATCCAGATCGTTGGAGGGAGCGCTGCGCCGGCGGGATCAGGCCGGCTCACGGAAGAGGTCCCTCCGCGTATTCCTGAGGGTTTCGTACACCCGGTGCTCGTGCTCCGCGCCCAGCGTGCGGCGGATGGCGAGAAGGGCGGAGTAGAGATACTCGTTGAGGGCCTGGACCAGGAGCGCCTCGCGCTCCCCCGGTATCTGCTTCAGGTTCTCGATCAGGCGCTCCTCGGAAAGGGCGCCGTTGCTTCGCAGGGTCACCCTGGCATAAATCTCGGGCTGCCCCGCCTTCAGCCGCCCGAGGTATTTTTCGAGGATGTTCTCGGCGATGGGGCCCACCTCGCGGAGTAGGTAGTGGAAGAGGAAGGAGAACATCTCGTTGTAGCTCTTGATGAGGACGGAGAGGTCCCGGAGCTCCCGTTGCTCCTCGGCGAAGCGATCCTTGCGGCTCTTGACGTGCAGATATCCGATGGTGAAGAAGATGTAGAGGGCCCTGAGGGTCTCGAACTCCCCAATTTCGCTCAGATCGCAGATTTCCTGAACGCTGCGCTTGCCGTCCACGAGCCTGAAGACGTGCTTCTCGTGATCTTCGAAATGGAGGTCCTGCGGACGGTGCGCGGGAAGGACCCTCTCGAAGACCACATCGAGAGTCGGCATGCGGCGCTCGAAGAGCGTCCGATCCTGGATGCGCCTCAGGCCGCCCAGGAGGAGCTCCGGTACGGTCAGCGACGTGGTGATGTTCTCGCCCGTCCTCTCCTCGCCTTCGAAGAACTGGAAGGAGCCTGAATCCCAGGCCAGGATGCCGTAGGCGATCTCCTGGACCTGGTGGCGCACCTCGTTCCAGAGGTCCTTGGGGCCGATCGCCTTCATCTCCACCAGGATCTTGCCGAGGCGCTTTCCCCGGGTGACGTGCAGGCTGGCCTCGTCGAACTGGTCGCGACCGATCTTGCCCTCGCGCAGGAGCATCTCCCCAAATCGCTCCTCGGAAAGATTGGACGTGGCAAACACCACGATTCCCCTCTTGAAGTGGAGGGTCTTGGTGACGGTGCCGTTGCGCACGAGAAGGACGCCCGTCTTGGCAGTGGTCTTCAGGTAGTCCAGGATCTCGGGAAGCCCCAGCTCAGAAAAATCGCCCTGGAGCGGAATATCGGCCGGGGTCAAGGGAGGCCTCGCGACAAGCGCCGCGCTCTTGATGTCTGCTCACCGGCTTTCATGGGGAACCTCTGGGATAAAGCCCCACCGAGAAAGGGGGAGATAGCGTAGAACCACTCTCCCGTACAGGTCTTGCGAGGGGATGGCGCCGAGCTGCCTGCTGTCCAGGCTCACGGGGCCGTTGTCCCCCAAGAAAAAGAAGTGCCCCTGGGGTACCCTGAAGGGACCGAAGTCCTTGGCGGCGACCCGGCTGCCTGGGGGGGGGGGGAAGACTTTGCCGTTGACCCGGATCACGCCGTCGCGGATCTCTACGGAGTCGCCGGGGAGACCCACCAGCCGCTTCACGATGAAAGGGCCTCCCTGTGGCATCCGCAGGACCATGACCTCTCCACGGCGCAGGTGGGGCTCGCCCAGGAACAGCCTGTCCACCAGGAGGTAGTCCTGATCCTCCAAGGTGGGGCTCATGCTCAGCCCCGAGACCTGAAAAGGCTGAAAGACGAAGTGAAACAAAAGGACGGCGAGGGCGAGCGACAGGCCGAGGGTGAAGAGTGCGTGACCAATGCGCGTCAGGGTGGACCTTGCAGCCATGGCTCCTCCGCCCATGTAAACATTGTACCGCCAAAGCGTTGGCGGGGCAATGTGGCGTGGGCGGATGAAGGATGAGGGATGATAGATGATCATGCCTGTCCAAAACAGGCCGCCCTGCCGGCTCCGACCCACGGCTGGGTCTGGGCCGCACCTTTGGTGCGGCGCTGGGGACCTGGTCCGGGCGCGTCCACGCGAGCGTGTCCGCGCTCCGTTCGCAGGTCCTCGGCCGCCCTTCGGGCGCCAGACCCGGCCTCGTCTGGTGTGAACCGTTCCCCCACCCTCCCCTGGTGCGCCGGCGGCGACGGACCTCCTGCTTCGTCAGCTTTCGGCGTCCGCATCCTCAGCGTACAGGGAGTACGCTTGCGGTGCGGCCGCCTCGGCTTCCTTGCATGAGGCCCATCGGCGCCGGGACGCGCCTTCCTCCGCTTCGCTCCGGAATGCACACTGGTCGAGGGAGGGCTGAATTATTTTGGACAGCCATGATGAAAGTTGAAAAGCCGTTTCCTCGGCAGTCTTGTTTCCCAGTTTCCGTGATCCCTCTTTTCATCTCTTTGGTGGACCGCCGGGGACTCGAACTTACGCGGCCTAGAAGCCTCGCCGCTCGCGGGTCTCGCGGCTGCGCTTCAAGGCCGCCTACGGTTCTCGGGGCGGGTCCCTCGGCTTGCCCCGCTTCGCTGCGAATGCTCGCTCCTCGCTCGCGTTCTCGCGGCGGGGCTACGCCGTCTCCCGCCCTTCTCGCCCCCGGCTCTTCTTCGTGGGATGACTCGTGGTGGACCGCCGGGGACTCGAACCTACGCGGCCTAGAAGCCTCGCCGCTCGCGGGTCTCGCGGCTGCGTTTCAAGGCCGCCTACGGTTCCCGGGGCGGGTCCCTCGGCTTGCCCCGCTTCGCTGCGAATGCTCGCTCTTCGCTCGCGTTCTCGCGGCGGGGCTACGCCGTCTCCCGCCCTTCTCGCCCCCGGCTCTTCTTCGTGGGATGACTCGTGGTGGACCGCCGGGGACTCGAACCTACGCGGCCTAGAAGCCTCGCCGCTCGCGGGTCTCGCGGCTGCGTTTCAAGGCCGCCTACGGTTCCCGGGGCGGGTCCCTCGGCTTGCCCCGCTTCGCTGCGAA
>JAJYLT010000034.1:21172-38464 GCA_021787565.1 Acidobacteriota bacterium
GTGGACCGCCGGGGACTCGAACCTACGCGGCCTAGAAGCCTCGCCGCTCGCGGGTCTCGCGGCTGCGTTTCAAGGCCGCCTACGGTTCCCGGGGCGGGTCCCTCGGCTTGCCCCGCTTCGCTGCGAACGCTCGCTCTTCGCTCGCGTTCTCGCGGCGGGGCTACGCCGTCTCCCGCCCTTCTCGCCCCCGGCTCTTCTCTGTGGGATGACTCGTGGTGGACCGCCGGGGACTCGAACCCCGAACCAACGGATTAAGAGTCCGCTGCTCTACCGATTGAGCTAGCGGTCCGCCCGGTATTATATCTATTTCCAGTTCGGTGTCAACCAGAATGGGCCTGGAGCCGGAGCAAGAGCGGCGTCGGGCGCTGAAGTGCCGACTGGGTCAACAGGACGGGCGCTCCGCCCTCTCCACGGATTGCCAGTGCGCGGTCGGAAAGGCATCCACCTCGGGTGGAGCGGCCTCGCGGGAGCGCAGGAAATCCAGCGCTCGAAAGGCCACCATGGCGGCGTTGTCCGTGCAGAGGTCGGGGCTGGGGAAGGCGGCCGGAAGCCCAAGCTCTTCACCCAGCGAGAGAAGGCGGGTCCGGAGCAGCGAGTTGCAGGCCACGCCGCCGGCCATGGTGAGCGAGCGGGGCTTCAGCAGGAAGGCGGCCTGCTTCATGCGCTGCAGCAGGTGGTCCACCACTCTCTTCTGAAAGGAGGCGATGAGGTCGTACTCCCAGGCCGGCAACTGATCAAGATCTCCGACGGCGCTGGGGATCAGCGCGCGGGTTCGGAGGTGGTGAAGGGCGGCGGTCTTCAGCCCGGAAAAGGAATAGTCCAGCGAACCGGCGCCCATTTTCGGGAGCGAGAAAGTCACGGCCTTCGGGTTTCCTCGCGGCGCGAGGCGATCCAAGACGGGTCCGCCCGGATAGGGCAGGTGGAGGTGTTTGGCCAGCTTGTCGAGTGCTTCGCCAGCCGCATCGTCCCTGGTCCCGGCCACGAGCCTGATCTGCCGCGGGGAGCCGCAAAAGAACAGGTGTGAGTGGCCCCCGGAGACGGCGAGGGAGAGGGAGGGGTAGGGAAGGGCCGGGTGCTCGATCCAGGGCGAGCGCAGGTGCGCCTCCACGTGGTTGACGGTGAAGAGCGGAAGACCGAGCCCCCACGCGAGGGCCTTGGCGTAAGAGAGGCCGACCAGGAGGCTTCCCAGGAGTCCTGGCCCCGCGGTCGCGGCCACGGCAGACAGATCGCCCTGTTCAACGCCGGCCTCGGCCAGGGCCGCGCGGACGGCTTCCGGGAGGTTCTCCAGGTGATGCCGGCTGGCCAGCTCGGGGACCACGCCCCCGTAGGGAGCGTGAACCTCCAACTGGGAGGAGACCACGCTGGACAATACGCGCCCGTCGTCCGTCAGGACGGCGGCGGAGGTGTCGTCGCAGGAGGTCTCGATGCCGAGGATCAGGCTCATGATGGCGCCTTGGCCAGAAACCTGGAAACGGTGTCCCCGTTCACCGGATGAATGGGGCCCTCTTCCGTAAGGATGGCGTGAATCAGGTCGTGGGGCGTCACGTCGAAGGCGGGGTTCACGGCCTCCACGCCGTCGGGGGCCAGGCGCCGGCCTGCCAGCGAAAGCACTTCGTTCTGCGCCCTTTGCTCGATGGGGATGGCCGAGCCGTCGGCAGCAGCCGGGTCAAAGGTACTGCGGGGCGCGGCCACCAGGAAGGGTATCCCGTGGTGGTGGGCCAGAACCGCCAGGGAGAAGGTGCCGATCTTATTGGCCGTGTCGCCGTTGGCGGCGATGCGGTCCGCTCCCACCACGACCACGCTCACCCTGCCCTGGGCCATGAGCGCCCCGGCCGCGTTGTCGCACAGCAGGGTCACCGGAATATGGTCCTCGTGCAGCTCCCAGGCGGTGAGGCGTGCGCCCTGCAGAAAGGGGCGGGTCTCGTCGGCAAAGACGCCCGCCAGCTTGCCCGCTTCGTGCGCCGCTCGGACCACGCCCAAGGCGGTACCGTATCCTCCCGTGGCGAGCGCCCCGGCGTTGCAGTGGGTGAGGATGGTTGCCTCTTGGGGTACGAAGGGAAGGCCCGCGCGCCCGATGGCCCGGCAGGCGGCGACGTCGTCCCTGTGGATCTGCACGGCCTCGTCCTCGAGGGCCTGGGCGATGTCCTCGCCTTCCGCACCGCTCTTCGACAGGTCCCGCGCCAGGTGGACCATGCGGTCCACGGCCCAGGCCAGATTCACGGCGGTGGGGCGGGCCTGCCTGAGGATGTCGGCGTCCCTGAGGATCTGCCGCCTCGCTTCTCTGGGATCTTGAGCCTTCGCGGCCCGTGCGGCGGACAGGACCATGGCGTACGCTGCCGTGACCCCTATGGCCGGGGCGCCGCGCACGACCATGTTCCGGATGGCTTCCGCCACGGCCTCCGCGCGATCGTACTCCTCGAAGCGCACCTCAAACGGGAGGAGTCGCTGGTCCATGAGGCGCAGCGTTCGACGCTCCGTCCAGCAGATGTGGGCCTGCATTGGACCCCCCGGTTCTACCGCTTGGATTCCGACTCCAGGAAGCTCTGGATGTCCTCCAGGTCGGAAGCCTGGATCTTCTGGAGTTCCAAATCCGTCTTCAGCTCCCTCACGGAGCGGTCCACGGCGTCCTGGATCTGGTCGGTCGGGCGCGCCTGGGATATCTGCTTGGGCTCTCCAAAGAGGGGCGAGAGGACCCATCCGAAGGCGGCCACGGCCACTACGAGGCTGAGCAGGGTTCCGGCCATCACCAGTTCCTCATGGGAATGAGGGCGGTGAGGCCGCCCACGAGCAGAAGAACTCCTCCGAGCCAGAGCCACGCGACCATCGGATTGACGAAGGCGCCTATGGTGGCGCTGTTGGTATTCAGGTCGAAACCCGCCAGCAATGTATAGAAATCGCGCATCAGACTGGAGTGGATGGCCACCTCGTAGGTGGGCTGCTGCGGGTTGGCCGAGTAGAAGACGCGCATGGGCCTCAGCAGGGCCACCAGTTTGTTCCCACGGAAGACCTGGAGGTCCGCCCAGATACGCACGTCGTTGACCTTCTGGAGGTCGGCGTTCAGGTCATCGTGCTTCAAGTCGGCCATTCGGACCACGTAGGGTCCGAAACGTACGGCATCACCGGGCTTCATGGACTCCTGGTACTCCCTCTGGAAGGTGGCCGAAAAAGCCACGCCCAAAAAGACGCAGACGATGCCCAGGTGCACCACGTAGCCGCCGTACCGTCGCGGGTTCTCTCGGAAAGGGGAGAGGAGGCAGGAGACCTTTCCCGCACGGCCCATCCGGTGCGCCTGGCGGGCGGTGCGGAAGTACTCTTCCAGGATGATGGCCGCAACGAAGAAGGAGAAGGAGACGCAGGCGAAGAGGTAGATGTAGGTCAGTGGCCGGCCGTGAAAGTCCGCGAGCGAGGCCTGCCCCCCCCGGAGGAAGGCGAAGATGGAGGTCACCAGCGCCGAAAGGCCGGCCAGGAAGGGAATGGCCAGTTGCTTTCTATAGCTGGCCCACCCGCCCTTCTTCCAGGGCGACACGGAGGCGATCCCCATGACGAGGAGCACCATGAGGGCGATGGGAAGGATTCGGGGATTGTAATACTCGGGGCCTCGATTGAGCTCGTGCCCCAAGAAAGCATCGGGAGAATGCAGAAGCCAACGTAGCAAGTGCCCAATGGGACCAGAAATGGGGATGCGGTAAAAGATTGGGCTGGTGAGCCCGACGAGCACCACGAAGCCGATGAGCCCGAGCAACAGGCTCCCGTAAAGGAACATGCTCTCCCGGCTCCCCGCCGACTCCAATTCCTGTCCGCTCTTCAACAGCGCCCTCCTGCGGAGGATCAAGCCGAAACTCAGGATCGCCATGATCGCCATGAAGAGCAGGAAGATGTTGCCGAGCTGGAAGTACCAGGGGATGGAGGGGTCCTCCTGCCCGAAGGCGTGCACCGACTGGAGGATTCCAGAGCGGGTGAGGTAGGTACCATAGATGGAAAGCAGGAAGGCCATCACGATGAAGAAGACGTTCCAGAACCGGTAGATGCCCCGCTTCTCCTGCATCAGGAAGGTGTGGAGGAAGGCCGTCCCCATCACCCAGGGCAGGAAGGAGGCGTTCTCCACCGGATCCCAGGCCCAGTAGCCGCCCCAGCCCAGCTCGATGTAGGCCCAGTAGCCTCCGAGCAGGATGCCGACGCCCAGGGTCATCCAGGCGAAGACCGCCCAGTTGCGGGCGGAGCGCATCCAGAAGGTGTTCCGTTCTCGGTGGGCGAGGGCCCCGAGGATGAAGGCGAAGGGGATCGCGAATCCCACCAGGCCCGCGTAGAGCATGGGAGGGTGGATGGCCATGTAGAAGTTCTGAAGCAGGGGATTGAGCCCGTTCCCCTGCACCCCCTGCATCATCTGGGGCGTGTAGGTGGAGACCAGGATGCCCGCGGAGTCGCGAAGCGGCTCGAAGGGGTTGGTTTTGAAACTCAGGAGGAAGAGGAAGAACCCCAAGGTCATGAGCAGGATCATGCTCGTGAAGGGCAGGTGCCTCATGTTGCTCTTCCGGTTGAAGGTGATGGCCAGGGCCGAGAAGATGGCCAACAGGCCGCACCAGAAGAGGAGGGACCCGTCCATGCCGCCCCAGAGCGCGGTGATCTTGTAGATCGCGGGCTGGGTCGTGCGGGAATATTCCCACACGTACTTGAGCGTGAAGTCGTTCCGAAGGAGCGCGGCCCAGAGGACGATGATGGCCAGCACCACCAGGCCGCAGATGCCGTAGATGGCGTGAAGCGCGCTACGCAGGTACCGCTCGTCGCGGTTCCGGTAGCTCAGGTACGCGCTGGCGATGCCCCACACCGAAAGCCCGAAGGCGATGTAGAGGGAGTAGTTGCCCAGAGCGTTCATGAAGATTCCCTGGGACCGGGCTCGGTGGGGTCGCTGGCCTTGGACTCGTACTTGGACGGGCATTTCACGATCAGCTCTCGCCCTTCGAACGTGTTTTCGGCATCCATCCGGCCATCCACCACCACCTCCAGACCCTGCTGGAAGGCGTCGGGTATGGCCCCGGAATAGTGGACCGGAATGCTCTTTTTGCCGTCCGTGATGTTGAACCACAGGTTCAGCCTGTCGGGGGACATCTTGACGCTGCCGGGCTGGATGGTGCCCTTCAGCCGGACGCGGTCTTCCTTGATCTTGGGGTTGGCCAGGAACTGGGACGGATTGTAGTAGAAGACCGGCTTGCTGTTCCCGGTGCTAGATAAGAAAAAAAGGGCAAGGGCTCCAACCGTGATGATCAGGCCCACTGTCCATTTGACCTTCATGATCACTCCTCCTAAGACGCGCTCCGGCAAGGCCGGGGGCCCATTGTAAGGCAAAACGGGGCACGCCTCAAAATAGTGCCGCCCCTAGGTTTTCCAGCGGCTCTCATGGGCGCTTCTCGGCCTCTTTCGCGAAGGCGCGCAGAGCCGGTATGGCGGCGAAGGGGTTGGAGAGGTCGCAGAACAGGCGGATGGCCGCGATCCCTCCGGCTCCGGCGGCGGCCACCTCGCCGACGCGAGAGGCGCTCACCCCGCCCAGGGCCAGCACCGGCAGGGGAGCCTTGCGGCAGACCTCCGTGAAACGTTCCACTCCCAAGGGCGGTCCGAAGGGGCTTTTGGAGGGCGTCTCATAGACGGGCCCGAGCGTCACGGCATCCGCCCCAGCGGCGGAGGCCTCCATCACCTCGGACTCGCTGTGACAACTGCGGACCACCAGGAAGGGCCGGGGGAAGGCCCGCCGCACCGAATCGGTAGGCAGGCCGTCGGAGGGGAGGTGCACGCCATGTGCTCCTGCCGCGGAGGCCAGGTCCGAGCGCCCGTTCAAGAGAATTCGCGTTCCGAAGCGTCGGGACTCCTGGACAAGGATTCGCAGGACGTCGAACAGGGTTCGATCGGAAAGATCCTTTTCGCGTACCTGGAGCCAGTCCACTCCCGCCCGGAGAAGCGTGGAGGCTTGCCGTACCAGATCACCTCCGGCACAGAGGCGGCGATCGGTGATGGCGTAAAGGATCAAGGGGCCTCCTTAGCCACGCGGCCCTCCAGCCTGGCGCCAGGGCGCACCCGCAGCGCCCCGTACCGGAGCTCCCCCTCCCACCGCGCCTCCTCCGAAAAGGAGGCCACGCCCGCCACCCAGGCCTTGCCCTTGGCTTTGGAGCGGCATTGCAGCTCACCACTCCGGATTTCGCCCTCGAAGTCAGAACCGGCCAAGAAATGCGCGCACCCCGCCGCCTCGATACTCCCCTTGAATCCGCCATGCAATTCAACGGCCTTCTGGGTTTTGAGAGTACCCTCCATGCGCGTTCCCGGGCCGATGCGGGTTATCGGCGGCGGCGGTGGAGGGGCTTTCTTGAAGAGCGGCATGCGTCCTCCCGGGCATGCAATGTAAGCGCCCCGCGCCGCAAATGCAATGGATGATAGATATGGATGAGGATCTGCTTTCGATGAGGCCGTCGAGTTGAGGCACCGCCGTGTCGCTCTTCGAGACCCGCTGTCACGAAGGCAAAAGGCCGCCCAATCAGCGGCCTTTTCTCCCTATTCCGCTCTTTCAATCTTTGGAGCGGGCGACGGGTCTCGAACCCGCGACCTCAAGCTTGGGAAGCTCGCGCTCTACCAACTGAGCTACGCCCGCCCAGGTTGAAGAGAATACCTACAGAGCGGCCTCCAGGTCAAGGGGCCGGCGCAGGACCTCGGTTGCGCGTTGCGGGCGTAGGGAGGTACAATGCGTCCGCTTCTTTCCCCCGGCGCGGAAGTGCGGCGCCGCGGGGTTTTCCCTTGAGGTGAAGCCCATGCGGCGTTTGGTCTGCGCCATCCTGTTGCTGGTCGTGGGGCTGGTTCCGATACGTGCATTGGAATTGAGAACTCCGGCGGGGACCGTAATCCTCCGCCAGCGGACCGCAGAGGGCACCACGTGGGTGTGCGCGAGCCAGTTGGCGGAGGCACTCCATGGGACCTTCACGCGGGACGCCGTGTCGGCATATCCGGTTCTCATTCTCTCGGGCCATCGGATCCTGATTTCCACCGCGACGCCCGTAGCCTCCGTCGACGGAAATCTCATCGACCTCTCCCACGTACCCAAGGAAGGCGACGGCTGCCTGTGGTTGCCCGAGGAGTTCCTTACCAGCGTTCTGCCCAAGGCGCTGGGGGGGAGCGTGATGGTGGTTGGCTCGGGCACCTCAGAGACGCCTTCGGCGCCCAGGCCAGCGCCGGCTTCGGCGCCGGGTCGGACGACGGAAAAGGTGGGGGTCGACCTGGCGGTGGGGGCCGACTACGCCCGGGTAACGCTCACCGGAGACGGCCTCTCGCGCGCCCAGGTCAGGCAGGAGGGGCAGGAGGTGGTCGTGCTGCTGGCGAAGGGAAGCTTTGCCGAAGCGCATCGGGAGGTCGGGAAGGGGATTCTCGAGAACCTGAGCGCGCAGGGTGGCTCCCTTCGACTTGCTCTCGGAGCAGGTTTCCAGCGCTTCGAGACCCTCAGGCTGCTCAAGCCGGAACGGCTCGTGATCTTGTTGAAAGGGAAGGAGCAGACGGTGCCCGCAGCGCTCCCGCCCGTCCAGCAGCCCGCACCGCCTGGCGTTCAGGGCGCGGCCCAGGTCCCCAACGTCCCACCCGCAAAGACCCAGGCCTTCGATGTCATCGCCATCGATCCCGGCCACGGCGGGGCCGACACCGGGGCCTTGGGGCCGGACGGCCTGGAGGAGAAGGATCTGACCCTGGCGATCGCCACCAAGTTCGCCAGCGATTTGGAGAAGCAAGGGTTGAAGGCGGTTCTCACCCGGACCTCCGATGTGACGGTGCCGCTCCAGCAGAGGACCGCCCTGGCCAACTTCAACCAGGCCGACCTCTTCATCTCGATCCACATGAATTCCGCCCCCACCGCCAAGGCCCACGGAACCGAGACGTACTACCTGAGCAAGCAGGCCACCGATCTCTGGGCCAGCCAGCTGGCCGACAAGGAGAACGCCGCCGGCGGCACCGAGTCCTCGGCTCCGGCCGGCGGGCTCAACCTCGTGCTGTGGGATCTGGCGCAGACCTCGCATATCGTGGAGAGCGCCGCCCTGGCGGAGACCATACAAGATGAATTCAACACCCTTCTGGGCACGCAGAACCGCGGCGTGCGCCAGGCTCCCTTCGTCGTCCTGGAAGGGGCCCAAATGCCCGCGGTGCTCGTGGAGGTGGCCTTTCTCTCCAATCCTTCCGAGGCCAAGAAGCTATCCGATTCCGCATTTCAGGATCAGGTGGCCAACGCGTTGACGCAGGCCGTTCTCCGGTTCAAGGCACGCTATGAGAACCCCAATCCGACGGCGCCCACACCATAGCCTCCTGGCAGTTCTCGGGCTGGCCCTGCTCCTTGTGGCCGGGTGCAAGCACGCGCCCGCCGGGAAACCGCCCGCATCTGAATCCCAGCAGGCTCAATCGACCCCGAATCAGGCCATGGTTCAGCGCATCCTCCTCTATCCGTCGGAGGAGGACATGCTCCTGACCGAGTTCCAGGTCATGCTTCCGGATCTCGGCAGCGACCAGCAGAACATGCAGGCGATGATCCAGCGATATCTCGACGGGCCCGCCGGGGATGGGCAGGTGCTGCCCTTTCCGGACAACTGCACCGTGCGCAGCCTCTTTATTCTCGGGGAGAACCAGGTGGTGGTGGACCTGGGCGGGCCCGTGAAAACGGGAGGGGGTTCGGCGACCGAGATGGCCAGGGTGTACGGGATCATCGACACGCTCAACCAGAACTTCCCCCAGATCACCGCGGTGAAGATCCTGGTGGACGGCCAGGAGACCGAGACTCTGCTGGGCCACGTTGATCTGAGCCATTCGCTGCCTCCGGAGCCGGGCATGTTGGAGTCGTACGCTCCACCCGCGTCGCCCGATCAGCCTCCCGCACCGTCGGATTCTTCTTCCGGGGCGACAAGCGATGCCCATCCGTAAGGCCCCCATCGGTGTCTTCGATTCGGGAGTCGGTGGGCTGACGGTGGCCGCCGAGATCCGCCGGGCCATGCCCGCGGAGGATATCCTCTATTTTGGTGACACGGCCCGCGTCCCTTACGGGAACAAGTCGCCCGAGACGGTCACCCGCTACTCCAGGGAGATCGCCCGTTTCCTGGAGGCCCAGGGCATTCGTTTCCTGGTGGTGGCCTGCAATACGAGCAGCGCCCTGGCTTTGGATGCCCTTTGCGCCGAGGTAAGCGTGCCAGTGCTCGGGATGATCGAGCCGGGGGCCAGGGCCGCCGCCGAGACCACCGGAACGGGCCGGGTGGGGCTCATCGGTACTCGCGCCACGGTGCAAAGCGGCGCTTACGAGAGGGCGGTGCTGGCACTGAACCCCTCCATCCACGTTTTCTCCCAGGCTTGTCCGCTCTTCGTGCCGCTGGTGGAGGAGGGGTGGGCGGGGGACCCGGTGGCCGAGGAGGTGGCACGCCGGTACTTGAAGCCCCTCCTGGAAAGAGGCGTGGACACGCTCATCCTCGGCTGTACCCACTATCCCGTGCTCAACTCGGTCCTGCGCCGGGTTGCCGGGCCTTCCGTGAAGCTCCTCTCCTCATCGCAATGCGCGGCCAAGGCTCTAGAGGACGCCCTGGCGGGAGAGAGACTCCCCGAGGGCGCCGGACCGGGAGGCAGGGGCGGCCTGCGCTGTTACGTCACCGATGCGGGGACCCACTTCCGAGAGGTGGGGGAACGCATCTTGGGCGAGCCCCTTGCGGAGCTCATACCGGTAGAAGAAGAAAGGCTGGTGTTGGCATGAGACCGGACGGTCGTAAACCGGGCGAGCTGCGCCCCGTCGTTATTCATCCGGGATTCCTGAAGTACCCCGAGGGCTCCTGCCTGGTGGAGTTCGGCAATACCAAGGTCCTGTGCGCGGCCACCGTGGAGGACAAGGTGCCGCCCTTCATGAAGGGCACGGCCCAGGGATGGATCACGGCCGAGTACGGGATGCTCCCGGCGGCCACGCAGCAGCGCACGCCCCGGGAGGCATCGAGAGGAAAACAGTCGGGCCGCACCCAGGAGATCCAGCGCCTCATCGGCCGGTCCCTCCGCTCGGTGGTGGACTTCGCGACCTTTCCGGATAAGACCGTCTGGGTGGACTGCGACGTCATCCAGGCCGATGGGGGCACCCGCTGCGCCGCCATCACCGGCTCCCTGGTCAGCGTGGCCATGGCCTTTCACCATCTGGTGGAGGCCAAGGTCATCAAATCGTTTCCCATGAAGCACCTGCTCGCCGCCGTGAGCGTCGGCATCCTCAGGGGGGAGAAGGTGCTGGATCTCAGGTACAGCGAGGATTCCATCGCCGAGGTGGACATGAACGTCGTCATGACCGACGACGGCCGGTTCATCGAGGTCCAGGGTACCGCCGAGCAGGCGCCCTTCTCGAAAGGCGATCTCGACCAGCTCCTGGCGCTGGCCGCCCAGGGCATCGACCAGCTCCTGACGCTCCAGCGCCAGGCGCTACCCTTCGATCTGTCGGCCTACAACCTCTGAGGCTCAGGGCGCCTTGGGCGCCGCAGCCTGCGGGACCTCGGCTGGGTGGGGGTTGAGTCCCTCGACGCGGGGTGGGGCGCGGTGTTTCGGGGCCTCCTTCTTCTGCCGTTTCTCCTGCGCCGGAAGGTCGTTCCGTGTATCCCGGTCATACATGTTCGACACGATTTTCCGAACCGGTTCGCCCTCGGGGAAGGCGGCCAGATAGCCGGTCGCCGTGGTGCCGTAGAGCTTCAGGCAGATGCTCACCCAATCATAGCCCGGGACTTCGCCGGAAAAGGTGAAGATCACCGGGCCGAGGTTCGGGAAGGCCAGCGTCCCCTTGGCCTCGATGAGCAGCTTGTGGGGCTCGTCTTCCCAGCGGAATTCGCCGGTCCGGGTGTTGAGCCAGAAGCGGGCCCGTCCGTAGTCGCTCTTCAGGAAAAGGTCGTAGGAGGGTGAGGCGATGGAGGGGGCAGGGGCGAAAACGACTGAGGTCAGAAGAACCAGGAGCGGCAGCCATCTTTTCGCCATCGGAACGCGCATGGCGGAAGGATACCACGGAACGGGGGCGCCTACCGGGCGATGGACGAGGCCTTGTAGCGCGAGACTCTGCTGATCTTGTTGGCGGCGTCCACGAGGACGACCCTGGGCTGGAAGGTCCGCGCCTCCATCGCGTCCATCTGGGCGTAGGCGCAGAGGATCACCACGTCTCCCTTCTTGACCAGGTGAGCGGCGGCGCCGTTGATGCAGATCGTCCCCGAACCTGGCGGAGCCTCGATGGTATACGTCGTGAGCCTCGCGCCGTTGGTCACGTCGAGGATGTCGACCGCCTCGTAGGGCAGAATCCCGGCGGCTTCCAGCAGGGACTGGTCGACCGCCACCGAGCCCTCGTACTCCAGGTCGGCGTCCGTCACCCGGGCGCGGTGGATTTTCCCTTTCAACATCGTCACTAACATGCTCCGCTCCCTCCCCTCAAGGTGTCAGGTGGGCGTTGTCGATGAGCCGGGTGGCCCCGAAGAAGACGGCCAGGGCCAGCAAGGATGGCTGGTCGACGATTTCCACGGGCGCCAGGTTTTCGGCATCCACGAGCTCGACGTAGTCTATCCGGGCCAAGGGGGTCATCTCCAGACGCGCCCGCGCCGCCTCGGCAAGCCTTTTCGCCCTGCGCTCGCCCCGGGCAAAAAGGGCGGATGCCTCATCCAGCGCCGCTTTGAGGGCCGGTGCCTGGGCCCTCTCCGCGGGCGAGAGGTAGACGTTTCGGCTGCTCATGGCTAGCCCGTCGGCCTCCCGCACGATGGGTGCCACCACGATCTCCACCGGAAGATCCAGGTCCCGAACCAGCCTCCGGATGACCGCGGCCTGCTGGGCGTCCTTCTGGCCAAAGACCGCGAGGTCCGGCTCGCAGGCGCACAGCAGCTTGGTGACGACCGTGGCCACGCCCCGGAAGTGTCCGGGCCGGCTCGCTCCGCACAGGCCCGCGCTCATGGGCCCCGCCACTTCCACCGAGGTGCTGAACCCCGGAGGATAGACCGCGAGAACGTCCGGGGCGAACAGGGCCTTCACCCCCTCCCGCTCGCAGAGGACGCGGTCCCGCTCGAAATCCCGGGGGTAGCGGCCCAGATCTTCACCGGGACCGAACTGTGCGGGGTTGACGAAGAGGGACACCATGACCGCCGCGGCGCCCTGTCGCGCCAGCCGGATGAGGGAGAAGTGCCCCTCGTGGAGATACCCCATGGTGGGCACCAGCGCCACGCGCTCCCCCCGCGCCTTCGCGGCGCGGCTGAAGGCCCGCGCCTCCGCCGGAGTCTTAAGGAGTTCCATGGACCTCCTTCTTGGCCGCGGCGTGGGCGGCGTCGGTCTGGAGGTGGAAGGCCTCCTCCTCCGTGGGAAACTTTCCGCTACGCACGTCCTCTCCAAAATGGGAAAGGGCCTCTCGCATCTGGCGTCCAAAGTCGCCGTAAGGCCGGACGAAGCGGGCCAGGTGGCCCTCGTAGAGCCCGAGCAGGTCATGAAAGACGAGCACCTGTCCGTCGCAGTGAGGGCCGGCGCCGATGCCGATGGTGGGAATCCGAACGGCGGAGGTGATCTCCCTGGCTACCTCCAAGGGGACGCACTCGAGCACGAGGGAGAAGGCCCCCGCGCGCTCCAGGGCCAGGGCGTCCTTCAGCAACTGCTCCTGAGCTTCGAGGGTCCGCCCCTGTACCTTGAATCCGCCGAGGGCGTGGAGCGACTGGGGGGTGAGGCCGATGTGCCCCATGACGGGGATGTCGTTCTCCACGAGGCGGCGGACGAGGGGCGCGCGGCGGGCGCCTCCCTCGATCTTCACCGCCTGCGCGCCGCCCTCCTTGAGGCAGCGCCCGCAGTTGATGAGCGCGTCGCGGGGTCCGGCCTGGTAGGTGAGGAAGGGCATGTCCGCCACCACGAGCGCCCGTTTGGCGGCGCGGGCCACCATGGTGCAGTGGTACACCATCTGCTCCAGGGTCACTCCGAGGGTGTCGGAGCGGCCTTGAATGACCATCCCCAGGGAATCTCCCACGAGCAGGACGTCCGCGCCCGAGTCCTCGGCGATCCTGGCGGAGGGATAGTCGTAGGCGGTGAGCATCACCACCCTTTCGCCGGCGGCTTTGCGCGCACGCACGACGGGCACCGTGATGGCCTGGGGCAGAGTTTGCCGCATCTTCGACATGGTTGAACTCCTTTCTCCCCATCCCGTCGGTCAACGCCTCTGGGCTTGAGGGAAAGCAAGAAAAGACGGACTTCCGTCCCCGTCCAGGTCCGCTAGGCGGATCCCAGCGGGGCGTAGAAGAGAACCCCGCTCTCCAGCCGGTTCACCTGAGCGATCAGGTGCTCCAGCTCGGAGGGGTCCTTCTCAAAATCTACATCATTGGTGTTAACAATCAAGAGGGGCGTCTCCTGGTAGTGGAAAAAGAAGTAGTTGTAAGCCTTGTTGAGCTCTTCCACGTACTCGTCGGAGATCTTGCTCTCGTAGTCGCGGTTGCGGCCACGGATGCGCTTGAGAAGGACCGGCGTGGTGGCCTGGAGGTAGATGACCGCGTCCGGCTTGGGAACCGAGCCCATGAGGAGGGCGAAGAGCTTCTCGTAGAGGATGAGCTCCGAATCGTCCAGGTTGATGTAGGCGAAGATCTTGTCCTTCCGCGGAACGTAATCGGCCACCAGCCGGCTGTCGAACAGGCTGCGCTGAACCAGCTGCTGCTGCTGCTGGTAGCGGGTGAGAAGGAAGAAGAGCTGGCACTGGAAGGCGGCTCCCTTCCTCCCGGCATAGAAGTCTCGCAGGAAGGGGTTCTGCAGATCTTCCATGAGCAGAGTGGCGCCTAGCTTCTTGGACAGGGCCCGGGCCAGGGTCGTCTTGCCCACCCCGATGGGTCCCTCCACGGCGATGTAACGGTACTTTAGATCTGCGGCCACCCTCGACTCCCAATCTAGTGTTGTGTCCCCGTCTTGTGTTTACAGTGGTCTCTTCCCGGGACACAACGCTTCCCAAGGGGCTCCGCCCCTAGGGCGCGCGTCTGCGGCGGGCTGTTACCCCGAAAGAGCGGGGAGGCTTCCTCTCCGCACCCCTTTGTGTGCTGTTGGTCACCTGCTTCCATGGTGAACCCATTCCTGCGACGGCACACAAGCGGAGTATGCCCGAAAACCGCAGGAGGGCGCAAGCCGAACGGAGGATCTCACCACGAAGGCCCGACGACGCGAAGCGGGCCCTTCTCCGCCACCCTCCCACCCTCCACCTGGGAGAGGCCTGGCTCTCCCAGGTGGGTAGCCCGGGTCAGAAGCTCCACTTCATGCCCACCTGGAAGGAGCGCGGGGCCTGGAGGGAGGTGGATCGCCCCCAGTTCGGGTCCCGGACGAGCTGGCCCGAAAAGACCTGGGCGAGCGTGGCGGGCGGCAGGTAGTAGTTCTGATCGACGGTGAGGGCCGTCTGGCGGTTGGTGACGTTGAAGAGGTCGAAGAAGAGGGAGAGGGCCGAGCGCCAGATCTTGATGTCGTACTGCGCGTGAAGGTCCAGCTGCCATACGCCGGGCAGCCGGTCGGAGCCGCGAGGGGCGGCGAAGATGGTCCCGTAGCCGGGTCCGCTCAAGGGGTAGCTGTAGAGCTTGTCGTAGGGGCGCCCGCTCCGGGCGTTGAAGTTCATGCCGAGCAGGAGGCCCCAATCGAAGCGGTAGCTGGCCTGGAGCTTGAAGTTGTTGCGGACGTCCTCGGGCAGCCAGCCGTACCGGTTCATGTTGAGGATGCGTTCGGGAAAGTCGTAGGCCGTGGAGATGGTGGGAGCCAGGGCATCCACGCCGTAGCCGCCCGAGCCGCCCTCGTAGTTTCCCTGGAGGAAGGAGAGCGTGTAGCTGGCGTTCAGGAACCAGTGGTGGGAGAAGCGGCGCTCCACGTTCAGCGTATAGCCCGAATAGCGCCGGATGGGGTTGGGAAAGCGCTCGTAGTCGGGCAGTATCCGCGCCCACCCCTGCATGATCGCGGGCCACTGGGAGGAGCCCGGGTTCATGAGGAGGAAGCTGAAGTGCCCCTGGCCGTCGAAGTAGCCGACGTCCTCCAGCACCCTCCCGAGCTCGCGGTAGAGGGCGCTGAAGCCGACCAGAAGGTTGGGGAGCGGCTCGTACTCCGTGCCCACCAGGAACTCGTCGTTGTACTGGTTCTTGGTTCCTCCCAGCACGCGGAGCGGCGTGGCGCCGAACACGTAATGTGACACGGGCTGTCCCAGATAGGTGACATCCGTGTACTGTTCGTGGCCCGGGTCCATGAGGTAGGTGGCGGCGATGGGCAGACGGTCGTAGTAGCGGCCCCAGTTCATGTAGAACTTGGACTTCCCGTCGTGCATGAAATCCCATGAGAGGCCCACGCGCGGCGAGAAGGAGTTGAACGAGGCGCTCTGGGCGCTGCTGGGCATGAGCTCGTTGTGTTCCCATCGCAGGCCCGCGGCAAGAGTCAAGTAGTCCGTGGCCGACCACTTGGTCTGAGCGAAGCCCGCGATGTACCGGCCGTTGTCCTTGGAATGCGGGTCTTGGAGGGAATTCGCGATGACGTAGGCATAATCCCTCAGGTTGGGTGAAAAGGGGCTCGTGTTGGGCAGGGCCCCCTGCACCGTGTATTGCACGCCCCCCGAGTAGCCGTTGTAGCTGTCCCACCTCAGATCTTCCCACTCGAAGCCGAACTTGATCTCGTTTCGGTGGACGAGATAGGTCACCTTCGAACTGATCTGCGTTCGGTCCCGCGTGTCCCGGTACAGAGTGCCCGTGCCATTTCCGACGCTCACGGCGGGGCCCCAGTCGCTATCGATGATCTGGGTCTGGCCGTAACCCGAACGATCCCATGGGAGAATCTCGGCCACCGAATGGATGTGCGCGACCTCCGACTCTTGGTAGAAGTTGTCGGTCCAGTTGGCGAACCAGCGGAGCCCGGCCGAATAGCCGGTGAGGTAGCGGCGGGTCCGCTGCGAGTCAGGCCGGACGCTGGGAACGGTCGGTGCCTGCCAGCCGGTGTTGCCGACCCCCTCGTTCAGCCAGGCGTGGGAGGGATCGGTGATGACGTTGAGCTCGAAGTTGTGGCGGTCGTTCGCCCGGAAGGTGAACTTGGCCAGCCCCAGCCAGTCCTTGCTCAAATCGTCGTACCGATAGGGGAGGAAGCGCGTCTGGCCCGTGTACACGTTCTGGACGACGGAGAGCCCTTGGAAGTGCTGAGTCCTGAGGGTCGGATTGAAGCCCACGAAGAACCAGACGTGGTCCTTCAGGATGGGGCCCCCCAGGTCGAACCCGTAGTCGTAGTTGTGAAAGGGCTGCGGAGTGGAGAGGTCGAGCGAGAGCCCCGGAGTCCTGGCGCTCGCGGCAAGGGATTCGTTGGTGTAGTAGCCGAAGACCTCGCCGTGGAACTCGTTGCTCCCGGACTTGGTCAGGATGTTGAACAGGCCGCCCGTGCTGGGGCCGTATTCGGCGCTGGCGCCTGCGGTGGTGACCTGGATCTCCCGCACGAAGTTGTAGTTGAAGTTGGTGGCGAGCACCCCGCCCACGGGGTCGGTGATGTTGAGGCCGTCCACGAGGAAGACGTTCTCGCTGGCCGTGGAGCCTGCCACGCCGGGGTTGCCGGGCTCCAGCGTCAGTCCCGAATCCACCACGTTGGGCACGAGGTAGAAGGCCTGCTGGAACTGCCGGCCGATGGGAAGGGATTGGAGCGTCTCCTGGCTGAGATCGGTGCTGATCTTGCTGTCCTTGAGGTCGAGCAGGGAGGGGATGGCCCGCACTTCCAAGCTGGTGCCCGTTCCGCTGAGAACCACCTGCAAAGTCGTGGTCGTTCCCAACGCAACGCGAACCCCGGACTGAATGACCTTGCTGTAGCCCTCGGCGCGGATGGAGACGGCGTAGTCGTGGGCAGGAGGAAGGTAGGCGATGAGAAAGTCCCCGTCCTCGTCCGTGACCATGGAACGGGCGCCCTGAAGATAAGAGGAGACGACCTCCACCACCGCTCCGGCGATGGGCCGCCCGTTTTCATCCTTGACGTGGCCCGAGATGGCCCCCGTCACCGTTTGTGCAAGGAGAGAAAAGGGAATGACCAGGGACGCCACCGCCACTGCCAACGCCGCACCGAACTTGCGAACCATGAGCGGGCCTCCTTTCCGCAGTCTTTCAAAATGAAATAGACGGCTCATCATAAAACGGTGACGCAATGTCGGTCAACCTTGGAACCAAGGGCCTGTCGTGACTCTTTGATAATGTCCCCTCTTGGGCTCGATAGAAATGTCCCCTCAAACTGGTGGTGGAAGGAGCCACCGTGGAGGAGACACTACGGATGAGCACGAGAGAGCGAAGTTGGTTGGTG
>JAJYLT010000069.1 GCA_021787565.1 Acidobacteriota bacterium
GGAATCCACGGCGCGAAGTGCAGGCTCAGGCTGTGATGCACGGCATCCGCCGTCACGTTCGCGGGCAGCACCGGCAGGTGCGCCCAGTCCATCGTCCCCAGCGAGAAGATCGCCCAGAAGGCCAGCAACATGGAGAGAGCCGTGGAGCCCAGCGCCACCGCCGAGATCACCGAGCGCCGGCCCTTCTCCCACCGCCACCCGAAAACCCCGTTCACGAAGGCACCCAGCGCCGGCAGGACGGGGATCAGCCAGAGAAGGCTTACGGGGGTCATGGCCGTGCCCCCTTGGGGACAGAAACAGGGAGACAGGGCAACAGGGAGACAGGGAACGTAACCAGGGCCCCAGGCTCCGCCGCTAGCCGGATCCCTCCCAACCTAAGGTCATGCCCGCCGCCGCTCTTCATCTTCCAGCTCTTCCCTGGCTCTCCGATTCTCTGTTTCACTGGCTCTATCCTTTCAGCTCCCGAGCTTCATCCACGTTGGCTGTGTGTTTGAGGCGGTAGAGGGCAATCAGCAGGCCGAGCCCGATGGCGGCCTCGCCGGCGGCCACGCCGATAAGAAAGATGGTGAAGACCTGGCCCGTCAGGTTTTTCCAGAGGGAGGAGAAGGCGATGAAGTTGATGCCGGCACCGGCGAAGATCAGCTCGATGGAGAGCAGCACCACGATGAAGTTCCGGCGGGCCAGGACTCCGAAGAGGCCCAGGCAGAAGAGAAGGAAACCGAGGATGACGAAGGCCGCCGTGCTCACGTCACACCTCCTTCTTGGCCAGGAAGACCGCGCCCAGGACGGCCACGAGCAGGAGCACGGAGGCCGCCTCGAAGGGGTAGAGGTAGTCGCCGTAGAGCACCCGGGCCACCCGCTGGGGATTGGTCGCGTGCCGAGCGGCCGCCGCCTCTTGGGCGAGCCGGTCCTGGAGCGCCTGGACCTGGCTCTGGTCGGTGACCATGAGCAGGCTGTCGGGCTGCTGGGGCGTGTAGTCGCTGTGGTAGAGCTTGTGGCCGACGGCGAGAAACAGGACCAGGATGAGCACGAACACGGGCCAGGCCTGCAGGTGGGTCTGCCGGGTCAGCCGGAGGGCCTCGTTGTCGGTGAGCATGATGCCGAAGAGGTAGAGCACCAGGATGCCGCCCGCGTAAACGAGGATCTGGACCGCGGCCACGAACTCGGCCTTCAGGGCCAGGTAGAGAATGGCCACCCCGACGAATCCGATCAGCAGGGAGATGGCCGAGGAGATGGGGCTTCGTGCCAGCACCACCCCGAGTGCGCAGAGCGCGATCATCAACGACAGCAGGATCCAGCCGATGGTCATCCCCTCTCCTTCGAACGATAGAACTCACCACCCAGGCGCCAAGGCACCCAGAAAAGCCGATCCACGGATCAGAAGGAATCGCTCCTTGGCGTCTTCGTGCCTGGGTGGCTCATCATGGGCTCTTCTGCTCCACGTTCTCCAGGAGCCCCTGCCGGAAGTGCTTGATGAGGAGGTCGTAGGGCAGGGTCTCCTTGTTGAACAGCAGTTCGTCCTTGTTGTAGGTCGCCAGCTCGAACTCCATGGAGTGGTGGATGGAGCCCGTGGGACAGGGGTCCACGCACATCCCACAGTGGATGCAGTGCTCCAGGGAGATGTAGAACTGGGCCGGCCGCTTGTCGGTCTTGAAGACCTCCTTGGGCGGCGGATAGACCTTGATGCAATCCTCGGGGCACGCCTTCTCGCACATCCGGCAGGAGATGCAGGTCTCGATCTCCACGTGCAGGCGGCCCTTGGTCCTGTAAGGCAGTACCGGCCGCGCGTCGGGGTAGAACTCCGTCACCTTGGGCTTGCGAAACCATTTGAAGGTGACGGCCAGTCCGCTCGCCAGCTCGGGAAAGGTCATCATCCGTACGAGGCGGTTCAGCGCTCCGGGCATGTATTCACCTCAGCATCGCCAGCTTGATCCCCGCCACCAGCAGGAGGTTCAGCAGCGAGATGGGCAGGAGGACCTTCCAGCCGATCTTCAGGAGCTGATCGTATCGGTAGCGGGGGAAGGTGGCGCGGATCCAGATGTAGAAATAGAGGAAAGCAACGGCCTTCACCGCAAAGACGGCCAGGCCGATAAGGCTCACGAGCCACGGGTTTCCCGCGAGCAGGGTCTCGTAAGGCAGGAAGGGGATCTTGTACCCCCCCAGAAAGAGGCTCGTGGCGACGCAGCAGACCAGCACGACGTTGGCGTACTCCGCCAGGAAGTAGAAGGCGAACCGCATCCCCGAGTACTCCGTGTGGAAGCCTCCCACCAGCTCGCTCTCCGCCTCCGGCAGGTCGAAGGGGGCGCGGTTGGTCTCGGCCACGGCGGAGATGACGTAGACCCCGAAGGCCAGGATCAGCGGCACCAGGAAGGGGAGCTTGCCCTGGGCCTGGATGATGTCGTCCAGGCGGAAGGAGCCGGCCATGAGGATCACGGAGAGCACCGAGAAGGTCAGCGGCACCTCGTAGGAGAGCATCTGGCTCGCCGAGCGCAGGCTGCCGAAGAGCGGGTACTTGGAGCCCGAGGCCCATCCGCCCAGGACGATCCCGAAAACGCCGAGGGAGGTGATGGCGAGCAGGTAGAGGATGCCGATGTTCGCGTCGGAGATGAGGAAGCTTGCCCTGGGGCCGGCGGGCGGGGCGAAGGCGACGATGGCGAAGCCGGCGAAGGCGGGCACCACGGCGAAGATGGGGGCGATCCTGAAGAGGAACGGCCGGGCGTTCGTGGGGATGATGTCTTCCTTGAGGATGAGCTTGAGCCCGTCGGCAATGGGCTGGATGAGGCCGGCCGGCCCCACGCGGTTCGGCCCCACGCGGGACTGAAAGAACCCAAGAAGGCGCCGCTCCAGCCAGACCGTGTAGGCGACGCAGAAGGCCACCACCCCCAGGAGGATCACGATCTTCAGAAGAGGCAGGCCGACGGTGAGCATGAAGGGCGAGTTCCAATTCATCGAAGTCTCCCTACCGATCCACTTCGCCCAGCACGATGTCGAGCGAGCCGATGTTGGCCACCACGTCGGCCACCAGGCCGCCCACGCACATCCTCTCCAGCCCCTGGAGGTTCACGAAGGAGGGCGCGCGGACGTGCAGGCGCCAGGGCTTGTCCGTGCCGTCGGAGACCACGTAGAAGCCGAGCATCCCCTTGGTGCCCTCCACGCAGAAGTAGGCCTCGCCCGCGGGCGGCCGGATGATCTTGGAGAGCTTCTCGGGCATGAGCGGTCCTTCGGGCAGGCCGTCCAGGGCCTGCTGGACGATGCGTATGCTCTGGCGCATCTCGCGGACCCTGACGATGTACCGGTCGTAGACGTCGCCGCGCTCGCCCAGCGGCACCTCGAAGTCGAACTCCTCGTAGGAGCTGTAGGGCATGGCCTTGCGGACGTCGAAGCAGACCCCGGAACCGCGCAGCGTGGGACCCGAGAGGCCCAGGGCCACGGCCTCCTCGCCCGAGACGATCCCCACGCCCCGGGTGCGCTGGACCCAGATCCGGTTGGTGGAGAGGAGCGTTTCGTACTCGTCGATGCGGTTGGGAAATTCGGCCAGGAAATTCCGGCAGGCTCGATCCCATCCCTTCGGGAAATCGAGGCGGATGCCTCCGATGGGGTAGGCGTTCTGGAGAAGGCGCTGGCCCAGCATGGCCTCGAAGAGGTCCATGATGACCTCCCGCTCCCGAAGGGCATAGAAGAGGACGGTCATGGCCCCCAGGTCCAGGGCGTGGGTGCCCAGCCAGAGGAGGTGGTTGGCGATCCGCTGGAGTTCGTCGAGGATGACGCGGACGTACTGGGCCCGCTTGGGCACCTCCACCTTCATCAGCTTCTCGACGGCGCCCACGTACCCGTGGCAGTTCAGGATGGCTCCCACGTAGTCGAGGCGGTCGAAGACGGGAGTGGCCTTGGTGTAGGTCCGGTACTCCGCCCACTTCTCGATGCCCCGGTGCAGGTAGCCGATGATCGACTCGATCCCCACCACGCGCTCGCCGTCGAGGGCGAGCACGGCGCGGTACACGCCGTGGGTGGCGGGGTGCTGAGGTCCGAAGTTGAGTTCCAGGTTCTTGGTTTCCAGGACCTTCCGGAGTGGGGCGGTGCCCTCGACGCGCAGCGGCTCAGTCATGGCGCCGCACCTCCGCGGCGATCCGCTCGCCCTCCTCCACCGAATCCGGCATGTAGCCGGGCTTGGCGTAGCGGTCGGTGCGGATGGCCATCTCCTTGGGTCCGCCGAGGGGATACTCCTTGCGGAGGGGGTGGCCCTCCCAGTGTTCGGGCAACAGGATGACCTTCAAGCCGGGGTGTCCCTCGAAGGCGATGCCGAACATGTCGTGGACCTCCCGCTCGAGCCAGTTGGCCGCGGGCCACACACCCACGGCGCTGGGGCAGCTCTCTCCGTCATCGAGCCGGACCTTGACCCGGAGCGAACGGTTCTTGGAGAGAGACTGGCACTGGTAGATGACCTCGAACTTCTTCTCGTTGAGGGGATAGTGCGCGGCGGTCAGGTCCGCGAGGAAATTCATGGCGCACTCCGGATCGTCCCTCAGAAACCGGAGGATCTCCGGAAGGCGCTCCTTGGGGACGGCCACCGTGGCTTCGCCGCAGGAGTTCTTGACCCCGTGGATGGCCTCTCCGAAAACCGCGGCGAGCCGCTCGGTCACGGGGGTGGAGACCACCTCGCCCGTCGGCTCCCAGGCGTCGCGTCGCGTGAGGATGAACTGGACCTTCAGGCGGGGCGGCAGGAGCGCGAGCAGACGCAGCCGCCGTTCCGTGTCTCCGGGTTTCTGCTCGATCTGGCGCTGGAGGGGTTCAAATTCGCCGAGCACCCGGTTGAAATCGTCGTCGGTCGTAGCGGCCGCGTCCAGGAGGGCCTGCATCCGCGCCTGGAGCTCCTTCATGGCGAGCTGGGCCGGCGAGGGGGCGGGCGGCTTGGGAGCCGCGGGCTTGGCCGCGGCCGGTTTGGGAGGCGCCGGCTGCTCCGCGGCGGGGGCCGCACCCTTGGGCTCCGCACCTTCGACCTTCGGCGCCTCGGATCGGCTCTCCGGCGGGGAGGCGGGCGCCTTCGAGGCCTCCGCCTTGGCGAACTCTTGCGATGCCGGGGTCTCTGGCTGGCCGGGTCTGGTCTCGTCGGTCATGGTTACCCCTTCACGAGCTGGCCGATCTGGACCGTGTGGCCTTTGGACTCGTAGTCGGCCACCACCTCGGGAATCTCCTCCCCCTTCTTCATCCAGCCCTTGGTGGGCCGGTCCGTGAGGGGCCCATGGAAGTTCCGCTGGCGGGCCACCTCCGGCCTGTGGATCTTGTCCTGGAGCTTGAGGAGCGCGTAGAGGAGGGCCTCCGGACGGGGCGGGCAGCCGGGGACGAACACGTCCACGGGAAGAAGGCCCGTCACGCCCTGGAGGACGGCGTAGGTGTCGAAGGGCCCTCCGGCTACCGTGCAGACGCCCATGCCGATGACCCACTTGGGGTCGGGCATCTGGTCGTAGAGGCGGCGCACCAAAGGCGCCATCTTTTCCGTCACGGTGCCGGCGATGATCATGACGTCGCTCTGGCGGGGCGATGGGCGGAACACCTCCGACCCGAAGCGGCTGATGTCGTAGCGGGAGGCCGAGGTGGCGATCATCTCGATGGCGCAGCAGGCCAGGCCGAAGGTCATGGGCCAGAGGGAGTTCCGGCGGCAGTAATCGAGGGCCCAGTCGAGCTTGGTGAATCCGACCCAGGAGGGATAGCCGTCGGTCATTCTTCCCACCTCAGGGCACCCTTGAACCAGGCGTAGCCGTACGCCGCGAAAAGGAGCGCCAGGAAGACGAGCACCTCCACGAAACCGAAGAGCCCCAGCTTGTCGAAGGCAACGGCCCATGGCAGGAGGAAGATCGTCTCCACATCGAAGACGAGAAACACCACCGCCACCAGGTAGAAGTGGACCGAGATCTTGCCCGCCGGCGCCTCGTGCATCTCGACGCCGCACTCGTACGGCTGAAGCTTCACGGCGTCGTACCGCTTGGGCCGGAACAGCCACCCCAGGGCCATGGTGAGCGGGACGATGAGCACCGCAATACCCAGAAAAATCCCTATGGGCAGGTAGGACGAGAGCATCGCAAGACCTCCGTGTTGGTGGGCGGGCAGCGTTCGCCCATGAGGGGGGCAATATACGAGGTGCCCCCCGGGTCTGTCAAGGCGGAATAGTCTAATGGGGCTACTCCAACGCGAGGCCGTGGGGAAAATTGCGCGCCTAGGTGGGTGAAAGTCCTTGGGCGCCGGCGGGCCCATCCGGCGCCGAGGGACCGCCCGGGTAGAAGTGGCGGGGATTTCTCTCCAATCGATGGCTCGCGGGAGGGGGAAAGACCAACGGAGTCGGGCTTGGGGGAAATGCCCCTGAAGTGGGACGCTAGACCGGCTCCAGCTTGGCGAGGTTGGCCAGGAGCTTCTTCCGGCCGAAGCGGTTGAAGGAGACCGTCACTTTCAATCCGTCGCCCTGCCCCTCGGTCGAGAGCACGATGCCGAAACCGTACTTCGGGTGGTGGACCCGGCCGCCCGGCCGGAAGGCCGGTTCCTTCGCCCCCGCCCGCTGGGCCCGCTCCAACAGGAGGGCCGCCTCCTGAAGGCCGGAGGAGCGTTCCTCGTAGGCTACGCCCCCCACTTCCTCCAACAGCGCGGCGGGTATCTCCCTGAGGAAGGGCGAGGGCAGGCGCCCCTGGGGGACTCCGAAGACGTACCGCTGGCGCGCCCAGCTCAGGAACAGGGCGTCCATGGCGCGGGTCATGCCCACGTAGCAGAGCCGGCGCTCCTCCTCCACGCCCTCCTCGGAATTCGCGGAGAGGACGTGAGGCATGAGGTCCTGTTCCAGGCCGCACAGGAGGACCACGGGGAACTCCAGCCCCTTGGCCGCGTGCAGGGTCATGAGCTTCACCGCGTCCAGGGATCCGTCCTTGATCTGGTCCTGGTCGCTGCTGAGGGCCTGTCGCTCCAGGAAGAGCCGGAGATCGCCCTGCTCCTGGTTCTCGAATTCCCGCATGGCGGAGACCAGCTCGCGGATGTTCTCGATTCGGGACTCGGGGTCCGGTCCGGCCTCGGAGAGGCCCGTGAGGTACTCCACGTAACCCGTGGCCGAGAGGACCCACTCGGTCAGAGCGGCGGGCTGGGTGGTGGCGACCCTGGTCCGAATGCCATCGAGAATCTCCAGGAAGCCCTGGAGGGCCAGCCGGCTCCTGGTCGGGAGCAGCTCTTCGGCCACGGCGAGCCGGATCGCCTCCAGCAGGGAGGTGCCTCGCTCGACGGCCAGCCTCTCCATCTGGTCCACCGTCCCCTTGCCGATGCCCCGGGTGGGTACGTTCAGGATCCGGAGCAGCGCCAGACGATCCAGCGGATTGAGGCCCAGCCGCAGGTAGGCGAGGAGGTCCTTGACCTCCTTGCGCTCGTAGAACTTCAGGCCGCCGACGACCTGGTAGGGTATGTTGCGGTTGAGGCAGGCCTCCTCGAAGGAGCGGGACTGGGCGTTGGTCCGGTAGAGCACCGCCATCTGGCGCCAGGTGTAGCGGGCGTTCATGGCCCTGAGCGTGTCGGCCGCGAAGGCGGCCTCCTCGCGGTCCGTGGGGGCCGCGAAGAGCTTGACGCAAGGTCCCCCCTCGCGTTCCGTCCAGAGGCTCTTCCCGAGCCGGCGAGTGTTGTGGCTCACCAGGTGGTTGGCTGCCTCCAAGATGGGCCGCGCCGAGCGGTAGTTGCGCTCCAGCTTGATGACCTCCGCCTGGGGGAAGTCCCGCTGAAAGTCCAGGATGTTCTGCAGGTCGGCCCCCCGCCAGTGGTAGATGGACTGGTCCTCGTCCCCCACGGCGAAGAGGTTGCCCCACCGGCCGGAGAGGTGCCGCAGGAGGTTGTACTGGATGCGGTTCG
>JAJYLT010000035.1 GCA_021787565.1 Acidobacteriota bacterium
TCGCATTGCTGCGACGCAGTTACGTTCGGTTTCGGGGCCGGAGAGCGTATGCCCCGGAGGGGACTTTCACCCCTCTGACAACGCGCCTTCCCGGGCGCACTAGCGGCCGCCCGCTGGGCGGCCGAACCACCACTGTGTCACCACCCGCGCGTTCGGCCGGCCAGCGGCCGGCCGCTACGGAGAATGAGAAGCTTCGAAGCGGCGGGCGGGGGCGCCCGCCCCACACAAGGACACCGCGGGGGCGCTCACTCCACAACCCCGGCACATGCAGGCGGCAGGCGTCCTCAAGCGGCGCCCCGGTGAAACGGCCGTTCCCATCGGCCGATGCTTCCCGCACCTTCCCTTTCGCCCCCCACAATCCATCATCCACATCGTCTATCATCTATCCTCCTTCATCTCTCATCTCTGTTATGCTACCCGCAGGGCCGGGCTCCTGGCCTTCGGAGGGTAGGTATGATGGCGGGCAACCGGCCATGATCTGGCTCCTCTCCTTCGTGCTCCTGGGTCTGGCGGCATGGGCCGCGAGGCGGCGCTGGCCGGGTGTGGACCGGTGGTTCGGCGGCCTGCTGGAAGCCCCTCCGGATAAGCCTCAGGCATCGAAGCCTTCCTGGGGCTGGCTGGCGCTGGGCATCGTGGTGCTCGGCCTGGCCTTCACCATTCTCGAAGTGAACCAGCCCTATTACTTCACCCAGGACGACGCGCTGGTGGCCGAACTGCCGGGCATGGTCTACGGCTGCCAAACGTTGTGGCACGGCAAATTCCCAGATTACTGTCCCGTTGGACTCATGGGTGGCCCCGTAGCCTCCGAGGGCGGGGGGTCTTTGACCTACCCCCCCACCTGGCTGGCCTATGCCATCGCCCGCTACGGCTTGCACGATGAATACGCCCTCCTGGAGGTCTTCGCGGCCCTGCACCTGCTGGCGGGCTTTCTCCTGACGTGGTGGCTTGCGCGCCACCTGCGCCTCTCTTCCATGGCCGCCACGCTCGCCTCGCTGGCTCTCGTCCTCTCGGGCGGCGTCCTCATCATGGGCCGGTGCTGGCACATGGTGATCCCCACGGTGGTGGCGGGACCAGCCATCGCCCTCTGCTTGCTCTGGCTGAAGGAGAAAGCGATCGGCTGGCGGTGGGCCCTCGTGACGGGACTCGTCCTCGGCGTGTATTACCAGGTGGGTTTTCCGCAGGAGTGGGCCTATGCGGCGCTCTTCTTCGGCCTGGGGGTGCTCTGGCTCGTGCTCTGGGGAGAGGTCCCCTGGCGTCGGGCTCTTTGGAGCCTGCCCGCCCTGGCCTGGGCGGCGGCCTTGGCGGCGCCCCTGCTCTGGTGTCAGATGAGCTTCGCCCGAGACATGGTTCGCCCGCCCCCTTACGGCCGAGGCATCCTGCCGGGGCTGGCGGCCCTCTTTCTCCCGGCCCCGCTGGTCCACTGCCCTCATCCCAACTTCTGGGGCAGCACGGACCTTCAATACATGAGCGAGTTCTACTACTTCGGGACGATCCTGGCCGTGACCTTCGTGCTGGGCCTGCTGGCGTGGCTCACCTCGCGCTGGAACCGGCGGTGGGGCCGGGAGCGGCTCTGGTTTTTTCTGGCCGTGGTGGCCTTTCTGCTGGCGCTCGGCCCCCAGGGCGGCCTCTGGCAGATCTTGAACCACCTGCCTTTTCTCTCCCTCGTGAACAACAATCCTTTTCGCGCCCTGCCCTTCATGGTCCTCTTCGTGGCCCTGGCGGGAGGGGCGGTGTTGGATCGCCTCCTGGCACCGTTGGCCCCGCGCCGGTGGGCGCCCCTGGCGGTGGGCCTGCTCGGCTGTGCGCTCCTGTTCTATCACGCCTCCATCGCCCGGCCGGCCTTCTATTCGTACGGCTTCCGTCCCTACCCGGCGCTACCCAAGCTGCTGGCCCAGGCACTGGATGCGGGGGCCCCGCCGCAGGGACGCCTCATTCCCATCGCCCCCATGCGCTCCATCCTGCCCGGTTACGCCCTCTCCATGATGCACGGCCTGCCTGCGATCTACGGCCTCTTCTCTTTCTCGGGTTACGATCCGCTTGTCCAGTCCCTGCCTCCCTACCGCCTCGCTTTCGAGCGGCTCCGGCAGGACACCCCCGCCGCCCTCAAGGCCTACGGCGGGCGTTACCTCGTGCTCAACGAGGCGGCCGTTCACCCCCGCTTCTCGCCCAACCCCTTCGAGCGGGGAATGGAGAGCATCTCGGCCCTGCGGCCGGTCCTTGGTTACCTGCCGAAGCTGGAGGTGGCCTCGCATACCTTCGCCCCTCCCGACGAGATCTGGACGCTCAAGGGGTCCGACCCGCTGGCCTTCCCCACGGGCGATCCGGGCCGCTCACTGCCCATCCGCTTCCCCGGGCGAGGGATCGACGTGGCCCTCGATGGCCTGGGGCCCGGCCCGGTGACGGTCAACTTCCTCTGGTACCGCCAGATGCACGCCACCGCCGACGGCCGGCCCGTCCCCTGCCACCCGGACCGGTGGGGCCGAATCCAGGTGGAACTGCCCCGGGTGGCCCGCAACCTCGCCATCCGCTTCGATCCCGGCTGGCTCAAGGGGCTCCTCAACGGCGGCCTGCTGGCTCTGCTGGGCCTGCTCCTCACCGCGTGGTTCAACAGGCGACCCGGAGAATAATCGGGAGGAGCCTCCTTCGCCGGTGGTTCTTTTTCCCGCCTCCCCAATCTCCCCTGTGCCTCGGTGCCTTTGGTTCATTCATTCCCCTGCCCCGCCACTCCTTGTCCCCGAGGACTGACACGCCGTGTCACCCGGCGCGGTGGCCATCTGGATTCTCAGCCCTTTGCGTCTGGCACCGGGATTGCTTTACACTGGGCTCACAGGAGGTGCGCATGAAGAAACAGAAAGGTTTTACGCTGATCGAGCTGCTCATCGTCGTGGCGATCATCGGCATCATCGCCGCCATCGCCATCCCCAACCTGCTCTCCGCCATCCAGCGCGCCAAGCAGAAGAGGGCCATGGGTGAGGTGAACTCCCTCGCCACCGCCTTCCAGTCGTACGCCACCGACACCAACTTCTATCCCACCGCCGGCGGCACCACATTTACGGGCCCAGTCACCGACGCCAGCATCACCGCCGCCCTGACTCCCGACTACATCAAGAACATGCCCAACCCGGATCCCTGGAACTTCGCTTATCAATGCAAGACAGCGACCAGCGAATTTGCCGTGGGCTCGTACGGCAAAGATGGTTCTGTTGATTATTTTGGTAGTGTAAGCTTGGGGCCCGGCGATTCCTCGATCTACAGCCAAAACACCACCTGCTTCGAGTGTGACATCATCTGGGAGGGCAGCTCCTTCCTCGTCTCCCCCGGCGGCAAGCAGACCACCTGCAAGTAAGCTGAGATACCCTTTATGCTTCGGAGAAGGGCCCCCAACGCGGGGGCCTTTTCTTTTGGGGGGCAAGAGAAGGATTTTCCGCCAAGCCGCAGGCGCACCGCGCGGAGAGGCGGATGGCGAAATGTGAATGGGGAGAGAATACGGACACCTGACGGCCCATGGCCCCCGACACCGTGGCGTCATCCTGAGGACATCTCCAAAGGGCTGCTGACTCAGGAGCCCGTCGTGCTGGGATCAACGCCGGGGCCAGAGCGGGATCCCCCCGCCTCAGAGGGCCTCGTCGGGATGCCCCCATGTCCTGAACCGCGCCTCAAGAACGTCATTCGGGGTCCCGGTCGCGCTTTGCTTGCCAGGATTTCAGCTTGTCCGGAATCCTCCCCATTCACCGTCATTCCGGCTTGTCCGGAATCCCTCTCCTTCATCACCCGAGATTCTGGACTCGCTCCGCTCGCCAGAATGACCGAAAAGGGGGGGCATTCCGGCTCGTTGGCCCCCCCTCATCAACGTCATCAGGTCCCGGTCACGCTTCGCTTGCCAGGATTTTAGCTTATCCGGGATCGGATTCTGGACTCGCTCCGCTCGCCAGAATGACCGAAAAGAGGGGCATTCCGGCTCGTTGGTCCCCCCCTCATCAACGTCATTTCAGCTTGTCCGGAATCCCATCTCCCGTCTGGCGCTTCTCTTCCTTCTCCCCCGCAGTCAACCCCCTCAGCTCCCCCAGAACCATCCGCTCCAGCCCGGGCATGTGGCGAGCGCGGGCTTTGGCGAGGCAGTCCTGGAAGATCACGGCGGCCTCCCGCTCCTGGCCGTTGATTTTCAGGGCTCTCCCAAACTGGAAAAGGTACCAGGGCTTCCGCCCCCCGGTGAACTGGCAGGCTTGCCGGGCCATGGCCAGCGCTTCCTGCCTCACCATAGCGCTGGGCTGTGGAATCATGAGCAGCTCCTGAACCGTCTCGAAGAGGACGATCACACTGCCGTGGCTCCCGGCCAGGGCCTTCTGCACAGATCGTTTTGCCTCCCCGTCGCGGCCCTCCCCCCACAGTACCGCGGCCAGGCGCACCATCCACGGCTGGCTGGAGGGGTTCCGGGCCAGCGCTTGCCTCGCCATTTTCTCCGCCTCCTGGAGCCGCCCCAGTCCCAAGAGGGCATCCACCTCGTCCTGCCTGGCGCGGTCATCCTGGGGCGAGAGGGCCAGTGCCTTTTGGGCGAACTCCAGCGCCTCGGCGTATTTCCCCTCCTTGATGCAACTGAAGGCCAGGTTGGCGAAGAGCTCCTCCTTCTTGCTCCCCGGCATCGCCAGCGCCCGCCTGAAGAGAGCCTCAGCCTTGGGAAACTCGCCCTCGCTGAGCATCACCACGCCGTAATTCTGCAGGGAAGTGGATGTGACCGCGATGGCGAAGCTCTTCTCCAGGAGTTCCTTGGCTCCCTGTAGGTTCTTGTATTTGTTATACAGCTCCATGCCTAAACTGCCCAGCGCCACGTAGTTGCCCTGCGGGGCCACATCGAGGGAGTGGCGGAAGAGGGTCTCGGTGTTGCGCCAGACCATGACCTGGAAGGCCGTCTGGAGGCCCAGGGCCGCCAGGAGGAGCGAGAAGAGGTACAGCGCGATCCGGGCTCGCAGCCCCCGCCCCTTCACCCACCGGTAGGCCGGCCAGACGAGGGCGATGAAGGCGCCCGTGTAGGTGAAGTAGGTGTAACGGTCGGCGTAGGCCTGCATGGCTCCCACGTGGATGAGCCCGATGACGGGCACCATCGTCCCGAGAAACCAGAGCCATCCCACCAGGAGGTAGGGCGCCCGGTGCACGAGCCGCAGGGCCAGGAGCGTGACGGCGATGAGCAGGAGCATCGGCGGAACGACCGTGAGAGGCGTCAGGCGGAGATTCGGCAGCGGGTAAAAGACGCTGAGCCCCACGGGCAGGAAGAGCTTGGCGATATACTGGCCATAGGAGTAGAGCGCGTTCTCCACCTTCAGGGTGAAGGGCAGTTGTCCGCTGCTGATCAAGGTGCCGCCCAGCTTGTTGGAGAGGTAGGTCCCGACGCTGAAGGCGAAGACGAGCAGGAAGAGGGGAATCTTCTCCCTCAGGAGCGGCCACGCCTCCCGCAGCCAGCCCGCCTTCAGCCGGTTGGGCCACGGCGGGGCTTGGCCATCCTCCCGGGGCGGCCAGGCTTCGAAGAGCTCCCACCGGCCCAGGGGCCAGATATCGAGAAGGATCAGGAGAAGAGGCAGCGTCACGAGCATGGGCTTGGCGAGCAGGCTCAGGAGAAGGCAGACGAAGACCAGCCAGTAGGCCCGCCTGCTCCGGCTCTCCGCGTAGAAGGCGTACGCGAGCAGGGCCAGGAGGCCGAAGAGGGTCGAGAGCACCTCCTTGCGCTCGGCGATCCAGGCCACCGCCTCCACGTGCATCGGATGCAGGCCGAAGAGGGCCGCCACCGCCCAGCTCGGCCAGGGCTCGTGCGTCATCTTGTCCAGCAGGAAGAAGACCAGGAGGGTGCAGAGGAGGTGGTAGAACAGGCTCATCAGGTGGGCGCCCGCCGGATCGAGCCCGAAGAGCTGACAGTCGAGCATGTGCGAGAGCAGCGCGAGCGGCGTGTACAGGTGCATCGGCGCGTGGGTGAAGGCGTAGACGAGCCCCTTCCAGGTGAGCCCGGCCTGCACCACCGGGTTATCGGTGACGAAGAGCTGGTCGTCGTACTGAATGAAGCCGCAGTACGCCACGTAGAAGTAGGCCGAGGCGGTCAGGCCCACCAGGACGAGGGCCATCCACAGCTCTTTCGGGATCTTGCGGAGCCGGTGCATCGCGGTGCTCTTTGCCTTTTCCGAGATGGGCTTGGTTTCCTCAGCCATCCGCTGCTCCATCGTGTGCCATTGTACTCTAGGGATGAGGGATGAGAGATGAGGGATGAGCGGTGGCGGGCCTGTCGATGCTCGATGGTCGATCGTCGAGGGCGGAAAGAAGATAGCCGGCTCAGACCTGAGAAGCTGGCGTGGCCAGACGAGCCTCGATGCGCTGGACGCGTTCCTGCAACCCGGCCACGGCGCCTTCGAGGCGGACGACCCGTTCATCGAGCACGGCGTAGGACAGGTGGATCTGGCTCTTGAGTTCTTGAAACTCATGGCGCATCTCGTCGCGGTGGCCGTGCAGTTCACCCTCCAAGCCGGTCATACGACTTTCGATCGCCCGCTGGCCCTCTTCCATCGTCCCCATCCGGCCCTCGATCGCCCGTTGTCCCTTTTCGACATTCCCCATCCGGCTCTCGATCGCTTGCTGACCTACATCCACCCGTTCCATCCGGGAGGTAAGGCTGGTCAAAATCACCTCGTGGCGATCGAGACGCTCATTGGCCGCCTCTACCCCCTCCGCCACGACACGGATCTCTCCGCGCAGGCTTTCGGCCACCACATCCATGTGGCGGCAGGTCTCCTCGGCCTTTTCATCGAACTTCAGCCGAAGCGCTTCCGTTGTTTCGAGAAAGAGGCGCTTGATTTCGTTGGCTTCTTCGTGCGTCATGCGTACCCTCCCCCCACCGTCAATGATCCGACCTCAATGGTGAGTCTAACCTATCATCAATTATGAATCGAGTCGACGGGCTGCCGTGGGAACATGGCCATGCCTGGCCTCTGCTACACCGTACGGGCGGCCGTCTCTGGCCGCCCGCCTTCCATTTCCCATCCCGGGAGGGCACGGTGGCCCTCCCCGTGGGGCGGGCGCCCTCGCCCGCCGCGGAGGACAGGGGGGATCGCGGCCGGGGGCGGCCGCGCCACAAGGCCGAGGGCCGCCGCGCCACAAGGCCGGGAGAGCCTGTATTGCCCCATCCCCAGTGTACTTGTGGGGCGGGCGCCCCCGCCCGCCGGCGGAGACAAGGGGGATCGCGGCCGGGGGCGGCCGCGCCACAGGGCCGAGGGCCGCCGCGCCACAGGGCCGAGGGAGCCTGTATCGCCCCATCCCCAGTGTACTTGTGGGGCGGGCGCCCCCGCCCGCCGGCGGGGGACATGGGGGATCACGGCCGAGGGCGGCCGCGCCACAAGGCCGGGGGCGGCCGCGCCACAAGGCCGAAGGCACGGAGACCCTCGCCTATGGGGACCGTTCGTACACCACGCCGCCGGCGATCAGCCCCAGCCTCCGGTAGTCATGCTCGATCACCGCCGCCACGGGGGAGCGCGGGTCCAGATAGTCCTTCTCCATGGCCTCGGGCATCAGCACGAATCGCGGCCGGTTCTCGGTGATCTGCGCCGCCGCGATCTCGTGGTCGCGCAGGTCGTTGTAGCCCTTGTCGAGCGGCTGGAAGTAGGTGTAGCCGATGGCGGCGGGCGCCGTGTAGAGGTACACCTCCCCGCCCTCGGGGAGGGCCACCAGCGTGTCCCCCGGATGCAGCACGCCGGGGCCGCGCAGGTACTTGTTGATGGGCGAGTCCCGGAGGGGCCGGTCGGCGTCGGTGAACTCCCAGGCCGAGGGGCGGTAGAACCACCACCCCCTCAGCGCGTAGGCCGCCCCGGCCGCCAGAAGCACCACCGCGGCGGCGATGACCGCCCTGCGCACCCTGGGCGAAGGCTCCTCCCGCCCCATCCAGGCCAGCCAGAGCAGGCCGAGGGGACCGAGGGCGAAGACCAGGTGAAGCCAGTTCGCGTTGCCCCTCAGCAAGAGGCTGAGGGCGAGGAAGGTCACGGCGACGGCCGCGGCTTCCCAGTGGCTCCCCATCCGGTGCCGGCGGAGCCATGCCGCGAGCCGAGCGAACGCCCACACCACGAGGGCGGCGAAGGCGGTCAGGAGCATGCCGTAGAGAAGAAACCCGGCCAGGCTCGTCACCGCTTGGCCCGCGCTGGGCCGCTGGAGCCAGTGGCTCCACAGGTCCCCCAGGCGCCAGGGCACGTCCTGAAAGGGAAAGTGGGCGTTCTCGTTGCCCAGGCGGCTGTAGTTCCGCATGGGCCAGCGCACCACGTCCCGCCAGAAGGCGCGAAGGCCGCCCAGCCAGGCCATGGCGCCGAGGAAGGGAAGCCAGATGAGCGAGAAGCCCGCCGCGAAGGCCGCTCCCTTGCGCGTCTTGCCCTCGGGCTCCAGTGCCCACAGGATGCCCGCCGAGAGGAGGGCGAGGACGCCCTGGGGCTGGAGGGTGAAGGCCGCCAGCCCCGCGAGCAGCCCCGCTGACGCCCAGCCTCGGGTGCCGAGGCCTCCCGGCCTCGCCAGCAGCGCCCACGCGCCAATCAGGAAGGCGTTGGCGAGCCACTGGTGAGAGGGGATGGGCCAGAAGGCGTAGAGGGCCACCGGGTAGAGGGCGGCCAGCAGCCACGCGGCGCGGGGCTCCCAGCCGCTGCGCTTCAGCAGGAGGGCCGCAGCCCACACCGTGATCAGAATCAGCGCCAGGCTCTCGTAGCGGCCCCGCGTCAGCGGATGGTGGCCCCCCGCGCCCACCACGGGCGCCAGCCACAGGAAGACGCCGGGCGGGGTGAAGTTGAAGAAGTCCCGATAGGGCACCTCGCCCGCCCCCACCCGGCGGGCGTCGTAATCGACGATGCACTCGTCCCATTTGGGCGGGTTGAAGACGGGGCTGATCAGGCTGACGAGTACAGCCCCCACAACCAAGGCGAGGACGGTACCGCCGAGCCAACCCGAGAACCTCCGCCGCGGCGCGCCCGCCACCGCGACCGCGCCCTCTCCTCCTGAACTCATGGCCGTCTCTCACCTCTCGGCGCAGGGTCGGGCGACCTGGCATCGCCTCATCCCCATTGTACTCGTGGGGCCGGCGCCCTTTCCTGCGGTCATCCTGGCAAGCGAAGCGCGTCCAGGATCGCCCCGGTGCTGGGCGAAGGGTACGATTCCGGACTCCTTGGAAGAGCAGTGAGGAGTGAGGAGAAAGAGCCCACCGCGGCGGATGGGCCCATTTTCCCATCCCGTGGCGCGGATGCCCTCGCCCGCGTTCGGCCGACGGGAGTCGGCCGCTACGGTGAAAGAAGTCCTTCGAAGCGGCGGGCGGGGGCGCCCGCCCCACACAGGGCCAGGGGGCTGGTTTCCACCGGCCTCCGCTCAGTCCCTGTCCTTCCTCATGGCTTTCCAATGCTCCCTTTCGCCTCGGCGCCCCACACGGGGACATAGACGAAGTCATACCCCGTCGGGACCAGCAGGAGGATCGCGGGATGGCTGCCGAGCCAGGAGGCGCGCACCCAATCGCCCCGCCGGAATTCATACGTGGGGCCCCCTCCCTCGTTCGTTCCGGCTTTGGCCGAGGTCGCGAGCACGAGCCCCGGAGGCTCCGGCAGTGAGGGGATGGGCCTCGCCGAGCGGATCTCGTCCAGGGTGCCGGAGGCGAACCAAGGGGCCTCGTCGGGCTCCAGGGGGAGAACGGCCAGCCGGTACTGCCCCGGCAGGGGAGGAGCGAATTCCAGGGGTGGCGAGGAGGGCTGGAGAAGCTTCACGGCCGCGGGCGCCCACAGGTCCAGGCGGCGGGTGACCGGCAGGTAGTGGGCGTACAGGAAAGCCCGGACCTCAGCGGGCGCGGCGTCCAAGGCGGGTGAGAAGCGTCCGTCCATGAGCACCAGGGCGGGCGGTTCCGCCCTGAGCCTCGCCGGATCGAAGACCGAGAGAAGGCCCCGCTTTTCCAGGGCGGTCACCAGCGTGGGCGTGAACCAGTAGGTGGAGGCGGGCTTTCTTCCGAAGGCGCAGCCGCTGCCCTCCCAAACCACCTGGCCCGGCCTCGTTCGGGCCGCTACCTCCTCCAGGAGCCAGACCTGGCGGTCCCGGGCCGTCCCCCACTCCTTCCAGGGTTGTCCGGCCGCCGCCACGCCCAGGCAGGCGAGCACCACCAGGAGCGCCACGCCCGCCGCCAGAGGCCGCTCCAGGGCCTGGCTGAGCAGGGCCCACCGGTTCACCGCCAGGGCCACGAGCAGTCCGCCGAGCCACCAGAGGGCGAGGAACTGGTAGCCGAAGGTGGCGGCCACGAGGCTGGAGGCGGCCGCGCATCCGAGCCAGACGAGGGCGAGGGGCCGGATCAGGGGTCCTCGCAGCCTGGATGGCAGGAAGGCCGCCACCAGAGAGGCCAGGACGGCACCCCAGAAGAGCAGCGCCCCCGGGGAGCCCTGGCGGAGCGGCTCCAACAGGACGGGCCACCAGATCTTCAGGCCCCCGAACGCTCCCTCCGACTTCTCATACAGCCAGTTGAGGGTCACCACGTCGCGCCAGAAGAGGCCGAAGGTGCCCGTGGCGAGAAGAAGCGCCGCGACAGCCGCCGCCACCGCGCCACCCGCTCCGGCCAGGGGAAGGGCGAAGCGCCAGGGCGCCCGGCGCTTCCAGAGGGCCGCCGCCATGGCCCACAGGACCGCCGCCACGGCGAAGAAGAGGGCCCTCTGCGAGGCCAGGCAGGCCAGGGCCAGGCAGAGCCCCGCGAGCCCCAGCCAGCGGACCGATCCGGCCTCGCAGCCCACGTCGCAGGCCATGAGGCCGCCTAGGACCAGGAGGACCATCAGCGAGTCCACGCGAAACTGGACCACGGTGCGGAGGAAGGTGTCCTGGGCGAAGAGGAGCGCCAGCGCCAGGCCTCCCACGAGCCAGGGCACGCCCCTCCTCCGTAGCAAGGCGAGCCCGATCCAGGCGGTGGCGAGCCAGAACAGGGCCGCCAGGCCCCGCAAGACCGTCAGCCCGACGACGGGGTCGGCGCGGAGGGCCGGCCCCGCCACGGGTGCGGCCACCAGCCAGAGCAGCGGCGTATGGTGCTCCCAGAACCCCGCGTAGGGAAGTCGGCCTTCCGCGACGAAGGAGGAGGCCCTGGCGAACTCGAATTCGTCCATGTCGAAGGGCGACAGGAAAACCGCGGAGAAGGCCAGACCGAGTGCCGCCGCCAATCCGGCCGCCATGAACCAGCCCCGCCAGCGGGCCGGGGTCCCACGCTTCACCGCGCCTTCAGCCATGGGTCTTCCCCTTCGGAGTCGATTGCCCCTCGGCCGCCGCGAGGACCGTCTGGGCGTAAGGGTCCTTGCCTCCACTGAGGCGGACGGCCTCTCGGGCGAGGTGGAGGGCCCGCGCGGGGTCTCTGAGCGCCGGGTCGCGGGCCTTGAGCAGCACCCACGCCAGCCCCGCGAGGGCGCTCGGGGCCTGCGGCGAGAGGGTCAGGGCTTGCTCGAAGGATTCGGCCGCCGGGCGCTCCTGACCGACCTCGAAAAGCGCGTGGCCCAGGTAGCACCAACCCTGCGGCTCCTTCGGCCGGGAAGCCGCGGCCTCTTGCAGAACCTTCGTGGCCTCCGGGAGTCGCCCCATGGCCAGCAGGCTCCGGCCCCAGGCCAGGTGAAGGGAGTAGCCACCGGGGCGGAGACGGCAGGCCCGGCTCAGCAGGCCCTCCCGCTCGGCGGGGTCCGGCAGGCGGCCGCAGGCCTCCAGGAAGGCCCCTTCGAGCCCGGTGTCCCGGGGCGAGAGGGCCATCCCGTGGAGCAGCAGCGCCGCCGCTCCGCGATCGCGTCCCATGCGGCCATAGAGGTCCGCCAGCTCCAGCCTCGCCACGTCCAGCGTCGGGACGATGCGCAGGGCCTCCTGGTAGTAAGGAATCGCCTCCTCGGGTCGGCCCTCCTGGGCCAGGATCTGTCCCAGGTAGCGCGCCGCCCTGGCGTTGTCGTGGGTCACCGCGTAGTCCCGGCGGAAGAGGGTGTAGGTGTCGTGCCACGTCGTCACCTGGAAGGCCGAGAGGGCCACGAGCCCTACGAGCCAGCAAGCCACCGCGGCCAGGATCGCGTCTCTCGCCCACCGGCGGGCGGGCATCGCCTCTGCCAGTCCCCAGGCGATGGCGATGAAGAGTCCGATGGAGGGCAGGTAGGTGTAGCGGTCGGCCCGCGCCTGGGCGCCGATCTGGACCAGCCCGATGACGGGAACGAGCATCCCGATGAACCAGAGCCAGCCCACCGTCACGTACGGTCTCCTTCGGAAGAGGGCCAGCGCGAGGAGGGTGAGCGCCGCCACGGGCAGACCCCACGCCAGGGCCCTGCCCATCGTGATCGTCTTGAAGTCGAGCGGGTAGAAGACGGCCAGGCCGTGGGGGACGAAGGTCAGCAGGGTGTAGTGGCCGTAAGCGATGGCAGCATTCATCAGCCGGTACGTGAGCGGCATGCGCCCGAAGTCGATGATCGGCTGGTCCTGGGCCGTGAGCCAACTGAAGAACAGGCACAGGGCGAGGAGGGGCAGCTTCTCCAGGATCAGCCTTCCCCAGCTCTGCCGGGGGTTCTGGGCGGCGGGAGGCGGCCAGCGTCCCTCCTCCGGCGCCAGCGGCAGGGGCATACGGCCGAAGGGCCAGTAGTCGAGGAGCAGGAGCAGGAACGGCGCGGTGACCAGCATGGCCTTGCTCAAGAGGCCCATCACCAGGGCCGCCACGACCCAGCCGTACCGAATCCATCCCGGGCGGCGCGCGAAGTGCGTGTAGGCCAGGAGCGTGAGAACGAAGAAGAGGGCCGAGAGCACGTCCTTGCGCTCGGCGACCCACGCCACCGACTCCACGTGGAGCGGATGGAGGGCGAAGAGCGCCGCCACGAAAAGGCTTCGCCACGGCGCTTCGGTCACCCTCACCAGAAAGAGGAGAAGGAGCAGGGTGGTCGCGATGTGCAGGAGGATGTTGGTCAGGTGGTGCCCTCCCGCCCAGAGGCCGAAGAGCTGGCAGTCGAGCATGTGCGAGAGGTATGTCAGGGGGGCGTAGAACCCTCCCGCCATGTGGCTCCAGTAGTAGCGGACCCCCTCCCACGTCAGCCCCTTCTGCACCAGGGGGTTGCGCGTCACGACCATGTTGTCGTCGTAGCCCACGAAGTGCGCCTCCAGCAAAGGGGAGAAAAGCAGGAAGGTGACCAGCGCGAGGGCCAGGGACGCCAGGAGCAGGGAGTGCCGATGGAGAACTGTCTGCTTATCCACGGCCGGGCCCTCGGCCGGAAAGGTTCCGCCGACTCGGCCGGGCATCTCCCCTCGCCATCATCGCTGACCCTTGTCCTCGCCGAGCTTCGGCGCCAAAGAGGGAGGAGCGGGGGGCCGACCGGCCGGCGCTTGCTGGTTCGCGGCCGGCCTCTTTTGAATCCACTCGAGGGCGGACAGGGCCTCCGGATAGCCCGGCTGGCTCTTCAGCACCGCCTTCCACTGGCTCTTCGCCTCATCGAACTTTCCGTTGCGCATCAGGAGGCGCGCCAGCACCACCTGGCTCCTGAAGTCGTCCGGCGTGATGCTGAGCTCCTGGCGGAGGCAGCGTTCGGCCAGATCCAAGTCGCCCAGTTGGGCCGCCGCCACCGCGAGGCCCGTCCAGGCCGGGCCGTGGGTCGGCCAGAGGGTGATGGCCCGTTTGAGGTGCGCTTCGGCCAGCCTGTAGTGGCCCGCCTCGGCGAGCGCATCGCCGTAGCAGGTGTGGGCCACCGCGTTGAGCTTCGTCACCGCGAGCGTGTGCCCCCAGATGGTCAGGGAGTCGTGCCAGAGGGTCGCCTGCCGCACGGTGAGCCCGCCCAGGAGCACCAGCCAGGCGCCGGCGGCGGCCAAGACGAGGGGGCGGAGCTTCTGCCCCCACGCGGTCCGCAGCACATCGGCCGCGCCCCACGCCATGATGATGAAGAGCCCCACGAGCGGTACGTAGGTGTACCGGTCCGCCATGGCCATGCTCCCTATCTCCACGATGCCGATGACCGGGACGAGCATGCCCACATACCAGAGCCAGCCCACGAGAAGATAGGGAGCCCGGGCGCGCCAGCGCCATCCCAGCCACAGCACCAGGACGAGGAGCACGGCGGCGAGGAGGGCCTCGCCGGGGCGGAAGAGGCCCAGCCGCATGGGATAGAAGAGGGCCAGGTTCACCGGAATCAGCGTTTTGGAGAGATAGGCACCATAGGACGAGAAGGCGTTGATGATCTTCAGGCGCAGGGGAAAGCCGCCGATGGCCCCCGCGTGGTCCTGGGTCATGAGCGCCAGCACGGAGAAGAGGGCCGACAGCCCCAGGAGGGGCAGCTTCTCGGCCACGAGCCTCCAGCCCAGGCGCGCGTCCAGCCGCGCCCGGACCGAGGTGCCGCCCTCCTCCCCGGGCACTCCCTCCCCGGAGCCGCCGAGGGAGAAGCGACGGAAGGGCCAATAGTCAAGAAGAAGAAGCAGGAACGGGGCCGTCACGATCATGGACTTGCTCAAGAGCCCCAGGAGGAACGTGCAGAGCACGACCAGATACCGGCGGCGCGAGGGGGCCTGGACGTACCAGGCGTAGCCATAGAGCATGGCCATCAGGAAGAAGGTGCTCAGCACGTCCTTCCGCTCCGAGACCCACGCCACCGACTCCACGTGGAGGGGGTGAATGGCGAAGAGCAGGGCCACCGCCAGGCTCCGCCAGTAGGCCCGCGTTGTCTTCCACAAAAAGGCGAAGAGCAAGAGAGCACTGCCGATGTGGAACAAAAGATTCGTTAGGTGGTGCCCTCCCGCCCAGAGCCCGAAGAGCTGGCAGTCGAGCATGTGCGACATCAGGGTGAGGGGATAGTAGGAGCCGAAGTATGCGTGGGTCCACGCCCAGCGGATGTTGCTCCACGTGAGCCCCCCCAGCACGTGCGCGTTCTCCGTCACGTAGCCCTGATCGTCGTAGTTGATGAAGTGTGCCCCCAGCAAGGGGGAGAAGAGCGCGAAGGTTACCAAGGCCAGGGCGAGGGCGGCGAGCCAGAGGCGCTTGCTGGATGGCTGACCCGCGGGCGGGCCCTTCTCCTTGGTGACTTCAGCCGGCGTATCCATTCGTGGCTCGTTCTCCCTAGCGCGCCCAGTAGGTGCAGTATACGACGCCTGCCCAGAGGAAGAGGTAGAAGTTCAGGAGGAGGGCACCCCTCGATTTCCTGGCCAGCGGCTCCGCCCCGTACGCCGCGAGCAGGCCCAGGGCCGGTGCCATCGCCAGGGCGTAGCTGGCCTTTGCGGCGGCGTAAGAGGGGACCTCGATGGTGAGGGCGATCATGGCGCCGAGGTAGAGAACGCCGCACGCCAGCAGGAAGCGCAGGCCCCTGTGCGCGGGTGTCTCGCCGGTCCCGAAGGTCCGCGCGACGCCCCAGAGGATGAACAGGCTCAGCGGGATCGCCAGAAGGGCCGCGCCCGCGAGCAGGTCGGGTTGCCAGAAGGGGCCGTCGGGCCTGGCCGTGGCGGAGCCGAGGCCCCCATCGAGCCAGAGCGAGGAGTAGAGGCCGTTCCAAAAACCGTAGACGCCCGCGTAAATGGGCCGCACGAGGGCCTGCCCGAACCGAAAGAGATCTCCCGCCATGCGGTAGCCCGGGTCCTGCCACCAGGCGAGGCCGGGCCGGGCCTGCCAGCCGCCGACGAAGGGGCGACCCAGCTCGATCCAGTTGCGTAGGTAGTACCAGCCCGAGACGGCCCCGCAGGCCGCCAACAGCGCCCCGACCGCCCCGAGCGCCCGGCGCGGGGGTGCCTCTCGATTGAAGGACGCCCAAAGCACCAGTACCGTCAGCGGCCCCACCAGCAGGACGGCCGTCACCTTGGCCAGCAGGGCCATCCCCAGCACGCCGCCCAGGGCGAGGCATTCGCGGAGGGAAGGCGCCTCCTCCTTCAGCAATAGCCGCAGCCCCAAGAACAGCGCCCAGGCCGCGAGAAGTCCCTCCAGGGGCTCGTTGCCCACGTACTGGCTCATGTAGACGTTCATGGGGAGAAGGCCGCCCGCCACCGTGGCGATCCTCTGAAGGGCGGGCTGGTCGGGGAACAGCAGCCGTCCCGTGCGGTAGGCTAGCTCGATCATCCCGGCGCCGCACGCCATGGGGATCAGGCGCACCAGCCCTTCCGCGGTTCTCGGCGAGGTCACCAGGCGCGCAGTGAGCTCGACGAGGGCCCCTAAAGCGTAGAAGAGCGGCGATTCGAACATCTGCCAGCCGTCCGTCGCCAGAGGAAGTCGGTGGTGCTGCAGCAGGTACGCGATGTAGCTGAGGTGCCCGGGCACGTCGAAGCCGATCCAGGGGGGCAGCCGGACGAGGTTGTTCAGACAGAGGGCGGCGAACAGCCCCAGCAGCAGCCAGCGTAGGCGAGAGGGGGCCAGCCACCCCTCCACCGTCGCCCATCCCCGGCTCCTGGCCGCGCGAAGCCCGAGCGCTAGCGCGAGGGCGAGGGCGGCGAGGCCCGCCAGCCAGGGCCAGCCGCCGAGCAGACCCCGCCAGGCCGAAGGATACTGGAGCGCCGCCGGAAAGGGCCGCCTCTCGTTCGCGAGTTGCGGGCGGACCCACTCCCGCCCGTTCATGGAGACGCCCCAGCCGCCGGGGGTCGAGAGCGATGCCCCGCCCCCCTCTCCGGTCAAACGGAAGACCGGAGGGCCTACGCCGTTCTCCACCACCGCCACCAGCTCGTTGGGCCCCGGCCGAAGCAGCGGCCCCAGGTCCGCCGTGGCGCCCTTGTACCACGGCGCCCCGTCGCCGGGCGGCAGGACGGGCCGGCCGTTGAGCCAGAGCTGGCAGCGCCTCAGCGCCGCCACGCGCACCACCAGTCGCTCCTCGCCCTTCCCGGCCGTGAAGAGGCACCGGAAGTGGGCGATGCGAGGAAACACCGGCCTCGCGTTGGGGTTCGCCGGCTCGGGCAACCGTATCCACTGGCCGGCTGAACCGGAGCGCAAAATGGCGTAGTCGGGGCTGTGCGCGGCCCTCTGCCAAAAGAGGATCAGGGATGCCGCTGCACCCAAGATCAGGAAGGCCATAGCTAGAGAGCCGCTAGATCCACGGAACACGCGGGACAGGCCGTTGGAGAGGATGACAGACGGCTCCTTCATCGTCCCCACCGCGGCACTCCGTCGAGCGCTGAGAGTCCGAGGGCCGCGTCGAGACGCAAGCGCCGCGAACGACGCGCCCAAGCGGGCATCGTCACACCCCGCCCTCCCCGCCGTCGCCGTTGCGCCTCCATCGCCCCTCTCCGCGCCAGCCCATGCGGGCGAGGCGGAAGCGCAGCGTGGTGCCGAGGACGCCGAAGCCGTAGACCACGCTCCGGCGGAAATTGATGGAGGAGGCCTCGCTCATGTAGCGCGTGGGGCAGGAGATCTCGCCGATGCGGAAGCCGGCGAGAGCCGTCTGGGCGATGACCTGGTTGTCGAAGACGAAATCGTCCGAGTCCGCCCGGAAGGGGATGGTCTCCAGCACCCGGCGGGAGTAGGCCCGGTAGCCCGTGTGGTACTCGGAGAGCTTGAGGCCCGTCAGCAGGTTTTCCGCGAAGGTCAGGCCGCGGTTGGCGACGTATCGCCAGACCGGCATGCCGCCGTGCAGCGCGCCGCCGCCGAGGATGCGCGAGGCGAGGACGAGGTCGTACTCGCCGGAGGCCACCATCCAGGCCATGGCCCCGCAGAGCTTGGGCGAGTACTGGTAGTCGGGATGCACCATGACGACGATGTCGGCCCCCAGGTCCAGCGCCTTCTCGTAGCAGGTCTTCTGGTTGGCGCCGTAGCCGCGGTTCGCCGGGTGGCGGATGACCGTCGCCCCCAGGGCCTTGGCCAGCTCCGTGGTCCGGTCGCTGCTGTAATCGTCCACGAGCACCACCGCGTCGATGATCTCGTGCGGCAGGTCGTCGTACGTCTGGCGGAGCGTCTTCTCCGCGTTGTAGGCCGGCATGACCACCACGAGCTTCTGGCCTGCGATCATGGTGAGATCTCCCTTCCGGCCGTCCGGCGTCGGTTTGGACCAGCCTTATGCTAACAGGGCCGCCGCGGGGCAACAAGGAGAGAGGAGGAAAAAGTGAGGAGTGAGGAGTGAGGAGTGAGGAGTGAGGAGTGAGGAGTGAGGAGGAAGGGAATTGAATGCGTGCCTCTGCAGCGGCCGACGGACGGGCGCCCCGGTGCGGCTTCTCCAGCCGGTCATCCTGGCAAGCGAAGCGCGTCCAGGATCGCTTCGCCCTCGGAGAAGGGGCAGGATTCCGGACTCCGACTCGCCTTCTCCGGCCGTCATCCTGGCAAGCGAAGCGCGTCCAGGATCGCTTCGCCTTCGGGTGAAGGGCAGGATTCCGGACTCCGACTCGCCTTCTCCGGCTGTCATCCTGGCAAGCGAAGCGCGTCCAGGATCGCTTCGCCTTCGGGTGAAGGGCAGGATTCCGGACTCCCTTCGGTCGCCGGAATGACGGTGAAGGGAGCGCTCGCCGGAATGACGGTAATCATAGGAACGGGAGAGACAGGCGCCTCGCCTGTCGAGGTCCGTTTGATTGAAGATTGAAGATTGAAGGATCGAATGCGGGCCTTCGTGGCGGCCGAAGGGCCGGCTGGCGGCTGGCGGCTCACGCCCAAGAATCGAAAGGGCCGCCGGTTGCCCGGCGGCCCGCTGTGCTGCATGAAACAGGAGGAGTGCGCTAGGGCGTAGAGGGAGAGGCGGGCGCGGGAGCGCCGCCGTTTTCCCCGCCTACACCCGTGTAAATGTGCGTCGTAGTGGTCTTGTCGGTGCTCCGGTGCACGAACTGGTAGGTCCTGAAGAAGTCCTGGTAGCGGGCCACCAGCTCTCTCGCTTTGGCCCAAGTGACGGAGGCGTTCGGCTGGGCGGTGAAGACGTTAAGTCCCATCAGACGCAAGACGTAGGTCATTTCCCCCTCGGTAAGCTGGGCGGCAGGCACCCACGCCCCTGATTGGGGCACCAAACCTTGCGATGACAGGAAATTGGCCGCCGAATTGGGCGTCCAGCCACCCGGCGGAACCGGCGCATTCAGACTCGAGGCCACGAGCACGGCGAACTGGCCCTGGTTGACGTCCGACTCCCCGGACTGCGCAAAGACGGCCACGACCGCGGACAGGAGCACCACTGCGATCAAAACCATGATATGCCTCTGCATCCGAGGTTCCTCCTCTTGCAGTATGTTAAGGGCGGCCCCGCCCAAAGTCAAGTCGCCGGCACCGTAAAGGCGCCTGAGGCCCCTTCCGCCCAGCCTTGGGTGCGGGAATCCGCTAGCGCCGCCCTACCTGGAAAGAATCTCAAGCGGAGCCTCTCTTTCCGAAGGGCCACACGCCGGAAAGCCAGGACTGTTGTTTGGGCTCGGTGTTAGCGTTGTAATAGTGATGAACGGAGTAATAGTCATAGTAGTAGGACGATTGTGTATCCACGCCATTCAGGACCACGCCGGCCACCTTCGCGCCAAGACGGGTCAAGCTCAGGGCCGACCTCTCCAGAAGGGGCAGCTTTGTCCTTCGGTATCTGGCCGTGAGCACCACCATGTCGGCCATTCCCGCCAGAATCTGTGCATCGGTAATGGAGAGGCAAGGGGGCGAATCCAACAGTACCCACTGATATTTCGATCGAAGCTCCTTGACCAGGGCTTGAAAGCGCTTCATGGAAAACAGCTCGGGCGGATTGGGGGGGATAGGGCCGGACCCGATGAAGAACAGATTCGGGTGTGGACCGCTCTGGATGAACTCTTCGCTGTGGCTCTCCCGGGCGGCGAGGTAATTGCTGAGTCCTTTCCGGGAACAGGAGCCATCCCCCATGAGCGCGAAGGCCAACGCCGGCCGGCGCAGATCGCAATCCATCGCGATCACCCGGTCACCCGTGGCCGCCAGCACCTTGGCCAAGTTGGCCAGGACGGTGGTCTTCCCCTCCTTGGGGGCTGCGGACGTCACCAGGATGACGTTGTTCTGCTGGTTCTGGCTGGCGTAGATGAGGGCCGTCCGCAAGGTCTGGAAAGCCTCCGTTCCGGCCCTGAGGGTCTCTGGCTTCAACTGGGGAACCATGGAGAGCAGGTTGAGCCCCAGACGCACCTCAATGTCTTCTACCGACTTCACGGAGGTATCCAGGTACTGGTAGGCCACGACGGAGCCCACCGATAGCATGAGGCCCAGCATGAGGGCCATCAGAAGCGTCATTCTCTTGTTGGGTTTGACCGGAGCAGAGGGGGGCAGGGCATGATCCACGATGCGGACGTTGCTGGAGAGCAGCGAGGCGGAGACGTTCAGCTCCCTCATCTTGTCGTAGAGCAGATCCATGTACTTCTTGATGGCGCTGCCGCTGGAGCTCAGCCCTTCCGCGTGAGAGGCCCCCTCGACGAAAGCAAGTCCCTGCTGCTTGACCTGGGCCAGTTGGTCCTCTAGGTTTTGGTATTCGGTGTGCAGGGCGGTGAGCTGGTTCTCGTACGTACCCAAGATGAGTTGGGCCTGTTTCTGCACGCGCGTCCGGAGGTCCCGAACCTCCGGGTACTTGGGCGTGAACTTGACGGAGAGCTTGGCCAGCTCGCCGCGCAGGGTGTTGTACTGTTGAATCATGGCCTGGAGGGAGGGATCCTGGGGGCCGCCCGGGATGTCCACCGGCCCTCCTCCGCTCGTGTTCGCCGAGCGGAGCTGGCTCACCATGGCGCTGACCTCGCTCTCTTTCACGCCCACGTCGTTAATCTTCAGCTCGAGGGCCTCGATGCGCTTATCGAGGATCTCCTTCTGGTTCTGCGGGAAGTAAGAGCCGGTAGCCTGCAGGGAGCTGGCCATCTTGGTCTGCTGCTGGATGTACTCCTCCTGCATCTTGTGGGCCTCGCCAAGCATCAGCTCGTTGGCCTTACGCAGATAGTCCATGGCGTCTTGAAGGGTCTTGTCCCGGTAGGCCTCGGCGATGGCGTTGGCCCACTTCGCCACGTCGTCCTTGTAAGGAGCCGTGACGGTGATCTTGAACAGGGCGCTTTCCCGCACATTTTCAACTTTCACCATGCCCATCAGCACTTGGGCGGGATCCTTGGCGCCGATGAACCCGCGATGGTTCTGAAGTCCCAGCCGGTCCACCACCGCCTGCATGACCTCCTCGCTCCTGATGACGGCCTCTTGGGAGTTGTAGAACTTCTGCTCCTCCATCCAGCTCCCGCTGCCCGTGGGGTTGTAGCCCAGCGGCTGGCGCCCCTGGCTCTGCACGTAGACCGTAACGGTGGCCGAATAGAGGGGGGTCGCCATGAACACATAGAGCGCCGCCATGATCACGATGGCACCCGTGACACCGATGATGAACCAGCGGTGCTCGGCCAGCAGGTGCGCCCATTTGAGCAGGTCCAACTCCTGGACTCCAGCGGCATCGGAGTTTAGGGGAACGGAAGAATCATTTCCGGGCATTAGGGCGCTTCCCTCAATAAACTATAGGATACCATCGCGGTCCGGGCGCGTCTACGCGCGCGGCGCGGCACGATACCGGGAAATTCGGGATAAGAAACGGAGAGCGAAAGCCGGGGGGAACTTCGGAAGCACGGAAGGCATAGTGGCCACTTCGGCGGGAGGGCGCGGTGCCCTTTCCGGTGGCGCGGGCGCCCCCGCCCGCGGCCGACCCGCTAAAAGAACTTCCGCGCGTGGACGACGACGTGGTCGTCGGGCTGAAGCGGTACGTCGTCGATCTTGCCCTTTTCGATCTTGGAGGCGTTCACGTGAACCACCAAGGGCTTATCGCCCTTCTGGCGAAGGATATCCACGCGGTCCTTCTTGGCCCACTGCGTGAAGCCCCCGGCGAGAGCCACGGCTCGCAGGAGCGTAAGGTCCTTCGTGTAGGGGAACGACCCGGGGTTCTTCACCTCGCCCGAGACGAAGACCGACTTGACGGGAAGAACGTTGATCACGTCCTGGTCCAGCACGTAGATGTTGCTGTCGTGGACGCTGCCGGTGAGGAGTTGCTCCTGGGTAAAGGTCTTGCTCTCGAGCTGACCCTGGGCATTCGCCCGCTGGATCTCCACGTCGCCGGCCTTGCTCGTGAACCCTCCCGCCTGGCTGATGGCATCCAGGATCCTCAGTGCCCCCTTCAGGGGAATCCGGCCCGGCGTGGCCACCTCGCCCAGAACGTTGACGTACCGGCTGCCGTATTCCAGAAGTTGGATATTCACCTGAGGCTCTTTAACGTACTGCCGAAGCAGATCCTCCATTCTGTGCTGGAGATCGTTCACGGTGAGGTCCTTCACCGAGACCTTGCCTAGAACGGGAAACGTGATATTGGAATTCGGGTCCACGACGACCGACTGGCTCATGTCGGGCACGTTGTAGACGGTGATGAGCAACTTGTCTCCTGGCCCCAACGGATAGGCAGGCGGCGAGAAGGAGTCGAAGAGGCCTCCTCCCGCGGAGGCGCTCGCTCCGGGCACCTGCCAGCTAAACCTCACGCTTCCTGGCTCCCAGGTCACCGAAGGCTTCAAGGTAGCGGGAACCTCCACGGCCAGTCCGCCCGGAACCGCCTTGACGAACGCCTCAAGTCCCGGGGCCACCGAGGGGGAGCCCGAACACCCGATGACCCAGCGCACCGTCTGTCCGGTGATCTCGTTACGCAGTTCGCAAGGCCCTTCCGTCACGCACCGGATCGCTCCGGGCCGGCCCTCCACCCTCACCTGCCCGGAGTCCGCGGCCTTCGCCAGCCAGGAGAAGCCAACGATGGAGAGACACGTCAACAGCACAGATGTTAACGCGCGGCGATCAACCCACCGCGCGAACAAAGCGAATTTCATGTCACAAAACCTCCCTAGCGGAGATGAGTCTTCGCAATAGCTCGTAGTGTAACGCACCAGTGGCCTGGAGGCAATGCTCGCTTCGGCCGACGGGAGTCGGCCGCTACAAAGGTACGCCCCCGTTCTTCCGTAGCGGCCGGCGGAAGCCGGCCGACGGCCGCCCACCGGGCGGCCGCTACAAAGGCACGCCCCCGTTCTTCCGTACGTAGCGGCCGGCGGAAGCCGGCCGACGGCCGCCCACCGGGCGGCCGCTACAAAGGCACGCCCTACGATCTTCCGTAGCGGCCGGCGGAAGCCGGCCGACGGCCGCCCACCGGGCGGCCGCTACAAAGGCACGCCCCCGTTCTTCCGTAGCGGCCGCATCCTTGCGGCCGATTCCCCGGTTCGACCCTTCGGCCGACGGGCGTCGGCCGCTACACCCGCCCCTTGCCGCCGGGCGCATTCCCCCCGTGGCGCGGGCGCCCTCGCCCGCGTTCGGCCGGCCATGCCGGCCGCCAAGAAGGGCACCGCAGAGCGGAAAAGGGCGCCGGCCAGCCGGCGCCCCCGATGAACGCATCTTGTAGGAAGTCGCTACCAGCCGATTTCGAACTGCAAGCTGAAGCGGTTCTCGGCGTAGGAATAGGGCTTCCTCAGCCAGGTGTCCAAGTAATTGATATCGCTGCGGCGATCTTCGTACTGGTAATTGGCCCGGAAGCTGATCTGCCTCGTAGCGTGGATGCCGATCTCGGCGAAGGCCCGCCCGATCTTGTCGGTGCGGTTCTCCCCCGCGGTGAGCGCGTACTCCAGCGGGGGCACGAATCCCAGCACCAGCGGGTCGGCTACGACGTTGTTGGGATATTTGTTCTCCTGGTACATGTAACCGAGCGTCCAGAAGAAAATCCGCGAAACCTGCTGCTGCATCTGCAGGGTCCCGCCGGTGGCCGTGTAATAGTTGTTTACATTGTACACGGACTGATAGGGCTCCCGGATTAGCTTCAGGTCGAAACGCGTGTACTGCGTGGCCTCAAACCCCAGCCCCGACTCCGCCACCAAACCACGATAAGAGGCAAAGGGGTTATCTTTAAAATGCATGTTGGAGTAGCCGACTTTGGCGAACCCGGTCAGGCGGCGGCCCGCGGCGCCCTCCCACCCCAGCATGTAGGTCTGCTGATCGTACCGGCGGTTGGGATTGATGTACAGGAAGACGTCTTGCGGCGAGAAGCTGGGGTGGTTGCTGAGGTACTGGGCATCCACCAGAACGGCCGACGTGGGGCTGTAGTGGTACTTCCAGGTGAGTCCCCCTCCGGACTGATCGTAATTGTAGAAGGGCGTCGTCTGGTTGTGTTGATTCGTGAAATGCACGTAGTTGTACAGTCCATAGACGGTGAGCGTATTCAATCGCGTCACCGGCATGGTCAAGCCGGCCTTCGCATTGTCGGCGTCGAAGGGCGTATTGCTGTAGTACTGCTCGTAGCCGGGGTCGAACTCGTGCACCTCCTGGACGCCCCGGATGAAGTGGTTGTCCACATCCAAGAGCATGCCGTTGGAGAACTTGAAGTTGCCCTTGAAGTCGGCGTAGTAGGTGTTGTGGCTGCTCAGGTGATAGGTCCTGTAATCCTTGTACTGGTAGCCCAGATCCAGCCGGATGGAGCTCTCCTTGAAGGGGAACTCGATGCCCACCGTCGGCCGGATCTCCCAGAACGAGTCGCCGATGTTGCCGTAGGGCATCGAAGCGTCCTGGAGAAAAAGGTTGTCCGTGTGGGTGTAGACCGCCTCAACCGACGGATAGAACACCGCATTCCCTATAGGAATACCGTCTCCCGCCCACGCAACCAGAGAAAGCACCGTGCACGCAACCACCAACCAAGTTCGCTTCCCAATCATCAGTCGCCCCCCTATTCTCAAGGAGCCTCCGCTTCCTAAAGCGGTTTTGGTTAATTGTAAGGCCAACCCCTTGCCGTGTCAAGCAGAACAATCCAGAACAATCAAGAACGCCCTTCGTTCACGGCCATGGGGATAGCCGCCCATCGCCCTTTATCATTCACCTCTCATCCTCTTGCTCAGCCCGAGCCGGAGCCGCTCAAGAACCCAAAGGGCCATCCGCCCAGCCTGTCCCACCCACCGGTAGCCATAGAGGGCCACGGCGGGCCATTTTTCCTTGACGGGATACCGCCACCGCATGTAGGAGACCGATGGAAAGGCGATGCGCCACGCCGCCTTCAGCGCCCCCAGCCAACCCTCGTGGCGCAACCGGCCCACGAGCTGCTCGACGGCCGCGCCGCTGGGAGAAAGGGAAAGTTCCGGCTCCTGTCCGCACGCCTCCAGCGCGCTCCTCACCTCCGGCGGAAGGTCCAGCCCCAGGCAGGATTCCAGCGAGCCGAATCCCTGAAGCACCGCGCCCGCCGCGCCCGCCGCGCCCGCCAGATCCACTAGGCGGGGCCAGCGAAAGACGCTCTCCTCTTTTTCGAGAATCATCTTCAGATCGTAGAGGACCATGGCCCTCGGCGGCTCACCGGCGTGCTGCAGCCACATGTGGCCGCACAAATAGGCCACTTGGGCCTCCGGCGCCAGCCCCTCCACCCGGCGCCCTTGCCACGTATAAGGGCGGCGATCCTCGATCAGCCGCACCCCTCCGCCCGTCCACCGGCTGTCCCGCGGCGAGACGAGGAGGGCGCCGTGGATCTCGACCATCAGCCCCGTGACCGGCGCCCTCAGCGCGGGCAAGTGCTGAGCGAGCGACCAGTGGTCTTGAAGGCCCTCCTCGGGCCGGAACCCGGCGCTCTCCAACAGCGCGAAGGCCCGCTCGGACTCCGCTGTGGAGGGAAAGAGCACGTCCAGGTCCGAGATGGGCCTCAAGTGCGGCTCGGGGTAGTACCGCAACGCCAGGTCGGCCCCTTTGAGAAGCACCGGGGTGAGCCCCGCGGCGAGCCACCGATCCAGGACCCCTCCGATCTCCTCCCAGGCCACCAGCCATCCGGCCAAGTACCGGATGGTACGCTCTCGCAGGCGCTCCCGCTGTTCCGGCGGCAGCTCCTTCAGCACTCCCGCCGTTTGCCAGGCGTGGTAGGCCAGGGGAAACAGACCGTTGGCCGAGAGGGCATCCACCAGCGCCTCGGTCCTTTCAGCCCCGGCCGCCCCCGCCAGAATCGACGCCGGCCGCTCGATGGCCTCGACTAGATCTTCCCACCGCTCACATTCCATCCCCGCCGCCGATCCCCCGTTTCCCGCCCGTTCGCCCGGCGGAAGCCGGCCGACGGAAGCCGGCCGACGGCCGCCCACCGGGCGGCCCCACCAACGGTCACCCCACCATCCTTCCGTAGCGGCCGGCGGAAGCCGGCCGACGGCCGCCCATCGGGCGGCCGCTACAAAGGCACGCCCCGTGGCGCTGGCGCCCTCGCCCGCGTTCGGCCGATCTGAGTCTGCCCTGAGGAACCCCTTGGCGGGCTCCTGGCGAATGGGATCGGCCCCACCAACGGTCACCCCGCGATCCTTCCGTAGCGGCCGGCGGAAGCCGGCCGACGGCCGCCCACCGGGCGGCCGCTACAGTCGCAGGCGGGGGCGCCTGCGCCACAGACCTTCGAAGCGGCGGGCGGGGGTGCCCGCCCCACAATGACCGCCCCCATTTGCCGTCATTCCGGCGACCGAAGGGAGTCCGGAATCGTCCCCTTCACCGGCAAACCAACGGATCCTGGACGCGCTTCGCTTGCCAGGATGACCGCACGAAAGAGCGTTCGCGGTCGGCCGGCCTCTTCCCCTACGGCCGCGCCCACGCGGTGACGAGCGCCTGCCTCAACTCCTCGAAGCTCCACCCCCGGTCCCGGGCGCGCCAGTACTCGCCCTTCACGGCCGCCTGGGCGCCGGGAAACCTCTCCAGCACGGCCTCAGCCCGGCTACCGAGCGCATCCAGGAGCCGCCCGTCCACGGTCCCCTCCCTGAGCGCCTCGAACTGTACGGTATCCAGCCGGCCGCCCTTCCCGTCCGGGTCCACGAGCGCGTCGTAGCGGATCATCGGTCCCGCCCAGTCGTCGGCCTCCCGATTCCCCGGCGGGGCGTAGCAGAAGACCCACAGCCCGCCCACGCCCGGGGCCCTGGCGAGCAGGCCAGCCCAGACGCGGTTATAGAAGGGGTCCTCCCGAAGCCCCTGGACATAGACCCACCGTTGGGCCGACGGGAGACCCGGCACCTGCCGGACGAGGTTGGGCGGCACCGCCACCCCATCCAGAACGGCCGCCAGAGAGAGCGAATTGGGCCACGCCAGCGCGGCCCAGGGCTTGAGCCCCCTGGCCTCCTGCTCCAACGCCCGCTTCCTGGCCCCCTCGATGGCCTCCACCGTGGCCGGTTCGTCGGCGACGTAGGCCCACCCCTTCTCGCCCGCGGGAATCGCACCGGGATGAAGAGCCCACCGGCCATCCAGGCCCGCCCGCTCCGCCTCCTCCTGGAAGCGCCGCCACCCTGCCGTATCCCGCGCCGGGCAGGTGACCGCCGTGAGACCGTGGCCGGCTAGGTCGCGGAGGTCCGGTCCCCAGTGCGACTCCTTGGGATCGAGATAGTAGGCTCCCACCAGGCGGGAGGGCGGAGGCAACGCCGGGGCAACCTTCACCTTCCAGGGGATCTCTCCCAGAACATGGCCGCCGCGCTCGATGCGGATCGGGACCAACAGGGTACCCGGCTTAGCTCCTGCCCGCACCCTCCCCTTAACGACGAACCTCTGCGGCATGCCGTCGGGCTGGAATCCCTCCTTCGGTTCGGGAAAGAGCCGCTCCCCCACGAGCACGTCGCCCATCCCAGCCGCCACGCGCACGGGAAAGAGGGCGTCGATCTCCTCGCGCCGCCCCGCCTGCCACCAGAAATCCAGGCGGAAGAGCCCTAGTCGCTCCAACCCCGGCCCCACGGAGACGGTAACCTTCCCCTCTCCCGGCGGCACCTCCAGCCAGGCCGTCACCTCCTGCCCCGCCGGCGCCGCCGCCACGGCCTCCTTGGCTCCCTCTCCGGCCGGGATAAAGGGCCGGACGTCGTACGATGCCAGCGCCCGAGGCCGGGTGGGAGCCGGCGGAAAGAGCATCGGAACGGCGAAGGCTAGGCCATCCCCGCCCCAGCGCCACGAGGCCGGGCCGGGAGAGCCATGGGCCAGCGACTCCTGTGCCACGCCGTCCGCCCGCACCTTCCGGCCCCGCAGGACCTCCAGCCGGAACCCTCCCGCCACTTCGGGCACCGAGGCCCACGGGATGAGCCACTCCCCGGCCCACGTCCGCCCAAAGACCGACTCGGCGCCCTGCCATTCGAGAGTGGGGCCCTCCACCGGCCGGCCGTCCTCCCCCAAGACCGTCCGCATCCCCCCGGGAACCATCATGAAGAGCCGCGTCCCGGCACCCTCGCCCAGACGCACCGCCACCCAGTCGCCCAGCACCCACTCTTCCGGCGCGCCCCAAGGCAGCGGCCGCAGAAGCCCACGCCCCCCGTCCGGTTCCGTCGAGAGAACCGCCACGTAGAGCCCCTCGCGCGTCCCCAATGCGTAGGCCCGCACCGAGCCGTCCGGCCGCCCCGTCACCGCGTCGCTCATGGGCAGAGGCCGCGCCCCCAGGAGGAAGGCCTCCCGAGGATCGCCGTCCACCCGCACCGGGTAAGGCGAAACCGGCAGCCGCCCGAGCCCCGCCGCCCCAACAGCCAGCCCCCAGACCAGCGCCGCCACCATCATCCACAGCCGCTTCAAGAAAGCGCCTCCCCCTTCTCCCGTAGCGGCCGGCGGAAGCCGGCCGACGGCCGCCCACCGGGCGGCCGCTACAAAGGCACCCATCCCCGCACCGCCGTACCATTCCCCCCGTGGCGCGGGCGCCCCGCCCGCGTTCGGCCGCCCACCGGGCGGCCGCTACAACGGCACCCATCCCCGCACCGCCGTACCATTTCCCGCGGTGGCGCGGGCGCCCCCGCCCGCGTTCGGCCGCCCACCGGGCGGCCGCTACAAAGGCACCCATCCCCGCACCGCCGGCCCCTTCCCCCCCGTGGCGCGGGCGCCCCGCCCGCGCTCGGCCGCCCACCGGGCGGCCCCACCAACGGCCTCCTCCACTCCGTAGCGGCCGGCGGAAGCCGGCCGACGGCCGCCCAGCGGGCGGCCGCCTACAGCAATTCAATGTGGGCGCGCGTAAAGGGGTATTCCCTCCAGTCCCTCACGAGACCCTTTCGCACGGGATTACCCACAATATACGCCGCGTACTCCCGGCCTTCCCGGCTCCGAATCCAATGGTCGTAAAAGGTCCGCTGCCAGAAAGGGCCACCCTTTTTTCTGGCCAGCCGCCTTGTCCATAGGCCCTTCCAGGTCCCGACATACTCCCATACGGCCTTGCCGCAACCGTCCAGGGACAATAACAAATGCACGTGGTCCGGCATGACGCAGACCACGATAACCTTCGCGTGACCATCTCGTGAACCGTCACCGAGGTCATCATCGAGACAACAGGCGATTACCTTCGGGTCCGCCCGAATCAATGCACGTCCTTGCGTACACCAGGTCACGGCCACAAGGCCAGGACCGCGATTGTCGCCGGGCAGGCGCACCGCATGGCTTCTAGACCATGTCTTCGGCAATACAGGTTGTGCCGACATATTCCCCTCCCGCCACAGGTTCCTCCTGCCGGCCCCACCAACGGGCGCCTCACCATCTTCCGTAGCGGCCGGCGGAAGCCGGCCGACGGCCGCCCAGCGGGCGGCCGCTACAAAGGCACCCACCCCCGTACCGCCAGCCCATTCCCCCCGTGCCGCGGGCGCCCCGCCCGCGTTCGGCCGCCCACCGGGCGGCCGCTACAACGGGCACCCCACCCTCTTCCGTAGCGGCCGGCGGAAGCCGGCCGACGGCCGCCCAGCGGGCGGCCGCTACAAAGGCACCCATCGCCGTACCGCCGGCCCATTCCCCCCCGTGGCGCGGGCGCCCCCGCCCGCGTTCGGCCGGCAGGAGCCGGCCGCTACAGGAGCGAGGAGAACTCTTCCGTGCTCACGTTGGCGTCGCGAAGGATAGCTCTCAGAATGGCCGGGTGGATGATCTTGCCCGCATGAACGGGCAAGGTCACGCGCACCCCCTCCCCGTTCTTCAGAATAACGTGGCTTCCGCTCTGCCGAACCTCGGCAAAGCCCCTCTTCTTGAGGACCGCCAAGACTTCCCTGGCGGTCACCCTCGGGAGCTTGGGGGTCATACGGCAATACTGAGCGAGGTCAACGAGACCGACTCGGCCTGAGGGATCTCTTCTCCCTGCGCCAGCCTGTCCTGCACGTGCAGCCTCACCGCGTCGCCAATGGCCTCCATCGCCGCTTCATAGGTCTCACCCTGAGCATAACAGCCCTGCAATTCGGAACAAAAGGCCGCATAGCCCTCGGCATGCTTCTCAACCCGAATCGTGAACGAAAACCGTCTCATCCCGTGCGCTCCCGGCTACAATCTATTTCGCAGGTCTCATGCGGTCAAACTTCGCCCTCCGCCCCCGTGGCGCGGGCGCCCCCGCCCGCGTTCGGCCGCTACAAAGGCCACCCCACCATCTTCCACAGCGGCCGCATCCTTGCGGCCGATTCCCCGTTTCCCACCCATTCGGCCGGCAGGAGCCGGCCGTTACAAAGGCACGCCCGCGATTCTTCCGTAGCGGCCGGCGGTAGCCGGCCGACGGCCGCCCACCAGGCGGCCGCTACAAAGGCACCCATCCGCAATCGGAAGCGCACCCTTGGCCAAACAGACGATGCCTCCCGGCCCCGTGGGTGTTGCCCACCTCGCCAGCGTATGGAAGGGCCAGAAGCCGCTAACCCACGCCCCACACGCGCCTTACGGGCCGCCCGGCCGCCTGCCGCACTTCATTTGCCATTTTTTGAAGTTGGATAAGTCGTTCGATCTTCTTTTCGATGGGTTCTCGTGCCAACAATAACCTTCGTTCAGTCTTGCCCTGAAGACTCTTCTTTGTCAAAATTTCCAGTGACTTCTCTCGGCCGCTCATCCGCATCAAACCTCCAGACCGATGAGTTGTTTCCACTTCGCTTCAAGGTGATACTCTTTGATGAGGGTATCCACCAAATCGTAGTCCACCTCAACACCTTGTTCTTTAACCAGTTGCGCTCTGGCCTTGTCCTTCGCCTGGCATCTATCTGCCATCAGAGCCAAGAGGTATTCTACCCTCATTACCCTAGTCGGAGTGGCGCCAAATGCTTTGGGCACCGCAGTTCTGACGGCATCATCGAGCAACGGTTTGCCCCCCACGAGGAATTGAACTGGAATCGTTTCGATAATCACATGTTCCTTCTCCTCGTTGTATCCCAACTCGCGCAGGTAGTTGTAGAGTGGCGTCAGCGTAACCACCGCCTTGCTCATCTCCTCCTGAGGCAATAGCACTACGATGTCCAAGTCCAGCGTTTCAAAGGGCTCTATGTAAAAAAGGGCTGCGATTGCGCCGCCAATGGCGTAGTCCTCAATGATGTGGTCTTCGACCATCTTGTTGATGACAGCCAGGACCTTTTCCAGCATGCGCACCAGAGCGTATCCGCCTCTACGAGAATCACTTGAACCGCTTTCGTCGGCAGGCGCCGCTCTTGACCTCCTATGTACGTTTTAGTGTAGGTCACCAGCAAGATTTCTTCAACAGAACTTCATTCTCCCGAATTCCGAATTCCGAATTTCCCCCGCCCGCGTTCCGGCCGCCCACCGGGCGGCCGCTACAAAGGCCACCCCACCATCTTCCGCAGCGGCCGCATCCTTGCGGCCGATTCACCGTTTCCCACCTATTCGGCCGGCAGGAGCCGGCCGTTACAAAGGCACGCCCGCGATTCTTCCGTAGCGGCCGGCGGAAGCCGGCCGACGGCCGCCCGGCCGACGGCCGCTACAAAGGCACCCATCCCCGCACCGCCGGCCCATTCCCCCCGTGGCGCGGGCGCCCCCGCCCGCGTTCGGCCGGCAGGAGCCGGCCGCTACGGTTTCGGGTCGGGGTTGTCGCGGCCGTTGTGAAAGAGGCGGATCCCCCCGAACTGCCGCACCACGATGAACCCGCAGATGCCCACGAGCATGAGCCCGAAAGAAACGCGGTCGTTGTCAACCAGGACCGCCGCGAGGGCGAAGAGCCCCAACACCGCCGACAGGGCGTAGAGCAACAGCACGGTTTTCCTGTAGGTGTATCCCATGTCCAGGAGGACGTGGTGGATGTGGGCCTTGTCCGCCTTGAACATGGCGCGAAGGGCCGAGGGCCTGAACTCCTTCTCCACCAGCACCTTCTTGAGAAGTCTCCGCCCCATGGCGTAGAGCGTGTCGAACACCGGCACCCCCACGATGAGAATGGGGATCAAGAGCGCCAGGGCCGTGGGCCTCTTCGCGGAGCCCACCACCGAAAGCACGGCCAGCAGGAACCCCACCATCATGCTCCCGCAATCCCCCAAGAAGATGCGCGCCGGGTGGCGGTTGTAACGGAGGAACCCCAGGAGAGCCCCGGCCAGCACGGCCGTCACGAGAACGATGCGGTAGCGCTCGCTGCCCAGCAGCGCCACGGCAAAGAGCGTCATGCTCGAGATGAAGGCCACCCCGCCCGCCAGGCCGTCCAGCCCGTCGATCAGGTTGAACGCGTTCGTTACGCCCACGATCCACAGCGCCGTCAGCGGAACCCACAGCCAGCCCAGGCTCACGACCCCGTCGAAGGGGATGCCCAACTGCTCGATCCGGACCCCTCCATAGACCATCACGATGCCCGCCGCCAAGAACTGGACGGCGAACTTGACCCCGACGCTGGCGTGCCAGAGGTCATCGTAGAGCCCCAGGAGAAACACCAGGGCCGTGCCCACCGCCAACGAAACCCAGAACGGCAGGTTCTGATCGAAGCTCACCCTCAGGTGCGGCACCAACACCAAGGCCAACAGCCCCACGAGCAGGAACGTCAGGCCGAGGGCCACCCCACCCAGCCTCGGGGTGGCCTGCTCGTGCACCTTCCGCCCCCCCGGCTGATCCATCGCACCGCAACGCTCCGCCAGACGGATCACCGGCGGGGTCAACAGCAACGTCCCGATAGCCGCAATCAACAGCGCCGCGAAGGGCTCAAACATGGCTCATACGCTCGATAAGGTCATGGTCTCGCATCCATTCCCCCCATAAACAGCCGCCGCACCCACCGTAGCGGCCGGCGGAAGCCGGCCGACGGCCGCCCAGCGGGCGGCCGCTACAAAGGCACCCATCCCCGCACCGCCGGCCCATTCCCCCCGTGGCGCGGGCGCCCCCGCCCGCGGTTTTTCCCCAAAATGGCGGGCGAGGCGCCCGCCCCACGAGTGAAGGGCCTCACCCGCGTTCGGCCGATCTGAGTCTGCCCTGAGGAGTCCCTTCGCGGGCTCCTAGCGAACGGGATCGGCCGCTACAATATGGGGCGCATTCGGATGCGATCGGGCTCGATGACGGAAAAGTGGCCCTTCCAGTCGCCCCTGGCCATGAGGGCGCTGGCCACTCTTTCCTGCATTCTCGTGGGGTACGGCTCGCGAAGCCTGATAAGAACGATGCCACATTCCTCGGGTAGGCCTGAGCGGAAGGCCAGTTCGCCAAAGTCCTTGTCGAAAGTCAGAAGGACCCGGCCTTCCCGCCTGGCGAGGTCAATGACTTCTTGATCACTCATGCCTGGACCGATTTCTTGAATGCAGGCAACATTCCAGCCCAGCGTCCGGAGACGCTCGACCGTTCCTCGGGGGACATTTTCGTCCGCCAAAAGGTTCACGGGTCAGCCTGTCAGTGGGTAGACTTTTTCGCCCTTGAGCGCGTCGGCCGCATAAGCCAAACAAGCCAGAATGTCCGCTTCCTGCAGCCCCGGATATTCGGCGAGCAGGTTTTCCCGCGTCCAGCCCTCAGCCAACAACTCCAGGATGAACTCCGGAGCCAATCGCGTACCTTTGATGACGGGTTTCCCGGTCAGGATGGCTGGGTCCGCCACGATGCGTTCTCTCCAGACCATGGTCCTAACCTCCCTGGCCGAGTATTCTGAAGCTAAGGCTCAGCCAACCGAGAATCAAGTAGCGGCCGCATCCCTGCGGCCGATCCCCCGCGTTCCACCCATTCGGCCGCCCACCGGGCGGCCGCTACACCTGCGACCCCGCCCGAGACGAAGCCACCCCCCGATCTTCCGTAGCGGCCGGCCGAAGCCGGCCGACGGCCGCCCACCGGGCGGCCGCTACACCAGCGACCCCGCCCGAGGCGAAGCCACCCCCCGGGTCTTCCGTAGCGGCCGGCCAAAGCCGGCCGACGGCCGCCCAGCGGGCGGCCGCTACACCAGCGACCCCGGCCGAGGCGAAGCCACCCCCCGGTCTTCCGTAGCGGCCGGCCAAAGCCGGCCGACGGCCGCCCACCGGGCGGCCGCTACAAAGGCCCGCCCCTCGCCGTCTTTTTCGTCCGTCGTCCGTCGTCCGTCGTCTATTCTCTAATCGAGCTGGTCGAGGCGCTTCAAGAGGCCGGGTACGTCCATTACCAGGGTGTGCGACTCGAGACGGTACGTGGCTCCTGGCCTGCAGACGAGATAGGTGGCCTTGGCCATTCTCCCCTCCGCCTCCCTGAACGCCGCTAGACCCGCGCAGTCCTTGAGCGTCGGGTTCTCTGTCCATTTGCATTCAATACCAATGGACTTCCCGCCCGAGAGTTCCACCACCAAATCCACCTCCTGGCCCCCTGTGGTCCGCCAATAGTGGACGGATGGGCTCTTGCCCTTCGACGAGAACCACCGAATCACCTGCCCGAAGACATGCGCCTCCCAGAGCGGCCCGACGAAGGCCGATGCGCCCAACGCACTCGCCGAAGAAAATCCCGCCAGGAAAGACGCCAGCCCCGTGTCGAGAGGTATCAGCTTGGGCGACTTGATCAGACGCTTCGTGCGTTTACCGAAATAGGGCTCGGCGAGAGCGACCACGCCAGAGGCCTGAAGGAGGCTCACCCACTTGCGCGCGGTGTTCGGCGCGATGCCCGTGTCTCTCGCCAGGTCGCTGAAGTTGAGGACCTGCGCTGTCCGCAACGCAACCGCCCGCAGGAAGCGGTGGAAGTCCTGGAGATCCAGGACCCTGAGGACATTCCGCACATCCCGCTCCAGGTACGTCGCGACGTAGGAGGGGAACCACATCTGAGGCTCCGCCCCCACATGCAGCTCGGGGTAGCCACCGACGAACAGGAGCTCCTTTTCATCCAGGCTTCGGCCTGCTGCTATCAGCTCCCTCGCTGACAGGGTCTGGAGGTCCAGCACCCCGCACCTTCCCGCCAGGCTCTCGGACACACCCTGCATCAACGGAAAGACCTGGGACCCCGTCAACAGGTAGCGCCCCGGGCGGCGATCCGCGTCGATGCGCGCCTTCACATGCCGCAGGAGCCCAGGGGCATACTGGATCTCATCGATGATGACCGGCGGTTCGAAGCCGCTCAACAGCGCCTCGGGCTCCGTTCGCGCGGCCCCTGCGTGGCCCGGGTAGTCCAACGTCAGGTAGGCGGCTTGGGGAAAGAGGTGCCGCAGGATAGAGGTCTTCCCCACCTGCCTCGCCCCGGTCACGAGGATGGCCGGGAAACTGGCCGCCATCCGCGTGATCAGACTCTCAGCTTCCCTGTCTATCCACATGCGGATAATATGCAACTGGATTGCAAGATTATCAAGGCCCCTCTCGGCCTGCCGCCTAAACAGCCCGCGGCGAAGGCACCCCCCATTCTTCCGTAGCGGCCGGCGGAAGCCGGCCGACGGCCGCCCACCGGGCGGCCGCTACAAAGGCAGGCCCGCGATTCTTCCGTAGCGGCCGGCGGAAGCCGGCCGACGGCCGCCCACCGGGCGGCCGCTACAAAGGCACCCATCCCCGCACCGCCGTACCATGCCCCCGTGGCGCGGGCGCCCCCGCCCGCGTTCCGGCCGCCCACCGGGCGGCCCCACCAACGGCCTCCCCCACTCCGTAGCGGCCGGCGGAAGCCGGCCGACGGCCGCCCACCGGGCGGCCGCTACAAAGGCACCCATCCCCGCACCGCCGGCCCATTCCCCCCGTGGCCCGGGCGCCCCCGCCCGCGTTCGGCCGCCCACCGGGCGGCCGCTACAAAGGCCACCCCGCGCATCTTCCGTACCGGCCGCATCCTTGCGGCCGATCCCGCGTGTTCCGCCCCTTCGGCCGGCAGGAGCCGGCCGCTACACGGGCACCTGGCTCTTCACGCCTCGTAGTGACTCCTGGCGCGCAGCACGATGACGGTGCGGTTTTCTTCGTCAATCCTATAGACGATTCGATCCTTGAGCGTGAGGCGAAGGGACCAGTACCCCTGCAAGTCCCCAACCAGCTTCTTCCCGCAGGTGGGCTCGATCGCCACCACGCGCCGAAGCATCTCACCCACCTTGTTCCTGAGTTTGGGAGGCAGGGATTCGATGTCCTTCACGGCCCGCCGAGACAGCACGACTCGGTACGGCTCGCTCTCACTCACGGCCGAACACTTCCTCCAGGCCGTGGACCCGCCCCGCCGTCACATCCGCCTCGGCCTTTTTCAGACCCTTGATAAAACCGGGCGCCGAGAGGAGTTCCAGGGTTTCCAGCAAAGCCTCGTAATCTTCTTCGGCAACCAGGACCACGTCGCCCTCTTTGTGCCGGATCGTGACAGCTTGATGGCCGTGCACAGCGCGCCGAATGAGGTCAAAGAGGGTCCTGCGTGCCTCGGTGGCATTCACGGCGCTCACGTTGTAGCACCTCCGCCATAAATGTACATCATTACGTACACCGACGCCACCAGCCACCCCCGCACCGCCGGCCCATTCCCCCCGTGGCCCGGGCGCCCACGCCCGCGTTCGGCCGCCCGCCGGGCGGCCCCGCCAACAGCCTCCCCCACTCCGTAGCGGCCGGCGGAAGCCGGCCGACGGCCGCCCACCGGGCGGCCGCTACAAAGGCACCCACCCCCCACACCGCCGGCCCGTTCCCCCCGTGGCGCGGGCGCCCCCGCCCGCGTTCGGCCGCCCACCGGGCGGCCCCACCAACGGCCTCCCCCACTCCGTAGCGGCCGGCGGAAGCCGGCCGACGGCCGCCCACCGGGCGGCCGCTACAA
>JAJYLT010000070.1 GCA_021787565.1 Acidobacteriota bacterium
TCTCTAGTCATATGACTAGACCACAAGATAGGGCAACCCACGACCGAAGTCAAGCCCCAAAACACCCCTGGCGCTTCCCTGTCTAGATTCGACAGGGTGATTATCTAGTTAAAGGCCAAACACGAGGGCTCCGCGGGCTTTGCCCGCGGAGCGGGGAGGGCCCCGAAGGGCAAACCGAGCGCTCCGTCTGGCTCTGCCAGCGGGGCGCGAAAGAGAAGGCCCTCCCCGTTCAGGAGACAAAGCCTTTCCCCCGTGAGCCACCTGCACCGCCGAAGGAAGGACCATTCGATCGCGGAATTTGGGGGGTAGCGTCCGCACCCTTTGGGATCAACGGGTGCGGGCGCCGCCTTCTTCCCGCGGCCCGTGCTGGCCGGCCCCGGCGCTGGGGCCGGGGCCGGCTTCGAAGGAGTGGGAGTGAAGGCGAACAGCGTTCAGCGGATCGGCCGGATGTGGATGGAGCCGTTCACGGTCTCCACGCTCACCGTCTGGCCGCCGCCGTTGAGATCGCCGAAGAGTTCGTGCTTGGATTCGCTGAGTCCGGTGATCTCGGTCGAAACGCCGCCGTTGACGTTCTCGGCGGAAAGGTGAAGGGCCGCGTCGGGGGAGAGGGCGAGAGCGATGCTCCCGTTGACCGTCTCCAGGTGGGCCTTGGCGGGGGAGTGCGAGAGGATCTGGCCCTCGATGCTCCCGTTGGTGGCCGTCACCTCTCCGGCGTTCTGGGCCTTGAAATGGATGGTCCCGTTCACGACGGCGGCGTCGATGCGGCCACAGGAAAGCGCGTTGACCTTGCCATTGGTGGTCTCGCAACTGATGGCCGAGGCCGGGACATCCGCCGTGATGGTGCCGTTGACCGTGGAGAGCTTGGCCGCGGTTCCCTCCGGGACGGCCACGTCAAAGGTCACCGCCCCGCTGAAGCCGACCCCCGCCAGGAAGCCGGCGGTCTTGGGGTAGTGCGTCTCCACGCTGATCCCCTTGCCGGTGTCCGTGACCTCCACCTCCAGCTTGGTCAGCCCCTCCTTCGCCTTCTCCTCGCTGAAGGCCCGCACGCGTTTGATGGCCACGAGGTGCACCTCGCCGGGTTTCCCCACGGTGAGGGTGATGGAGCCGTTGATGTTGTCGAGGGCAAAGGTTCCCCCGGCCGGCATGGGGACTGTCCTCTCGACGCGCTCTTCCGCGGAGGATCCCAGGATCTGTTGGGCGCACCCCGCCAGCACCGCCATAGCCGAGAGCGCCGCTATCCCAATCGCTATCCGTCTCATGGGAGCACCTCCACCCTCTCCTCAACTTCATTGAACGGGAGAGCGGCCGCCAAGGTTTCACCCCTCCTCCCGATTCCTAGCGGCAGGTCACCTTGGAGCCCGGAATGGCTTTGCGCTACACTGCGTTAGGAGGCGAGCGCGCGAACGGCGCCGTGCCGAACCCTGCGGCTTTGGCCGTCGGCGTGCCCGGGCCGCTCAAAGGTTGCAGGTATTCCAGACCAGACTCTTTTTCCCCATGGAGAGATTGCCGATGAAGAGCAGCGTGGTTCGAACCGTGACCGTCACCCTTCCTCTGGTTCTTGTCATCGCGGCGGCCTGCCAGAAGGCGCCTGCTCCCGCCGGGAGCGCCGCGGAAAACAAGCCAACGCCACAGGCCGCGCCCTCCGGTCAGGGGCAGGCGCCGGCGGCGGTACAGCCCGCCGCATCGCCCCTCGAAGCGGAGATGCAGAAGGCCGTCATGACGTACATTCAGACCGTCCGCCACGTGAATACCGACAAGATGACGGTGACCGTCAGCGACATCAAGGCGGAGGGAGACAAGGCCACCTGTACGGTGTCCTACGGCCTCAAGGAGGGCCAGATGCCCCCGATGGTCTATCTCTACGACCTCGCCCGCCAAAATGGGACGTGGACCGTCACCGCCTCTCGGCCCAAAGGAGGCGAAGGCCACGCCGGGGAAATGAACTCCGGAGCCGGACTGCCGCCCGGCCATCCCTCCGTGGGGGAGGCGCCGCCCCCCATGGAACCCGCCCACCAGGCTCCAGCCGCGCCCGCCAAGTAACCGCCACGCAGGGCACCGGAGGGGGACCGGTCGTCCCCTTCCGGTGCTTCCCCCGCCCATCCATAACCGTTCTGGCTCAAGACACTACGGAAAGAGATGCTCGATGGCCTCCGCCAGGGTGGCCACCGGCGTAAGGGCCATTTGGCCCGATGCGGGCTCCAGCCGCTTGGCGTCGGAGGCCGGCAAGACGCAGCGCCGAAAGCCGAGCGCGGCCGCTTCGGCGATCCGGGGCTGGGGCGACCCGACGCCCCTCACCTCCCCCGCCAGCCCCACCTCGCCGAAGGCCGCCAGGTCTGAAGAGAGGGCCACGCCGCGGTAAGCCGATGCGACCGCCAGGCAGAGCGGCAGGTCCAGCGCGGGCTCCTCCACCTCTACACCTCCCACCACGTTGACGAAGAGGTCCCGGTCTCCCAGGGTGATGCGCATGGAGCGTTCGAGGACCGCCGAGAGGAGCTGGACCCGGTTGCGATCCAGCCCCAGGCTCATCCTCTTGGCCAGGCCGAAGGCGGACGGCGAGGTGAGCGCCTGAATCTCGAAGAGTAGCGGCCGCGTGCCCTGGAGGGAGACACCGATGACGGAGCCCGGAACGCCCACGGGACGGTCCGCCAGCAGCGCCTCGGAGGGGTTCTCCACGGCCTTCAGCCCCTCCGTGGTCATCTCCATGAGCGCCATCTCCGAGGTGGCCCCGTAGCGGTTCTTGTGGGCCCGGAGCGCGCGCAGGTGCCTGTACCGCTCCCCCTCCAGGTAGAGCACCGTGTCCACCATGTGCTCCAGGGCCTTGGGTCCGGCGATCATGCCCTCCTTGGTGATGTGTCCGACGAGGAGGGCAGGCATGGCGCGCCGCTTGGCCGCGTCGATGAACCGCGCCGAGCTCTCCCGAACCTGGGCCAGGGAGCCTGCCCCCCCCGAAAGGCTCCCGACCGAGCTGGTCTGGATGGAATCGATGGCCAGGACCGCCGGTGCCAGTCGCTCCACCTCGGCGAGGACGGCCTCGACGGAGGTCTCCGCCATCAGGTGGAGCCGCTCGCCGGAAATGCCGAGGCGGTGAGCCCGCCCGGCCACCTGGGCCAGCGACTCCTCGCCGCTGGCGTAGAGGACGGCCCGCTCTTTCGCCAGTTCGCCGAAGATCTGGAGGAGGAGGGTGGACTTGCCCACGCCGGGATCGCCTGCCAGGAGTACCACGCCGCCCGGGAAGAGCCCGCCGCCAACCACCCGATCCAGGTCCCTGGAGCCCGTGCAGAGCCTCCGGCCCTCCTCCGGGTGGACCTCCGCGAGGGGAATGGCCTGCGCCGGGGGCTTGCCCCCGGCGGAGAGAACCGGCTCGGCGCTGGTTTCCTCCACCAGGCTGTTCCACTCGCCGCACCCGGGGCAACGCCCCATCCACTTGGGGCTCTGCGTTCCGCAGGCCTGGCAGACGAAAACGGTAGCGCTTTTCATGGCCATGGCCGGGGATGTTCCCGGCCTCCCGCCTCAGCCCTTCTTCGCCGCGGAGTAGAGCTCCCCCGCGATGATCACGGCCATCACGGCCCCCTTCAGCTTCATGCCCAGGAAGGGGCTGTTCTTGCTCAGCGACTTGATGTCGCCCGGGGCGAGACAGGTCTCCTTGCGGAGGGAGAAGATCGTGAGGTCGGCGTCGGCCCCCTCCTGGATCCTGCCCTTGCCCTCCAGCCCGAGGAGCCGGGCGGGCGCCGAGGAGAAGGCATCCACCATGCGCTTGAGGGAGATGCGATCGGTGCGCACCAGCCGGTCCAGGGCCAGCGGCACCGCGGTCTGGAGACCGATGATGCCGCTGGGAGCGCGGTCGAACTCCACCATCTTCTCTTCATAGGCGTGCGGGGCGTGGTCCGTCACGATGGCGTCGATGGTCCCGTCGGCCAGCCCCTCGATGACGGCGTCCACGTCATCCTGCTCGCGGAGAGGCGGGTTCATCTTGGTGTTCGTGTCGAAGCCAAGCACCGCCGCCTCGGTGAGGGAGAAGTGGTGGGGGGTGGCCTCCGCCGTCACCGGCACCCGCTTCTTCTTGGCCGCGCGGATGGCCTCCACGGCCAGCCTGGTGGAGACGTGGGCGATGTGGACCCTCTGGCCCGTCAGGCGCGCGAGGGTGATGTCCCTTCGCACCGGAATGGATTCGGCCTCGGCGGGGATGCCGTGGAGCCCCAGGCGAACGGAAACGGGGCCCTCGTTCATGACGCCGTCGCCCACCAGATCCAGGTCCTCGCAGTGGTCGATGACCAGCAAGCCCAGGGAGCCCGCGTATTCCAGGGCGCGGCGCATGACGGCGGAGCTGGCCACGGGGTGGCCGTCGTCCGACACGGCCCGAACGCCCGCCTCCCTCATCTCGGCGTACGGAGCCAACTCCTCGCCCTTGGAGCCCCTGGTGACCGCCCCGATGGGATAAACACGGACCGGGCTGCACGATCGGGCCCTGTCGAGGATGTACTGCGTCACCGAGGCGTTGTCGTTTACAGGACGCGTGTTGGGCATGCAGCACACACCCGAGAACCCACCGGCCAGGGCCGCCGCGAGGCCGCTCGCGATGGTCTCCTTGCGCTCGAATCCGGGCTCCCGGAGGTGGACGTGCATATCGATGAATCCGGGGGCCACCACCATGCCCGTGGCGTCGAAGACCTCCGCTCCCTTCTCCGGGATCCTCTTCTCCACGCGCGCGATCCGCCCCCCATCGAGCAGGATGTCCAGCGTGTCGTCGGTGCCCGACTGCGGGTCGACCACGCGTCCGTTCTTAACGAGCCGCTTCATCTTCGCTCCCGCCCAGAAGAAGGTAGAGGACGGCCATGCGCACGGCCACTCCGTTCTCCACCTGGTCGAGGATCACCGAGTAGGGACCGTCCGCCACCTCGGAGGCCATTTCGACGCCCCGGTTGATGGGGCCAGGGTGCATGACGATCACCTGTTTGTCGGCCAGCCTCAGTCGCTCCTCGGTGAGCCCGAAAGTTTTGTAGTACTCCAGCAGGGAGGGGAAAAGCCCCTTGGTCTGCCGCTCCATCTGAATTCGGAGCATCATGACCACGTCCTTGCCCCTGAGCGCGCGTTCGAAGTCCGTCGTGGCCGTAACCCCCAGGCTCTCCAGGTGCGGCGGCATGAAGGTCGCCGGCCCGCAGACCGTCACCTTGGCCCCCATCTTGCTCAGGAGGAAGATGTTGGAACGCACCACCCTGGAATGGCTGATGTCGCCGCAGATGAGGACCTCCAGTCCCTTGAAATCGCCCTTCTTCTGCCGGATCGTCATGGCGTCCAGCAGAGCCTGCGTGGGGTGCTCGTGGGTGCCGTCGCCCGCGTTGACCAGGGCCGCCTTGGTGAAGGGGTGGATGAGCTGGCAGGTGCCGGGGCTCGCGTGGCGGATCACGTAGCAATCGGGCTGCATGCGCTCCAGATTGAGGACCGTATCCACCAGCGTCTCGCCCTTCTGGAGGGAGGAGGTGCTGGCCGAGAAATTCAAGGTGTCCGCCGAGAGGCGTTTCTCCGCGATCTCGAAGGAGGAGCGGGTGCGCGTGGAGTTCTCGAAGAAGAGGTTGACCACGAGCTTACCCCGCAGGGCCGGGACCTTCTTCAGGGGCCTCCTCGAAACCTCCGACATCTTCTCCGCCGTGTCGAGGATGAGGGCGATGTCCTCGGCCGAGAGCTCCTCGATGCCCATCAGGTGCTTGTGCGCGAAGCTCATGGGCGTTTCCCCTCCGAACCCGCTCGCGCGGCTGACGCCGCGCTTTCCAGGATGAGGGCGTCTTCCCCATCCGTTTCCTTTAAGAGCAGCTCCACGTGGTCCTCCCTGCGCGTGTTGAGTGAGAGACCGACGTAGTCGGCCTGGATGGGCAATTCCCGGTGTCCACGGTCCACCAGCACGGCGAGCTGGACCCGCGCCGGCCGGCCGAGGTCCACGAGAGCATCCAGCGCCGCCCGCACGGTCCTGCCCGTGAAGAGCACATCGTCCACCAGGACCACCGTCTTTCCACTGATGTCGAAGTCCACCTGGGTTCCCCTGAGAACGGGCGCCGCTCCCACCGTCGAGAAATCGTCCCGATAGAGGTTGATGTCCAGGCTTCCCACGGGAACCCTCGCCTTTTCGGCCTTCTCGAGCAGCCGGGCGATGCGCTGGGCCAGCGGGACACCCCGCCGGTGGATCCCGATCAGCACCACCCCTTCGCACCCCTGGAGCCGCTCCGTGATCTCCAGCGCGAGGCGCCCGAGGGAACGCTGGATTCCCGCCGCATCGAACAGAGTCTTGCGCTTCATCGGCACTCCTCGAAAAGCAGGGCGACGGACGCGGGACCCAAGAAAACCGGAGCCTTCCCGCTCGAACCGATACCCGCGTAGAAATTCTCTGGCCGTGACGGAGCAACCCCGTGACCATGCCCCAAGCGGGGGCAGTTTAGCCCGGCAGTGATGCCCTGTCAACGCGGCCCAGGCCACGGACCCGGGCCGTTTCAGGCCGTCTCCGGACCCGCTTGACTCCCGAAAAACGGCGGTGCTATTTTTTCGTCTCCGGTGACCGGTTCGCCGAAGGGAGCGTTCTGTAAGGAGTGGTCATGGCCAAGGGCACGGTGAAGTGGTTCGACGAGAAGAAGGGCTACGGCTTCATCACCATGGACGAGGGCAAGGACGTCTTTGTCCACTACAGCGGGATCACCGGCAACGGGTTCCGGAAACTGACCGAAGGGGACCGAGTCACCTTCGAGGTCAAAGAGGGCGGCAAGGGCCCCCAGGCCGATCAGGTGCAGCTGCTGCAGGAGTGACGCTGCTCCGCATAGGGTAAAGGCACGAGACGGGAGGGGCCGCCAGCCCCTCCCGCTTTATGTTCAGGGACGGTGGCCGCCCCACCCTTCGCCTTGCCGACTCGCCTTTTCGCTTGAGATTTTGCAGGGTCGGCGGATTCATCTCTGTCCCCATGTCGTGGCGCTGCTGTCGCCCGCCCCAGAAATCTCAAGTTGCAAAGCGTAGCCTTGGGGAGCCCACCGCGATCCCTCCCTCAGCGCACCGGAAAATGGGGAGGACCATTCCTTGGATTCCGCCGGGTGGAGAGCATCGAGAGCCGGAGTGGCTTTCAGCCGGGGCGCGGCAACAAGAACAACCGTGCGAAGTTGGCGGCAGTGGGGGCCATAGCCTGAAGTAAACTTTTCAGCCGCTTCCTCGCAAACACCCTTCGGTTTCAACACTTATAAAACTAACACCGTCAACAGATTTCCCCCGGCCTCCCGGATGCGCTTCCTGCGCCATCGTTTCCCCTCCAAGGCCAACAAAGGGCACAATGGCTCCCCTCCCTTCCGGGTTCTCTGGAAGCATACCAGCCCCTTCCGCGGGCATGCCGAAAGGCCCTTTCGCCTACAAAGGTCAGCGCCGCCCTTTAAAGCTGCGGTAGATTAGAGCGCCTCCAAGAGTGGACGGGGCAGGGATGGCCGGCTCAGGCAGCCCCACGAGAATTCAGGCCCTCCCGAAGCCGCCCAACCAGCGAAGCAGGGCAACCCGGCGCGGATTTTCATAGATGGTCTGGATGTAATAGACGTTGGCGGCGCGCCTCGCCATCTGCACGAAGGCGGGATAGGGGTGCACGGTCTGCGAGATGTCCATGACCTTGAGCCCCATCCTCACCCCCAGCACGAGCTCCTGGAG
>JAJYLT010000071.1 GCA_021787565.1 Acidobacteriota bacterium
TCCAATCGGCAACCTGGGTGACATCACCTTCCGGGCGGTGGAGGTCCTGAAAGAGGTGGACTGCATCCTCTGCGAGGACACCCGGGTGACGCGCAAGCTCACCCAGCGGTTCGGCATCCAGAAGCCGTTGCGCTCCCACTTTGCGGGCAACGAAGAGGGGAGGGTCGCGCAGGTGGTCCAGGAACTCCGCGAGGGCAGGAGCTTCGCCCTCGTCACGGACGCGGGCACGCCCTGTGTCTCCGACCCGGGCTATCTGCTCATCCGGGCCTGCCGGGCGGAAGGAATTCCCGTGATCGCCATACCCGGCGCTTCGGCTCTCTCTGCGGGGCTGTCGGTGTGCGGGTTGCCCACGAACCGGGTCCTCTTCCTCGGCTTTCCTTCCAGGCGAAAGGCGGAGCGGCAAAGACTGTTGCAGTCGCTGAAGACGGACCCCTCGACCCTCGTCTTCTACGAAGCCCCGCACCGCATCCGAACCTTTCTGGGCGAAGCCCTCGCCCTCTACCCCGACCGGGAGTGCGTGGTCGAGCGGGAACTCACCAAGCGGTTCGAGTCCGTAGCGGTGGTGACGGATGCCGCCGCCGTTCCCGAACGGGGCGAGCTCGTGGTGGTCTTCGGCCCTCCGAGTGGGTCCATGCCGAAAGAGGAGGGCTTGAACGAGGACGTGGCCGTGAGCATAGCCCGCCTCATCTCGGAGGGCGTGGAGGAGAAGGAGGCCCTGCGCCGCGTGGCCAGGGAGAGAAAGGTCCCTCGCCGCGAAATCTACCGGCTGGTGAAGGTGAAAAAACAGTGAATCTCACGAAAGCGGATTTCGAGCCGGTTGCCAAAGCCCTGCTGGAGGCCAGGACCCTCTGTCTGACCACCCACGTCAAGAGCGACGGCGACGGAATAGGCAGCGAGCTGGCTCTCCTCCGGGCGTTGCGGGGCCTGGGGAAGAGAGTCCGGGTCATCAACGACACCGTGGTGCCCCGCGGGCTCCAGTTCCTCGCCGAGGACGGCGAGATCCTCCTGTACGATCCCAAGCGCGATGAGACCTACATCGAGGAGGCGGACACGCTGGTCGTGCTGGACGTGGCGCTGACCTACCGGCTGGGCCGCATGGAAGAGGCCTTCAAGAGGAGCCGGGCGGTCAAGATCTGCCTGGACCACCACACCGAATCCGACCCGGCCTTCGATCATCTCCTCTCGGACATCACCGTGGGCTCCACCGGGGAACTGCTCTTCGAGCTCCTGAAGGTAGCCGGCATCCCTCTGGACTCCGACGTGGCTAGGCCTCTCTACGCCTCCATCAGCGTGGATACGGGCTCCTTCGCCTACGAGCGGTGCACGCCGAGGACCTTCCGCATCGCCTCCGAGTTGGTGGCGGCGGGGGCCGAGCCCTACCAGGTTCATCTGAACCTCAACTGGCAGCGGCGCTTGGCCGAGGTCAAGCTGGAGGGGGACGTGATCCAGAGACTGCGTCTGGACGGTTCGGGAGAAATCGCCTATTCGGAGGTGTCCCGAGATACCCTTCAACGCTACGGCATTGACCCCATGGAGATCCCCACCGTCGTGAACATCCCCCTCTCCATCGGAGGGGTGGAACTCGCCCTTCTCTTCGTCGAGCTGGAGCCCTGCTGCGTGAACGTCTCGGCCCGCAGCAAGGGGAAGCTCCAGGTCAACGCCCTGGCCAGGCGGTTCGGAGGCGGAGGCCACCCGCTGGCGGCGGGCTTCTGCGTGCAGGCCCCGCTGGATGTGGCCCAGGCCAGGGTTCTGGAGGCAGCGCGGGAGCTCCTGGGGCACCCGGCCCGCTTGTGTGACTCGGCCTGACGGTCCGGCAGGCGGTCGGCACCCAGCACAGGGAGGGGGGCGTGAAGCGCTTCAGAAGCCAGGTCGCTCTCCTCCTCGGCAGCCTGCTCGTGCTGGTGGCTGGCGGCACGCTGGGCTACATGGCCATCGAACACCTCTCCCCCATCGACGCCCTCTTTCTCACGGTCATCACGCTCTCCACCGTCGGCTTCGGGACGTTGATCCCGCTGAGCGATGCCGGTAAACTCTTCACCATCGGATTGATCGTCGTCGGCGTCGCGACCTTTTCCTTCTACCTGTCGCGGCTTTTCTCGATGATCGTTGAACGCGGGTTCCTGGAGGTCCTGGAGAAGCGCCGCTTGCACCGCAAAATCGATGCACTCTCGGGTCATTACGTGGTATGCGGCCACGGGCGAATCGGCTCCGTGGTGGCCTCGGAACTCCGCCAGAAGGAGGTCCCGCTGGTGGTGCTGGAGAGCCGGGCCGAGGAGGTAGAGGCACTGACCGAGGCGGAGGTTCTCGCCCTGCACGGCGATGCCCGCGAGGAGGCCCTCCTTCGGCGGGCCGGCGTTGAGCGGGCCAAGGGGCTCGTTGCCCTCATGCCCACCGACGCCGACAACCTATACATCATCCTCACCGCCAAGGAGATCAACCCTTCGCTGACCATCATCGCCCGGGCCAACACCCTCGGCGCGGAGCGCCGCCTCATGGCCGCCGGGGCGCACCACGTCATCAGCCCCCACCGGGAGGGCGGCAAGCGGATCGCCCGCATGATCCTCAACCCGAACGTGGTGGAATGTCTGGAAATGGTCACCGGCCGGCGAAACGTCGAGCTGCAGATGGAGGAGATCGCCATCGGCGAGCGGAGCCCCCTGGCGGAGAAGTCCCTGCTGGAATCCGGGCTCCTGAAGAAGCACCGCATTCTCGTGGTGGCCGTCAAGCACGGCGACGGCACCATCACCTTCAACCCTGAGGGCAGCACCCTCATCCACGCTGGAGACGCCCTGGTGACGCTGGGGCCGGCCCGGACCGAGGCGCTGTTCTAACTCACGATTCAGGAGGCCGAGATGTCTGAAGTCGTTATTCTGTCTGGCGCCCGAACGGGTATCGGCAAGTTCGTGGGGGCCCTTACTCCCTTCACTGCCCCCGAGCTCGGCGCCTTCGCCCTCAAGGAGGCCATGGTCCGGGGCAAGGTGCAGCCTCAGGAGGTGGAGGAGGTGATCATGGGCAACGTGCTGCAGGCGGGGGTGGGGCAGAACCCGGCGCGACAGGCGGCGCTCAAGGCGGGGCTCCCCGTCTCCGTGGCGGCCTTCACGGCCAACAAGGTCTGCGGCTCAGGGCTCAAGGCGGTGATGCTCGCGGCGCAGGCCATCAAGGCCGGGGACGCCAAGGTGCTCCTGGCCGGCGGCATGGAATCCATGACCAATGCCCCGTACATCCTGCGCAAAGCCCGCATGGGACTTCGGCTAGGCCACGGCGAGGTGACCGACGTGATGGTGGCCGACGGCCTCACCGACGCCTACGACGGCCAGCACATGGGGATGACCGCCGAACTGGTGGCCAAGGAGTACACCGTGTCCCGCGAGGCCATGGACGCCTATTCCGTGGAGAGCCACCGGCGGGCCGCGGCCGCCTGGAGCGCGGGGAAGTTCGAGGCCGAGACGGTGAGCGTGCCCATCCCAGCGAAGAAGGGCGATCCCATTCCCTTCCGGTCGGACGAGGGCATCCGGGCCGACGTGACGGCCGAGGCGCTCGCCAAGCTCAAGCCTGCCTTCACGAAGGACGGGGTCGTCACGGCGGGCAACGCGAGCCAGATCAGCGACGCCGGCGCGGCGGTAGTGGTGTGCACCCGGGAGTTCGCCGAGGCGAAGGGAGTTGCCCCCCTGGCCCGGATCGTTGCCTACGCCACCTCGGGGCTCGAGCCCAAGTGGGTCATGATGACCCCCGAGCCCGCGGTGAGGGCCGCGGCCTCCAAGGCGGGCTGGGACCTCAAGACGGTGGACCTCTTCGAGCTCAATGAGGCCTTCGCCGCCCAGTCCTGCGCCCTGCTCCGCGTGCTGGATCTTCCCGCGGAGAAGGTCAACGTCCACGGCGGGGCCGTGGCGCTGGGCCATCCCATCGGCGCCTCGGGGACGCGCTGCCTGCTGACGCTGCTCTACGCCATGAAGGATCGGGGCGCCAAGCGGGGCATCGTTTCCCTGTGCCTCGGTGGCGGCAACGGGGTGGCGATGGCGGTGGAGACCCTGTAGGGGCGGCGGCTCTCCCCGGGCGAGTAAGGTCATCGCGCCACCGAGCGGCGGGGGGGAGCGGGGGGCGGGGAGGCCCCCCGCCCGAAGGGCGTCCCGCATGAGGGCAGGGAGGAGCAGCGAGCGGAGCGAGCGCCGAGGAGGGGCGGCTGAGCCCCTCCTCGGGGAGCGCCCGCGGGCGCGACTCGGTGGCGGCAACGGCGTGGCGATAGCGGTGGAGGCCCTGTAGAGCCGGCGGTTCTCCCCGGACGAGGAAGGTCATCCCGCCACCGAGTGATGAGGGAGTGCGGGGGGCGGGGAGGCCCCCCGCCCAAAGGGCCTCCCGCGCGAGGGCAGGGAGGAGCAGCGGGTCCGGCGCAAGCCCCACCTCGGGGAGCGCCCGCGGGCGCGACTCGGTGGCGGCAACGGCGTGGCGATGGCGGTGGAGGCGACGTAACGCCCTGGGACTCCTCGGTGGCGCCATCAGCTTGACTCCCGGCCCCGTTCATGTACAATGCATGAGCATGGGCGGGGTCGTAGCTCAGTTTGGTTAGAGCGCCGGCCTGTCACGTCGGAGGTCGCGGGTTCGAGCCCCGTCGGCCCCGCCAAAGCGATGGGAACGATGCCCCGGGTGGAGACGCCCGGGGCTTTGTCGATAGGGAGGCGAGAAGCCGCGGCCGGCGGGGGGGAGCGGGGGGCGGGGAGGCCCCCCGCCCGAAGGGCGTCCCGCGTGAGGGCAGGGAGGAGCAGCGAGCGGAGCGAGCGCCGAGGAGGGGCGGCTGAGCCCCTCCTCGGGGAGCGAGAGCGACGGGAGCGTGGTTCGAGCCCCGTCGGCCCCGCCAAAGCGATGCGAACGATGCCCCGGGTGGAGACGCCCGGGGCTTTGTCGACAGGGAGGCGAGAAGCCGCGGCCGGCGGGGAGGGGAGCGGGGGCATTTCCGTCGTCAGAGCAGCGACAACAACTCCAGAGGGTGGTGTAACAGCAAGCGGGCACCCGCCGCCCGGAGCTCGGCCTCCGATCGAAATCCCCAGAGGGCCCCCACGGGAATCATCCCCGCGGCGAGGGCAGCCAGGACGTCCGTGGGACCGTCACCCAGGAATAGAACCGCCTCATGGGACACCCCCAGGCGCGCGGCGATGGTGACGGCCCCCGCTGGGTCCGGTTTGCGGGGGACCTGCTCCCCGGCGCCGAGAACCGCACAGAAGCTCCAGCGTGGGAGGAGGCGGGCCACGCATGAACGGGTGAACTCATCGGGCTTGTTGGACAGCACGGCGATGGGCACGGATCGTGCGCCGAGAGCGTCCAGCAGGTCGGGGATCCCGGGGTAGGGGCGCGTGGTGCGGTCCCACCGCCGCGCATACTCCTCCCGCATGTCGCGGACGCACTCCCCCAGAAGGCTTGCGCTCCGGCTTCCCTCGGGGAGTGCGCACTGAACCAGACGCTCCATTCCCTCACCGACGAAGATCTTGTAGGCATCCTCCGGGTGCACGGGAAGTCCCCTCCGCCGCAGGACCGCGTTCATGGAACTGGCCAGATCTTTCAGGGAATCGAGAAGGGTGCCGTCCAGGTCGAAGAGAACCGCCTGGATGCGGCCGAGAGGGCCCATGAGCGATACCTTTCTTCCGTACGGGCCGGCGCCGCAAGCCCCGTGGCTGCGGCCTCGGCACGGCGAAAGGCATTTTACCCTTCACCGCGAGACCACGCAAAGGCCTGGCCCTCTGTCGGTAGATCGGACGCTACACCGCGGAGCATGAGATATCCACCATCCACATCACCGACCCCGGTGGTTCGGATGAGCCGGGGCTGGGTTAGAATATGCGCTTCGGCGGAGGCGGTCATGAAACACGGAATGAGGCGCGGGCGTTGGCCGAGCGGTGGCCCGCGAGGCGATGCGGGGCCAGGGCAGCGGTAGCTCAAGGCCGCAAGAGACGGGAGCTGAGGCGTCATGGCGCGATACGACGCGGTCATCCTGGGGGCTGGCGCGGCGGGTCTGGCTGCGGCCAGGGGGCTGGGCAGGCTCGGCGCGCGGGTCGCCCTCGTCGAGAAGGAGGCGCTGGGTGGGGACTGCATCACCTGGGGATGCGTGCCCAGCAAGAGCTACCTGCACGTCGCTCGCATGCTCAACGAGGTGCGATCGGCCGGACGAGTGGGGATCAACGTGGGTCCGGTGCGCTTCGACTTCGCGGCCGCGCGGCGCTATGTGGCCAAGGTCCAGGACACGCTGACCCACCAGGACACGCAGGAGTTTCTCCGCAGTCAGGGCGTCGAGGTGCTCTTCGGACAGCCCCGGTTCCTGAGCCCGAACCGGATCGGGGTGGAGGGGCGGGAGTTGCCCGCGCGCCACGTGGTGATCGCCACGGGGGCCCACGCCGTGGCCCCGCCCATCGAGGGGCTGGCGGAGACCGGATTCCTGGACAGCCGTTCGGCCCTTCAAATCGAAACCCTTCCGCGGTCCCTGCTCATCCTGGGAGGGGGACCCATCGGGACGGAATTCGCCCAGATGTTTCAACGGATGGGAGTGTCCGTGACGGTGGTGGAATCCAACGCCTGCCTCCTGCCCCGCGAAGAGCCGGAGGCCGGCCGGTTCCTTCTGGGCATCCTGGTGAAGGAGGGCGCCCGTTTTCTCGGGGAGCGCAGGGCCGTTCGTGCGGAAAGGACCAAGGCCGGGAAGGCCCTCGTCCTCCAGGGGAAAGACGGTCGGGAGGAGACCGTGGAAGCGGAGGAGATCCTGGTGGCCACGGGCCGCGCCCCCAACGTGGAGGGCCTGGAGCTGGAGAAGGCCGAAGTCGCCTTCGACCGGCACGGGATCACCGTGGACAACGCCATGCGGACGACGCGGGGAGGGGTGTGGGCCATCGGCGACTGCAACGGCCTCTACCAGTTCACCCACATGGCCGAGCACGAGGCCGGAGTGTGCGTCAAGAACATCATCCGCAGCCGCCTTCTGCCCTTCATGCTGGAACGCATGCACTTCCGGGCCGTGGCGTGGGTCACCTTCACGGATCCCGAGGTGGCCCACTGCGGACTGACGGAGGCCGAGGCCAAGGAGCGAGGCATCAAGCACCTCGTCCTTCGCTACAATTTCGACCACTTGGACCGGGCCGTCATCGAAAACGAGCCGGGCGGCGTGGCCAAGGTGATCACGGACGGCCGGGGCCGGTTGCTGGGGGCCCACATGGTGGGGGCTCACGCTGGGGAGCTGCTCCAGGAGCTCGTGCTGGGGGTGAGGATGGGGCTCAAGGTCATGGACATCTCGCAGACCGTGCACCCCTATCCCGCCTTCGTGCAGATGGCGAGGCGCGCCGCCAACGTCTATTACATCCAGACCA
>JAJYLT010000036.1 GCA_021787565.1 Acidobacteriota bacterium
CATCCCCCCTCACCGAAGCCGGAGAATTTCATCCCCTGCCTGTCCTCCACCCTCTTCTATGCCCAGCCCCATTGACAGGCCTTGTCTTGCACAGGGAATTCGTCGATTGAAAAGGCCAAACACGAGCAGGGGGCCCTTTCGGGCCCCCTTCTTCAACCTGCAACTGGGCTCCGGTTCAGAAGCGCACCGCGAGGCCGATCCGGCCGTCCACGGTGTTGATCTTCTCAACATCGCTGAACCCCAGGTGGGTGTAAGTCGCCTGCAGGTTGATGCCCACGTTCCTGGTGAAGAAGTGACGGTAGCCGACGCCCGCCTCTGCGGCCCACCTGGTCTCGCTGCCGAGACCAAGGCGGATTGGGGAGGGATAGGCATAGAGCGTATAGGAGAAGGAGTCCCGGCGCGCGAATCCGGCGCCGACGAAACCGTAGACCTGATCGCTGTCCGTCAACGAAGTGGCGTACTCGGGCGCCAGCATGAAGGTCCAGATGTGATCCTTGACGGAGGAGTCCTTCACCTTCCCTTCGAGGTAGCCCATGTCGAAGTTGAGCTTGAAGTTGTCCGTGAAGGCGTAGCCCAGCCGAGTGGAGGTGTTCCACCCGCTGTCCATCCACTTGTTGCTGTTGTTGTAGCCGGCGTTGAGATCCCAGAACCAGGGATTGCTGGGAGCCTGGGCGAAGAAGGGAAGGGAACCGAAGGTCAGGAAGGCGGCGATCAGAAGCACTTTCTTCATCATGTTCCTCCTCGTTCGTGGTGGTACGACCCGTTGTTGGAAATCCTCCTATACCGACGGCATCGAGCAAGCAAAAGTTGTACCAGCGGCACGAATGGGTGAAGTGGCCAGCTCCCCCCGCCGAATGCCACGGAGCCATGAAAAGGAAGGGGGGCGGCGCGCGAGCGCCGTCCCCCGGGTCCGTCTCGATGAAAGTTCTTCGAGCTACTCCATTTGCACCCTGTCCCCGAAGGTGATCGAGGAGTTGGAGGAGATGATCTTGACGCAGGCCGTGCGGCCCTCAGTCGTCAAAACGACACCTTCTCCCAGGTACATTCGGATGGCCTTGACCGCGCCGCTTTGGCTGTTGCGCAGCTTAGCCTCACGGGCGAGGAGGTCACTCTGACGCTCCTTTTCGGACCTGGTCTCCGTCTCCACGCCGGCTTCCGCCGTTCCGCCCTCGGCCATCGACTCTTCGTGGCCCCCGTACTTGCCCACCTTGGGCATCCGGTAGAGGTCCTTCGGGCCTACGTTGATCTTCTGCTGGCGGAAGAGGTCCCTGGTGGTATCCGTGAAGGTTCCGGTCTGCCCGGGGAAGCGGTAGAACCAGAGCTTGTCGCCGGGAAGGAGCCCCTCCCTGGAGCCCAGGTCGATGTAAACGATCTGGCTATCCCCCATGTTTTCGATCCGGTCCTTCGACCATACGACCCGGCCCTGGGGCTTGGTGCTGGGAGGCAGATCCAGCGGGATGGATGGGCTGCGCTTGATGTCCCAGGGGATGGGGATGACCTGCCAGGGGACCAGCACGTCACCGTATCGGATCTCGTCGCAGGACTGTGAAATCTCCGCGATGCTGGCGTGCGGCTGGACGGCGAGCACCTTGGCCTGGCCCACCCGGCGGACGTAGCGCCCGAGGTTCTTGCCGGTGATGGGGTGGCTGACGGTCTGACCCGGCTCGAGGATGGAGAAGAGCATGCCCGGTTGCATCCCCTCGTCCTTGCCCTCGTTTAGGTAGACGACGTCCCCCTGGGCGAGGGATTCGCGCTCCCGCTCCGGCGCAGAGAGAATGGTCAGGTGCGGTCTCCTGAAGTGTTTTGTGATGAAGCCCGAGCAGTAGACGTCGTCGGAGGAAACCGGAGGCATGGGGGCCTCCTGCTCCAACTCCAACCCTCCCACTTTGGCCTTCTCAGGCGGTTTCGGCGGGGGAGGTTCGGGTTCGAGAGGGACGTGCTCGCTCACGACCTGCGGCTTCTTGATGTAAAGAGGGTCGCCGGGGTAGATCCAGTGAGCATCCTTGATGTAGGGGTTTTGGTCCCAGATCTGGGGCCACAGTTGCCAGGTTCCCAGCTGGGCCTGGGCGATCTTGGAGAGCGTATCGCCCGGCTGAATCGTGTACACCAGGACGCCCTCGGGCGGCTTCTCCGGAGGGGTATAGGGGGTCCAGTGGCCGTCCGCCTCCTTGACCAGGTGTTTCGGGGGAACCGGTGATCCCTTGTAGGTCTTGGCTTTCTGCAGCATCTCAGGAGAGACGGCAGGCGTCCCTGGCTGAGCGGCCGTTTTTTCGGTGGCTTTCTCGGGCGGCTGGGAGGGTTTCTCCTGCTGAGCGCCCGCGGTCACCCCCCACCCAAGTCCCAGCACGAAGGGTAGGATGAGCGTGAAATACGGCATCCGAATTCGCATCGCTATTCTCCCCTCACACACGAGACCCAATCTCCAATTAAGTGTATTGAACGAGTAGAAAAAAGTCAAGCGTTTGGTCTAAAACCCAATCTAATAGTTAAGGTTTTCCATCCTCCCCGCGCGTGAGCCGGTTCCCCTGCTCTGCTGGATCGCCCTCCTCGTCATCAGCGGTCTATCTCCTTGATTCTCTTGCGCATGGCGATGGCCCTTGGATCTCTCAGGCTGAGTGCCTGAGCCTTGTCCAGGTACGCCCGGCACCTCGCGAACAGCCCGTTGTTCAAGTAAAATTCTGCCAGATCCAGAAGGTACTCGATATCCCGGGGATCCAGCTCTATGGCCCGCTGGAATTCACGCTCGGCCATGTGCTTGGCGCGGCTGTTGGTGTTCTTCTCGTAGATCTTCGCCATCAGGTAGTGGGCCTGGGGCGAAAAACCGTCGTGGAAGAGCGCCAGCCTCAGGTGCTGGGAGGCATCGTGCCACTGCTCCTGGGCCATGCAGTCGATGGCCCGTCGCAGGCTGAGCTGGGCCTCCTGCTGGCGGTTCTCCGAGGTCCGCCTGAGCGCCGTGCCGGCCTGGGCCACCGGATTCGGGCCTCCCTCCGCCTCGGCGCTCTCCGCCTTTGCCTCAGCCTTGCGGTCTTCGATGTAGCGGTTCTGAAGGAGGAGAAGGGACTCCCCCATCTTGGCGGTCAGAAAAAAGAGTTCCTTCTGGTGCCTCTTGAACACTTCCGGATGCAGATTGGCCGGGCTGAGTCGCTCCTTCAGCGCCTCGTGCGCCTTCACCGCATCGGCCGGCGCACTGCCCGGGGGCACACCGAGGACCTTGTATGGGCTGATCCCGGGGACTCTGAACGCCTGGACCAGGTTCTGGATGGCCTCCGACTGCCGCTGGATCAGGGCGGTCTCCTCATCAAGGCGGACGGCCAGGCCGGACAGCCGGAACGGCGGCTCCACGGCTGGCTCGCTGGCAAGGAGGCCGAGCAGGAGGAGCAGGTACACCCCGCCCAGGAGCTGCCTCCCAGGCAGAATTCCCGTCTGGAGCAGATCGGACACCGCCACCGGCTGCTGGCACTGCTGCAACAGGTAGCCGTGATGGGGCTGGATGGGCAGATCTTCGGGAAGCACCTCCTCCACCCTGCTGACCTTGACGCCCGGCCGCTTGAGCACGGCCAGCCCCTCCTCCGGGATCTGGTCGACCAGCTGCACCAGGAGGGCGGGGATCTCGATCGGCAGGAGTCCCTCCGGGATGACCACCGGCTCCGACCGGCAGCGCATGGGAGCATGCAAGGGCAGGGACGCGAGCAAGGAGAGGGTGGCCTGTTGTTTGATGGGCGCCAAGGGGACCGACCGAGCCAGCCCCTCCTCCAGCTCCGCCAGATAGAGCTGTAGGTCCTCCCCCTGTTCGCCGCACTCCATGCCGGCGCCCAGGAGGCCCGACCGGTAGCGCTCCCAGTAGAGTGGATGGACCAGCGTCCAGAGCCTTCCCTCACCGAACAGGAGGTGCAGTTCACCGTCCTGCGTTTGAACGGCGACCCTCCGGTGCGTGAAATCCACGAAGCCCTCACCCAACGCCTCGATCAGGCTCACGCGCGCCGGGCCCACTGCCGCCATGAGGCGGGCCAGGGCCCGCCGGCACGAGGACTCGTCCAGGGGCCGCGGCAGGAGGACGGCCACCCCCGCGTCCCGAACGCGGGACTCCAACTCTTCCCCCACTCCGGCGGCCGCCACGATGGCCACGGGGGGAAGATCGGGGAAGTGGCCCCTGGCCGTCCTCACGAAGGACAGCCCGTCCCACTGGCCGGCCAGCGTCATGTCGGCCACGATGGCCGTCGGCCTGCAGTCGGCCAGGAACTCCATGGCCTGTGCCACCGTACCCCTCTCCTGGAGGTCCCAGGCCCTGGGAAGGGCCACCCGGAGGACCTTGAGGAGGTCCGAATCGCGCGTGAGAACGAAAAGCGTGTTCATCCTTGTGCTTTCCAGAAGGCAAGGGCCGTCCGGAGCTCGGGGGCCGACGAGGAGGCGCGTTCGAGGGTCAGTCCGGCGAGAACCGCCTCCACGGCCTGGCGGACGGCCTTCGTCCCCGCCGCGCTCCCGCCGGGATGGCCGTGGATACCGCCGCCGAACTGGAGGATCACCTCCGGCCCGAACAGGGACATCAGATCCGGAACGTGCCCTGGGTGCAGGCCGCCCGAGGCGATGGGCATGGCGGGCAGGACGCCGCGCCAGTCCTGCCCGTCGGCCATCGTCCCATCCTCGGAGGGCCAGGCCCTCAGGGCCCGCGCCGAGCGCAGCACCGCCTCCCGGCTGCCCTCCATTTTTCCCACCGCCGTTCCCACGTGAAGCTGGTCGATACCTACGAGGCGCGCCGAGCGCGCGATCACCTCCATGGCGATCCCGTGCTCGGGTACGCGCGTGAAGGCCGCGTGCATGGCCCTGTGCCCGTGAAGGATCAATCCCATGCCGGCCCCGCGGAGGCTCTGGACCCCCGACCAGCCGGCCGTCACCAGGTCGACCATGGCGAAGCGGCCGCCGAGGTGGGCCACGAGCCCCGTCCTCCTCAGCATGACCTCCGTGGGGGCGGTGACGTTGGGGATGTAGCCCTTCGCGTTACCGGTGGCGTCTTCCGCCCGCTTGGCCGCATCGAGGCAGGCCCGGAGCCGCTCCTCGAAGGGACAGAAGCTCTGGGAGGTGAGGTTCTCGTCGTCCTTGACCACGTCGCAGCCCGCCGACATGGCCTCGTAGACCACCTGGGCTTGGGCCTTGGGATCCAAGCCGATCTTCGGCTTCACGATGGTGCCGACGAGGGGGCGGCCGGTGACGCCCAGGACTTCCCGGATACCCTGGATGCCCCTGGCTGGGCCTTGAAAGGAGGCGGCCACGGTTTTCGGGAAGCGCACGGCCTCGAGGCGCAGCCTCCGTACCTCCTTTATTCCAAAGATGTTGCCCGCCACCGACGAGAAGACCTGGGCCATGTTGCCGCCCTCGAAGAGCACGGCTCCGTAAGCGATGACCACACCCCGATCGTCCGCGGCGAGGACGCGCGCCCTCAGCCTCTCCCGCAGCTCTGGAGTGAGGGCCGCCACGTCGGTCCAGGTGCCGATGGAGGACTCGGCGGCCAGGGCATTGGCGGCCCTTTCCAGGGAGGTGCCCACCTCCGGCTCCACGCGGAACCGGCAGATCAGGTCGTCCTCCAGCGGCTCGCCGCCCAGCTCCAGGTAGGGAAGCGCTTCCCCGGCCATCGCCGTCCTCCTACAAACGCCCTCGCGCGGGGGGCGCGGGCGGGCAGAGGGTCAGGACATCCTTCACGAGCCCCCTTTCGGTAATGAAGGCCGTCACGTACTTGAGGTGCACCTTGTCGAAGGCCGGGTTCAGGACCAGGACCCCGGCCGGCGCGTCGGGCCAAACCTCCGCCGGGTCCCGCTGCTCCACGGCCTCGTCGATGTGGTCCCGCACCACCTTGAGCGTGAGGGTGGCGCAGTAGGTGGGCACGTCGTACCGGCTCGCCACCACGCAGAAGATGCCCGTGCCCACCTTGTTGATGAGGTATCCCGATGGAAGCACGGCGTCGGCGCCGAAGAGGAACAGGTCCGCTCCGACGCGGGCCAGGGCCTCCTCGTCCCGGCGGACTTGCTCCAGCAACGCTCCGGCCCGCTCCCCCGGCTCCCCTGAGACATCCTCCTCTTCCACACTAGACAGGAAGAGCTCGAGGAGATTTCTCAGCATGGGCTCGTTGGGGCGGGCCCCGGCGAGCAGTTCGGCCAGGGCGCGGCGGTCCGCGCGAGGCTCCACCGCCAGCTCCCCCGCCAGGGCCTCGACCGCCGCCTTGGCGATGGCGTTGGCGCCCTGGATCTCCAGGCTCCGAATGCGCGCGGCGGTAGTCTCCACGAGCCCCACGGGCGGTCCTCCCTACTGGATGACGATCATTTCCGGGTGCCGCTGCCAGTAATCCCATGCGAAGTGGGTGGATCCGGCGGCCTTCTTCTTGGAGAGGATGGAGGCGATCATCTGCCCCGGCGCGTCCATGTTCAGGGGACGCTCCACTCCGATAATGATGTCGTCGGCCGGGGAGAGGGCGAAGGAGCCGCCCCACGCGAGGCAGCCGTTCTCCCGTTCCACGATGGCCTTCAGGCGCTCCAGGCTCAGGGAGACCTCAGCCAGGGCCTCCATGGTATCCGCCGTGCCGGAGGGCGAGGTGATGGCCCTGGAGGAGGTTTTGGGAATCGTGAGCCCGTAGGCGGCCACGATGGGCACCACCACCATGGTCGTCCGGTTGCCCGGGACGCCGCCGATGCAGTGCTTGTCCACCACCATGTCGCGGCCCCACGCCAAGCTCTCTCCGGTGCCGGCCATGGCCTCGGCGAGGTAGACGATCTCGTCCCGATCCATGGCCCCCTGCGCGGTGGAGACCACGAAGGCCGTCAGCTCGACCTTGGAGTAGCGGTTCGAGACGATGTCCTGGACGATGTACCGGTAATCCTCCCGCCCGAGCACCTCCCCGCGGATCTTCTTGCGGATGAGCTCCACCGAGCGGACGGGGTCGGGATGGCGCACGTTCACCTCCGTGCCCTCGGGGAGGCCGAGCTTCTGGTAGGCGTACTCGCACAGGCCGATCTGGTCGGAGTCCAGGAAGGGCTCGTCCACCACGTCCAGGACCCCCACGATGCCGCGGCCGTTCGCCATGACCTCCACCTTCGAGAGGGCGCCGAACCCTTGCGCGCGGCAGAGGTCGCAGTCCCTCCGCAAGTAGAGGATGTATTCGCGGTACGTGTCGATCTTCAGCCTCTTGATGCGCAACTTCGTTTCCCCTGGTCCCGGCATGCCTGCAATAGAATGCCCTTCCATTATACACAAGCCGCCCCGCCCGTGCGGCTGGCTCCGGTTGGAAATCGTACGGCACGAGACGATCACCCCCTCGCCCGATGGTCCAAACCCCTCATCGCCTAATCGCCTAATCGCTTAATCGCTCAATCGCTCAATCGCCTAATCGCTAAGTCGCCTCTCGCCTCACCGCCTGCCCCCCGTTTTCTTCTTCCTCCGGCCTCCCCCTTCCGCGGGCCATCCCTCCAGCAGAAAATGGGCCTCACCCATGAGCCTATCCACCCTCATGAGCCGCACCAAGACCTCATCGCCCACCGTCAGAACCGCGCCGGAGTAGCGCCCCCTCGCCGAGAGGCCGTCCCCGTCCACGGTGATGAAGTCTCCCTCCACCGCGTTGAAGGGACAGATGCCTTCGATCAGGTGCTCCACCAGCTCCACCCGCGCGCCGAAGCGCGTGAATCCCAGCACCACCGCATCGAAGGTCTCCCCCAGGCGGTCCGCGAGGAAGGCCATCTGAAACCAGGCCACCACCTCCCGCTCGGCCTGGTCCGAGGCCCGTTCGGTGGCTGAGCAGTGGACCGCGAGGGCCTCCAGGTCCGCCCCCGGCGCCGGAGAGCCCCAGAGCGCCCCGGCCAGGTTCCGGTGCACCAGCAGGTCGGGGTATCGGCGGATGGGGGAGGTGAAGTGGCAGTAGTGGGCGAAGCCCAGGCCGAAGTGGGGCAGCACCGCCGCGTGATACCGCGCCTGGGCCATGGCCCGCAGGATCAGGTAGGCCACCAGCTTGGCCGCCCTGTGACCCTCGGACTTGGCGAGCACCCGCTGCAGCGTGAAGGGATCGGAGAGGTCCCCCCGGCTCGCCTCTCCCAGCCCGAGCGTGTTCAGGAGGGGCCGGAGGGCCTCCAGCTTCTCCGCGTTGGGCTCGTCGTGGACCCTGAAGAGGATGGCGGTCCTCAGGCGCAGGCACTCGGCCGCGACGGCGCGGTTGCAGGCGAGCATGGCCTCCTCCACGATGCGGTGGGAGGCGAGCCGCATCGACGGGAGCACCTCCTCCACGCGCCCGGAGAGGCCGAATCGAAGACCCGCCTCCGGCAGGTCCAGGTCCAGGGTGCCCAAGGCCAGGCGCCGCTGGAAGAGCCTGCGGGATATCTCAAGCGCCGCTTCCAACAGGCTCGCCACCTCGGGTGGGGCGCTCTCCCGCCCCTCCAGGACGGCCTGGGCCTGTTCGTAGGAGAGCCTCGCCGAGGAATGGATGACCCCCCGGTGGAACCGCGCCAAACGCACGCGGCCGTCATCGTCCAGCTCCAGCTCCGCCGTGAGAGTCAGGCGATCCCGCCGCGGCTTCAGGGAGCAGAGGCCGCTCGAAAGGGCGTGGGGTAGCATGGGATAGACCGTTCCGGGCAGGTAGGTGCTGTTCCCCCGGCGGCGGGCCTCGGCATCGAGGGCGGAATCCGGCTTGACGTAGTGGGCCACGTCGGCGATGTGGACCCACAGCCGCCAGCCGCCGCTCTCTTTCCGCACGGAGATGGCGTCGTCGAAATCCTTCGCGTCCTCGGGATCGATGGTGACCGTGGGAAGGGAGCGGAAGTCCTTCCGTTCCTGAAGATCCGACGGATCGGGATCCTCCGGCAGGATCGCGGCCTCCCGCTCGGCCGCCTCGGGGAAGGTTTGGGTCAGGCCGTAGCGCGTCTCCGCCGCCAGGACGGGCGTGCGGGGATCATCCAGCGGCCCCAGGACGCGAAGACCCACGGAGAGGGCCGCGCCACCGGACTCCAGCTCCACGCTCGCCACCATGCCTTCCGCGCCGGTGCCACGGGGAAGCGCGATGGGTGCCCGCGAGCTGCCCATGGGCAGGAGAAGGCCGCCCTGGACGATGCCGACGACCGGCCGGGCGCTCCTCTCCACGACCTCCAGGACCCTGGCCTCTGGCCTGACGCCGACCTCCCGGCCATGGGCGCCGCGCCCGCCTCTCGGCCGTCCTGGCACTTCCTGGGCCAGCACGCGGTCCCCCTCCAGGGCGCCGCCCGTTTCCCTGGCCGGTACGAAGAGGTCGCCCTCGGCCCTGGAGTGGTCGGGGGTGATGAAGCCGAAGCCTCCTCTGGCCGCGTGGAAGAGACCGGTGAAGGTGCCCCGGGCTCCCGCCAAGCGGTATCTCCGGTGCACCCACTCCACCAGGCCTTCCCTCTGAAAGGCCTCCAGCACGCCTTCCAGGGCCTTGCGCTCGCGCGGCGAAAGGCCCAGCCCCGCCGCCACCTGGCTCCTGGTGCAGGGCTGTGGAGCCTCCGCCAGGAAATCGCGCACCCTCTCGCGCAGGGTCAACGCCGTCTCCTTCCCTTGGTCCGGAGCCCCGCCACCGCCAGGAGGGGCTCCCCGGCAAGGACCCGCCTGGGGTTCTCGATGCAGAGACGGCGGGCCGCCTCGATGCCGTACCGGCGGGCCACGACGCGGACGGCCTCGCGGAAGAGGGGTGCCCGGCCGCTGGCCGAATGGGCATCCGAGGCCAGCAGGTAGACCCATCCCCGGTCCAGGAGGGCCAGGGCGGCGTGCCGGATGGCCTGGCCGAAATAGCCCACCACGCTGTGGGTCGTGAGCTGGAAGGGGATTCGGGCCGCCGCGAGGGATGTGAGGCAGCCGGGGTCCCGGATCACGTAGGCATACCGCTCGGGGTGGGCCAGGATGGGTTCCGCACCCGCCATGCGCAGATCGAAGAAGGCTTCCTCCACTCCAGGAGGGCGGAAAAGGAGCGGGAGCTCTACCAGGACGTAGCGGCCCGCCTCGCCCATGGGAAGCAGCTCGCCGGCCCGGTAGGCGGAGATCAAGTAGGGACGGAAGGCGATTTCGCTCCCCAGGTGCACCGTGAACCCCATGGCTTCCGCCGGTCCTCGCCAGGCCTCGAAGGCCTCTCTGAGGACGGTCGGCGTATTGGGGAACCGAGGCGGCGCGATGTGGGGGGTGACGCAGAGAGCGGAGACCTTCTCGTGGCGGGCCGCCTCCAGACAGCGGGCCGACTCCTCCCAGTCGCCCACCCCGTCATCCACTCCGGGAAGCAGGTGGCAGTGCAGGTCCACGTACATGCCTTCTCCTCTCGGCTCGGCCCTATCCCGGTCGTTCATGGTAGCATGAACGCTTGGGATCTTAGGGAGTTCCCGCCGGGGAAGCCCGGGGGTGAGAGAGAATGGGCGGCATGGCCCCAGGAGGCACGATGCCTATTCACCACCGTCCCGTTGCAGGCCCTTTCGTCTTCTTCGCTCTCCACCCTCCACCCTTCACCCTCCACCCACCAAGGGAGGTTCCATGCGCAAGTCCTGGGACGCCTACTTCATGGACATCGCGAGGGAGGTGGCGAGCCGGGCCACCTGCGACCGGAAGCACGTGGGCTGCGTGCTGGTCAAGGACAAGTACTTGATCGCCACGGGCTACAACGGCTCCGTGGCGGGCCTTGCCCATTGCGACGAGGCGGGGCACATGATGGTCAACGGCCACTGCGAACGCACCAGCCACGCCGAGGCCAACGCCATCGTGCAGGCCGCCAAGCACGGCGTCTCCACGGACGGCTGCACGGCCTACATCACCGCCTCCCCCTGTTGGGCCTGTTTCAAGCTCCTGGCCTCCGCGGGCATCCGCCGGATCGTCTTCGGCGAATTCTATCGCGACGAGCGGATCTTCGAGGCCGCCGAGGTGCTGCACATCGAGCTGGTAGACGCCTCCAAGGGGAGCTGATCTCGCCGCGCGTGGAGCCCGCCCTGGTCCGCTTTTCTTGGCTCACGGCCCGCTTTGCGAGCCGGTCTCCAGATGCTTTCTGTCACCAAGGGAGGGACCGCATCGTGACCACCGGGGAGTGGCTCCAGGAGGCGGCAGCCTCCCTGCGAGCGGCGGGCGTTCCCGACCCGGCCAGGGACGCCCTTCTCCTTCTTTCCGACGCGCTGGGAGGCGACAAGGCGTACCTCCTGGCCCACCCGGAGCGCCCGATGGCCGAGGCTGAAGCGGCCGGGCTCCAAGGGCCGCTGGAACGGCGCAGGCGCCGGGAGCCCCTCCAGTACATCCGCGGATTTCAAGAGTTCTGGGGCCAAAGGGTGAAGGTGGGGCCCGGCTGTCTGATCCCCCGTCCCGAGACTGAACACCTCGTGGAGGAGGCCCTCCGACTCGTGGCATCCCAGGCGAGCCCACGCGTGGCGGAGCTCGGAACGGGCTCGGGATGCGTTCTCCTGGCCCTGGCCTCGGAACGCTTGGAGGCTGGGCTCTACGGGCTGGAGAGGGACCCGCGCGCGCTGGCGTGGAGCCGGCTCAATCTGGCGGGCGAGCCAGGCGTGAGCCTGCTTCCCGGGGACATGGCCCAGGAGCCGCCCATCGAAGGCCTGGACGCGGTGCTCTGCAACCCCCCCTACATCACCGACGAGGAGTGGGGCGGGCTTCCACCCGAAGTCTGTTGCTTTGAGCCGGCGGGGGCCCTGCGGTGCGGGCCTGACCCGCTGGGGCCCTATCGGCAGGCCGGCCTCTGGGCGGCCAAGGCCCTGCGGCCCGACGGCTTCCTCCTGTGCGAGCTGGGGGTGGCCCAGGCGCGGCGGGCGGCGGCCTTGAGGCGCCTCTATCCGGAACTGCGGTGGGTCAGAGGTGTGCGCGACCTGTCGGGAAGACTGAGGGTGGCGATCTGGAGGAGAGAGTAGCTCAGGAGGCAGACTTCACCCGGTCCTTGATGTCCCGGTAGTTGGCGTTGACGGCGTAGACCTCGCGGAAGAGCTCCTGCGCTTCGGGGGCCCGTCCCTGTTCCATCAGGGTTTCCGCCAAGTCGTACTTGAGACCGATGTAGGCTTGGTCGGAGAAGCCAGGCGCCTCGATCCCCTTGCGGTACCACTTCTCGGCGAGGTCCACCATGCCCTTCTGGCGGAAGCAGATGCCGAGCATGGAGCAGCACTCCACGAAGTACTGCGGGGAGCGCGCCGCGATCTGGAATTCCCCGATGGCCTCGTCGAGGAGCTCCATCTCCTTGTAGGCGATACCCAGGTTGTAGTGGGTGGCGGAGTCCTCCTCGCTGACCTTTCGCTCCACCCCCTTTTTGAACTCCTCGAAGACCTCCTCGAAGGACATTTCCTCCGGAGACTTGGACGATTCGTCGAAGAGGGACTCCTCCTCGGCTTCGAGCCCTTCCAGCGCCTCGCTGAGTTCGGAGGCGAGGTCGTAGTACTCGTCCTTCTTGGGGCCCTCGGTGGCGAAGCTCTCCTTCTCTTGCGCGATGACCTCCTCGGGCAGGAGCTCCTGAAGGGAAACCTTCAGCTTGGTCCGTCCCCGTCCCGTGGTCACCTCCTGAGCCTTCCTGGGTTGGTCCCCCTCTTCGGCTTCGGCGGCTCCGACGGCGCTCAAGATCTTCGACATCTCGGAGGAGAGGGAAACCTCTTCGGCTTCGGGGCTGGCGATCGGTCCCTCGGCTTCGGGCTCCGGGGAGACCTCGGGTTCCGCTGTATCCTCCGGGGCTGCCGGTTCCGCCTCGAGTGCCACCTCCTCCATTCCTCCCACCTCGATGGAGATGGCCCCTTCCGAGGGAAGACCTTCGAGTGCCCCTTCGGATTTCGCGGGTTCGGCGGGTGCGGAGATCCCCAGGCGGTCGGCCAGGGAAAGCACCCTCGGATCGCTCGGCCACCTCGCCCGCAGTCCCTCCAGCGCCCGCTGGGCCTCTCCGAAGAGCTCCTGGCTGTAGTAGAACTCGGCCTCCTCCAACAGCTCCGCCAGGTCGGACCGGTCCTGGAGCTCCTCGGCGGAGATCTGTACGGCCATGGATTCCACGGGGGGCGCCGGCGGCTCCTCCCGCAGGAGGGCCCCGGTGGTCTCTTCCGAGGGAAGCGCCCCCGTGGGCTCCTCTTCCGGTGGTTCCTGCGCCAGCTCGGCTGCGATCGCCTCTTCCAGAACCGGCTGGACATTCCCGTCCAGGACCGGCTCCTGTGCCTCCAGGACGCCCTCGAATGGCGCTTCGGTTTCCACGGGGGAAGGCTCTTCCAGCTCGGCCTCCAGGATGAGCTCCGACGCCCTCTGGCCGGGCGTTGGTGTTGGCTGGTCCAGGGAGATGACCACCTCGGCCTGCTCGCGGGCCGGCTCTTCGACGGTCCCGAGAAGCTCCAGGTCGAGTTCCGGGAAGAAGGAGGGTACCGCCTTCTCCTTGGTGACCTTCGGCCGGGCGGCTTCCTCGATCTGGCTGGCCAGGGCGCCCACGCCGGCAACCTCCGCGGGAGCGGGACGGACGCCTTCGAGGAATCGTTGGATCTCCTCGCTGTTGGGATCCAGAGCGCGCGCCTCCTCCACCAGGTTCTGGCAAGTCTCCCCGTCCCCCTGGTCTTGAAATACCTGGGCGAGTTTGAAGATTTGCCGGACCGCCTTGGCGGTGTTCCTCTTGCTCTTGTAGATGGCGATGAGTTTCTGGTGAGCGTGGATGTGGTCCGGGAGCTTCTTCAGGACGGACTGGAGTTCCGCGATGGCCTTCTCCGTCAGCCCGTACTTCAGGAAGACCTCCGCCTCCGTGAGCTGTTCCCGGATGATCTCCGCCTCCCGGGCATCCAGGGCCGGTTGGGGGGGGCCTTTCTCGACGCCGGGCGACTCCCCCACTTCCAGTTCGGGCGATTCCCTTGCGGCGGGAGGCCTCGGCGTCACCGCCTCGGGCAGGTCCGCCGGACGGGCAAAAGAGGCGGTCACCTCCGCCTTGGGGATCTGGAGGTCCTCCATATCAATCTCAATTTCCAGCTCTCCCGTCTCCTCGGGGGCGGGCGCGGCCCCTTCCAGATCCACCTCTCCGGGCCGAACTTCGCCCCGCGCCCCGACCGTTTCTGCGGCCGCCGCCTGTTCGGGCGCGGGGGCGGGCGCCGGCGCCGGAGGCTCTTCCCTGGGGGTCGGGGCGTGCCTTCCGAGCTTGGTCTCTACGATCTTGAGGCGCTCCCGGTGAGCCGGCGAGTTCGGTTCAAGCCGGACGAGCTCCAGGAGGGCCTCTCTCGCCGAGCCCAGCTCCCCCGCCTGGTGCGCCGTCTGGACGTAGGAATCGAGCGCCCGCAGGAGCCTCGGCCGGTCGCCGCTGCGCCTCAGCAGGTCGCAGAAACCCATCATGGTGGGCAGGTGTTCCGGCAGGTACCTGAGGAGCTCTTCGTAGAGCGCCTCCACGTCGGGCAGCCGCTCGGGCTCACAGATGCGCCCCCATTCGGACAGCAGGTCCGCGGCGGCGTCCGGCCGCTTCTGGAGGCCGTACAGCCTCACCAGGCGGCCACGGGCGGAGACGCTGCCGGGGTGGTTCTTCAGGATGGCGTCGCAGACGGCCTCGGCCGTCGGATAGTCCTGCTTCTCCGTGAGCACTTCGACCTTCAGGAGCAGGAACCCCTCGGAGGTCGGATGGCGCTCCAGGAGCTGTTCCAGGATCTGAATGGCCTGGTCCCCCTGATGCCGGGCCAGGAGGTTTTTGACAAAACTCTCCAGCAGGCGAATGTTGTCAGGATTGATCTGCAGGGCCCGCTCGTACAGCCTCGCCGCCTCCTTGGCGAGGCCTTGGGCCAGGAAGAGATTAGCCGCCTTGAGGTATTCCTTGACCGCCTCCTCCGTGCGGTTGAGCTTGATCAGGTTATCGCCCACCTGAATCCGGACCTTCAGGTTCTCGGGCTCGATTTCCAGGATCTTCTTCTGGACGCGGACCGTGGCCTCGGCGTTTCCGCTCTGGGCCACCAGCTGGGCCACGCGCTCGAAGGCGAGCCTGGCTTCTCGGGTGAATCCCTGCTGCTCCGAGAGGCTGGCGAGCATCTCCCAGGCCTCCAGGTGGTCGGGCTGCTCGCGAGTGGCGATCTTCAGGGAGGCCACGGCCTTCGTCGCGAAGCCGCTCTTGTTGTACAGCTCCGCCACGCGCAGGAACATGGGCACCGCCGCCGCCTTGTTCCCCACGCGGAGGAAGAGGTTGCCCATCTGGTTCAGCGTCTGGATGTCCCTCGGGTTGTCCTCGGCCAGCTTCTGAAGCTCGCGGATGGCATCTTGGATGCGGTTGGCCCTGAGAAGCTTATCCGCGTTGGCCCTGGTCTTGGCCCGATCCAAAGGCATCAGGCATCCCCCGAAACAACGCCCCGGAAACTCCTGCGGTGGAGCGGGGACGGGCCAAGGCTTCGCAACGCCCCCAGGTGTTCCACCGTGCCATACCCCTTGTTGCGGTGCAACCCGTAGCCGGGGTAGCGAGCATCGAGCGAGCGAATGACCCGGTCCCGGGTCACCTTGGCAACAATCGAGGCCGCCGCCACGCTGGCCGAAAGCGCATCGCCGTGGATCACCGCTTCACCGCCACAGGGTAGAACAGGAAGGTGGGGGCCGTCCACCAGCACGTGCTCCGGCCTCACCGGAAGCCCCTCCAGGGCGAAGGTCATGGCCCGCAGAGCAGCCCTCAGAATGTCGGTGGCATCTATCTCTTCGGCTGAAACGGTCCCCACCGCGCAGAGGTGGCCGTCGGCTTTCAACCGCTCGAAAACCGACTCGCGGCGGGTTTCGGAGAGCTGCTTGGAGTCCACGTAAGGCGAGAGGTCCCTCTTGGCGTCCAAGATCACGGCCGCGGCCACCACGGGGCCGAAAAGGGCTCCCCGGCCGGCCTCATCGACGCCCGCCACACGGGTGATCCCGCGGGCCCACAGGGCCCTTTCGAACGCGAGCAGGTCGGCCAATGACGCCTCCCCGGAACGGTTCAATCCCTTCGGAGCTCTTCGATGCGGGCCTTCTTTCCCTTCAGCTCGCGCAGGTAGTAGAGCTTGGCGCGGCGGATCTTGCCCTCGGACACCACCTCGATCTTGTCGATGATGGGGCTGTGGAGGGGGAAGATGCGTTCCACGCCCATCCCGCCGCTGATCTTCCTGACGGTGATGGTCTCTCGAACGCCGCCGTGCTTGCGGGCGATCACCACTCCCTGAAAGACCTGGAGCCGCTCCTTTTCGCCCTCGCGCACCTTGACGTGCACGCGGACCGTGTCCCCTGCCTTGAAGACGGGGACGTCTTCGCGCTGCCCCTGTTTCTCGATCGCCTCGATGTTCTCACTCATGAGAAGCCTCCATCCTGACCTGAGCCCCGAACAGGTCGGGGCGTTTCGACTGCGTCTCCCTCCGGGCCGACTCTCGGCGCCAGCGCCGGATGACCTCGTGATTGCCGGAAAGGAGAACCTCCGGCACCCTCCAACCCCTGTACTCGGCGGGACGGGTGTACTGCGGGTACTCCAGAACGCCTTCGCTGAATGACTCCTCCTGGGTGGAGGCCTCGTCTCCCAAGGCACCCGGGAGCAGGCGGACCACCGCGTCCAACAGGATCATGGCCGCGGGTTCGCCGCCCGAGAGGACGTAGTCCCCCACCGAGATCTCCCTCTGCACCAGGTGGTCCACGACGCGCTGGTCCACCCCCTCGTACCGGCCGCAGAGGAGCATCAGCGAGGGCATGAGGGCCAGTTCCCCGGCCAGGCGCTGGGTCAGCACCTCACCCTTGGGGCTCAGGTAGATCAGCGGCGCCATGGGCACCTCCTGCCGCAGGTGCTCCACGCACCGGAAGATGGGGTCGGCCATGAGGACCATGCCCGGACCCCCTCCGAAGGGGGCGTCGTCCACCGTGTGGTGCCGGTCCTGCGCGAAGCGCCGGAAGTTGTGCAGGCGGACGTCGGCCACGCCCGCCTCCAGTGCCCGCTTGACGATGGACTGGCCCAGAAAGCCCGCGAACATGTCGGGGAAAAGGGTCAGGACGTCAATCCTCATCGTCTTCTCCCGGTAACCCAGGATACCCCTCGGGCAGGTCCACCCGAACCCTGCGCAGATCCTTTTCGAGCCCCACGCCCAGACCCTTGACGGCCGGTATTTCCACCTCTCCGGCGGGGGTCTCCAAGAGGAAGGACCAATAGGCCGGCCGCTCCACCGCCGCCACGACGGTCCCGATGATCCCCCTCGTTCGGTCCACCACCTCGAAGCCAACGATGGCATCCGCATCGAAGGTCTCCTCGGCATCGGGAGGCACCGTCTCGGCCGGAAGACACAATTCCATGCCGCACAGCCCCTCGGCCCTCTCCAGACCGTCCACTCCCACGAGGGCCAGGACCTCTCCCTTGGCGTATTCAAAAAACTCGCCGACGGTAAAGGTTTCCGGGCCTGACGGCAGGGCGATCCAGACGGCACTGCCACGGTCGAAAGGCGGGAAACCTCGCCTGTAGCGGGTCACCCAAACCTGTCCGCGGAACCCTCTGGGCTTCACGATCCGGGCCACGGGGGTAAGGGCCATGGGACCAGTTGACCTCGGTTCGCGCCGCTCGCCCGCAAGGGCGTCACGGCACGGGGCACCGCGCCGGCCGATCAGGCCTGCGCGCTCTGCCTGGAAATGGCGATGAGCTTTGCCACGCTGGTCGAGGGCTTGGCGCCACGGCTCAGCCAGTAGTCCACCCGCTCCAGGTTCACCTTGACCTCGGAAGGGTTCGGCAGGGGGTCGTACACTCCGACCTCGTCCACGTTCTGGCCGCCCGGCCGGTTCCTGCTGTCGGAAACGACGAGGCGGTAATAGGGCCGATGCTTCCTTCCGATCCTCTTGAGACGTATGGCCAGCAATGCAACCTCCTTGCTGCTCGCAACACGGAGCAAATATATATATTACAGGGTATAAGCCCAGTCTGTCAACCGGGCGGCCGAGGCGGCGATGGATGATGGATGATGGATGATGGATGATGGCGGGCCTTCGAAGGATCGCGCTCTGGCGGGCGCTTTTCGGCCGCTGCGGGGACGGGGGACAGGAGAAAAAGCTGAGTGCTGAGAGCGAGACGCGATTAGGCGATGAGGCGCCCCCCCAAATCCCGATCTCATTTCCGTCTGCGGTTCTATTCAATTCGCCATGCTTCGTGTCTTGGTGTCTTGGTGGTGAATTCCCTTTTCCCCTCCCTGCTCCCCGCCCCCTGCTCTCTGCCCCCGTGGGAGGCGCCTCCAGGCGGCGACCAGGTCGCGATCAGGCGATCGCTCCCACAAGGCGATCGCTCCCACAAGCAGCCTCCCATCTTCCCGTGGGCGCCGTCGCCGGATGGCGATATCGCGCACCGGCCTCAGGATAAGCTCCCGCCCTCATCCCTCATCCCTCATCCATCATCCCTCCTGCTCCGCCTCCTTCGCCTGCTTGGCCTCTTCGACGATCTTCTGCTGGATGAGGGCGGGGACCTCCTCGTAGGCGGCGAATTCCATGCTGAAGGTACCCCGGCCGGCGGTCAGCGACTTGAGCGTGGAGGCGTAGGTGAGCATCTCCGCGAGGGGCACCTGCGCCTTGATGATCTGGTTGGCGCCCTTCTGGGACATCCCCTGGATGCGGCCCCGGCGGCTGTTGAGGTCGCCCATGACGTCGCCCATGTTCTCCTCGGGAACCACCACCTCCACCAGCATCACCGGCTCCAGAAGGGTGGGCTTGCACTTATCCATGGCCTCCTTGAAGCCCATGTGGGCCGCGATCTTGAAGGCCATTTCGGAGGAGTCCACGGGGTGGAAGCCGCCGTCGAAGAGGGTGATCCTCAGGTCCACCACGGGGTAGCGCGCCAGGACGCCGCGATCGAGGGATTCGAGCATCCCCTTCTCCACCGCCGGGATGAAGTTCCGCGGCACGGCGCCGCCGAAGATCTCGTCCTTGAATTCGAAGCCGGTCCCGCGGGGCAGCGGCTCCATCTTGATCTGGATGTCGGCGAACTGCCCGTGGCCGCCCGTCTGCTTCTTGTGCCGGGCGTGGACCTCGGCGCGCCCCTTGATGGTCTCGCGGTAGGGCACCTTGGGCTGTTTGATCTTCATCTCGACGCCGTAGCGGCGCTGCACGCGGGCGGCGACCACCTCCACGTGCTGGCTGCCCGACCCGGACACCAGCGTCTCGTGGGTCTGCGGGTCACGGCTCACGGTGAGGTTGGGATCCTCGTCCACCATGCGCTGGAGGGCCGCCATGATCTTGTCCTCGTCCCCGCGGGACTTGGGCTCCACGGCGAAGGAGATGGCGGGGATGGGGTACTTGACGGGCGGGAAGACCAGCATGCGCTCCTTGGCGCAGAGGGTGTTGCCGGTGACCGTCTCCTTGAGCTTCATGACGGCCGCGATGTCGCCCGCCAGCGCTTCCTCGCACTTCACGTGGTCCTTTCCCCTGAGGTGGAAGAGGCCCGCCATGCGCTCCGGTGCGTCCTTGGAGGGATTGATCAGGGTGGCGTCGGCGGGGACCCGGCCCGAGACCACCCGGAAGATGGTGACGCGGCCCTGGGCGGGATCGGAGATGGTCTTGAAAACGAAGGCGCTGGCGGGGGCCTCCACGTCGGCGGCCACCTCGAACTCCTCCCCGCCCCCGACCGGCGTGGCCCGGAAGGAACTGCGCGCGTTGGCGGGGGGGGCGAATTCCACGAGGAAGTTCATGATGTCCGCCACGCCGATGTTACGGAGGGCTGAGGCGCAGAGGACGGGGAAGATCTTGTCCTGGGCGATGCCGATCTTGAGGGCGGCGGAGAGTTCCTCCGGGGTCAGGTCGCCCGCCTCGAAGTACTTCTCCATCAGCTTCTCGTCCAGCTCGGCCACCATCTCGACGAGCTCGGCCCGGGCCTTCGCCACCTCCTCGGCCATGGAGGCGGGAACCTCCCCCTCGGTGTAGGCGCCGGACTCATCCTGTGCGTACCGGTGGGCCTTGCCCTCGACCAGGTCCACGACGCCGGCGAACTCCTTCTCCTGCCCCAGCGGGAGGAACACCGGCACGGCCAGGCGCCCGAAGTTCTCGCGGATGCTCGCCAGGCTGCGGTCGAAGGAGGCGTTCTCGCGGTCCATCTTGTTGATCACGAGGATGCGGGGGACATTGAACTCCTCGGCGTACTCCCACGCCTTGCCCGTCATCACCTCCACGCCCGACACGGCGCTCACGAAGATGAGGGCCGAGTCCGAAACCCGGATGGGCCCCCTGGAGTCCGCGATGAAGCTGCCGTAACCGGGGGTGTCCAGGATGTTGATCTTGGCCTTCTCCCACTCCACGAAGGCGAGGCTCGAGGCGATCGACAGCTTCCGCTGGATCTCGTCCTCTTCATAATCGGTCGGAGCGGTCCCCTCCTCCACCTTACCGAAGCGGTTCACCGCCTTCGCCGTGTGGAGCATGGCCGAGGCGAAGCTGGTCTTCCCGGTCCCCCCATGGCCGATGAGAGCAACATTGCGGATGTCCTGCGGTCCGTAGGCCTTCATAACCCCTCCTTCGCTGCGCCAAGATCCGGAGCGTTGTACAGAAGTCGCAGCGGGTATTCTATAAAGTTCCCGGAGGAGCGTCAAGAAAGCCTGGGGGCCCCCATTCCGCGATGGAATTCCCGCCGATGGGGGAGCCGTCGCCCGACGGTGACTTCTCCTCATTCGCGATCTGGCGATCGCTCCCACCGCTGCCGCCGTCTCTTGGGGGAGGCGCCTCCTGGCGGCGACCATGGCGGTCTTTGCTCGCCGCGGCACGGGGCCGGCGGTTCGGCCGATCGCCGATCGGCCGCTACGGTGAAGGATGACCTCCGAAGGGCCGCGACCGGGGGCCGCCCGCTCAACCCTCCTGCTTCTGGATCTCCTCCTCGACCTGGTAGAAGACCCTGTAGGCCCTGTCGTGGTCGCGGATCCCCTGTGCCAGGATCTTGTCGAGGCGGCGGACGTCCTTCTTGCTCACCGTGAGGTTCGCCCCCAGGATGAAGGCGGAGCTCGTATCCATGGTCGAGAGGTCCGCCGAGACGAAGGCCACGAACATCTTCCGGCGCGCGTCCGGGGCCAGGGCGTTGATGGCCTGGAGGATCTGGTACCCCCCCTCGTTGTCGTCCGGAAAGCGGTTGTCCACGGTGACCACGTCGTAGTGCTGGCGGGCCAGGGAAGAGAGGGCGGCGGCCTTGGACGTGGCCAGCTCCACCCGGAGTCCGAGCTGCTGCAAGGCCTCCGAAATGGCCACCTGGAAGAGCGCCTCGTCCTCGCAGATCAGGGCGGCCCTCTCGCGCTCCTCCTCCCCCCAGCCCTCGCCGTTCAGGGAGGCCTTTGAGGGGGCGAGCCCGAGCTGGTGGAGGACCTCGGCGGCCACCTCCCGCTTCAGCCGCTCCCACTGAGGGCTTCCTGGGGTGATGTCCGGATGATTCAGCTGGGCCGGGCCCTCCGCCGAAGCTCCGGCAGGGGGCTCCGAAGAGGCCGGAGGCGGGGCAGAGGCCTGCGCGGCGGGAGGCGGCGGCCCGACGGAGATTCCCGATCCGCACGCGGGGCACTTCACGAGCACGGGCTTGGCCGGCAGCTTCGCTTCGTCTACGGACAGGAACTTCTTGCAGGCTGGGCAGGCGATCTGCATGAGCTACTCCATGAGGTCCTTGATGTCCACCCCGAGATCGGGCCCGAGCGGTGGCGTGCCCGCCGGCTTTCCGCCCGCCGGCTTGGCCGCCTGGGGCCCCTTCTGCGGAGTCTCCGCTCCAGGCGCGGCGGCGACCGGATGCCTCGTCTCGGCCCCGGCGGCGGCGATTCCCGACATCTTGAGGGCCAGGTTCGGCGCGTTGGTCGCGAAGGAGATGGCCGTCTCCAGGCTGACCTCGCCCTCCCGCCACAGCCGCTCCAGCTCGTGATCGAAGGTCTGCATGCCGTCGAGCGCGCCGTCGTTCATGGCGTCCAGAAGGCTCTTGCCCTCCATCTCCGACTCGCCGTGCTGGATGTAGTCCCTCGTGCGCTCGCTCGTGCGGAGGACCTCGCAGACGGCTAGGCGCCTCGACCCATCGGCCTTCGGCACCAGTCGCTGGCTCACGATCCACTTGAAGGTTTGCGAAAAGCGCGTGCGGATCTGCTGCTCCTCGTTCTTGGGGAAGATGCCGATGATCCGGTCCACGGTCTTGCTCGCGTCGATGGTGTGCAGCGTCGAGAGCACGAGGTGGCCGGTCTCGGCTGCCTCCAGCGCGATCTCCGTGGTCTCCAGGTCTCGCATCTCGCCTACGAGGATCACCTTGGGGGCCTGGCGCAGGGCCGCTCGAAGGGCCAGCGCGAAGGAGGGAACGTCGGCGCCCAGCTCGCGCTGGTTGATGGTGGCGCGCCTGTGGCGGTGCAGGTACTCGATGGGGTCCTCGATGGTGACGATGTGGTAGGCCTTGTCCATGTTGATCCGGTTGATGATCGCCGCGAGGGTCGTGGACTTGCCGCTGCCCGTGGGACCCGTCAGCAGGACGATGCCGTTGCGCTCCTCGGCCACCTGGTTGAGCTGGGGGGGGAGCCCGAGCTCCTCGATGGTGGGAACGCCGTTGGGGATGACTCGGAGCACGATGCTGTAGGTGCCCCTCTGCGAGAAGATGTTCACGCGGAAGCGCGTCTTGCCCGGGATGGAGTGCGAGAGGTCGGCGGAGCCCTGCTTGAGCAGCTTCCGGATGAGGTGGCGGTCCCCCCGCAGGAGCTGGAGGGCTATCTGCTCGGTCTGGTAGGGCGTGAGCGCCTTCAGCCCCTTGATCGGCACCTCGCGCAGCTCGCCGCTGATCTCCACCTGCGGCGCCCGCCCCACGGAGAAGTTCAGGTCGCTCACCTGGGGCGACACCGCCAGCATGAACTCCAGAAGCGGATTGATCTGATCGAACACCGGCTCCTCCCATCCCAAGGCCCTGTAGCCCGCCTTCTAGGATGCCGGCTTGCGCGCGCCAATGCAAGTGGAGGCGCGGAGGGAAAGAAGAATTCACAGGGAGGCGGTGACTGCAGGACGGCCGGCGGATTGTGGGACCGATCGCCCGATCGCGAATGAGGGGAAGTCGCCGTCAGGCGACGGCTCCCACATCGGCGGGAATTCCATCGCGGAATTCGGGGGCAAGCCAGTTCGGCCGATCAGCGCTCGACCGCTACGGTGAAGGATGACCTGCGAAGGGTCGCGACCGGGAGGTCGCTCCCACGACTGCCGCTCTCTTTTGTGGGAGGCGCCTCCTGGCGGCGACCGTAGCGGCCTTTGCTGGCCAGAGCCCGAAGGGGCGGGGCGCGGAACGGCCGCACCACGTGGAGGCATGCCTGTGAGGCGTTCTCCGGCCTAGCCCTCCCACCACGGCTCTTCGAGGAACCGGTAGGCGCCGCGGTTGGCGATGAGGTGGGACTGGACGGGAAGCAGGACGCTCACTTCCCGAAGGCCGTTCTCGCGCAGGGTGCCGCCCGTGTCCACGAGGTCCACGATGGCGTCCGAGAGTCCAAGCAGGGGGGCCAGCTCCACGGAGGAGGTGACCCGGATGAAGCGCACCCAGAGGCCCCGGGCGGCGAGGAGCCTCTCGGCGGTGCGGGGGTACTTGGTGGCCACGCGCAGCGGCGTCTGGCCGGGCACGGTCTCACTCCCCACCGGAGCGGCCAGGCTCAGGCGGCAGCGGCCGAAGGGGAGGTCCCGGAGGTCGTAGGCGTCGGGCCGGTCCTCCTCCAGGACGTCCGAGCCCACGATGCCGAGGTCCGCCGCGCCGTTCTGGACGAAGACGGCCACGTCGGGGCCCTTGAGCAGCACGGCCTCCCAGCCGCGTCCGAGGGGCAGGCAGAGGGCCCTGCCGGCCAGGTCGGGCCGGGTGAACCCCTTCTCTGAAAGCCATGCCAGGGCTGGCTCCAGCAGGCGGCCCTTGGTCAGCGCGATGCGGGGCATCAGCCCCCTCCTTCCGTGCCCGGCCCGGACGGGCGGCCCCGCTCCACCTCCAGCAGCCTGTCCAGGTGGAGGGCGAAGCCGCAGGCGCCGAAGGGGCGTGCGAGGGCGGGGTAGAGCGAGTCGTAGCGGCCGCCAGAGAGGAGGGCGAAGGGGTGGCGCCGGCTGAAGGCCTTGAGCGTCAGGCCGGTGTAGTAGCTCCAGTGGCGCACGTCGGTGGGGTCGAGGCGCACCGGCAGTCCGGGGAAGGCCTTCTCCAGCGCGGCCGCGAGGGACCGGAGCTCCCGCCACGCGCCCAGGACCCCGGCCGCGCCGAGGTCCGCCGCCAGGCTCTCCACCGCCTCCGGCCTTCCTCCCAGGTGGAGGAGGCGCACGAGGAGCCGCGCCTCCGCGCACTCCCCGTGCCGTCCTACCAGAGACTCCAGGGCGGACCGGCTCTTCCGGTTGAGGGCCTGCTCCAGCTCCTCGCGCGCCGCCTCCGGCCACGGCAGGCGCTCCATCAGCGGGCCCACGAGCCCCCAGTGGCCCAGCTCCAGGACCGCGTCCCCGATGCCGAGGGCCGCCAGGCTCCCCGCGGCCAGCAGGGCCACCTCCTCGTCGCCCTCCGGTCCCGCCAGCGGCGAGAGCCGCTCGCAGCCCGCCTGGAAGGTCTCGATCTCCTCGGGGCGGTCGGCCGCGGGACGGCGCGCCACCGTCCCCTCGTAGCAGAGGCGCTGCGGCCCGTCGAGGCACTCCAGGCGCCGCGCGGCCATGAGGGCCACGCCGGCCGTGAAGTCGGCGCGCAGCGCCAGAGGACCCTCGCCGTTGGCGTCCAGGCGGAGGGTCCGCGAGGCCAGGGCCTCGGGCGAGGCGGCCCGGACCGGAGCCGCGGGAAGCAGGAGCGGGGGAACGACCTCGGCGTAGCCCTCTCCGGCCCAGAGTTCCAGGAGGGCGCGCTCCATGCGGCGCAGCCGGGCGGCATCCGCCGTCCACAGACCTGGGCTCAGGGCCCCGGCGGCGCTCACCGCGAACCTCCCGCCCGGCGATCGAGCTCCGCCAGCACGTCGGCCAGCGCCACACCCCGGTCGGCCCAAAGGACCATCAGGTGGTAGAGGAGGTCGGCAGACTCGGCCGTCAGGGCCTTCCTATCCTGGGCGAGGGCGGCCACCACCGTCTCCACGGCCTCCTCGCCCACCTTCTGGGCGATTCGGGCCTTCCCGGCCGAGAGGAGCCGCACGGTGTAGGAGCCCTCCGGCCTCTCGGCCTTCCGGCCGGCCACCGTGGCTTCGAGGCGGAGGAGCGTTCCCGCCCCTGCGGCGCCCCAAAGACTCTCGAAGAAGCAGCTCGGCGCCCCCGTGTGGCAGGTGGGGCCCGAGGGACGAACGGCCACGAGCAGGGCGTCTCCGTCGCAGTCGGCGCTCACGCCCACCACCTCGTGCACGTGGCCCGAGCTCTCTCCCTTGCGCCAGAGCCTGTTCCGGGAGCGCGAGTGGAGGTGGAGTTCCCCGGTTTCACGCGTCTTCTCGTAGGCCTCCCGGTCCATGTAGCCGAGCATCCTCACCTCGCCCGTCAGCGTCTCCTGGACCACGGCGGGCACGAGCGGAGTCTTGTCGAAGTCGGGCCTCACAGCCGCACCTCCTGGCCCCACCGAGCGAGGGCCTGCTTCAGATCGGGAATGGAGAGCCTGCCCTCATGGAAGAGGGAGGCGGCGAGGACCGCGTCGGCGCCCGCCTCGAGCGCGTCGCGGAAGTGCTCCAGGGAGCCGGCGCCGCCCGAGGCGATCACGGGAAGCCGCGTGGCGCGCGCGAGGGCCCGGTAGAGGGCGCAGTCGAACCCCTCCCTCGTCCCGTCGGCGTCCATGGAGGTCACGAGGAGCTCACCCGCCCCCAGCCCCTCGGCGCGCGCCGCCCATTCGACGGCGTCCACCCCCGTGGGCCGCGTCCCCGCGCGGGTCACCACCTCCCAGCCTCCACCCGGCCTCCGGCGCGCATCGATGGCAAGCACCACGCACTGGCAGCCGAAGCGTTCGGCGGCCTCGGCCAGCAGATCGGGCCTCTCCACGGCGGCCGAGTTCACCGCCACCTTGTCGGCGCCCGCCATGAGCGTCTCCCGCATGGCGGCGACGCTCCCCACGCCGCCCCCCGCCGTGACCGGCAGGAAGACCCGCTCGGCCACCCGCTCCAGGATGGAGAGGAGAGGGCGCCGGCCTTCCACGGTGGCGCTCACATCCAGAAAGACGAGCTCGTCGGCACCCTCCGCGTCGTACCGGACGGCCAGCTCCACGGGGTCGCCCGCGGGGCGGAGGCCCTCGAAGCGGACGCCCTTCACCACTCCGGTCTCCTTGACGTCGAGGCACGCGATCACGCGCTTCATGGCTGGTACTCCGCGAGCACGGACGGCTTCACCGCCCCCTCGTACAGGGCCCGGCCCACCACGGCCCCGGCTATTCCGGGCAGCGAGGCCAGGGCCCGCAGGTCGGTCTCGGAGCGCACGCCGCCCGATGCGATACAGGCGGCGCCCTCGGGCAGCTCCCCGTAGAGCGCCAGGTTGGGGCCCGCCATCACGCCGTCCCGCTCGATGTCCGTCACGAGCACCTCCCCGTAGCCCATCTCTGCCGCCATGGCCATGGCCTCGCCCAGGCCCGCTCCCGCGTCGGCGCGCCAGCCCGAGACCTTCACGCGCCCCCGGAGGACGTCCAGCGCCGCCACACAGCGAGCCGATCCCAGCGCCGAGGCCAGCCGGCCCGCCTCGGCCCTGTCGCGGAAAAGCAGGCTTCCCGCCACCACCCGCGAGGCGCCCGCCTCCGCCAGGCGCAGGGCGTCGCCGGCGGAGCCGACCCCTCCTCCCGCCTGAAGCGCCAGCCCCGGCCAGCGCCCCGACGCCAGGCGAAGAAGGGGAGGAAGCGACGGCGCCCCGCCGAAAGCCGCTCCCAGGTCCACCAGGTGCAGAGACCGAAGCCCCGCCTCGGCCCAGCGGGCCACCGCATCGATCGCCTCGCCATAGTCCGTGGCGGCCTCCCTCCGCCCCTGCCTGAGGCGCACGGCCCGCCCCTCCAGCACGTCCACCGCGGCCCAGGCGATCATCCTTCGCCTCCCAGGAGCGTCTTCAGGTAGGCGATACCCGGCTGCTGCGACTTTTCCGGGTGGAACTGGACGCCCACGAGACTCCCCCGGCGGACGACGGCGGGGAAGGGCTCGGGGTGGTCGGCCCACGCGGTCACCACCCCTTCCTCCTCCGGCCGGACGGCGTAGGAGTGGACAAAGTAGGCCCAGGGAGGGACTGGCTCGTCTCCCGTGGGGCGCAGGCGCGACCAGCCGATGTGCGGCACTTTGGCGGCCGAGGCATCCAGGCGCCGCACCGTTCCCCGGATGAATCCAAGTCCTACGGCCCCGGGACTCTCCTCGGAGCGTTCGAAGAGAAGCTGGAGGCCCAGGCAGATGCCCACGATCCGGCTCCCGGCCGCGGCCGCCCGCGTGAGGTAGGAGCGCCAGCCGCGCTCGTCGAGCGCGCGCACGGCGTGGCCGAAGGCGCCCACCCCGGGCAGGACGAGGCAGGCCTCGTCTTCGCGCGGCGGCTCCTGGAGCACCCGGGACTCCAGCCCCAGGGCCGATAGGGCGTTGCTGAGCGAGCGCAGGTTGCCGGTGCCGGCGTCGATGATGGTGACCATCAGAGCGTTCCCTTCGTGCTGCGGGCGCTCCTGCCCTTCACGGCCAGCGCCTGGGCCATGGCCAGGGCCAGCGCCTTGAAGGCCGCCTCCACGGCGTGGTGGCCGTTCTCGGCCCGCAGCACGTCCAGGTGGAGGGTGAAGCGGCCGGCCATGGCCAGGGAGCGGAAGAAGTGCGGCACCATCTCCGAGGGAAGCTCACCGATCATGGGCGGCAGTGGCGGAAGGGTCAGTTCGCAGTGGGGGCGGCGGACCAGGTCCACGACCGCCCGAGCCAGGGCCTCGTCCAGCGGGGCGTAGGCCCAACCGAAGCGGTGGAGGCCCGCGCGGTCGCCCAGCGCCTCGTCCATGGCCTCGCCGAGGGCCAGGGCCACGTCCTCGGCGGTGTGGTGGGCGTCCACCCGGAGATCCCCGTCGGCCTTCAGTCGCAGGCCGAAGCCTCCGTGAAAGGTCCACGATTCGAGCACGTGGTCCAGGAAGCCGATGCCCGTCTCCACGCGGGCGGGCCCCTTTCCGCGGGCCTTCCACTCCACCTCCACGAGGGTTTCTCCGGTTCTGCGGATCATGGCTCTTCCTCCTTCATCCAGATCAGGACGTCGCGAAGCGAGGGCCGCACGGCGTCAGCCCCTTCGGCGCGAAGCCTTCGCTCCGCCTCGCCGCCATCGGGGGCCACGCCCGCGAAGCGCACCGCGAGGCCGGCCGCCCGGGCGGCCCGCGCCGAGCCCAGGTCGTCCACCGTGTCGCCCACGTGCAGCGGGCGGCGGGCGCCCAGCGCCTCGGCCAACACGAGCAGCCCGTCGGGGCCGGGCTTGCGGAAGCGCGGCTCGGAGTCACACACCAGCCGCTCCGGCGGCAGGACGAGCCCGAGGCGATCGAGCCCCAACCCCGCCTCCTCGCGGGTGCGGCCCGTGAAGATCCCGAAGGGAAGGCCCGCTTCCAGAAGCTCGGCCGGGGTGGCCAAAGGGACCTCCTCCTCGTGGAGGCCGCGCCTCTCCGAGGGCTCCAGGCCGTAGAGCTCGAAGGCCCTCGGGCCGGCGTAGAGGCGCTGGAAGACGGGCTCCACCTCCCGCCTGGCCCGCTCCCAGCACTCAACTCCCGCCAGCGTCCGCACCGCGTCGGGGCCGCCGCCTCTCCGCGAGAGCTCTTCGCAGAGCTCGTTCCACGTGGGGCCAGGCCGGCTGAGCGGCCCCAGCAGGCACAGCGCGGCGGCGGCGTCCCAGTCGTTGTTGAAGCCGCCCGCCAGCCTCAGCCGCTCCACCTCGACCGTCGTCCACTCCTCGCCCAGGCCGGGCCGGTCCGCGCAGGCGCGGGCCGAGAGAAGCGTGGCCAGGGTGAAGCTGCGCCGGGTGTCCAGGAGGACGCCGTCCATGTCCAGGATCAGGGCGTCGAAATCCTTGGCCGGAGTCACGACAGCACCTCCGACAGGGCCTTCACCACCGCCTCGTTCTCCTCGGGCGTCCCCACGCTCAGGCGCAGACACCCCTCCAGCATGGGATAGCGGGAGACGTCGCGGACCAGGACGCCTCGCGCCTTCAGCTCGGCATGAACCTGGCCGGCCTCGCGTCCCGCCAGACGCACCAGGAGAAAGTTGGCCTCCGAGGGATACGCGGCGAGCCCCGGAAGGCGCCGCAGGGCCGCGCTCAGGCGCTCCCGTTCCGCCACGATACGTCGCACCCTCTCCTCGAACCATCCGGCGTGCCCGAGGGCGAGGGCGCCCAGGCCCGCCGTGAGGGGACTCACGTTGTAGGGGAGGAGGGCCTTGCGGAGCTGGATCGCCGCGGACGGCACCGCCATGGCGTACCCCAGCCTCAGGCCGGCCCCGGCCCACGCCTTGGAGAAGGTCCGCAGGACCACCAGGTTCTCCCGTCGTGGCAGCAGCCTGCGGGCGCTCTTCTCCCCCGAGAACTCGGCGTAGGCCTCGTCCACCACCACGAGGCCGGGGGCCTCGTCCAGCAGGGCATCCAGGTCACCGGCGGGGAAACAGTTGCCCGTGGGGTTGTTGGGCGAGCAGAGGAGGAGCACCTCCGGCGCTTCGCGTCTCACGGCCGCGCGCCAGGCCGGCGGATCGTAGGCCAGGTCGGGGGCCATGGGCACGTCCAGGGCCCTCGCGCCGCACAGGAGCGCCAGTTGGCCATAGAGAGCGAAGGACGGCGAAGGCAGGCACACCGTCCGCCGCGGACCCAGGGCGGCCAGGAAGAGGGCCTGGAGGAGCTCGTTGGAGCCGTTGCCCACCAGCACCGAGCCCGGTTCGAGCCCCCACCGGTCCTCGAGGGCGGCGGTCAGGGCCGCCTCGTCGAAGGGAGGGTAGCGGTGGAAAGCCGTGGCCTCCACCAGGCGGACCGCTTCCTCCTTGAACTCGGCGGGCCAGTCCCAGGGGGCCTCGTTCTGGTTGACCTTGACGGAGAATACGCCCTCGCGCATGGTGTAGGCCGCCAGGGCCTCCACCTCCGGTTTGAAGCGGCTCACGACACGCCTCCTCGGACTCGAAGGGACGCGGCGTGGCCGCAGAGCCCCTCCGCCTCGGCCAAAAGCTCCATCCATCCGGACATGGCCTCGAAGGCCCGCCGGTCCAGGGAGAGGTAGGACTGGCACCGCACGAAGTCCCAGACCCCGACGGGGGAGGAGAACCGGGCCGTGCCTCCCGTGGGGAGACTGTGGTTGGGCCCCGCCCCGTAATCGCCCGCCGCTTCCGGCGTCCACCGGCCGAGGAAGACCGCCGCGGCGGAGGGCACCGCCTCGGCCCAAGCCTCCGGCTCCTCCACCTGCACGCTGAGGTGTTCGGGAGCCAGACATTCGGCGGCCGCGCAGGCCGCGGCCCGGCTGCCGCACGCGATGAGCGCGCCCCTGGCCTTCAGGCTCTCCCGCTGGATGGCCTCGCGGGGAGAGGATTCCAGGCGGCGTTCGAGCTCGCCGAGGACCCGCTCGGGCTCCTCCGGATCGGTGGTCAGGAGGACGGCCGAGGCCGCGGCGTCATGCTCCGCCTGGGCCAGGAGGTCGGCGGCCACCCAGGCGGCGGGCGAGGAGCCATCGGAGAGGATGACGAGCTCGGTGGGACCCGCGATCGCGTCGATGCCAACCCGGCCGAAGAGTTGGCGCTTGGCCTCGGCCACGTAGGCGTTGCCTGGGCCGACGATCTTGTCCACGGGCGGAATGGACGGGGTGCCGAAGGCCAGGGCCGCGACGGCCGCCGCACCGCCCACGGCGTAGACCTCCTCCAGCCCGAGGAGGGCGGCGGCGGCCAGCACCGCGCGGTTCGGCAGGCCCTCCGGCCTGGCGGGCGAGGCCACGGCGATGCGCCCCACGCCGGCGATCTGGGCGGGGATGGCGAGCATCAGGAGAGTCGAGGGGTAGGCCGCCCTCCCACCCGGAACGTACAGCCCGACGGAGCCCAGGGGGAGCGTCCTCGCGCCGGCGCGCAGGCCTCCGGCCTCCAGCGGGGCGCAGGAGGCGGGGCGCTGCCCCTCGTGGAAGCGCCGAATCGAGCGGGCCGCCTCCTTCAGGGCCTCGCGCAGGGCGGCCGGCAGGGAGCGGGCGGCCCCCTCCAGTTCTCGCGCGGGAACGCGCAGGGCCGACGCTTCGGGACAGGGCCAGTCGTGGGCGCGCACGGCCTCCAACACGGCCTCGTCGCCACGCGCCCTCACCTCGGCGAGCGTGCGGCGAACCGAATCGGCCGCGGTGGAAGGCGTCGCCGCCTCCGTCCGTAGGGAGGCGAGCGTCGCGGATACCTCCGCCTCGCTCCCCAGCTTCAGCACCCTCATCTCCAGCGATCGTCCGGTCATCTCGGGCTCCTCGGGACAACAAAAAAGCCCTCCGTCTCCGGAGGGCTCTGTTTCTGCCGCGTGGACCGCCGTCACACAGCGGGCCCGCACCCTCCGGCCGCAGAGATCCCGTGATGGTGATGGAGGATCGGGAGGACGGCGGAGAGGCGGCTGGCCATGAACGGCTCCTTCAAGGAGCCAGTTTATACACCGGCGGGATAGGCCTTGTCAAGCGGACGAAGGAAACCCCGATTCCGCGATAGCGGCTCAACGCCTGCGTAGGAGCGGCGCCTCGCCGCGAACCGGGTGACCCTGCGACCAGGATGCGGTGCCCGCGTACGGTCCGTCGCGCCGGGGGCGGCGCTCCTACGAGTGCAATTCCATCGCGGAATTTGGGCTCGTTCGCTCCGTGGACGCCGGCCGCCCCGTTCGGGTAAGATGTGGACAAGGAGGATACCCCATGGCTTCCCGCCACAAGCGCCCGATCTCGGGCACGGCCGTGTTGCTCTTCCTGCTCCTCTCGGCCTGCTCGCTCCTGCCCGTCAAGATCGCCGACATCAAGGCCCACCCCGACCGATTCGAGAACAGGACCGTGACGGTGCGAGGCAAGGTCACCTCCGTGACCAAGATGCCCTTCATGACGGAGGGCTTCTTCACGCTCGATGACGGCTCTGGCGAGATCACCGTGACCACCTCCGGCGCCCTGCCCGCCGAAGGGCAGGAGCGCACCGTCACGGGGAAGGTCCAGACCGCGCTCAAGATCTTGGACAAACACGTGGGGCTGGTGATCCGGGAGAACCCCTGACGGTTACCTGGGAACTCCTGGAGCATCTGACTGGATCCGTGCTGGTGCCCGCCCGTCGCCCTCTGCGACGCCGGTCCAGCCGTCGCTCCCACATTTCGGCGGTGGAACCGCCAGGAGGCGTCCATGTCCCGGACAGAGAGATACGGAATCTACGCGGAAACCGACAAGCCCTTCGACGCGGCCTTGCAAGCCATGCGCGACGCCCTCAAGGCCAACCAGTTCGGCATCCTGTGGGAGATCGACGTGAAGGCCACCATGAAGCAGAAGCTCGGCAAGGAGTTCACGGATTACGTGATCCTCGGGGCCTGCAACCCGCCCATCGCCCACCAGGCCCTCTCCGCCGAACCCAACATCGGGCTCCTCCTGCCGTGCAACTGCATCGTCCGCCGGGAGGGGGGCAAGACGATCCTGGGCGCCATCGAGCCCCACGAGCTCATGGCCCTCACCGGCCGGACCGACCTGAAGCCCTTCGCCGACATGGTGGCGAGCACGCTGGAAAAGGTCGTCGAAGAGGCGGCGAAGTAGAGTTGAGAAGTTGAGAAGTTGAGAAGTTGAGAAGTTGAGGAGCTGAGAAGTTGAGGAGTTGAGGAGGGCGCGGAGACCGCTCGCTTTCCCTCATCCCCCATCATGCCTGTCCAAAACAATTCCAGCTCCTTTCTTCAAGCCCTGCCTTCCGGAGCGAAGCGGAGGAAGACGCGTTCCGGCGCCGTTGGGCCTAGTGCAAGGAAGCCGAGGCGGCCGCGACGCAGGCGTACTGGGATGTACGTCGAGGAGCGAGCCGCCGAAGGCTGACGCAGCAATAGGTCCGACGCCGCCGGCGCACCCGCGGAGGGTGGGGGGATCGCCTACAGCCAGCAAGGCTGGGGCTGGTGCCCGAAGGGCGGCGGGGGGCCTGCGGCCGGAGCGCGGCCAGGCTCGCATGGACGCGCCCGGACCAGGCCCCCCAGCGCCGCGCCAACGGCGCGGCCCAGCCCCAGCCGTGGTTCGGAGCCGGCAGGGCGGTCTATTTTGGACAGGCATGATCCATCATCCCTCATCCACCATCTACCCATGCCGCCTCACGTAGACCTGGGTCGCCAGCTCCCGGTCCACGGCGAACTGCGAGTGGCCGCAGCGGAAGACCACGGAGGGCGTCTTTCGGACGAGGGCGATGGGATCGCCCGGGTGGATTCCCATGGAGAGGAACTTCTGAAGGTCGCCGTTCTGCGGCGTGGCCAGGTAGGCGATGAGCCCCTCCTCGCCGGGCCTCATGTGATCCAGCGGCGAGATGACCGCTTCCACGCTCGCCGCCGCCTTCTTGCAGCAGGGGCCCTCCGGGATGGGATGGCCGTGGGGGCAGACGCGGGGATGGCCGAGGAAGGTGCAGACCCTCTCGGCGAGTCCCTCCACGAGGGAATGCTCCAGAACGCAGGCGTGCTCCTCGGCCTGCTCCTGCTCCACGCCCATGAGATCGGCGAGCAGGCGCTCCGCCAGCCGGTGGCGGCGGATGGCGCGCCTGGCCACTTCCAGGCCCCCGGCCGAAAGCCGCAGGCCGCCCCCCTTGACCCACCCCTTGGCGTGAAGCCCCAGCTCCACCACCTCGCCCTCGGCTCCGGGAGGAAGGGGCCAACCCTCGACCTCGTGCTGCCACAGGCGCTCCAGGATCTCCTGCTCCGCCTCGGTGATCTCATTTTCGTGAACCATGCAGAAGCTCCTTCCATCGGTCTTTCATCTGGGAGAACGCATCCATGAGGGGCCGCTGGTTCTCGTACCCGCAGTGGGGACACTTCACCCGACCACAGCCCTTGGTGATGAGGACGCACGAGGAGCAGGCCCCCGCGCTCTGGTCCGCGTCGTAGTTCGTGCCGCACATGGCGCAGGCGATCACAGCGTCACCTTGGCCGCCACCAGGACGGCGTTGAGCCCCCACCCCACGCCGAAGGCGACGAACAGGATCACCCCCGACATGAGCAGGGTCACCTTCCAGCCCCGCTCCTTCCGCATGATGAGGAACTGCGCGATGCACGGGAGGAAGAGGGTGAGCGTGACGGTGGCTACGAGGAGCTGGACGCCGTTCAGGAGTCCCGAGTGGCGCAGGTCGAAGAGCCCCGCCGCTCCGTAGTCCCTCCTGAAGAAGCCGAAGAGGATGGCCACGGCCGTCTGCGACGGCAACCCGAGGGCCTTCACCAAGGGCACGATGGCCTGAACCAGCTTGGGGAAGATCCCGGTGATTTGGCCGACCCAGATCATCACCGAGGCCACGATGAAGAGCGGGAAGACCTCCAGGAAGTACCAGCCCATGCGGCTCACCGTCTTGCTCCAGACGTTCTTCAGGACCGGCATCCTGAGAGGCGGGAGCTCCATGAAGAAGGCCGGCTTCTGGCCCGGCAGCAGCCGCGCCATGAGGGTTCCGGCTAGGAGGAACACGCCCGTCACGATGGCCGCCCAGAGAGCCAGCGCCGCGGGATGGCCCGCCAGGAGGGCCAGGAGCAGGCCGATTTGCGCCGAGCAGGGGATGGCGAGGGCGAGGAGGAAGGTGGCGATGACCCGCTCCCGCTTCGTCTCCAGGATCCTCGTGGTCATGGTGGCCATGGTGTCGCACCCGAAGCCCAGCACCAGCGGGATCACGGCCCTTCCGTTCAGGCCGATGGCCTTGAAGATGCGGTCCAGCATCATGGCCAGGCGGGGCAGATAGCCCGAGTCCTCCAGCACCGAGAAGGCCAGGAAGAAGGTGCCCACGATGGGCAGGATGATGGCGATGGCGTACCGGAGCCCCAG
>JAJYLT010000037.1 GCA_021787565.1 Acidobacteriota bacterium
CCACCAACCAACTTCGCTCTCTCGTGCTCATCCGTAGTGTCTCCTCCACGGTGGCTCCTTCCACCACCAGTTTGAGGGGACATTTCTATCGAGCCCAAGAGGGGACATTATCAAAGAGTCACGACAGTAGGAGCCCAGTCTATTGACTCACCCATTCGCCGGGCCTAAGATACACACACCGTCCCGGGCCTCCCGGCAGTCCCGCCGAGCGCCCGTGGAGAACACGGAGAGACGTCCTCAGGTGCGTGTCGCTGCCCCACAGCCCTCAGGACCACCCGGAAATGAACCCGAAGCGCCCCTCGGCCTCTCGCACTGCCCATCCGCCAGCCGTCGGCGGCCCGATAGAGGCAGTGCCCTCGTGTGCCAGCCGCTAGGCTGGCGCGGGAGATTCGTATGCCCCTCGCCCTAGCCTTCATCGATTCGCCCGAACAGCTCCTCGTCATCCTCGCGATCCTCCTGCTCATCTTCGGCCCGTCCAAGCTGCCCCAGCTCGGCGCCTCCATGGGCAAGACCATCAAGGCCTTCCGCGAGAGCGCCAAGGAAGTGGCCGCCGAGACAGGCGCCCCCGCGCAGGCTACGGCGCAGGCGGCGCAGCAGGCGACCGTCGCGGGCCCTTCGGTGCCCTGCCCAAAGTGCGGTACCGCCGCCGCGGCCGACGCACAGTTCTGCACGCGCTGTGGCGCCAAGATCGCCTGAGAACAGGCCTGCCGACCTCGGTCATTCCGAAAGGCGCCCCCGGCGGGCACTCTCGCCAACAGGTAGTCCGCTCCGTGATCCTATCTGATGCCTCAGGCTTACCCTTGCTTCGGGCGCAGCCCCCCCAAATTCCGCGATGGAATTGCACTCGTAGGAGCGCCGCCCCCGGCGCGACGGACCGTACGCGGGCACCGCATCCTGGTCGCAGGGTCACCCGGTTCGCGGCGAGGCGCCGCTCCTACGCAGGCGTTGAGCCGCTATCGCGGAATTTGGGGCCCCCAGGGCATGGGGCCCCCAGGGCAGTTGACGTCGGAGCCTCAAACGCATACAATACCAGGACTGGGCCGACGTAGCTCAGCTGGTAGAGCAGTTGATTCGTAATCATCAGGTCGCCAGTTCGATTCTGGCCGTCGGCTCCAGAAAATCAAGGACTTACGAGGCCGCCGAATGGCGGCTTTCGTGTTGCGTCACACGTGCGTCCCACCGTGAGGGGGAATCGAGGGGTTCGGCGAGGGGGGAAAAGAAGAGGCCGATGGATACCGCGAGCCCCGGCGCCCTCCCTGGCGGTGCTCGGCGAGCCTCCTAGTTCTTGGCGCCGGGCAGCGGCTGGTAGGTCATGCCCAGGGCGTGGAAGAGGAAGGCGTAGACGTCGGTCTCCTGGCCGATGCGCTGGGTGAGCGAGAGGTCGATGCCGTGACCGCTGCGGCTGCTCGTGCGCAGGAGGATGGGAGTCTTGGCCGCGTTGGCGGCCTGGAGTCGCGCCACCATCTTGCGCGACTGCATGGGATCCACGCGGGGGTCATTGGCTCCCGTGAGGAACAGGCAGGCCGGGTAGGCCGTGCCGTCCTTCACGCGGTAGTAAGGCGAGTAGGCGTAGAGCGCCTTGAAGTCGGCCTCGTTCTTCACCGTGCCGAACTCGGTGACGTTGAAGGAGCCGTTGGGGCTCAGCTCCACGCGGAGCATGTCGTAGATGCCCACGAAGCTCACGACGGCCTTGAAGAGGCTGGGATGCTGGGTCAGCTCGGCGCCCATGAGGAGGCCGCCGTTGCTGCCGCCCTCGATGGCGAGCTTCCGGGAGCTGGTGTACTTCCTGGCGATGAGCGCCTCGGCGCAGGCGGCGAAGTCGTCGAAGACGTTCTGCTTCTTCGTGAGCATGCCGGCCTGGTGCCAAGCCTCGCCAAACTCGCCGCCGCCTCGCATGCTGGCCTCGGCCCACACGCCGCCCTGCTCGATCCAGAGGCGGGTGAGGGGGGAGAAGCGGGGAGTCATGGCAATGCCGAAGCCGCCGTAACCCGTGAGCAGGGTGGGATTCTGGCCATTCAACCGCGTCCCCTTCCGCATGAGGATGGTCAGGGGCACGCGCGTGCCGTCCTTCGAGACGGCGTCGGTGCGGATCACCTCGGTGTCCGAGAAATCGGCCGGCGAGGTCTCCCGCAGGGCCGTCTCGGTCAACTTGCCCGTGGCTGGCGCGTAGCGGTACCAGGTGGGGGGTGTCACGTAGCTCTGGTCGCGGAAGCAGAGGTCGCCTCCCACGGCGAGCATCTCGCCCACGGCGCTCACGGGCGGAGCGGCCACCTCGCCGAGGGTCTTGCCCTCCAGGTTGTAAACGCGGATCGTGGAGGGACCGCCCACCATCTCGTTCACGAAGAGGCGCTCGCCCACGGGCGTGAAGGATTCCACCACCGCGGCCTTGGACTCGGGCACCACGACCTTTGCCTGGGCGAGCACGGGTTCGGCGCACGAGAGCGAGAGCACCTGGCCCATGGGCGCCCCCTTCAACGAGAGAAGGTAGAGCGTGTCGTGGGGGCCGAACTCCGCCGCCGTGATCTTGTCCGCGAAGGCCGCTACCTGTTTCCAGCCGCCCGACGGCCCAAGGAGGTAAAAGGCGAACTGGCCGCCGTCCCCGTTGGCCACCGTTGCGAGGAGGTATCTGCCGTCCTCGCTGCTCTTCAGAGTCGTCTCGGCGATGCGCGACCAGCCTTTGCCTACGGCGTAGGCGTCCTTCTCCGTGGGGGTGCCGAGCTTGTGGAAGTAGACCTCCTGGTAGAAGTTGAGGTCCTGGGGCGGTCGCTCCTTGCCGCGCGGGTAGCGGGTGTAGTAGAAGCCGCTGCCGTCTTTGTTCCACGCGAGGCCGCCCCCGGCCGTTCCCTCGTTCACCCGTGTAATGGGCTCGTAGAGCTCCTTGCCCGTTGCCGCGTCGTAGACGTGTACGGTCCCGTCCTCGCTCCCGCCCATCGAGAGGGAGACGGCCACGAGCTTGGCGTCGGGCGACGGGACGTACCAGTCGATGGCCGTGATGCCCCGCGGGTCGATGGCGTTGGGGTCCACCACGGACTTGGCGGCGGGATCGTCGAGCGATTTGAGCGTGACGAGGAGGGGCTGCTGCTTCGGGGGTTGCCGCTTCATGGCGAAGAGGACCCCGTGCACCTCGCGCAGGTCGAAATAGCTGGGCGAGGCGCCGCCGAGGAGATCAGCCAGCCGGCCCTGAATCTCGGCCCTGTAGGGGAGTGCGTCCAGGAACTTCGCCGCGCAGGCGGTCTGGGCTTCGCTCCAGGCCCTCACGGCGGGGTCCGCCCAGTTCTCCAGCCAGCGGTAGTCTTCCGTCACCTTCACTCCAAAGAAGGTGGAGGTGACGGGCTTCTTGGACGTGGGCGGCGGGCATTGCGCCGCGCCTGCGGCGGCCAGCGCGGCGGGAGCCATGCAGGCCAGCAGGAGTGAGGCGACCGTGGAAGAAAGGTACTTCATGAAAGGCTCTCCCTGATCAGCGGCCGCCTCCGGGCCCGCGGCGTTTTCACGTGATGTCCGCTGAGCGCACGCGGTTGCGGCCCTCGCGCTTGGCGCGGTAGAGAGCGGCGTCGGCGGCCGCCACGAGCTCTTCCGGCCTGGTTTGGTTCCGCAGTCCGGTGATGGCCACGCCGACGCTGATGGTGACGCAAGGCGAGATGCTCGAGACTCCGGTGGGGATGGCCAGGGCCTCGACGCGGGCGCGCAGGCGCTCGGCGACGTCGGCCGCGCCGGACAAATCGTGGGCGGGCAGAATGGCCACGAACTCCTCCCCGCCGTATCTCGCCAGAAGATCGCCGGCGCGTTGGAGCGCACCCGCCATGGCCTCGGCCACCTGTTTGAGGCAGAGGTCACCCTTCTGGTGACCGTAGGCGTCGTTGTACGGCTTGAAGTGATCGATGTCGGCCATGAGGAGCGCCAGGGGAGCGCCCGTGCGCGCGGCGCGGCGCCACTCCACGTCGAGCATCTCCTCGAAACGGCGCCGGTTGGCCACGCCGGTGAGGTCGTCGCGGTTGGAGAGTTCCTTGAGTTGAGCATTGGCCGATTCGAGCTGTCGGCCTCGGTCCACCAGGGTCTCGTTGACCTTGGCGAGCTGCGAGGTTCGCTCCTCCACGAGGCGGGTCAGGGCCGCCTCGCGCCGCGCCGCGGCCTTGAGCCTCAGCGCGACCGCGCCGTACACGACGGCTCCGGCGAAAAGGACGCACAGCAGCACGAACCACCACGTTTGGTAGAAGTAGGGAAGCCGTTCAAACGCGAAGGTGTCGCCCTTCTCGTTCCAAAAGCCGTCGTTGTTGCAGGCGATCACCTGGAAGACGTAGCGGCCTGGAGGCAGCCCGGTGTAGACCGCCTCGCGGTGGGTGCCCGCGCGGATCCAGTCGCCGTCGTACCCGATGAGGCGGTACCGGAAGCGCTCCTTCTCGGGCGCCACGAGGCTGAGCGCCGTGTAGAGAAATTCGACGCGGTGCCTGCCGGGCGCCAACTGCAGGCCGCTCTTGAGGGGAACGGAGCGGCCGTCCACCAGCATCTGCTCGATCACCACCGGCGGCGGCTTCCTGTTCAGGCGGATCGCCCTGGGATCGAGCACCGCCAGTCCCCGGACCGTGGGGAAGCAGAGCCATCCCCCGCGGGTACGGCACCCGGCGGGCTGCTCGCCCCCGTTGCATTCGCTGCTTCCCATGCCATCCGAACGGCCGTAGGCATCGCAGTGGACCTGGGCGGCCCTGCCGTCGGCCACGGCGTCGAGCTCGCTCTTGAGGGCGCTGAAGACCCCCTTGTTGCAGCTCATCCAGAGTCGTCCGGCGCCGTCGTCCAGGATCACGAAGACGGTGTTGTTGAAGAGGCCCTGCCGGCGGGTGATGCTGGCGAAGCGGCCATTCCGTAGGCGGCTAAGCCCCTCGGTGGTGCCGATCCACAGGGTTCCGTCCGCGTCCTGGTGGAGGGAGAGCACGCTATCGCTGGCCAAGCCCTGCCGGGTTGTGTAGGCGGTGAATTTGCCATCCTTGTAGAAGTCCAGCCCTCCCATGTCCGTGCCCATCCAGATGCCCCCACCGCGATCTTCGAGGAGGCAGTCCACTGACTGGCCGGAGAGTCCGTCCTTCTTCTCCAGAAGATCGGCCTGGCCATGCCGGATGCGAAAGACGCCGTTGGCGCAGCCGACCCACAGGGTTCCCGCGCGGTCCCGGAGCATGCAGGTGAAGCCCGTGTTGGCCAGCAATCGGTCCTTGGGGAGCAGGCGCGTGACGTGCCCGTCCTTCCATCGAACGATGCCGCCCGCGTCGAGCGCCAGCAGGATGGAGCCGTCCGGGTCCTCCATCAGGGTGTCCACCGTGTCGCTCGGCAGCCCCTGCGCCTTGGTCAGGTTCGTGACGCCCGTCTGACTCCACCGGGAGGCCCCGCCCCCGTCGGTTCCCATCCACAGGCTCCCATCCTTTGCCTGGAGGACGTTCAGGACCATGTCGTTCAGGAGCCCGTTGGCCTTGGCGAGCGTGAAGAATTTGTCGTCCCTGAATCGGTTGAGGCCGTCCGCCGTGCCCACCCAGAGGTTCCCCTCCCTGTCCTCCAGGATCGAGAGGATCTGGCCGCTCGAGAGACCGTTCTTAGAGCCGTACGACTCGAACCTCCCCTGGCGGTAACGGCAGAGTCCGTTCTTGGTGCCGATCCAGAGGCTTCCCTCCTTCGGTATGTCGAGCAGCGCATTGACCGTGTCGTGAGGCAACCCATCCTTCGTCGTGTAGGGCCTGACGGAATCGTCCGGGGCGATGTGAAAGAGCCCCCGGAAGCTCCCTACCCAGACGCCGCCTTGGCCGTCGCCCGCGAGGGCGTAGTACCAGTTCCGCTCCTTCACCGGCAGGGGGAAGGCCGACAGACGGCCCGATCGCCACCTCGCCAGGCCGTGGTTGGTGCCGATCCAGACCGTGCCGTCAGGAGCCTCGTAGGTGGCGTAAACAACGTTTCCCGGCAGGCCGTCGGTGGTGGTGTAGGCACGCACCGACGAACCGTCGAGGAGGACGAGGCCCCGGTTGTCGGTGCCGAGCCACAGCCGACGCTTCTTGTCCTCCATGACCGACATGAACCGGTAGCCCTGCAGGGGGCGCACTCGTTCGGGAAAGCTGATGGTCCCACCGCTCATTCTTAAGAGCCCGCCGCTGTCCAGGCAGACCCACAGCCCCCCGTCGGGATCCTTGCACAGCGCCACCACGTCGCTCCCAGGCAGGCCCGGAGTCTTCTCACGGTCGTAGACGGCGAAGCGCACTCCGTCGAAACGGACCAGCCCCTCCTGCGTGCCGAGCCAGATGTAGCCGCGATCGGACTGCACCATGGCCTGGACGGAGTTCTGGGGAAGGCCGTCCTTCTCGCGCCAGACGTGATGGCCGTATTGGAGGATGAGCTTGGTCGGGTCGAGGGCGCTGAATGGCAAGCACAAGCCAACGGCGCATGCCATAACGACCGCGAGTACTGCGTGCTTTCGCACGGCGTTCTCCTAATCCCCCTAGCCCCCAATGAAATACGTTCTAGACGGCCGCCTCAGGGGCGCGGCTCCTTCGTAGTGTAAGCTTTTCGCATGCGGGACCGCAAGCGGGCGGGAGCGTTCGCGGGCGGGAGCGTTCGAGGGGGCACCGGACGAGGCGAGAGGAAAGGGGGCGGAGTCATGAGAGAAAAGGGACAAGGGACGAGGGAGCGGTGTTCTGACGGGAGTCATCGGGGAGAGCCTGCGTCTTCATCGGCGCGGCGATGAGCAACGCTCCGCCGCCGGCGCCGCGCATGAATCGCTCCCCGATGCGGGCCCCGGCCGGCCCCTCTGCCTCGCGGCTAAGCGGAGGGCATGGGATGCCCTTAGAGGAGACCCTGCGCTTTCATGACTTCGGCGATGAGCAACGTTCCGCCGGCCGCGCCGCGGATGGTGTTGTGAACGAGGGCGGCGTATCGGAGGCCGAGGATGGGGCAGGGCTGGAGGCGGCCGACGGTGACGGCCATGCCCCCGGAGCGGTCGCGATCCAAGAGGGGCTGGGGGCGGGCGAACCCCTCTTCCAGGACGATGGGCCGTTCGGGGGCGGAGGGAAGGCCCCTGCCGGCGAGAGGGGAGCGGTAGCTCGCGAAGGCGCGGCGGACCTCCTCGATGTCGGCCTGCCGCTCCAGCTCCACGGAGACGGAGAGCAGGTGGCCGTCGCGCACGGGAACGCGGTTGCACTGCGCGCCGAGCGGCAGCTCGGCGGGGCGAACGGAGCCGCCCTCGATCCGGCCGAAGATCTTGGCGGGCTCGGCGCGGAGCTTGGCCTCCTCCCCGGCGATCTCCGGTAGCACGTTGTCCAGAGCCTCCAGGGAGGCGACGCCCGGATGCCCGGCGCCGGAGAGGGCCTGCAGCGTCGTGACCAAGACCCTCCGCAGGCCGAAGGCCCGGCGCAGCGGCTCCAGCGAGAGGCAGAGGCCGATGGTGGAGCAGTTGGGGTTGGCGGCAACGGCACCGCCGTATCGGGCTCTCTGCGAGGCGAGGAGGGCCAAGTGGTCGGCGTTCACCTCGGGGATCACGAGGGGCACCTCTGGGTCCATGCGCAGGGCGCTCGCGTTGCTGATCACCGCGAAGCCGGCGGCGCGGAAGGCGAGTTCTGCCTCGGAAGCCGTGGCGGCGTCGAGCGCGGAGAAGGCGAAGGCGGCCTCGATCCCACCGGGGTCAAGCGGCCGCACCCGCATGCCCGCGGCGCCCTCGGGCACGCCCCCCGGCAGAAGCCAGCGCACCGCCTCGCCGTAGGGCTTGCCGGCCGAGCGATCGGAGGCCACGAGGGCGGAGAGCTCGAACCACGGATGGCCTTGCAGGAGTTGGACGAACCGCTGGCCCACCATGCCCGTGGCGCCCAGCAGCGCCACCTTCAGCCGCCGATCAGCCATGGGCGGCCTCCTTCTCGACGGCGGCCTCGGCGGCCTGTTCGAAGAATCGCCGGTGGAGCGAGCGCACCGCCGAGGCCAGGTCCGATTCGGCGATGACGAAGCCCAGGGCGACCTCCGATCCTCCCTGCGAGATGAGGGAGACGGGCACCTCTCCGAGGGCGTCGAAGACCTGGCCGGCGAGCCCGGGGTGCCCTCTGAGCCCTTCCCCCACTACGCAGACCATGGCCTGTGCCTCCCGGATGCTGACGGAGCCCAGCTTCGACAGCTCACGCAGGGCCCCTTGCAGGGCGGAACAGCCCTGGAATGCCAAGGCTACGGAGACCTCGGAGGTGGCGAGGGCGTCAGGGACGACGCCGTGCCGGTCCAGAATCTCGAAGAGGCGGGCCAGGAAGCCATGGGCCTTGAACATCCGTGCCGAGACGAGGTGCACGAGGGTCACTCCTTCCTTGTAGGCGATGCTGCGCACCGGGCGCCCGTCCCTCGGGGCTTCGGCGAGGATGACCGTGCCGCTGCCGGCGGCGCGCCTCGTGTTGAGCACGCGCACGGGAATGCCGCGCTCCACCGCCGGGGCCAGCGTCTTGGGATGAAGGACGCGGGCGCCGAAGAAGGCCAGCTCCGCCGCCTCGCGGAAGCTCATGACGGGGATGTTCCTGGCCTCCGGGACGAGCGAGGGGTCGGCCGTCATGACCCCGTCCACGTCGGTCCAGATCTCGATCTCCTCGGCCCCGAGGGAGGCGCCTATCAGGGAGGCGGTGTAGTCCGAGCCCCCCCGGCCCAGGGTGGTGGCCGCGCCCGAGAGGTCCCGGGCGATGAACCCCTGCGTCACGGGCACGAGGCGGCGGGCCAGCAGGGGGGCGAAGGCCTCGCGACAGCGGTGCCCCGTCTCCTCGATCAGGGGTTCGGCTCCTCCGTGGGAGGTTTCGGTCACCACCAGCTCGCGGACGTCCACCCAGACCGCGGGAAGCCCCCGCGAGGCCAGGGCCGCCGATACCAGTCGGCTGGAGAACAGTTCGCCGAAGTGGAGCAGCCGGTCCTCCACCGCCGGGGAGAACTCTTCCACCGCGGCGAGCCCTCCCACCAGACGCTCGATGGAGGCGAAGTCGCGCTCGAAGTGGGTGAGCAGAGACCGCCGTTCCTGGGCCGACTCCACCAGTTCTTCGGCCAGCCCGGCGTGGAGGAGGCGCAGATCGCGCAGGACCTGGAGGCCGTAATCGAGGCGCCCCGAGGCGGCGACGCGGCCGATGGCCTCCAACGCGTCCGTGGTGTGGCCCACGGCGGAGACCACGAGCAGGAGCGGATCGGAGGCCCTGCTCCGGGTGATGTCGGCCAGGCGGAGGATGGCCTCCGCGTCGCCCACCGAGGTGCCGCCGAACTTCAGGACGCGCATGGCGAGAGCCCTTTGCCGAGGAAGGCCGCGAGCATGAGGTCGAGCGCGGCGGTCTCCACGAGGAAGGCGTCGTGGCCGAACCGAGAGGTCAGCTCGGCGTAGGAGGCTTTCACGCCCAGGGTCCTGAGCCCCTCGGCGGTGGTGCGGAGGGCGCCCGGCGCGAAGAGCACGTCCGAGTCGATGCCGACGACCAGCACCTGCGCGCGGATTGCCGCCATGGCCTCCTCCGGGGAGGAGAAACCGGCGGAGGCGTCGTGCAGATCCATCGTGCGGGTGAGGGCCACGTAGCTTCGCGCGTCGAAGCGCCGCACGAGTTTCTCGCCCTGGTAGCCGAGGTAACGCTCCACCTGAAAGGGGTTGAAGGCTGAAAGGCGCGCCTGCGCCGCTGGATCCAAGCGCTCGCGTCCGAAGCGCTCCTCGAAGAGGGGCTCGCTCCGGTAGGAGACCATGGCGATGGCGCGGGCCAGGGCCAGTCCCCGTTCGGGGCCGTTCCCCTCGTAGCGCCCCTGGTGCCAGGCGGGATCCAGCTCGATAGCGCGGCGGCCCACGCCGTTGAGCGCGATGGACCAGGTCGTGGCCCGGAAGGGTCCGGCGATGGGGACGGCGGCGGCCACGAAGTCGGGGTATTGGACGGCCCACTGCCAGGCCAGCATGGCGCCCAGGGAGCCGCCCAGCACGAGCGCCAGGCGGCGCACGCCGAGGTGGTCCAGGAGGGCCTTGAAGGCCCGGACCGCATCCCGAGTGGTCACGACGGGGAAGGAAGCCCCGTAAGGCTCGCCCGTCTCCGGATCAGCGCTGCCTGGCCCCGTGGAGCCGTAGCAGCCGCCGGGGATGTTGGCGCAGATCAGGAAATGCCGGGAGGGGTCCAGGGCCCGGCCCGGCCCGATGAGCCCCTCCCACCAGCCTGGCTCGTCCCGTGGGCCGTGGGAGGCGACGTGGGGACCTCCGGTCAGGGCGTGGCACAAAAAGACGCCGTTGTCACCGGCCTCGTTCAGAGCTCCCCAGGTCTCGTAGGAGAGGGTCAGGTCGCTCAGGAAGCCTCCGCCTTCGAGCCCAAAGGGTCCGGGAAGGAGGTAGAGCTTCTGGGAGCGGGGATCGGGAAGCTGGGCGGGCTGGCTCATGCCTTCTCCAGGGCCTGAGCGAGGTCCGCCAGGAGGTCGTCGATGTGTTCCAGGCCGACGGAGAGGCGCACCAGGTCGGGGGTAATGCCACCCTCCCGCTGGTCCTCCTCGCTGAGCTGGGAGTGGGTCGTGCTGGCCGGATGGATGGCCAGGCTCTTGGCGTCGCCCACGTTCGCGAGGTGTGAGAAGAGCGCGAGGCCGTCGATGAAGCGCCCGCCCGCTTCGGCGCCGCCGCGCACCCCGAAGACCACCATGCCCCCGAAGCCGCCGCTCAGCACGCGGAGCGCCGTCGCGTGGGCGGGATCTTCCTCCAGCCCCGGGTAGCGCACCCAGGTCACCTTTGGGTGGGCCTTGAGAAAGCGGGCCACGGAGAGGGCGTTCTGGCAGTGGCGCTCCATCCGCAGGGGCAGCGTTTCGAGGCCCTGGAGGGCGTACCAGGCGTTGTCCGGGTTCAGGCAGGCGCCGAGGTTGCGCAGGGGAACCGTGCGGGCGCGCACGGTGAACGCGATGGAGGAGAGCGGCCCCAGGTCGTGGGCGAAGCGCAGGCCGTGATAGCTCGGCTCGGGCTCGTTGTAGAGCGCGAACCGGGCGTTCGTCCAGTCGAACCGTCCCGAGTCCACGATGATCCCGCCGATGAACGTGCCGTGGCCGCCGATCCACTTGGTGAGCGAGTGGACCACGATGTCGGCGCCCTGCTCGATGGGCCGGCAGAGGTAGGGGGTGGCGAAGGTGTTGTCCACGATGAGCGGGAGGCCGTGAGCCCTGGCGACGCCGGCCACGGCGCGGATGTCCACGACGTCGAGGGCCGGGTTCCCGACGGTCTCCACGAAGAGGGCCCGGGTTTTAGGCGTGATGGCGCCCGCGAAGCTGGAGGGATCGAGGGGGTCCACGAAGCGGGTGCGGATGCCGAACTGGGGGAGGATGTCGTGGAACTGGGTGTAGGTGCCGCCGTAGAGGTTGGAGGCCGAGACGATCTCGTCCCCCGATCGGGCGAGGTTCACGACCGCGGTGAAGATGGCGGCCGTCCCCGAGCTGACGGCGAGCGCGGCGGCGCCGCCCTCGAGTTCGGCCATGCGCTTTTCGAGCACGTCGTGCGTGGGGTTCTGGAGGCGCGTGTAGATGTTGCCCAGCTCCTTGAGCGCGAAGAGGTCGGCCGCGTGCCTCGTGCTCTTGAAGACGTAGCTGCTGGTGCGGTGGATGGGGAGAGCGCGGGCGCCGGTCTCGTCGATGGGCTGTCCCGCGTGAAGGCAGAGGGTTTCGAAGCGGAAGTCCGCCATGGTGTCCTCCCGACAAGGGGCAAAAACAAGAAAACCCGCCTCGGCCGAAGCCGGACGGGTCGCGTCCATGCTTTAGCCGCATTTCTTAAGCGCCCGCAAGCTATGGTTCAAATCGGCGCCCGAAGCAAGGCGAGAATCTAGCACCCGGCCCGGGCGCTGTCAAGAGGGACAATGACCCCAAATTCCGCGATGGAATTGCACTCGTAGGAGCGCCGCCCCCGGCGCGACGGACCGTACGCGGGCACCGCATCCTGGTCACAGGGTCACCCGGTTCGCGGCGAGGCGCCGCTCCTACGCAGGCGTTGAGCCGCTATCGCGGAATTGGGGATGAGGCGTAAGACGTGGGACGGGAGGCGGTGCAGTTTGGGGCGGACGCCGGAGAATCCCGCCGGTCGAGAACCTTTGGAGACTGCGCATCGTTGGAGATAAAGTGACCAGGACCGAAGGTCTATGTCTCCTTTGGGGGAGGAGGTGCCATGAAGACGGGGTCGAAGGTGGCGGTGGGCGTCCTGGCGGCGCTCGTGATGCTGTGCGCGGCGTCGGGCGTGGCCCTCTTCGTGAGCGGCGCGGGGCAGAAGATCCGGGGCTTCGCGACGGGTTTGGTGCAGGTCGCCGGAGAGGCCAAGGGGCTGGAGGCGCTCAGCCGGGAGCACCCCTTCTCGCCCCCCGCGAACGGCGAGGTGAGTGAGGCGCGGCTGGAGGCCTACATCAGGGTCTGCCAGGAGTTGAAGCCGGAGTCCGACAAATACGAGACGTGGTTTCGAGCCCACGAGCACCAGGGCAGGGGACAGGGGAACTTCGGAGAGGCCGGGGAGGCGGTAGGCCTGGTGGGGCAAGTCATGAAGGCCATGGCCACGGCCCTGGAGTCGCAGTCCATGGGGCCGCAGGAGTTCCACTGGATCCGGCGCGCGATGCGGAAGGCTCAGCGCGATACCGCGGGGCGGCACGGATCGGCGCTGGAGCGCGAGATGCTCGATGCTCTGCAGCGGGCGGCCATCGCTCCGGGCCTCGACGGCGGAACGCGCAAGAAGCTGGAGCGCGAGATCCAGTCCTTCCGGAAGCGAATCTCCGAGGCGAGCCAGCCGCTCACGGTCAATGACGAGCTCTATCTCAAGTACGCCGGCCAGCTCGCGGCCTGCGAACTGGGCGAGGAGACGCTCTCGCTGGTGGGCGGGTTCGAGGGCGGTCCGCGCGGCGAGAGGCGCGCCGGCGTCGAGCATTGAAGAACACCGTGAAGCCGTATGGCTCGCGAATCGGGGGCTTTTGTTGAAGCCTCTTGGGAGCTATAACAGGGTGCGGGGCGCGCGCCCCGCGCAACGACTCATTCGATAAGGAGACGGGCATGGCGAAGAAGCGGCTCTTGAAGGGCACGGGGCTCACGCTGGCGTTGGGAATGTTCGTGATCGCTGCGGGGGCCGCCGCGCCGCCGACGCACGTGAAGGTTCCACCTCCGGCCCAGAAAGAGGCACCGGCGTCCGCGGGGCGCACCGTCGTGGAGATCCCCGGGGGGGGCTCGGGCGGCGTCCGCTTCGACGACCTGCAGTACTCCTCCGTTCTCGGCAAGGTCCTCCTCCCGGCAGGGAAGACGGGGGACCTCGATCTGGTGGCCCCCGACACCCTCGCCGTGACTCCCATTTCCGGGTTCAGCACGGGTTCCACCGGGAAGCACCGCTGGGGAGAGGGCACGACCTCCGCGGACGAGGGGGCAGGCTTCCTCTTCGCCAGCGACCGGACGAGCCGGACCGTGAAGGTCATCGACCCGGCCTCCAGAAAGATCGTGGCCAGCGCTCCCGTCGCCTCGGGTCCGGACTACGTGCGCTTTGTGGCCCCCACGCGCGAGATCTGGGTGACCGAACCCGGCGCCGAACAGATCGAGATCTTCCGCCTCCCGGAGGGCCCCGCGCCCGTGCCCGTGCACGAGGCCGTCATCTCCGTCCCTGGAGGCCCCGAATCGCTCGTCATCGACGCCCAACGTGGCCTGGCCTACACCAACCTGTGGAAGGATGAGACCCTCGCCATCGACCTGCACAAAAGGACCATCGTGTCGAGGTGGCCCAACGGCTGTGAGGGCTCCAGGGGGCTCGCCCTGGATGCGGCGGACGGCTGGCTCTTCGTGGGGTGCGCGGAGGGAGGCGCCTCGGTCCTTGACTTGGCCAACGGCGGAAAGGTGCTGGACCGCCTGAAGGCGGGTGAGGGCGTGGACATCATCGCCTACGATCCGGCCCTCCGCCACCTGTACGTGCCCGGAGCGCGCAGCGCCACCCTCTCCATCCTGGGAGTCTCGGCGACCGGGAAGCTCTCCCTCCTGGGCATCTTCCCGACGGAGAAGGGCTGCCACGGGGTGGCCGCCGTGGGAGGGAAGGCCTTCGTCCCCGATCCCAGGGGAGGCCGGCTCCTGGTCATTGCGGACCCCTACCCGCCGGCCAAGTAAATTCCCTCGGCGGGACCGGAGCCGATCGCGACGGCGAGCTCCTTCAACGATGCCGGGTGGACGAGGATCGTGCTCGTGAGCGCCCCCCACAGCCGCTCGTTGGCGAAGCGGACGGCGGCGTCGATGAAGCAGGGCGCGTCAGGCCTGGTGGCGGCGTGGGCCGTCCTGGATGTGCTGCGCCAGCCATTCCTCGACCCGGTCGAAAACGCGCTGGCGCTCGGGCTCGTTGAACATCTCGTGGTAGAAGCCGTCCCACCAGACGAACTGGAGGTGCTGCGGCGGGGCGGCCACGGCCCAGCGCCGCGTGGCCTCGGGGTCCACGAGGCGGTCGGCGCCCGACTGCATGAGGAGCATGGGGGTCCGCAGCGCCGGCGCCTGAGCGCGGGCCTCCGCGGCGGCGCCCATGGTGGCGGTGAACCAGCGCGCCGACACCTTGCTGGACACGAGGGGATCGGCCACGTAGGCGTCCACGACCGCCTTGTCGTGGGAGAGGGCGCCGGTGTCGAGGCCGCTTGGAATCAGGAGGCCCGGCGCGATCTTGGACAGAAGGCCGGCGGCCATCCGGGTCGCCCGCGAAGGTGCGGCGCTCGGGTGCGGGGCGAGGAGGGGCGATGAGACCACGGCGCCCGCCACCTCGTCGGGCTTCGCCAGGACGGCGCGGATGGTGATGAGGCCGCCCATGGAGTGGCCCACCAGGAAGCAGGGGAGGGTCCGGTGCCGGGCGCGGACCAGGGACAGGGCGGCGTGCAGGTCCGCGAGGTAGTCGTCGAAGCTCTGGACGTGGACGCGCCTGCCCTGGCTGGAACCGTGGCCGCGTAGGTCGAAAGCGTAGCAGGCGAAGCCCCGCTCCGCGAAATGTCCGGCCGTCCTCTGGTAGCGCCCGGAATGCTCGGCCAGCCCGTGGACGAAGAGCAGCGACGCGCGCGGCGCTTCCGGCACCCACGCGCGCCAGGCCAGCGCGGGAGCGTCACCCGTCTGCAGGGTGCCCGAGAGAGTCTGAACGCGGGTCATGGCGGTTCCCTCCCCTCCGGTGGGGTTCATGCGCGGCGGAGGCTGAAGGCGACCCCGGTCAGGGCGCCGAAGGCCGCGCCGAGGGCGGCCCCGATGGCCCCGTGGTGCAGCGCCACGCCCATGGCCGTCCCAATGCCAATCCCGATGGCCAGCCACAGGCCTTGGAACCCAGCCCTTCTAAACCTCCTCAACCGCTCAATACCCCACTTCCTCTCTTGCCCAATCGCCCAATCGCCCAATCGCTTAATCACTCAATAGCCTAATCACCAATCCCCTCTCCTCGCCCAACCTCCCACTCACCGCGTCCTGGCCTGTCTCACCGCTCTCGTCCAGCCTTCGTAGAGCGAGGCGCGGGTGGTGGGCCTCATGGCGGGCAGAAAGGTCCTCTCGCTTTTGCGCGCCTGGATCAGCTCGCCGGGCCCCTCCCAGAACCCCACGGCGAGGCCGGCCAGGAAGGCGGCGCCGGCGGCCGTCGTCTCTACCAGGGCGGGGCGCTCCACGGGCACCCCGAGGATGTCGGCCTGGAACTGCATGAGAAGGTCGTTGGCCGCCGCCCCGCCGTCCACCCTCAGTTCGCGGATGGGGATTCCCGAATCCGTATTCATCACCTCGACCACGTCGCGCGTCTGGTAGGCCATGCTCTCCAGCGTGGCGCGGATGACGTGGGCCCGGCTGGCCCCGCGCGTGAGCCCCACCAGGGCCCCGCGGGCCTCCATGTCCCAGTAGGGCGCGCCGAGGCCCGTGAAGGCGGGGACCATGTAGAGCCCGCCCGCGTCGGGAACGGTGCGCGCCAGCGCCTCCGTCTCGGCGGCGCTGGCGATGATGCCCAGCCCATCCCGCAGCCACTGGATGGCGGCGCCCGCCGTGAAGACCGAGCCCTCCAACGCGTAGGCGGGCTCTCCCGTGGGTCCGCAGCAGAGGGTGGTGAGGAGGCCGCCCGGGCTGATGGGGTGGTGGCTGCCCATGTTCATCAGAAGGAAACAGCCCGTCCCGTAAGTATTCTTGGCCTGACCGGGTTCCCAGCAGTGCTGGCCGTAGAGGGCGGCCTGCTGGTCACCCGCCACGCCGGCGAGGGGGACCCCGCCCGGCAGGCCATCGGAAGGCGCCGTCTCGCCGAAGAGGCCCGAGGAGGGCTTCACCTCCGGGAGCATGGCCGGGGGCACGCCCATGAGTTGGCAGAGACCCGCGTCCCAACGGAGGGCGTGAATGTCGTACAGAAGGGTGCGCGAGGCGTTGGTGGGATCGGTGGCGTGGACCCGGCCGCCGGTGAGCTTCCAGATCAGCCATGAGTCCACGGTTCCGAAGAGGAGCTCGCCGTTCCGCGCCGGCGCCTCGAGCTCGGGCCTGGCCTCCAGGATCCAGCGGATCTTGGTTCCCGAGAAGTAGGCGTCGAGCAGGAGGCCGGTCTTGCGGCGCACCTCGGGCTCGTGGCCCTCCGCGCGCAGGCGGTCGCAGACGGGGGCGTTCTGGCGGCTCTGCCAGACCACGGCGGGGTGGACCGGCTGGCCCGAGCGGCGGTCCCACAGGACGGTGGTCTCGCGCTGGTTGGTGATGCCGATGGCCCTCAGCTCGGACGGCGCCAGCCCGGCGGCCCGCACGGCCTGCACCATCACGCGGCGGCTCGTGTCCCAGATCTCCTCGGCGTCCTGCTCCACCCAGCCGGGGCGCGGGAAGCGGTTCGCGATCTCCGCGTAGGCGCGCCCCAGGATGGTCCCCTCGTGGGAGAAGACCAGGGCCGTGCTCCCCGTCGTGCCCTGATCGATCGCCAGCACCGCCTGGGTCAAGGTCCGCCTCCCGGTCTCGTCCGAGGATACCCCGGCGCGCGGGGAGGCTTCAATGGAGCCGGGGAACCCCAATTCCGCGATAGCGGCTCAACGCCTGCGTAGGAGCGGCGCCTCGCCGCGAACCGGGTGACCCTGCGACCAGGATGCGGTGCCCGCGTACAGTCCGTCGCGCCGGGGGCGGCGCTCCTACGAGTGCAATTCCATCGCGGAATTTGGGGGGAAGCGAGACGCGAGATGAAAGGGGAGATGTGAGGCGCGATGAGGATGGGCGCTTGCCTGCGATTTGGCGAGAAGCGATTAGGCTAGAAGCGATTAAGCGAGAAGCGATTAAGCGATTGAGGGAGAAGCGATTAAGCAAGGATAGGATTTCCAGGCCAGTAGCCTAATCGCCCAATCGCCCAATCGCCCAATCGCTCAATCGCCCAATCGCCCAATCGCTTAATCGCCTAATCGCCTAATAGCCCAATCGCTTAATCGCTCAATCGCCCAATAGCCTAATCTCCCAATCTCCCCGTGCCTCAGAGTCTTCGTGGTAACCCCGTCTCCCCGCGCGACGGGGTCTCTTCTCGCCGGAACCAAGCTCGGATAGAATGCGCCTCAACCGGAGTGCCGGCCTTGAGAAAGGAGACGACGCATGGGTCGTCAGATCTGGACCACCAAGCCGTTGAGCCTGATCCACGAGGAGATGAAGGGGGAGAACCGGCTGCGCCGGGTCCTCGGCCCCGTCCAGCTCAGCAGCCTGGGCGTGGGCGCGATCATCGGCACCGGGATCTTCGTGCTCACCGGCCAGGCCGCGCACGACAAGGCGGGCCCCGCGATCATCCTCTCCTTCGTGGTCTCGGGCATCGCGTGCATCTTCGCGGCCCTGTGCTACGCCGAATTCGCCTCCATGGCCCCCGTGGCCGGCTCCGCCTACACCTATGCCTACACCACGCTGGGCGAGCTGATGGCGTGGATCATCGGGTGGGACCTCGTGCTAGAGTACACGGTCACCTCGGCCACCGTGGCCCACGGCTGGTCCCACTACTTCCAGGACTTCCTGAGCATCCTGGGCATCCGCGTTCCCCACGCCTGGGGCTTCGCGCCCTTCGACTACAACCCCGCCACGGGCCACTTCTTCACGACGGGGGCCTTCGTGGACCTGCCCGCGGTGCTGATCGCGCTGGTGGTGACGGCGGTCCTGGTCAAGGGGATCCGGGAGAGCGCGGGGTTGAACACGGGGATCGTGATCCTCAAGCTGGCCATCGTCCTGCTGGTGATCGTCCTGGGCTCCTTCTACATCAATCCGGCCAACTGGCACCCCTTCGCTCCCTACGGCTACTCGGGGCTGAGCTTCTTCGGCGAAACGCTGCTGGGCAAGACGGACGCGGGAGGCAACCCGCTCGGGATGCTCGCGGGGGCCGCCATCATCTTCTTCGCCTACATCGGCTTCGACTCGCTCTCCACGCACGCCGAGGAGGCGAAGAACCCGCAGAGGGACGTGCCCGTCGGGATCATCACCTCGCTCGTCCTCTGCACCGTCCTGTACATCGCCGTCTCGGCCGTGCTCACGGGCATGGTGCCCTACAACAAGATCAACATCGACGCCCCCATCTCCGACGCCTTTCGCCAGGTGGGGTTGCCGTGGGCCCAGTTCGTGGTCTCGCTGGGGGCCCTGGCGGGGATCACCTCGGTGCTCCTCGTGATGATGCTGAGCCAGCCGCGCGTATTGCTGGCCATGGCGCGGGACGGCCTGCTGCCCGAGAGCTTCTTCGGGGCCGTGCACCCCCGTTTCCGGACCCCGTGGAAGTCCACCATCCTCACCGGCTGCGTGGTGGCCACGGCGGCCGCCCTCCTGCCCCTGCGCATCCTCGCGGAGCTCACCAACATCGGCACGCTCCTGGCCTTCGTGATCGTGTGCGGGGCGGTGCTCATCATGCGCATCCGGCACCCCGAGACTCCCAGGCCCTTCCGGGCGCCCCTGGGGCTGGCCACGCCGATCCTCGGCATCCTGCTCTGCCTGATGCTCATGTTCTCGCTGCCCGTGGAGAACTGGTGGCGGCTCATCATCTGGCTCGTCGTGGGTCTGCTGATCTACGTTGGCTATGGCCGGCACCACAGCGTGGTGGCCCGCCTCATGCGCGAGGGCAAGGAGGTACAGCCGGCGTGGGAGGGGTCGGAGGTGCAGCCCGTCGCGGTCATCGCGGACCCGCCTTCCCCCAGAACGAAGAGAAAGCGATAGAGTGGGCTGTTAAGGCGGACCGCCGTGCGGAACCAGCCCGAGGCCGCTCTGGGTGCACAGATGGGCCTGTGGCACAATGGCGGTGGCCGAGAGGCGCGCCCCGGTCGGCGCGCCGCGTGAAGCTCCGTGAAGACGAGCGTGGAGGTGCCGATGAGCGATGACCTGTTCCGCTACGCGAAGCCCTTCCGGGTGACGGACGGCAAGGGGTTTCGCCTCAAGAGCGTGGACCCGGGCGAGACCCTGGGGCTCGAGTCCAAGAAGCGCGCGGAGAAGCTGCTCGCCGAGGGCATCGCCCGGATGGTGGACCAGCAGGAGAAGCTCTACGCCCAGGACCGCTGGGCGGTGCTTCTCGTCTTTCAGGCCATGGACGCGGCGGGCAAGGACGGCGCCATCAAGCACGTCATGTCGGGCGTGAACCCCCAGGGCTGCCAGGTCCACTCGTTCAAAGCCCCCTCCGCCGAGGAGCTGGACCACGACTACCTGTGGCGTGCCAGCACGCGCCTGCCGGAGCGCGGGCGCATCGGCATCTTCAACCGCTCCTACTACGAGGAGGTGCTGGTGGTGCGGGTCCACCCGCCCATCCTGGCGAGCCAGAGGCTTCCGCCCGCCCTGGTCACCAAGGACATCTGGAAGCACCGCTACGAGGACATCAACGCCTTCGAGCACTACCTGAGCCGCAACGGGGTGGCCATCCGGAAGTTCTTCCTGCATCTGTCGAAGGAGGAGCAGAAACGGCGCTTCCTGGAACGGCTGGAGGAGCCCGAGAAGAACTGGAAGTTCTCCAGCGCCGACGCCAAGGAGCGCGCGCGCTGGGACGACTACGCGGAGGCGTACGAGCAGATGATCCGCTACACGAGTTCCGAGGAGGCTCCCTGGTACGTCGTGCCGGCCGACCACAAGTGGTTCAGCCGCCTGGCGGTGGCGGCGGCCGTGGTGGAGACGCTGGAGTCGCTCAAGCTCGCCTTCCCCAAGGTGGACGGGGCCCGCAAGAAGGAGCTCGAAGCCGCCAGGACGGTGCTGGAGGGGGAGAGCTGAGGGCCGCCGGACCGAAGGGCGGGGGAGGCGGAAGCGAGGCGGTGATGCGCCGGGGAGGCGCGGGGCTGCCTCGCGGGAGCGAGCGGCGTTCCTGCCCGGAGGGACGGTGAACGAGGGCTACACCTACTCCGAGAGGATCGGGGGAGCGTTCGCGGGCCGTGCGCTGCTGGCACACCTCTCCTCCCGCTTCGGCCATTCGTCCGAAGCCCAGTGGCGGGAGCGCATCGAAGGGGGAGCGGTGCGGGTGGACGGCGCCCGGGCGCGGGCCGATGACCTGCTGCGGCCGGGGCAGGTGGTGGCATGGATGCGGCCGCCGTGGACGGAGCCGCCGGCGCCCCTGACCTACGCGGTGCTGGCTGAGGATTCGCACCTGGTGGCGGTGGCCAAGCCCTCGGGCCTGCCCACGCTCCCGGGAGGGGGATTCCTGCAGAACACGCTCCTGGCGCTGGTGCGCCGGCGCTACCCGGAAGCCTCGCCGCTGCACCGGCTGGGGCGCGGGACCTCGGGCGTGGTGCTGCTGGCCAGGAGCAGCGAGGCGGCCGGGGCGGTGGCGAAGGCCTGGCGAGAGCACCGCATCCTCAAGATCTACCGGGCGCTTGTGGAGGGTGAACCGGCGCGCGACGCCTTCGCCGTGACGTGTCCCATCGGGCCGGTGCCCCACCCGAGGCTCACGTGGGTGCACGCGGTCTGCGCGCCGGGCAAGGCCGCCAGGAGCGAGGTGCGGGTGCTGGAACGCAGGGGCGCCGCGAGTCTGGTGGAGGTCCGGATCGAGACGGGCCGCCCGCACCAGATCCGGATCCACATGGCGGCCTGCGGCCATCCCCTGGCGGGAGATCCCCTCTATGCCCCGGGAGGAGGCCTGCGCGACGGGGGCAGCGCCCTTCCCGGCGACGTGGGCTACCGCCTGCACGCGAAGAGGCTCTGCTACACCCATCCCGCCACGGACGAGCCGGTTGTCGTCGAATGCCTGCCGCCGAGGGTGCTGAGGACGAGCGCCGAGCTGTCACAAGAGCAGAAGGGGTGACCCCGGAAAAACGAAAGCGGGAGGAGGCCTACCGGGCCGCCCTCCCGCCTGGGTTCTGCCGAATCACCGGTCGAGGCTCACTTGCCCAGCAGCCCCTCCTTGATCTCCTTGTTGGGCGGGTTGGGGCCCAGCCAGATGGCGAAGAGGGCGCGGGCGAAGTCGGCGCCTTCGATCACGCCCATCTCCTGGCCCTTGATCTCCACCTTCGTCCCCGTCCCGGGCACGTAGGTCAGCACGGCCACGTCTCCCGTCTTCATGTCGGACCAGTACCCGTTGAAGGTGTCCAGGCGCGCCTTGAGCGCCGCCATCTCGCCGGGCGAGTTCTTCTGGAAGCCCTCGGTCCAGCCCTCCACCAGTTTGTCCTTGCCCACGTCCTTGTACAGAAAGTGCATCACGATCTGTTTCGGCTCGTCGGCCTTGAGAATGGCCTCCGGGTTCGAGGAGCGGGCGGGCAGGTAGAGGCCCGCCACGTAGACCTTGATCCCGATGAAGGCGACCTTCTTGATGCGGACCCCCATGCCGTTCAGCGCGAGCGTGGACGGGCCCACGGTCACCTGGTCCGGCATGGTGACCCCTTGCAGCTCCTTCGCGTAGACCAATCCTCCGAGCAACATCAACGCCAACACCACCACCCCGATCCGACGCATGGCACCCTCCTCTGGCCCCGAAATAGAAAGGCTCTAGGGACAAGATACAGCGAAAAGGACGTACGCTCAACGGGCGATTGCACGGGGAAGCTCGTGATCGGGGGAGCGGGAATCACCCACAGCCGTCGTCCCTCGGCCGGGGCGTCATCCGAGGGCCTCTCCAAGTGGCGGCCCGCCCACGACGAGGCCCGCTTCCAGCGCGTCTGGGCCGAGGTCTACGCCCCCAGGGACGCGTATGAGATGAACCCGTAGGAGGGTGAGTAGGTGAGTAGGTGATGAGGGCGAGGGGCGGCCTTCGAAGGCGGCGGGGGGACGGGGAAAGGGAAAGAGCTCACCACGGAGACCACGGGGGGCACGGAGGAAGAAGGGTGAGTAGGTGATGAGGTGAGTAGGTGATGAGGGCGCGGGGGGGCCTTCGAAGGCGGCGGGGGGACAGGGAAGGGAAAGAGCTCACCACGGAGACCACGGGGGGCACGGAGGAAGAAGGGTGAGTAGGTGATGAGGTGATGAGGGCGAGGGAGGCCTTCGAAGGCGGCTCGTTGAATGGCCCTTCTTCATCCGTTCACCCTTTTGCCGGTTCACCTCTTTGCCCGCGTAGGAGCGCTCTACGGAGCGCGACCCGCCGTATGCCCCCATCCACCGGCTGAGTGCGACCGGAAGACGGGAGGCCGGGAAAAGGGAAGGCCGACCCGCGGCCCCCGTCGTCATTTCCGCCCCGGGACGGCAGCCGGCGCGGGAATCCAGCCGCACATGCCTGGCTCCACGGTATTTGGGATCAACCCACCGTTGTGGGAGCGATCGCCCGATCGCGATGCTTCGAAGGACATCTCTCCCTCTTCGGGAGAGACAGGCGCCCTCGCCTGTCGCGGCTTACGAAGGACTGGCCTCGGATGGCCGTCTAATGTATTGGCAGCCTCGCGGCCAACACGAGGTCCCTCTCAACGTTTCGCGCGTCTCGCCGGTAATATAGGGATAGGGGGGCCGGGCGGTCGCTCCTGAGCGTGACGGATGGTCTTGCCGGCACAGAGCCGGCCCGACCCGGAGAGCAGCACATGGACGAACCTGTGCCACAGCGCCAGGCCGAATGGCCAGAGTTGATCCGCAGGGCACAGGAAGGAGACCGGGGCGCGCTCGAAGAGATCATCGCGGCCCACGAGAGCAAGGTGCTCCACGTCTCCTGGAAGATGCTGTTCGACCCGGACGATGCGCGCGATGCGGCCCAGGAGGTGTTCATGAGGCTCGTCAAATACCTCCCCAGCCTGGACAGGGAGCGAAGCCTGACGGGCTGGTTCTACCGGACCACGGTGAACGTCTGCCTGGACATGGAGAGGCGCCGCCGGCGATGGGCGTGGCTTCCTTTTCAAGAGGAGGACGAGACCGCGGGCCGGTTCGCGGACCCGGCCTCCCTCCTCCTGGAGGAGCGCGTCGCCCTTTCGGAGGAAATCGACCGCGCGGTACGCGGACTGAAACAGTTGCCGGCGAAGGAGCGCGCGGTCCTCGTCCTGCGGGATGTGGAGGGGCTGGAGACCCAGGAGGTGGCCCGCATCCTGGGCTCCTCGGAAACCACGGTCCGCTCCCAGGCGAGCCGTGCGCGCGTCCATCTGAAGAGGATTCTGGAGCAGGAACGATGACCTGCCGCGGCAGAGAAGAAGATCTCGCGCGATACGTGGCCGGCGAGCTGGACGAGGCGGCCTGCGAGGGGATCCGCGCGCACCTCGCCCGATGCCCCCGGTGCAGGGCTTCGGAACGGGCTCTCAGGCGCAACGCCTCCGCCTTGAAGGCGCTGGGGGGCGTCGCGCTGCCCGCCGAGTGGGAGGAACGCTTCCACCGGCAAGTGGCCGGGCATCTCCTCTCTCCTCCGCAGGCGGGCCGTCCCATCCGCAGTCAGTCCCGCGCCCGAGCGGCCGTCCTCACAGCCCTGGCCGCCTGCCTGATTCTGGCGCTCGTGGCGGGGACGGCTTGGCTGCTGACGCGCGAGCCCTCGTCCCCGGGCCGGGCCGAAAGGCCCTCGCCCTCTCGTGTTGCCCGTTCGTCACCCGCTCCGGGCCCGACGGCAGAACCTCCGCGCGCGGCGCCCGGCACTCAGCGGGAGACCTCCGCTTCTCGGCCAGCGATCGAGCGGCCCGCGCCGCGTCCTCTCACCCTTGCCCAAAACCGTCCCCCGAGCCATGGCCCCCCAAGAAAGAAGGAAGCCCTGGTCATCCGGCTGCAGACCGATGACCCGACCGTGATCGTGTATTGGCAGTTCAACAACTGAGGAGGTGATTCATGCGATTGCGCACCCTGTTCCCGCACGTTCTTCTCGGCTGTGTCCTTCTGATGGCGGCGCCGAGCCTGACTCGCGTGGCAGCGCAGGAGGACCACGAGGCAGCTTCTCCCAAGACGGCCCGAGAAAACATCAATGCGACCGCTCTCTTCTCCATCAAATACGTCGATGTGATGGACGTCGCCAAGGTCCTGGACGGCTTTAGGCAGCAGATTGGCGGCTCCGTGCAGCCCAACGAGAAGCTCAAGGTCATCGCGGTGAGCGGGCCCACCGTGCTGGTCGAGGCCTGCAGGGAAGCGGTCCGCCGGTTGGATGTCCCCCCTCAACCGACTCCCGATCTCAACCTGACCTTCTACCTCTTGAGCGCGTCCAAGCACCCCGCGGACTCGGGCCCGATTCCGGCGGACCTCCAGGCGGCCGTGAACCAGATGAAGAAGCTGGCCTCCCTCCAGGGCTTCCGCCTGCTGGACACGTCCACCATCCGCGTGCAGGAGGGGAGGGGCGCCCAGGTGACCGGCAACATCCCGCCCCTGGCCGCGGACATGGAGCAGATTCCCTACATCCTGTCCTTCGCCAGCGCCGACCGCATCGGATCGCAGGGGTCGGGCCGCATAAGGCTGCGAGGGCTCTCCCTGAAGGCCGCCGTGAGCCTGCGGGACCAGAAGAGCGCCTCCGTCTCCACGTGCGGGCTCAATACGGACGTGGAATTCGGCGACAAGCAGGTGGCCGTTGTCGGCACCACCGGCATCCAGGGCACCAACGACGCCCTCCTTCTCGTGGTCATGGCCCACCACGCACAGTAGGTTCCTCGACTATACAGCGCGACGGAAGTCCGGCGCGCTGTATGCGGGTGGGGGTCCGGGGGAGGCGCCGCTGCGCCTCTCCCGGTAGGGCCCGCGGGGAGGGCTCAGCCCTTGCGCTGCCCGCAGGGCCGCACTCGCAAGGGGTGGGGCCTTCCCCGCGAATACAGAGCGGCATACTCCCCAAGCCCCACCACCTTATGCGCCTTCACTTATGCCGCTCTGTATAGCGGCTCCCCCCAGCCCCGCGCCGCCCGGGTCCCATCCCCCCGGCGAGCGTGTTGAACTCATCGATCACCTTCTGGGCCGTGGTCTGGAGCGGGTCGCTCTGGGCGTGGGCCGCCATGGAGGCCATGCCCAGGGTGAAGGCCGAGGCGAGGGTCCTGGGGTTCAAGATGAGAACGTTGTGCCCCCAATTCCGCGATAGCGGCTCAACGCCTGCGTAGGAGCGGCGCCTCGCCGCGAACCGGGTGGCCCTGCGACCAGGATGCGGTGCCCGCGTACGGTCCGTCGCGCCGGGGGCGGCGCTCCTACGAGTGCGATTCCATCGCGGAATTTGGGTTGTGTACGGTATTTGACAATATGGGGCCATGGTGATACAGTAAACCGTATCCGCATCGGGCGAGTGACATCGAGATCTGTTTCATTGAGGGAAAGGGAGCAAAATGGGACGGCTGTCTGCGCGGCAGCCGTGTTTCGCGGAGGGGGAGCTTCGTGGGGCGGTGATTCCAAGCTAGCAAATCCAAAGACTGCGGTGTGGCTTAGGACTGGCCGGGACGTGATGTTACCGGCGCACACTCTTTCTGTCCAACACTCTTGAGCCTTACCGCTTCGCCCTCAACCGGGTGCGCTCATGGGGGGAGTGATGTCTGAACTCATTTCGGCGCGTCGAATGGAACCCGATTCGAACGTTGACTTCTTTGTCCGCGCACGTTGTCGGAGACGCGCCTTTGAAATGGCCGCCCGATGGACCTCGATCGGGTGGTGCATAGGTGTCTTCACATTCCTGTCTATCAGCGTCACCGTGGGAGCCGGAGCGCAACAGCCCCCCGCCGAGTGGGTCTCCGGGCAAGTTCTGATCAGCGGAGCGAGCGTCACGGTGGATCCAGCCTACCAGGCCGTTCCGTTGAACACCGGAACGGTTGTGAACACCCATTACGGGAGCGGGCAGGGGACACCGCCCGAGGGATATACGATCCTCGGTGAGTTGACGGGTCCGGCTTATAACAGTCCGCAGGAGCTCGTCTGCGTTCCGAACCAGCCCTTGCAGATCCCGCCGCTGCCGGTCGCGGGCACCTACTATATTCAGAACATCCGTCTCATGGACGGGGCCACGCAGCTCGCCCTGGCGCAGCCATCGCAGGTGCAGATCGACGCCACCAACGTCGTGATCAGCCAAGTGACCTCCCGGCCCATGACCGATGAGGAGATTCAAGAGAGCGGGATCGTCCTCAACGCCAGCGATTACAAGGCCTACCGATTTACGGTGGGCTTGGGGCTCACCTCCGGCAACGTCAACCTCGACTTCCCGGTTCTCTTCTCCGCAACCGATCCCACAAGGCCACCCATCGTTCTGAGCAAGCTCCAGGTGCCCGGCCCGCCTCCCCTGCCCAACGTTCTGCCCTCCGGTCCGGGCAACCTGCCCGACGAGCTTGGCAATATCGACCTAGAGCCCATCGTCCTCAAGCCCGAAAACCTGGATTTCGACCTGGATATCCCCGGCTTGAACCTGTCGGGCCTGCTCGTCTTCCCGAACCGCATCACTTTTCTGAACCAGTTCTTCGTAGTGGCTATCCTGCTGCAGAACGGCGCGCCCCAGGGGAGCGTTCTCAAACTCGACCAGATGACGGCGACGATCCAGTTCCCGAATGGCAGTCAGTTCGTCCTGAAGAGTACGAACCCTCCGATGGCCGGCGGGGCAGTGCCGGTCATGAACCCGGGGCCGGACGGTCAGCTTGGAACGGGTGACGACATCCCAGTCCTGACCGCCGGGATGCAGGGTCAGGGGGAGTTCGACGTGACGACGCCCCTGGCGGGGACCTACACCGTGACGATCGATTTTCACGGGACGCTCTCGGGGCTGCCGACGGGGACGCCGATTCCTGTATCGGGGCATGCCTCGGGCGTCGTTGTCGTGCGGGATCCAACCTTCCACGTGACCTTTGCCCACCCCTCCGTTGTTCGCCAGAACGAGCAGTACACCTTGAAGGTCACGGTCTCGAACACCTCCACGGTGGACGCGAACGACGTGAGTCTGGCCCTCCCGTCAAGCCAAATCTCGGGTGCGGCCCTCCTAAGTGGCCAGCCTTCGACCATTTCTCTTGGCACGCTCCATGCCGGCGACAGCGCGACGGCGAGCTTCCAGCTCGTAGCCTTCAAGACGGGCGAAGTCACCACGACGTCGGTTTCGGGAACGGGCGGCACGAGCGGGACGATCCAGCTCTTTACGGGAGTCGGGGATGCCGGTATCCCGTTGTCTCCGGACACGCTGGTTCTTCCGGACGTCGTGAACGAGCAGATCCCGGCTGATCTCGTCAACGCCTCCTTGGACTTCTTGGGCTTGGGCTGGAGCCTGGCGACGGCGCCGCCGAGCGAGAGGCCCGCCAATCTCGTGCCCGTCTCGGAAGGACAGGTTCGGCTACGAGCCGCCGAATTGTCAGAAATCGCCCACTTCTTGAAGGTCAACCAGTCGCCGCAGTATTCGGTTGCGAGCGCGGTGAGCGAACTGGCCCTTCGCTGGCTGGGCAACGAGACGGCCGATCAGGGTTTCGACGGCCTGAGACGATTGCCGGACGACACGTCGGGTCCTTCCAAGGGGGAGGTCCTGGCTCAGGTCATCGGCGGCCACCTCGTGACGGCGGGCCAGAAGGTGCTCGCGGCCCATTCCGCCTTCGCGCAGGCGACCCGGTACATGAATCCGAACTTTTCTGCCGCTCTCGATCCCACGGCAGCCGCCGTGGCTCCGAAGTTCTGGCTGGAGGGCGGACAGGGCAGACGCCTCGGGGACTCCGAGACTTCGGGTGTGGTTCGGGACGTACCGTGGGGCGAGAGCTATCCCTTCGGGGCGGGCCGTCTTCTCGCGGTCGGGAAACTGGCTGGGGATGAATCCTTTACCCTCCACATCGAGGGCCAGGGGGACGGGACCGTCGATTTGTCCGTCTTCGCACCCCTGACCGGAGGCCCTACGCTGGTTACGTTCCAGGGGATCGAAGTTCATGCGGGATCTCAGGCCAAGGTGGTTTTCCAGCCCAATTCATCGTCGTTGGTTCTCCAGAACGACCCGACGGGCACGGGCACGTTCACGACCGTCGCCCCCAGCTCCTCGTCCCCCGTCGTCCTTCAGCCGCCGGTTGCCCTGGGCGCCATCCAGGACCTCCTGGCCGACCAGACCGGCCGGGCTGTTTCGGTGCTCTTCAGCCGCCCCGTCGACAAAACGTCCGCGGAAACGCTGGCGAACTACGCCATGGACACCCGACAGCTCGTGGGTGTGTATCTTCAGCCGGACGGAAGGGTTGTCGTCCTCCGCGCTCTTTCGGCGGTTTCGCCCCTCGTGTCCAACACGGTCACGGTGCAGGGCGTGGAAGGGGAGGGCGACCTCACGCCCATGCCGGCCTCCCAGACACTTCCCGTGGTCACTTTTCTCACGGGTCCGTCGGGGACGGTGCACGGCACGGTCTACGGAGATGACGGGCTTCCGCTCGCGAACGCGGAGGTGAACCTGTGGGAGAATGACCCAGACACGATTAGCGGGGTGTTGGTCGAGCACCGCACGGCCCAGACGACGACCGACGGGAACGGGCAGTTCTTCCTGGACTACGTCCGGGCGCGGGGAACGCCATTCAGCGTTGAAGCGACTGACCCGACCAACGGCCATATGGCCAAGGTCACGGCCATGGTGACCTTCGACCGTCAAGACCTCGTCCTTTCCCTGTTCATGCGGGCCCGCGGGAGCGTGCGAGGCCAGGTCCTCATGCCGAACGGGACGCCGGCGGTGGGAGCGACGGTTCAAGCCACGGAGCTCACGACGGGCGAGAGCGGCCAGGCCCAAACCGACTACAACGGCCTCTATGAAATCGACAAGCTGCCTGTTGGGACGATCAGCATCGAGGCCGTCGGCGGCCAGGGGTTCGCCTCGGGCACGTGCCGGATCGGCCACGCGGGTGACGTGGCGACCGTGAACTTGACCTTGGGGACCCTCCCGGTCGGGTCAGTTCAAGGAATCGTCCACCTGAGTTCCAGCGATCCCGCCTCCGGCTACGTGGCCGGATTGTCGGGGCCCGTCACGACGTCCCTCTTCTGCGGGCTGGACGGATCGTTCCTGGCCGGGGGGCTGGTCCCAGGCGCGTATACGCTGACGATCTACGAGCCGGTTACTTTCATAAAGAGGTACTCACAGCAGGTCACGGTGGTCGGCGGGCAGACGACGGACGCCGGCGTGATCGTGCTGCCCGACCAGCCCGAAGGCGGAACGGGTACGATCACGGGCCACGTCTACCTCCCGAACGGTTCGGCCGTCGCGGGCGCGACCGTGTACGCTACGAGTGGTACGAGCGGCGAAATCGGCCCCGTTGTGACCGATTCCTCAGGGACCTACACGCTGCCCAGCGTGCCTCTCGGAAACTGGTTCGTTACGGGCTACGACCCCACGACGCGGCGCGTTGCCACGAGCCAGACCTCGATCGCCTTCAACGGCCAGAGCGTGGGTGCCGACCTGTACCTTTCAGCGCTGGGCACCATCACGGGTACGGTCTATCAGTACGACTCGAACGGCAACCCCGTCCACGCCAACACGGGCGTGACCGTCCTCCTGGGCGATCAGAGCACGTTGACCGACGCCAACGGTCAGTATGTCTTCACGAACGTTCCGGCGGGCGGATACGGTCTCATTGCGGGAATCGGCCTCGGAGGAGACGACCCGCCGCTCGATCTGGGCAAGGGGAGCGCTCAGATCACCTTCGACGGTCAGAGCGTTACGGCCAACATCCAGATGTACGGGCGCGGCGATGTCCGCGTGCACGTGCTGATCAAAGGTGAGAACGGCCAACCCGACCAGCCCGTCGCCGCGCTGGTGAACATGTTCAAGGCCAAGTTCAATTCCGATTACTCGCTGGGCACCGAGGTCGAATCCCAGTACAGCGACGCGACGACCGGCGAGGCCCTCTTCAGCCATTTGATCGGAGCCGGCTTTCATGTGACGGCCACCAACGGTCTCAACGGCGCCGGGAGTCTCGGCGGGCGGGTCCGAGCGGGCGTGACCACCGACGTGACCGTCTACCTGCAGCCGACCGGCGAGGTCATGGGCATGGTCTATGAACCCGACGGGCTTACGCCGGTTCCTTATGCACTCGTGACCTTGCAGATACAGGGTCTGCCAGACCGTTCCATCGCGGCGGACGCGACCGGCCACTATGATTTCGACCTCGTCTCCCAGGGGTACGTCAAAGTCGTGGTCCAGGACACGGCCACGGGCAAGCAGGGCTATGCCCAAGGCCTCCTGTCGAGCAGCACGGTCCCTCTCAACCTGGACGTGAGGCTTCTCGGAACGGGCCGTGTCGTGGGTATCGCGACCGAGCTGGATGCTCAAGGACAAGTCATTCCGGCCGTGAACGCGCGGGTCACGCTGAACGGCTCCGCCCCGCTCTCGGATCACCAGATCACCACCGACCTCCTGGGGCAGTTCAGCTTCGATGACATCGAGGAGGGGACCTACGGAGTGCAGGTGGTCGATCCCTACCATCCTTTCCCGCTGGCCGGGCGGTCGAGCGTCACGGTTGTCAAGGACCAGACGGCCCAGGTGAACGTGGCCCTGAGCAGCTACGGTACGGTCACGGGCACGCTGACCATGCCGGACGGGTCCACGCCGGTATCGGGCGTCCAGGTAGTCCTCTCGACGCAGGCCGACTCGACGCAGGTGATGGGCTTCTCCGTCACCGACTCCTCGGGCGCCTTCAGCTTCACCTACGTGCCGGTCCAGCAGCCCTTCAGACTGGACGCTCTGGACGTAAGGACGGGCCGGAGCGCCACGGGTTCGGGCGAGCTGAGCACCCCCAACCAGGTGGCCACCGTAAACCTGGTCCTGGCGGCGATCGGGACCATCCAGGGGACCGTCTGGAACCATGCGCAGAGCCAGACCATTGCGAATCCGCAGGTCTCGACGGTGATCCCCGGGGTGTCCGGCATGATCTCAACCACGGGGGACGCCCAGGGCCAGTACGCGTTCCCCGGACTTCCCCAAGGGACATACAATGTCAGCGCCGTGGACCCCACGAACGGTGCCAGGGCCAGCGGTCAGGGCGCGATCACCACGGAAGGCCAGGATTTTGTCCTCGATCTCATCATGCCCGCGTTCAGGTCGGTGACGGGCACGGTGACCCGCTCCGACGGAGCGACGCCGGTGCCGGGAGCGGTCGTAACGCTCGACCGGAGTCACCAGCAGGCCGCCGATGCAAACGGCGCCTTCTCCTTCACCGGCGTGACGCTGGGCTCGTACGACGTCATGGCCGCCGATCCCCTGAGCCTGGACGGCGGGAAGGTGCACATCGGCGTCACGACCGACGGTGAGGTGGTTCAAGCGCCGGTTCGTTTTGTCGGTCTCGGTACCGTCCAGGGGGCCGTGAAGGATGCCAGCGGCAACCCCGTCGAAGGGTTCAGCGTGAGACTGTCCGACCAAAACGACTACAGCGGTACCGACTCGGCCGGTCCAATCGGAACCCCCGCCGACGGAAGCTACGAATTCCAGAGCCAACATGTGGGGCATATCACCGTCACGGCCGTGGCACCCGTGGGTTCAGGAGACACGCGCCGGGGTACGGCGCAGGGGGATCTTTCGAGCGATGGCGGGACGCTTGCTCTGGACATCGCGCTGAGCGCCTCGGGATCGGTGAGCGGGAAAGTCGTGGACGGACAGGGAGCGGCGGTCTCAGGCGCCCAGGTACAACTCACGTTTACCAGCCCGCCGAGCACCTGGTATGCCGGGACCGATACGGCAGGCAGTTTCCGTTTCCCCGTACTACCCATGGGCACCTTCACCGTCTTCATCACCGCCCCCACCGGAGGCCATGCGCGGTCTGGAGGAACACTGAGCAGCGATGGCCAGAACCTCGATCTGGGGGCGATCACTCTTAACACAGCCGTCCCCGTTGTCACCTCCGAAGCACCCGCGGACGGTGCGGTCGGCGTGGCCGTGAACGTCGCGCCCACGGCCATCTTCAACGAAGCCATCGATCCTGCGTCGGTTACCCACTCCACGGTCAAGCTCACGAACGCCGACTCCGGCCAGGAGGTGAGCAGCACGCTGGCTGTGAGCGCCGACGGCCTGACCGTCACCCTGACGCCGGACCAGCCTCTGGCCTCGCTCACCCACTACTCCTTCACCGTGGGGCCGGGCGTCCTCGACCTCAGCGGCAATGCGATGGCTTCCGCGGTCACCGTTCACTTTCAAACGCTCGACAACGTACCGCCCAGCGTCACGACGACCTTCCCCGCCGACGGCGCGGTACAGGTCCCGGCCGGGACCTATCCCTTCGTTCAGTTCAGCGAGGACATCGACACCAACTCGGTGGCCCAGGGTATCTATACGATTTCCTCGGACGGGACGTCCGTCCAGGGCACGGTGAGCCAGCCGGAATCGAACAATATCCTCTTTTCGCCTACGGCCGGCCTTGCCTTGAACGCGATCTACACGGTCAGCGTCTCCGGCTTCAAGGACCTCTCCGGCAACGTCATGTTGCCCTTCACGAGCACCTTCACGACCCAGGACACGATCCCGCCGGCGGTCGCCGCCAGCGTTTCGGCGTCCGCGGTTCTTCCTGGCGGGGTGGTCACGATCTCGGCCACCGCCTCGGACAACCTCGGGCTCGACCGGGTGGAGTTCTACGCCGATTCGGTGCTGATCGGAACGAGTCACGCGGCGCCTTTCCAGGTGACTTACACGGCGCCAAACCAGCCGGGAACGGTCCAGATCATGGCGACTGCCTACGACAAGGCCGGCAACACCGCCAGCGACAGCAAGACCTTGACCGTGAACGCCGACACGAGCGCGCCCGTCGTGACGGTGAGTTCCCCTCAAGCGGGGGCCGAGTTCATGAACGGCTCCACGATCACCATGCAGGCCACCGCCACCGACGACGTGGGGGTGGTGTCGGTGGAATTCCGCCTGGAGGACACGGCCGGATCGCTCATCTGGAACCAGATGGTCACCTCGCCGCCCTACCAAGCGTCCTATCCCGTTAGCGGCCTGACGGCCAACGTGGACCGCAACGTGGTCGTCAAGGCTTCGGACCAGGCGGGCAACGTCGGCCAGGGTGGACCGGTTCTCATCCACCTCGTCTACAACCACGATCCGGTCGTGACGGTGACCTCGCCTTCTGCTGGCGGTTCGGCCATCGCGGGCGGCAGGCTCCATCTGGAAGTAACGGCGTCCGATCCGGATGGCCCCCTGAGCGAGGTGGATTTCTTCATCAACGGCTCGCTGGTGCATGCCTTCAACACGCCGCCGGTTGCCCCGCCCTTCGCCTTCGACTACGCCGTCACCGATCCAGTAGGCACGACGCTGGCCTTCACGGCGCGCGCGGTGGGGGACAAGGGCGACACGACAACGAGCGACCCCGTCACGGTCACGGTCGTGAACGATCCCGGCACCACCGTGGTGGGAACCGTGGTCGACGCCCAGGGGACCGGCGTGTCCGGGGCCACCGTCAGCATCGACGGCTACACCCCCTCCGCCACCACCAGCGCCGGCGGCACCTTCAGTCTCGATGGCGTGCCCACGACAAACGGCTCGCTAACACTTCGGGCCACCTACATCCAGTCGGGGGTCACTTACACGACATCGAAGAGCGGCGTTGTTCCTGTCGTCGCCGGCACCACGCAGGTGGGAACCCTGACCCTCTTCAACCTGAATGATACGAGTGCAGTCGATGGCACCTTGCCTCTCGATGCCAGTGGAAGCGCCTTCCGCGTGTCGCGCCGCGGCGCGAACTTCGCCGTGGTGGCCACCACGGCCACGACCGCCTCGCACAACCATGTCTACGTGGTGGACGTGAGTAACCCCAGCCTCCCAGTGAAGCTGAGCGAATGGACCGATACCTCGACGATTCATGACGTGAAGGTGTGGGGGAACTACGTCTACGTAGCGGACGACGGGCTGACGATCCTGCAGGTGGAAGCGAACGGGAGCCTGACGCAGGTGGGCCAGGTTGCGGCGGGCGCGTTCCCCTGTTGTTTGAATTCTGGTTATCCAAACGT